>JBFFWQ010000032.1:0-51347 GCA_041570195.1 Promineifilaceae bacterium (SeqCode) | reverse complement strand
CTAGTCCCACCATAGTTTCGGTTTGTTATTCTGTGGCCAGTTGTACTATTGTGGACTTTAGAGCCAAATTCATTTCGGGCCATCGACCATTAGAATGCCTTGCTCCCGTTCATCCTGACCCTGGACGAAAGTAATACTTGCCATGTGCGCGGAATTACCTAGAATTCAGCCTGGATAGCGAGAGATTGTGCCTCTGGTGCCAATAGGTGGAGTTGCCGGTAAGGTAATGAACTTCATGGCCTGCCAGGCGCTGTCCAGGCTTGACAATCAACGCCCCAAGCTGAAATTGTCTTGACCAACTAAAAGAAGATACGGCAAGAACGAACACTTGATGAAACATGTTTTTAGGGTCGGTTACTACTGCCGGCCGCGCTCGGAGTTACGAAGCGAACCGTCCAAGCCGCTCCGATTATCTGACTTGACACTGGTCAAGGTCGCTCGATGGCGCGCGTTTGCTACTCGCGTCGCCGGCATATTATTTGTGATCTTTGTAGTCGGTGCGCTGGTTGCTTGCTCGGGCGGCGATGACGAATCGGCCACTGGCGAAAACGGTGGACCGGTTCGCGCTATTCAGAATAAGGGCTCCGACACCTTGGTCAATATCGCCCTGGCCTGGGCTGAAACCTATCGCGAGGTCGAACCGGGCGTAGATATCGCGGTAACCGGTGGCGGTTCAGGGACGGGTATCGCCGCTCTCATTAATGGCACAGTCGACATCGCCAATGCGTCGCGGCCTATGAAGGATAACGAAATTGAGGACGCGCGTGGAAATGGGGTTGAGCCGGTCGAGCATGTCGTGGCTATCGATGCGCTGGCGGTGATCCTCCACCCTGATAATCCGGTCAGCCGACTCACAATTGAACAGCTATCTGACATCTTCACCGGCCGCATCACGAACTGGCAGGAACTAGGCGGTAATGATGCCCCGATCATTGTCGTTTCCCGCGAAACCAACTCTGGCACTCACGTGTATTTTCTCGAAGAGGTCGTCCGGCGCGGCAAAAAGGAAAACAGCGATATATTTGCCCCACAAACGTTATTGATGCCTTCATCGGTTGGAATTACCAGTGAGGTCCGGCGAAATCCCAATGCCATTGGTTACGACGGACTGGGCTATGTCGATCCCGAGCACGAGCAGATTCTGGCTGTAGCTCAAGACGGTTCGTCTCCCTATGTCTTGCCTTCAGCCGAGTCGGCGTCTGATGGTACGTATCCTCTGTCACGCAATCTATTCATGTACTCGGCCGGTGAACCAGAAGGCGCTCTGGCAGAGTACCTAGCCTGGATATTGAGTCCTGAGGGACAGCAGATTGTGGCCGATTTGGGTTTTGTCCCGCTCGATGCCGAGTGATAAGGAGCAAGAATGACGACGCGCTCAGATGAAGCGCCTGGCAAATCAACCTCTACTCGCCCTCCGTTGTCGGAGAGGATAGTCGAGGGCCTAATCCGTTTGGCCGGTATCTCGGTGATCATTATCGTGTTGCTGATCTTCCTTTTCTTGGTGAAGGAGGGATTTCCAACCTTCACTCAGGTTCCTATCGGCGATCTGTTCAGCGACCGCTGGTATCCGATTGAAGATCGTTACGGGATATTGCCGCTATTAGTTGGCTCGCTAATGGTCACGTTCGGGGCCGTGATCATTGCCGTGCCGCTGGGTCTCATAACCGCTATCTACCTGGGTGAAATTGCTCCAGTCTGGCAGCGAGAGATCTTGAAACCAGTGATTGAGATTCTGGCCGGCATCCCCTCTATCGTGCTCGGTTTCTTTGGCTGGATCGTTCTAGCGCCCACGATACAGAAGTTGGGAGCGCCGAGCGGCTTGACTGGCTTCACCGGATCGCTTATTTTGGCCTACATGGCATTGCCGACCATTGTCAGCATCACCGAAGATGCTCTGTACGCAGTGCCGAAAGAGTATCGAGACGGTTCGTTGGCCATGGGCGCTACGCAATGGCAAACGATATGGCGCGTTGTCGTACCGGCGGCCAGATCCGGTATCGTCATTGCCGTCATGCTGGGCATTGGCCGGGCCATTGGCGAGACGATGGCCGTGATGTTGGTTACCGGCAACGCGGCCAATATCCCAAGCGGTGTGGGCTTCTTCTTTCAGCCGGTTCGGACCATGACGGCTACTATCGCCGCTGAAATGGGTGAAGTCGCTCAAGGAAGCCTCCACTACAGCGTTTTGTTCGGCATAGGCATTGTATTATTCGTTATTACCTTCCTTATCAACTCCCTGGCCAGCTGGCTTGTAGGTGGCAATAGTGGGCGTCGCCGAGGGGGCCAATTATGAAGCCCCAGCAGACCGAGAAGATCGGATTCGCCTTCACGGGACTTATTTCGGCCATCGTTATTGTGCCGATCATTCTGGTCATCTTATTCATTTTCTTTAACGGTATTCAAGCCATTAGTTGGGAGTTTCTGACACAACCGCCCAGAAATGGTATGACGGAAGGAGGCATCTGGCCGGCGATTTTGGGCACTCTGTTGCTGACGATTGGCACCGCCATAGCGGCTTTGCCCTTCGGTATCGGGGCGGCCGTCTATCTGGCCGAATATGCACCCGATAATTGGCTGACCCGAACTATTCACCTGGCCATCGTTAACCTGGCCGGCATACCGTCCATCGTCTATGGTCTTTTTGGCCTCGGCGCATTTGTTTTGTTCTTCAATATGGGCACCTCTATCCTGGCCGGTTCGCTGACTCTGGCCCTGATGACCCTGCCTATTATCATCAGCACGGCCGAAGAGGCGATCTTATCGGTGCCACAAGAATTCCGTACGGTGAGCTTGAGCCTAGGAGCTACTCATTGGCAAACTGTGCGCCACCAGGTGCTGCCCAATGCCATGCCGGGTATTATCACGGGTGTTATCCTGGGTTTGGCCCGAGCTGCAGGAGAAACGGCGCCGATCTTGTTTACCGTGGCCGCTTTCTACCTGCCCCAGCTGCCTAAGTCTGTGTTCGATCAGACAATGGCCTTGCCCTATCATCTGTACGTGATCTCAACCCAGGTGCCGGGCATGCCGACCTCGATTCAATATGCTACGGCGCTGGTTCTTCTGCTCATTGTCCTCTTCTTCACCGTTATTGCGGCTGTCATTCGCTCGCTGATGCGGCGGCGACGAGAATGGTAGACCACATGGCCGCCAAGCTCTCGATTCAAAATCTTACTTTTGTCTACGGTGATGGCTCCGTAGCGCTGAGCGATATCAACCTCGACATAAAGGCGAATGAGCTTTTTGTCCTGTTTGGTCCGTCACGTAGCGGCAAAACCACGCTATTGAGAATGCTAAATCGGCTCTCGGACCTGCACGAGAGTACGGAGCAGCGAGGAACGATTCTTTTCGACGGCCGTGACATTTATGAACCTGGCACGAATGTGATCGAATTGCGACGCGCAATTAGCATGGTCTTCGCCACGCCGACGCCTTTGCCCGGCTCCATTCGTGACAACATGACCTATGGTTTGCGGATGGCCGGCCAAAAGAATCGGAAGACAATAGACGAGCGGATGGAGAAGGGTCTGCGGCAGGCCGCTCTGTGGGAAGAGGTTAAGGACCGTATCAATCAATCTGCGTTCGCTCTATCGGGTGGCCAAAAGCAACGCCTCTGCCTGGCTCGAAGCCTGGCTCTTCAGCCGGAAATCATCTTGTTGGATAATCCAACGTCCGGACTGGATCCTATCTCGACCACGATCGTGGAAGAGTCGCTGGCCGAACTTAAACAAGAGTATACCATTATCATGGTACCGCACAGCGTACAGCAAGCAGCGCGCATCGCCGACAGGGCCGGCTTTATGTTGGATGGTGAACTGATCGAAGTAGGGGACCAAGCGCAGATTTTCTTGAACCCGGTTGACGACCGGACTGAGGACTATGTTACCGGCCGCTTTGGCTAGTGTGCTAGATGAAGAACAAGATTGTTGTCCGGAATTTCAACTTCTATTACGGTGATTTCCAGGCGCTAGAAAACATCACCCTGGATGTAAAGCAAAACCAGATCACCGCTCTGATTGGCCCTTCTGGTTGTGGCAAATCAACCTTTCTTCGTGCTCTTAATCGCATGAATGATACGATTCAAGGTACAAGAGCCGAAGGCGATGTTATCCTTGACAATCAGAGCATATACGCGCCCGACGTCGACGTTGTCGATCTGCGACAGCAGATTGGCATGGTCTTTCAACGTCCTAACCCGTTCCCCCAGAGCATCTATAATAATGTGGCCTATGGGCCGCGAGTCCTGGGCCTGGCCAAGGGCAAGGACCTTGACGAAATGGTTAGTCAGAGCTTACGCGAAGCAGCGCTATGGGACGAAGTCAAAGACAATCTGCAAGGTCCGGCCCAAGAGCTTAACCCGGGTCAACAACAACGACTTTGCATTGCGCGGGCTATTGCCATCAAGCCGGCCGTGATCTTGATGGACGAGCCATGTTCGGCACTGGATCCTCTGGCCACGTTGGCGGTCGAGGAGTTGATGCGACGATTGTCCGAGAACTACACAATCGTCATCGTGACTCACAACATGCAACAAGCAGCCCGCGCGTCCGACTGGACCGGCTTCTTCTGGTTGGGCAAGTTGGTGGAATACGGGGCGACGACAGACCTTTTCACCAATCCCCAAGAAGAACTCACAGAATCCTATATCACCGGTCGGCAAGGCTAGGCTCTACCTAGCGTTCGCCCAGACTCTCAACCTCGCCTGATCCGGTTACCGACTGGGTGAGGATTGGATCGCCATAATAGCTGATCCCACCGCTGCCGGTGACGGTAACGTCGAGAGTGGTATCGACCCACACGACGGCGCTACCCGAGCCACCGATCGCGATCACGGCCGTGGCGCTGTGCAGATCGGCCGCCCGATATTCGCCTGAACCAGTAATTTCAACTACCTGATCGGCCACATCACCGCTGAGCCAGACCCCCCCCGATCCATTGAGGCTGAGATCCACCGAATCGCCGTCCAGTCCGGCGATGTTTATCCCGCCCGAACCGCTGAGGCCCACTGAGATGATGCTGGTGTCGATGCTGTCGGAGTTAATGGCCCCAGAGCCGGTGATATCAAGGCCAACAACATCGATCATCGTCACGGTATACTTGATCGGCTCGGTTGGATTGAGGATCGCACCCGACTTCTGACCGAGAACCAGCACGCCGTCCTCGACTTTGGACTCGACAAAGGGCATGATGTTGTCCTCGGCCTCGACCACCAATGACTCTGTGTCTCCCTGGATGATCTCGGCGATTCCAGAGCCAGTTACCAAAACCCTGTCAAATCCGCTGACATCTCTCTCTTCGGCAATTATGTTGCCTGAGCCACGCCTGTCATCGTCGTCGTCACCGCCTCCGCCGCCATCGCATGCAACTGCCAGCATAACGACGATCGAAAGCAGAAGAACCAGTCCTTTCTTCATGATTACCTCCTATTGATGTACCCACGGCTCCGGCCGCGATTGGCCTTTCTGGCTGCGGTGAGCGCTGTTCAACTGCAAAAGCCCTGCGGAACAGTGTACCATAAAGTGGTCGTCTGATGAACGTGTCGCTCACCCACCTTGATCGCGCGCTGACCGGTCAGAAGCGCCTGTCCCGGGCAGGATATGGGCTGAAAGGTGTCCGCGGCTCTAACGACACCCATTCTTGTGACAGGTCGAGTCCTGACAGGTTGCAAAGTAGATCGAATGTCAACCAGCGTGAGGCCGCCGGCCGATCCACATGGTGCCATAGTCCGTACTCGCCCTGGTTCTCCAGGACGACGGACAATGCCCTAGCAATGCGCTCATCATCCGTTGACGCGCCTATCTGCCGGCACAGGAACAGCAGTAAAGCCAGATCGAATGGTCCATAGTAGGTGAAAAACCCCCTGGCGGGCTCAAATCCAAGCGTTCTGATCAGATCGTGACCGAGGGCTTGTCTTTCACTTGTTTCACGGCCCAGCAACAGGTCCAGGCCGCGGATCGCCTCAGCGCCATGGCGCCGCTCGGGGTGCAAGGCCAGGCAGACAAGCGTGCCAGTCGTATTGGAGCGGCAGCCCCAGCGTGAATGAGCCAGCCGCCGGTATCCGGCTACATAGCCATAGTTCCCTGAAACAAAGCCCGTCGGCCAGGCGCCGTCGTCTAGTCGTGTCGAGAGTAACCACTCGTACGATTGCTCGGCCCTGGCATCAGCAGCGTAGCCACAGGCCGCCAGCCCGCGCAAGGGCAGCGCGGTTTGCAACGGGACGCGGTCGTATTGCTGGTATCTGCTGCTGTCGCTCCCTTCTGGCGCCAATGGCCAAGCGCCATTAACCTGCTGCACCGAGAACAGATATTCGGCGCCGCGGGCGACGGCCGGCAAATCAGGGCCAAATCCAAGGTAACCCAATCTCATCAGCGCCTGGGCCGTCCGCTGAATCGAGCTACCCGTGCTTCCTGATCCACCCTGCGGCCACGAGCCATCCGGCTTTTGCTGACCCAGCAAATCGGTCACCAATGAATCCGAAAGCCTCAGAGCGGCCAATTCGTTGACTTCTTGATCCTTATCCGGTCGATCCATTAGCTCTCGTAATACAAGCCATCGCAGGCAAGGCGATGGATCGGCTAATAGCAGGGGTAGCCATGCCCGGCCGGGTGCTTCACTCTTAGGACTCATGACGCTTCGTCCTCTTTGTCGTCAAGTGCAGCTTTTAGATAGGGCGCCAAGGGCGTCGCGCCGGCCGCCAGTTGCCCGGGCGGGCCGGCGAAGATGACTCGGCCACCTGCCGGACCGCCGCCCGGGCCAAGCTCAACCAACCAGTCACAGGCAGCCAGAATATGAACTTCATGCTCGACGATGACAACGGAATTCCTATCGTCTACCAGGCGACCCAGCAAACCCACCAGTCGCCGCAGGTCTTCCATATGTTGGCCGAGAGACGGCTCGTCGAGGATATATAGCGTCTCGCCCCCTGATTTACGACATAACTCGCGAGCGATCTTCAATCGTTGAGCCTCGCCGCCCGAAAGGGCGTGTCCCGGTTGGCGGAGTGCGAGATAACCAAGTCCAACCTCCAGGGCAGCCTCAATCGGGCGGCGTATATCTGACCGGTCGAAGGCTTCGTGACCCTCAACTACGTTGTGCAGCTGGGCGATCGTCAACAATGTAAGTTCGGGCAGAGTTACTCCTGCCAGCCGAACCTGCTGCGCCCGCGGCCCATAACCCGTCCCGTGACACATCTCGCACAGTGAACGAATTGGGGGCAGGAATCCCAGGTTGATTTTGTTTGTTCCGCGCCCCTTGCAGCCTGAACAATCGCGCTTGAAGTCCGACAAGGTCAGACCCGACTCTCTCCCTTGTTCGCTTTCGGCAAAAACTTTGCGCAATGGGCCGTCAAGCCGCAAGAAACTCGCCGGACTGGTCACGCCTGAGTGGGCCTGGTCGACGACGATAGTCCGCGCCGGAGCGCCCTCGATCCGTTCGTGGCGGCCGGGCTCTAGCGGCTCGCTGGCTACCGACGTCGTATGCTTCTTGGGCGCCAGCGCCCGACCAAGGGTATCGACGACCAGGGTGCTCTTACCGGATCCCGAGACGCCGCATACGCCTACCAGCCTGCGCCGAGGGAAATCAACCGTCTGCCCGACAAGATTATTGGCCTGGGCGCCGAGAATTGTGAGCCAGTCGGCCGGCCGATCGCGAGCGCGTCGAGGCGCGAAGCGCCGTTCCTGGCGCAGCCAGGCGCCAGTGATTGCGCCGCTTCGGGCGACATCGGATGGCATGCCCTGAGCCACGATTGACCCCCCGTTTACGCCGGCGCCTGGTCCGACTTCTATCAAGTGGTCGGCGGCCCGGACGATGGCCAGATCATGTTCGATAACTATGACACAGTTACCTTGTTCTCGCAGTTCGCGCAACGCTGCCAGCAAGGCTTCCACTTCCGAAGGGTGCAAGCCACGGCTGGGTTCGTCCAGAAGTATGGTAAGGCCTGACATTTGCCCGCCCAACAAGGCCGCCAACCGGATACGCTGGGCTTCGCCGGCCGACAGGGTCGCCGTCAGCCGATTCAGACTTAAATAATCAAGGCCGACCTGGCCAAGGAAGTGAAGGCGACGGGACAACGTCTTCTGACTGGCCTCAATCAGGTCGGCCGGCCGGCCCAAGCGTTCGTCATTGGGCTGCGTCATCTCGGCCTGGCCCAAAGTCTGCGCCAGGCGCTCAAGATCCATCTCGCACAAAGAATGGAAATGGTGACCAGCCAGCGTGGTAGTTAGAAATTCGGGTCGCAGCCGCGCACCGCCACATTCCGGGCAGGATATGGTATCGGTATAAGTGCCGCCGACATCCCAGTCCCGTATGAAGCCGTAGAAGCCGGGAAAGCCTTGTCTTCGGATATAGCTCTGATTACGGCTGCGAAAGTGAATGTCCATTGGTCGTGGGTCGCCATATAGGAATGCTTCCTGGGCTTCGTCGCTCATCCGGTTCCATGGCGTCTCGAAGGGGTCAAATTCGTACCGGCTGGCAAGGGCCTGGACCATGTCATAGCCGCCATTGAAGGGTTTGCATAGATAGCCTTTGGGAAAGAAGCCTGGAGAATACATGGCCCCAGCGCACAGGGGTTTGTCAGGTCGGATGATGAGTTTCGCGGGATTCGGTTCCTGCAATGTACCCACGCCGTTGCAGCCCAGACAGGCGGCCGCATAATGCAGGGGCGAAAAATGGCGCGCGTCGGCTTCAGCTGTGATCTGGCACGCGGTGCACTCCCACTGGAGGCCCGATCCGGCGGACCCGACCGATCGCATGAACTGGCCGCATTTCAGGCAGCGTCGCCGGCCGGTCCAGGCTAATATGACGGCTAGATGATGAGCCATTTCCGTGGCCGTGCCAACCGTGGCCCGCCGGTCAAACAAGCGGCGTTCGGACTTCACCGATAAAGTCACGCCGGCGCCCGTTACCTGATCGGCGCTCGCTTCCGGGCCTGGTCGACTTCCCTGTCGCTCGTACATCGATAGCGACTCCATGAACTGGCGTCTCGCTTCGGCTTCGAGTACGTCGTTGATCAGGCTTGACTTGCCTGAACCTGAAAGACCAGTAACGACCGTCAGCGCTGCTTTCGGGATGTCTACGTCGACGTCCTTGAGATTGTGAGCCCTGGCTTTGCTAATCCGGATTAAAGGTGCGCGGGATACCGGTCGGCTATCAAGGCCATCCTGCGGATGAATAGCCTCTTGTGTTTTAAGCGCCGCGGCTGTCGGCGAATCTTCTACGCCATTCAGACCGGCCACTGGCCCGGCGAAAAGCAGTCGGCCACCCGACGGACCGGCGCCAGGACCCAATTCGATCACCCAATCGGCGGCCAAAATCATATCGGCGTTGTGTTCGACGACCACGATCGTTGCCCCGGTGCGCACAATGCGGTCCAGGATGACGAGCAAGCCGGCGACGTCTTGCGGGTGCAGTCCAGTCGTCGGTTCGTCGAGTACCAAGAGTTGACTGGTCAATGCCCGGCCGCCGAGCACCCGCGCCAGCTTAAGGCGCTGCGCCTCACCGCCTGAAAGAGATGGGGAAGGTTGTCCTAATGTCAGGTAGCCGAGGCCGACGTCCATCAGCGCGCGCAGCATCCTCAATGCTTTGCGCCGCGAAGCAGATGCCAGGCTGCCACTCTGTTGGATTAGGTTCAATGTCTCGCCAATCGAGAGTTGGTAGAAGTCGGCGATCGACAGTCGCCGGCCACCAATCTCAACTTCAACCCCAAGGACCTTGTCTGAAAAGCGCCGGCCGCCACAAGTTGCACAAGTTATCCACGTCGACGGAAGATATCGCATACGGATTTCAATCGCGCCCATACCCTGGCAAGCTGGGCAAGCGCCCTCCGGCCGGTTGAAGGAGTAATGTGAGGCCGTCAGCGATGAGACAGAGGAAAAGTGATCGCGGACGATATCGGACAGCTTAGTGTAGGTTGCCGGATTTGAACGAGGGTTCTTGCCAATTGGTTTTTGATCAACAAGCACCGGCTTGAGAACCGGCCCGGCGACGGATTGGCAACCAACCGGGGACCCCGCTTGTAGTGAGGCCACGAGCACATCTTCGACCAGGGTGCTCTTTCCAGAGCCGGAAACGCCGCTGACCACGGTCAGCCGGCCTACAGGGATCGGCACGTCAACGTGATCGAGGTTGCGTCGATGGGCCCCGTGCAGGGTCAGAAATTGTTGTGGCTGGGGCCTGGTCTCGGGCAGGTGGACTCGCTCACGTAGGCTGAAGTAGTGCCCGGTCGCCGTGTCGGCCGCCCAAAGACCCGACGGGCTGCCGGTGTATACGACCTGACCGCCCTCAGCGCCTGCTCCAGGACCTAAATCGATCACCCGGTTGGCCCCGGCCGCAGCCTGGCGATCGTGTTCGACGAACACGACCTGACCTTTTAGACGCCTCAGGGCAGGCAATAGGCGAGCCACGTCGGCCGGATGCTGACCGATGGTTGGTTCGTCCAGCACATAGAGCATGTCCTCCAACTGCGAAACGAGGGCCACGGCCAGGCGCAGGCGTTGACCTTCTCCACGAGAAAGCGTGGGCGCCGGTCGATCCAGAGCGATATAGCCCAGGCCCATCTCATTCAGCGACACCAGGCGCTTGACGATTTCTTCTCTCAGAGTGACAGACGTATCAAGGATTTTTTCGGTGGCAAAGAGACGCCCGGCCTCAGCTACCGAAAGCGTTAGTAACTCGCCCAGATGGCGACCCATCCAGCTAACCGCAGCCGCCTTCTGGCTCAGGCCGGTATCGCGGCACAATAAGCAACCCTGACCCTGACATTGCTGACAACTGCGGTTGAAGTCACTCGGTTCTAGATCTTCAAATGGCGTTCCGCATTGAGTACAAAGCGCTGCCAGGGAGAACAGGTGACTCCGATCATCGTGCTCGACCTGCACAGCCCAGGTGCCCATTGACTTGGCGACTTCCAATATCTGGTTGGCGACAACGGCCGTTACCGGTTCCTCGCAGCGCGCGATTTCGACGTCTATCGTGTGCGGATCAACCGGATCCAGGGTCAGAATCTCACCTTGGCCGATGGCCTCAGGCGCCAGCGTCCGACCATCAATTGTCAAGGCGGCCGGACCAAAGGTATCGATCAAGTGAGCCAGCAAAGTGCGATGGCTACCGCTGGCGCCCCGCACCAGAGGCGCCTTCACGGCAATTGGCCCGGACGATGCCAGAGCCATCAGCCGGGCCGTGATGTCGTCTTCGCTCAACAGCGATAGATGTTGGCCGCAATTCTGGCACGATCTTTGTCCAAAACGTGCATATAGAAGTCGTAGCAGCGGATGCAGGCCCGAAGCCGTGGCCACGGTTGAATTAGGGTTGCGATTGAGTAAATCTTGCCCGACGGCCACGGCCGGGCGTAGACCGGAGATGTTCCGCACTTTGGCCGGAGCCAGCCGATCGGCGACAGAGCCCAAGGAGTAGATTTCCAGGAAGCGCCGGCGGGCTTCGTGATAGAGCGTGTCAAGCACCAGCGAGCTCTTGCCCGATCCTGAGACGCCGGTGACGACTGTCACCGCCTCGTCAAGCTCGACGTCGATGTTCTTCAGATTGTGTTCGCTGGCCCCTTGGAGTTCTATCTTCATCGTTGGCTGAACCCATCTCCGACAGTATTCGTAAGCCGGCCGTGATGTGATCCCATGGTAGCTTGTGGTCGCTCAATTGTCTAGCGAATCTGTATTCATGCTGCTGTTTTCGACTGGAAGTTTGTCAACGCCTGCTATACCATTGAACAGTGGATTTGATACAGTTACTGCTAGTAATAACTGGCTGGCAGCTGAAAGCTGGCGGCTGAAAGCATTTCCCCAAGGAGTTTATCGTGCGTTTTTCACGAATGATAACGGCCGTTGATGCCCATGCCGCCGGCGAACCCGGCCGGGTTATAACCGGCGGTGTGCTGGATGTGCCTGGCCAGACGATGTTGGAAAAGCGAAACTACCTGGAGCAACATCAGGACGAGATTCGTAAGTTGATGCTGCAGGAACCGCGCGGCTATCCGGCGTTGTGCTGCAACGTGATACTGTCGCCTACCCATCCTGACGCTGATGCCGGCTACGTCATCATGGAGCACACGGAATATCCAGGCATGTCTGGCACCAACACGATTTGCGTGGCCACCGTGCTGTTGGAAACGGGTATGCTGCCTATGGTCGAACCTGTGACAGAGTTGCTGCTCGAAGCGCCGGCTGGTCTCATCGCCATCAAGGCTCAATGTCGCGATGGTAAAGTCAATCAAGTCACTTTCCGAAATGTGCCGGCTTTTGCGGTTTATCTGGACGCGAAAGTCGAGGTGCCGGAAATCGGAACAGTGACGGTCGACGTTGCTTATGGGGGCATGTTCTACGCCATCGCCGAGGCGAGCCAATTTGGCCTGTCTTTGACGCCCGATGAAGGCAGCGACGTTGTGCGCATCAGCGAGATGATCCGCGCCGCAGCCGATGAGCAGCTGGACGTGCAGCACCCCGAAATCCCGGAATTTACCGGCATAACTATCTCGCAGCTATCGGGTCCGCCGAGCCGCCCGGACGCCGATCGCAAAAATGTGGTCACGGTCGCCACGGGCGATTTCGATTGGGATCTACCGGCAACCTGGGGCGGGGCCATCGATCGCTCGCCATGCGGCACTGGCACCTGCGCCAAGATGGCCGTCATGCACGCCAAAGGTGAGCTAGGCTTGGGCCAGGATTTCAGGCATGAAGGAATCCTCGGTACCGTCTTCACCGGCCGGCTCATAGCTGAAACCAAGGTGGGACCTTATCAGGCCGTCGTGCCGACTCTTTCTGGGCAGGCCTGGATCACCGGATTCAACAACTACGTGCTTGATCCTGGCGATCCATTTCCCCAGGGCTTCACGGTCGGCGACATTTGGTAAGCATCGTCGCTGGTAGTCTTGGCTACTGTATTTCAGGCTATTTGATGCATAATCAGCTGAACGATGGCCAAGAAGAGCGTTCGGATAAGCCATAGAATCAGCGGCGAAGTGTTGGCCGAAGGTCCGCTTGGCTGGGGCATCACGCCTTTCGAGGGCAACTACTACATTGGCCGCAAGCACCTAAAGACGGCCGGTTTCAAGACCAACTACGTGCCCGGCATCTGTCTTTACAAATTCCTGTACGTCTGGATGGACTACCGCTGGGGCGAAGGTGACGACGAGGTCTCCAAGTTCATGGGCTGGATGTACTGGCTGCCCAATCCGCTCATGCCGCACATCTGGTATCGCGTGGCCGTGCCACGAAACCATCCGGAGTTACTTATCGAGGAGTACACGGCCGAACTCATCATTTAGGATTGTCAGCCGCACATATGATCGGTTAGCCGCCGATGCCATTCTCGCGCAATACAGTCACTACCCGTTCAGGAGTCAATGGAATAGCGTCGAACCATAAACCCAGGGCATCATATAGGGCGGCCGTTACGGCCGGCGCATAAGGGATAAACGGCATCTCGGCCATGCCACGGGCGCCCCACGGGCCAAGCTGATCGCCTTCTTCCATGATGATCGTGTCAACCCGGTACGGGATATCCAAGATTCCGGGAATCAAATAGGTGCTCAGTCGGGGATTTAGGATGTGGCCGTCCTGGCTCTGCAGGTTCTCAGTAATTGCGTAACCGTGAGCCTGGGCGATAGCGCCCTCAGCCTGGCCTTCGATATTGGTCGGGTTAATGGCCTTGCCAACATCGTCTGTGCAAACGACGCGCTCCACAAATATATGCCCCGTTTCGATATCTACCGCTAGATCGACCGCCTCAGCTACATAGCCATAGGAGAAGTTTGGCTCGCAGTATCCTGTCTCAGGATCATAGGCGGTCGTGAGCGGCGGTACATAACGATAATGGCCTTCGGCCGGCCGGTCCTCGTCCTTCCAGGCCTCAAGCGCCTTTTCGGCCGCGCCGCGGATGGCGTTACCGGCCATAAAAGTCATGCGTGAGGCGGATACCGAGCCCGAGTCGCCCGAAGTGGCCGTGTCCGAAGCTATCAACTGCACCTGCCGCACGGATACGCCCAGCGCCTCGGCCGTCATTTGCTGTAGGGCGGTATGTGTGCCCTGCCCCACCTCGGCCGCGGCATGGTACAGCTCAACACGTTCAATCTCAGCCCCGCCGTGAAGACGAATTGTCGCTTCGCAACGTTCGGGGAAACCAAAGGAGAAGCCCACATTTTTGAAGGCACAAGCAAAACCGCGGCCGCGCCTTATGCTGTCTGAATCGGCAGCCACTGTGCGAAAACTATTGGGCATTTGCTCGGGCGGGCTGTCTTGCCCCCGTTTTTCCGGGTTGCCCCAAGTGTCTGTCCAGCCAGCCTCGTCCGCGCAGCGGCTGATGACGTCGACCATGGTCACTCCCTTGGGAAATGGCGTCTGTGTCACCGAAGGTTGGCCGTCGCGCAGGGCGTTGATCAGACGTAACTCGACCGGGTCCATGCCCAGGGCAACGGCCAGCTTGCTCATTTGATTCTCGGCCGCGAAAGCACCCTGCGGCCCGCCAAAGCCGCGAAAAGCGCCGGCCGGCACATTGTTGGTGTAAACGGCGTAACTATCGATTTTGGCATTGGGTACTAGGTAGGGTCCGCTGACCATAAGGTGGGCGTTGCCCAACACTTTGTTGCTGGTGTAGTTGTATGCGCCGGCGTCGAATATCAATTCCGTTTCTACGGCTGTGATCTTGCCATCGGCCGTAGCTCCCCATTTCGTGTGAATAACCCCTTGATGCCGCTTGTGATGGCCGATGATGCTCTCCTCCCGCGACCAAGCAATGCGGACCGGGCGGTCGATGCCGCGCTCTTTCAGACGATAGGCGGCCAGGGCAAGGACGATTTGCAGCGACATATCTTCGCGACCGCCGAAAGCGCCGCCAATGGCCGTATACTTCACCCGCACCTGGTCTAGGGGCAGATCCAAGGCATGGGCGATTTGCTCTTGGTCTTCATGAGTCCATTGGCCGGCTATTTCGACCGTTACGCGGCCGGATTCGTCTATATAGCCCACACCTGCCTCAGGTTGCAAGTAAGCGTGCTCCTGGTGTGGCAAATGATAGTTGCCCTCAACAATCACATCGGCTGCTGTCCAGCCGACCTCCATGTCGCCCGTCCGGATCTTGTAATGCTCGCGGATGTTGCTTTCGAATTTGGGATTGAGGACGGTGGCATCTTTCATCGCTTCCACGGGATCGGTGACCCGCGGCAAATCTAACCAGGTGATCTCGATTCTTTCCATGGCCTCTTGCGCTGCCCTCGCTGATTCAGCCACGATTATGGCGACATGATCGCCCTCCCACAGACTGATGTCGCTGCCTGGCATGTTACTGCCCAAGCCAACCAGCACTGGCTGATCGAATACGGTCAGTCCGTATTCGTTGACCGGCACATCGGCGGCCGTGAAGATGGCGACGACGCCCGGGACGGCCTCGGCCGCGGCGGTATCGATGCTTGTCATTCGCGCGTGGGGCCGACCGCTGAAAAGAACCTTGCCATGCAGCATCTCGCCGCGCACAAGATCGGCTGGAAAAAGGGCCCGGCCGCTAACTTTGCCCGGGGCGTCCACTTTGCTCAAGGAGTGTCCAATACTCATTGTTGTTGCTCCATCCTCTCGGCCGCTCGTTCGACAGCCTCAATGATCTTGTAGTAGCCGGTACAGCGGCACAGATTGCCGGTGAAGGCCTGCGCTATCTGATCCTGTGTCGGCCTCGAATTCTCTTCTAATAGCTTGGCGCCCGACATTAGAAAGCCAGGTATACAGTATCCGCATTGGACCGCACCTGATTCAATGAAAGTCTCTTGCAGCGGGTGCAGCCGCTGCCGATCCTCGTCCGCCAAACCCTCGATCGTCACCACCTCAGCGCCGTCGGCCCGGCACGCGGGTACAAGACAGGCCATGACTGCCAATCCATCGAGATAGACAGTGCAAGCCCCACATTCGCCTTCTGCACAGCCTTCTTTGGTGCCGGTTAGCAAACCGTCGTCGCGCAGCCAGTCGAGCAAGGTCTTGCCGGCCGCGTTTGGTGCAGTTATTTTATTACCGTTGACTGTACAGTTAATGGGCGTTGCGTCCGTAAAGCTGGACCTGTATTCCTGACCCGTGGGGAAGAGGCCCTGGGTATTGCCCCAGAGCATCGTTGGATTGTCGGGCTGGTAGGCGCCTTGCCTATCCTGACTCAGGGCCCGCAAAGCCCGTTTCACCATGACCCGAACCTGTTCGCGCCGGTAGCCGGCCGATCCTCGGATATCGTCGATAGGCTGCGCTTCGCCGGCCGCCAACCTGGCTGCTTGTTGAATGACCTCGTCGTCCAGTTCCTTGCCGACCAAATAGGCCTCGGTCGCTGGCGAGTCAATGATGGTCGGGGCGACACTGCCCTGAACAACTCTGGCCCTAGATACATTATCGCCTTCAAAGTCCAGCATAACCGTCACGTGAACAACTGATATCGCCTGGGCTCGACGTAAACCCAGTTTGACAAATACGCCGCGTTGGCCGGCTTTCATGGGAGCGAAGGAGATATCTGTAACCATCTCGTTCGCTTGCATCACGGTTCGGCGTACGCCAATGTAGAATTCCGACAGGGGCACGTTCCGTTCCCCGGCCATGGAGCGAAGGGTCACGGTGGCTCCGAGCGCCCATAGTGGAGAAATCGTGTCGTTGGCCGGACTGGCGGTGATGATATTTCCAGCCACCGTGGCCCGGTTTCGCAATTGGGGCGATCCGACTTCCCAGCAAGCTTGAACTAGGGGTAGGGCGTGTTTACCCAAGAGACTAGATCCTACAACCTGATTATGAGTTACCAAGGGGCCTAGATGGATGGCTCCGCCGCGATCCTGCCAGATGTCGGCCAGGCCCGGAATCCGTGTCAGATCTATTAGCGTATCGACGCCCGGCCGGATACCCCGGGCCAACTCAAGCAGTAGGTCGCTGCCGCCGGCCACCAGACGGGCGCTCTTACCATGACGCTCCAGCAAGGTCAGAGCCTCTTCGACCGAAGTGGCCGCCTCGTATCGGCTTATAAGCTGTCCTTGCTCTTGGACTTCGTGCATAAAATACTCCCTTAACCAAGGCTCTACGATTGGCGCCTGACATCCAGGAAAAACCTAGGAACACTTCCTGGCGCAAATCACGAAAGTCAAATCCGTTTTATCACGTTTTTGATAACTCTGGTAGTTTAATCGACATCGTCAATTCTTGCCCTGCCGCAAATGATGGTATACTACCCGACCGTTAAATGATGCGTTCTCAGATTACAGAAATGGATGCTGCGAGTCATGGCCAATGCGCCTTGATTCTGCCGGCTGACCCGAGTCCAATTACTGAAAACTGTTGAGTATGTACTCACAAGCCGAAGTATATCTTCGACTTTGCCATCCAGACCGCCTTTCTTCCACGTGTCACGGAATGCGTCGTGGCTCCAACTATTACTCCCCGATGACAGCTGCGACGTACCAAGCGGCGCGCGAGGACCTGATCTCGTTCGTACCATTGAGGAGGCGCCTATAAGATAAGTGGTTGAACGCCAACATGCCTACAAAACCTATCTGCGAATCAGAGGGTTGACATGTCAGGCCGCACGCCGGAGCAGTGGAACCAATGGCGGTCGGCATGGGAGTTCAGAGGAGATACATTCTAGGTAAGCGAGCGGCGACTGATTTCTTAGAATCCAGGCCCAAGTGACATTGGGTCCTAGTCGTTTTGCCCGCTCAATATCAACAGGAGAAGGATAAATGAAACGCGGTTACCTATGGTTAGTTCTGATGTTGATCTTGGCATTAATGCTCGTTGCTTGTGGCGGCGACGAAGAGCCAGCCGAAGAGCCAACCGAAGAGCCAGCGGCCGAGACTGAGGCCAGTACCGAAGAGGAAGAAGCCGAGGCTGAACCCGAAGAGGAAGCGTCGTCGGATGAGCCATTCAAGATAGCGTTCGTCTATGTCGCTCCGATCGGCGACCTGGGCTGGACTTTTGCCCACGATGAGGGCCGGCTGGCCATCGAGGAGCAGTTTGGCGACGCGGTTGAAACGGTTTTCATCGAGAACGTGCCCGAAGGTCCGGATGCGGAGCGGGTCATTCGCGATTTTGCTCAGAAAGGCAACGACCTGATTATCACGACCTCTTTTGGCTACATGGATCCGACAATCAATGTAGCTTCCGAATTTCCAGATATTCAGTTTGTGCATATCTCTGGTTTTAAAAATGCCGATAACGTCTCCAATGTCTTTGGCCGCATGTATCAGCCACGCTATCTGTCCGGAATGGCGGCCGGAGCAGCCACAGAAAGCAACATCATCGGTTACGTCGCCGCATTTCCGATTCCCGAAGTGATTCGCGGGATCAACGCCTTTACTCTGGGCGTGAAGGAAGCCAATCCCGACGCCGAAGTTCGCGTCGTATGGACCAACACCTGGTTCGGCCCGCCAGAAGAGAAGGAAGCGGCTGAAGCGCTGCTGGCTGAGGGCGCCGATGTGATCACCCAGCACCAGGATACGACCGAGCCCCAGAAGGCGGCGGCCGATGCCGGCGGCCTTTCAGTTGGCTATGATTCCGACATGGGCGCGTTCATCGGTGATACCGTGCTGACCAGTCCGGTCTGGAACTGGGGCCTTAAGTACACTGAGATCGTTCAGCAACTCTTGGACGGTAATTACGACGGCAGTGAGTCATACTGGGGTGGTCTAAGCGAAGGTATCGTGGACCTGGCTCCCTTCTCCGAACGCGTCTCTGACGAGACGAAAGCGATGATCGACGAGAAGCGAGCAGCGATTGAAGCCGGCGAGACGGACGTCTTCTGCGGTCCAATCAATGGCGCGGACGGCGAGTTGCTGGTGCCTGAAGGTGAATGCCTGGACGATGGCCAGATGTTGAGCATGTCCTGCTTCATCGAAGGCGTCAAGGGCGAGGCCGAGGCTGACACGTCCGATTGCTTTGGATAGTAGCCTAAGCGGAAAACTCCAGTAAATGTTGTGAGAACGGCCGGTCGCGCAAACGTCCCTCGGCCGGCCGTTCTTTAATCCTCTGTCGAGAAACGGGCGTGATCCTTTATACGGCCGACTCTCCTTCACGGATGCAGCTAGGCGCAGGCTAATCTAAGTTTACTTTCGCGAGGAGTTGCTATGACGGACGCTTCAGCTCCCATTGCAGTTGAATTGCGCGGGATCACCAAACGCTTCCCGGGTGTCCTGGCCAACGATCGTGTTGACCTGGATGTTCGCGTCGGCGAGATCCATGCGCTTCTGGGTGAAAACGGCGCCGGCAAGAGTACTTTGATGAGTGCGCTCTGCGGCCTCTATGAGCCCGATGAAGGGGCAATCTATATGGCCGCCGGCGATAACGGCGAATTGCAACTGGCCCGGATAAGCTCTCCACGAGATGCAATTGATCTGGGCATCGGGATGGTTTATCAGCACTTCAAGCTGGTGCCGCCCCAAACAGTAGCCGAGAATATCATTCTGGGCTTGAAAGGAACCCCATTTCGGCTGAAAATGGCCGATGTTGAGGCGCGTGTCGCCGAATTGGCCGACCAATATCACCTGCCCGTTGATCCTAAGGCCTACGTCTGGCAATTGTCGGTCGGCGAACAGCAGCGTGTAGAGATCCTGAAATTGCTGTTCCGTGGCGCCGATGTGCTGATATTGGATGAACCGACGGCCGTCCTTACGCCCCAAGAGTCGGCCGAACTGGGTGCGACCATGCGTCTCATGGCCAACGAGGGCAAGGCAATCATATTCATTTCCCATAAACTTGACGAAGTGATGGCCTTCGCCGATAGGGTGTCTGTTTTGCGCGACGGGCGCAACGAAGCAACGATCGAGATCAGCCAGACTAGCAAATCCGACCTTGCCCGCCTAATGGTCGGCCGGGAAGTGATCTTTCAGGTCGATAAAGAGGAACCTGAACTGGGCTCAATAGTGCTTGAACTCGACACTGTCTCGGCCGAAAATGACAAGGGCCTGCCAGCCCTTAACGGCGCATCCTTGCAGATTCGCCGCGGCGAAATACTGGGTGTCGCCGGGGTCGCGGGCAATGGCCAGCGTGAACTGGCCGAGGTGATCACCGGCTTGCGGCCGGCTACGAACGGACGCGTATCGGTCCTGGAACAAGAGATGACCAATCGTTCGCCGCTGGAGTTTATTCGCGCCGGAGTCGCCCATGTTCCTGGTGACCGGCTCGGTATGGGACTGGCCGGAAATCTGCCGGTTAGCGACAACCTGATCATGAAAGTCTACCGCAGGCGGCCGATAGCCAGTGGGCCATTCCTGGTCAACCAGGCTATGACTAACTTCGCTACCGAGATCGTCGAGTCCTATGATGTGATGACCCCTGACATTGACACGCCGGCCCGCAACTTGTCTGGCGGCAACCAACAAAAGGCGATACTGGGGCGGGAAATCACTTCAGGCAAACGACGTGACGGCACGGTGGCCCCATTGCTGGTAGCCGTCTATCCTACGCGCGGCCTAGACGTAGGCGCGATTGAAGCCGTGCGCGTAGCCGTGCTTGAGCAACGCGCTCAAGGCACGGCGGTTTTGCTGATTTCTGAAGACCTCGAAGAACTGCTCGTTATGAGCGATCGTATCGGCGTCATGCATGGCGGTGAGTTCATGGGTTTTGTAAAACCATCAGAGACAAACGTCGAAGAGCTAGGCCTGATGATGGCCGGCGAACGGAGGCAGTGATGCTACCTTTTTCGCTGAAGTTTGAGAAACGGCTGGAGCCGTCGCGAGCGGCAATGATCCTGGTACCCTTGCTTTCATTGCTGCTGGCGCTGCTGTTTGGCGCTGCCTTGTTGGCTGTGGCTGGCGCTAACCCATGGGAGACATATGAAGCCATGTTGGCCGGCGCCTTCGGCACGCCGACGTTATGGCAGGAAGGGCAGTTCTACAATTCGACTGAACTATTGGTGAAGGCGGTCCCGATTATTCTCACCGGATTGTCGGTGTCGGTTGCCTTTCGCATGTTATTCTGGAATATCGGCGCTGAAGGGCAGTTGGTCATGGGCGGCATTGCCACAGCTGCGGTAGCCTTGTTCCTACCGTCAACGCTCAGTTTCTTACCAGAGAGTCCCTGGATATGGCTACCACTGTTGATGATTGCTTCTATACTGGCCGGCGCAATCTGGGCTCTAATCCCCGCTTTACTCAAAGCGTTCCTGAATGTTAATGAGATTATCACGACCCTGATGTTTAATTACATCGCCATACTATTCTATCAATACCTATTCCAATTAGCCTGGAAAGATCCCGATGGATTCGGCTTCCCGGGCTCGGCGCTCACACCGGAATACACCTGGATACCGCGTATCTCGGGTCGTCTACACTGGGGGCTTTTGCTGGCGCTGGCGGCCGCCGCCCTCGTATGGGTCATCATGGACAAGACGCGCTGGGGCTATGAGATTCGCTTGATAGGCGAAAACAGCACCGCCGCCAAGTACGCCGGGGTCAGCATCGTGCGCAATATTGTACTGGTTATGTTGCTTTCGGGTGGTCTAGCTGGCCTGGCCGGTTTTGTGGAAGTGGCGGCCATTTCCCATAGGTTGCAGTCGGGTTTGGCCGTGGGCTACGGTTTCACCGGAATCATCGTGGCCTGGCTAGCCAAGCTTAATCCCTGGGGCGTTGTCCTGGTCGGCATCCTGCTATCGGCCTTGTTTGTCGGCGGTGAACAGATCCAGATCACCATGGGTCTGCCGGCGTCTGTCAGCCTGGTTCTTCAAGGCATGATCCTGCTCTTTGTGCTGGGTGGAGACGTGTTTACGCGTTACAAACTCAGGGTCATTCGCAGGGTTCCGGTTGTTGATCAATCGACGGCCGCCACGGCTCAAGAAGTGTAGAGGAGTCATTTAATGGACTTGGAACTGATTACCTCCATACTGGCTATTGCCATTGCGGCCGGCACATCGCTGATTTACGGCACCATCGGCGAGATCTTTACCGAACGATCAGGTATTTTAAACTTGGGCGTTGAAGGTACCATGATCTTGGGTGCCGTCATCGCCTTCGCGGCCGCATATCATACGGACAACGCCTGGGTCGGGGTGACCGCCGCTATGTTGGCCGGTGGCTTGCTCGGATTGACCCACGCTTTTCTTACCATCAGCCTGCGGGCCGAACAGGTGGTGACCGGCCTGGCTATTACCCTGGCCGGAACTGGTCTGGCTAGCTTCTTGGGCGAGAAGCTGGGTCCAGACGGCGGCCCGCTGGTCGGTTTGATCGGGCCTAAATTCCAGGACAAGGCCATTCCCGTGCTGAGCTCGATTCCGGTCATTGGCCCGGCGCTGTTTGACCAGGATATTCTCGTTTATTTGATGTACATACTGGTGATCGTCAGCGCCTTCTATTTGTATAAGACGCGCCCTGGGCTGCATCTGCGCGCGGTGGGCGAAAGCCCTCCGACGGCCGATGCAATGGGTGTAAGCGTCTTCGGAACTCGCTATTTGTACACTTTGATCGGCGGAATGTTGATGGGTGTGGCTGGGGCATATTTGTCACTGTCTTACACGCCCGGCTGGACGGAGAATCTCACTGGCGGCCGAGGCTGGATCGTCATTGCCCTGGTTATTTTCGCCACCTGGGATCCCGCCCGGGCGGTAGTTGGCGCCCTTTTATTTGGCGGCATTAACGCCATCCAGTTTCGGCTACAGGCTTCGGGAACGACTATTCCGGCTAGCTTGCTGAACATGCTGCCCTACATATTGACCGTGGTCGTCTTGGTTCTAGTGACCTGGCGAGAAGGGCTTGGCAAACGCGTTGGCGCACCGGCCGCCCTTGGCTTACCCTATAATCGCGAAGAACGATAGTTTGCTTTTTGGGCTCTTGTCACGGGACCCATGCGGCAAGTGCACCGGCTTCACGTAAAGAACAACCTAGCAACTCAGCATAGGAGCGAAAATGAGAATTGCCATATTGGGCGGTACGGGACCAGAAGGCAGTGGCCTTGGCCTGAGGTGGGCGGCCGCCGGTCACGAAGTCATTATCGGATCGCGCTTGGCTGAGAAAGGCCAAGGCGTGGCAGCCGAGTTGAAGGCAATCTTACCTGACGGCGACATCAGTGGCGGCGACAATCTGTCGGCGGCCAACCGGGCCGAAATTGTCGTCCTGGCTGTTCCCTATGCGGCGCAGAGACCTACATTGGAAGGTTTGCGCGCCGCTCTGTCCGGAAAAATCCTTGTCACGGTAGTCGCTCCGACCCAAAAACCAAAGGCTCGCGTCTGGCGGCTGCCCAGCGGTCTTTCGGCGGCCGAGGAGGCCCAACGGCAACTTGGTGAGTCTGTTCGGGTCGTTGCTGCGTTCCAGAACATCGGCGCCCACAACCTGAAGGACTTGGACTACGTTCCTGACTTCGATGTTCTCATCTGTGGTGATAAGAAAGACGATAAGCAAGTGGTGGCCCAGCTTGTCGAAGATGCTGGTTTTCAAGCTGTGAATGCCGGCGCGCTGCAGAATGCCAGCGTCGTGGAAGGCCTTACATCAGTCTTGATCGGCATCAACATCCGCCACAAGGTCAAGGACGCCGGCATCCGCATTACCGGCATTTAGTTGGAACAGGCGAAACGCCCGTCATCTTGATGGCGGCCAAGCACAGAACTGGAGGCCTCTATGAGATTCGTTCTCAACGGCATGGCGAGAGAATACGATGGCGATCCAGAATTGCCACTGTTGACATACTTGCGCGAGGTTGAAGGCATTACCTCGGCCAAGGACGGCTGTGCGCCCCAGGCCGCCTGCGGTTGCTGCGTGGTCCAGCTCAATGAAAAGGCCGTGCTTTCTTGTGTCATTCCCATGAAAAAGGTGGCCGACGGACGGGTAACGACTATTGAAGGGTTGGGCGAATTTCGGCAAGATGTTTTTGCCAACGCTTTCGTGGTCGAAGGCGGCGTACAATGTGGTTTCTGCATTCCCGGCATCGTCATGCAGTCCCACGTGTTAATTGGTCATAATCCTGAGCCAACGCGAGCCGACATTGAAAAGGCGCTCACCCCACACCTGTGTCGCTGTACGGGATATAAGAAGATAGTCGCCTCTGTGCAGCGGGCGGCCGAAGCCATCAGCCTGGAGGAAGAGGTCGCCTTGCCCGCCGGTGAGGGCAAAATCGGCGACCGGCACCCCAAATACCAGGCCCAAAGCTTGGTCTTGGGCCAGCACCAGTACGTTGACGATATCAAAGTCGAGGACATGAAATACGGGGCGCTCAAATTCAGTGACCACCCCCGGGCTCGAGTTATCAGAATCGACGCCAGAGAAGCGGAGAAGCTAAAGGGTGTACTGCGCGTTTTCACGGCTACTGACGTACCCGGTGACCGTACGATTGGCCTGATCCGCCAGGACTGGCCACTGATGATCGCCGAGGGCGAGACGACTCGTTACATCGGCGATGTGTTGGCCGGCGTGGTCGCCGAGTCCGAATCCATCGCCCGTCAGGCGGTAGCGCTGATCGATGTCACCTATGATGTACTGGAACCGGTCACAGATATGCACGAGGCGCAAAAGGGCAATAGCCCGGCCGTCCATGAGGGTGGCAACATCTTGTCCACCAGCGCCACCAGCCGAGGTAATGCGGACGAAGCCAGGGCTGGTTCGGCCTATGTCTCGGAGGGCGTCTATGAGACCCAGCGGATCGAGCATGGTTTCATGGAGCCGGAGGCAGCAATCGCCATGCCAACGGCCAGCGGCATTGAGGTCTTGTCGCAAGGGCAGGGCGTATACGAAGATCGGGTTCAGATCGCCAAATTGCTGGGCTTGCCCGAGGAGAATGTACGGGTAGTGATGGTTCCTAATGGCGGCGGATTTGGCGGCAAAGAGGATTTGACGGTCCAGGGACATGCGGCGCTCATGGCCTGGGCTCTGGACACACCGGTGAAGGTGAGGCTCACCAGAGATGAGTCGATCACCATGCATCCCAAGCGACATCCTATTTGGATGAAGTACGCTATCGGTTGCGACGAGGACGGGAAGCTGACTTTCGTGAAAGTGCGTTTCGTTGGCGACACGGGGGCTTATGCCTCGGTTGGCATGAAGGTCCTGGAACGCGCGGCAGGTCATGCCACCGGCGCTTATCATTTTCCGGTGACGGACGTCAAGGCCACGGCCGTCTATACCAATAATGTCCCCTGCGGGGCCATGCGCGGTTTTGGCGTGAACCAGGCGGCCTTTGGTCTGGAAAGCTGCATCGACGACTTGTGCGAGCAGGGCGACTTCGACCGCTGGCAATTCCGCTACGACAATGCCTTAACCGATGGCGATATGACCGCTACCGGCCAAGTAATTGAGGGTGGGGCGGGTGTCCGGGAGACGCTGCTGGCCGTTAAGGATGAATTCTACGCCGCCAGATTTGCCGGCCTGGCCTGCGGCATCAAGAATACCGGCGTTGGCAACGGAGTGCCTGATGTTGCCTCGGCCCGGATCACCGTTGCTAGCGGCGATAAAGTGATCGTCGATCATGGCTGGACGGAAATGGGACAGGGTGTGAACACGATCGCCACCCAGGTGCTATGTAACGAAACGGGCATTGATCCGGCCATAGTCGAGGTGCACATCGACACGGCGGCCGAGCAAGAGGCCGGCATGACCACGGCTTCGCGGGCGACGTCCCTGGTCGGCAATGCGCTGATCGACGCATGCCGCGAACTCAAGCAAGATCTGCAAACGCAATCCCTGGCCGACCTGGTCGGGAAACGGTACGAGGGTCGCTGGATTGCGGACTGGACAACCAAGCCTGGGGCCATGGTAGAAAAGATCTATACGCACTATTCTTACAGCTACGCAACCCAGTTGGTGGTACTGGACGATAGCGGCCACATCGATAAAGTAACCGCCGCCCATGACGCCGGCCGGATCTTCAACCCGACGCTGTTTGAAGGGCAGTTGGAAGGCTCTATACACATGGGTCTGGGCTATGCCACCAGCGAAGACTTGCCGATGGAAAACGGGCGTTTGAAGAGCACCCGCCTGCGCAAATGTGGTATATTGCGAGCCAAAGAGATGCCCGAGGTTGAGGTCATCGGCGTTGAAGTGCCTGACCCTTATGGTCCCTACGGCGCGAAAGGCGTCGGCGAAATCGGTCTGGTGCCCACGGCCGGTGCGGTGGCTAACGCCCTCTATCAGTTCGACGGCGTGCGGCGAACGAAGTTGCCCATGAGAATGCCGAAGCGGCGCGTCGTCAGGACCAGGAAGTAGCTGGGCGTGTCGATATTATTAGGAGCTGGAAGACTATGCCGGAAGTGAAGTCATACCATCGGCCCGAGAGCGTTGAGGAAGCGCTGCGCCTGCTGGTGCAGAAAGGTCAGGCTGGGGCGATATTGGCTGGAGGTACCGGCCTGGTGCCTGAGCTGGACGACGATCTGACCGATATTATTGATTTGCAGGCGACAGGCCTGGATCGGATAGAGGTTGACGAGGATCAGATTGTCCTGGGCGCCATGACCCGGTTGCAAGCGATTGTCGAATACGAGGCCATACCGTCCGTCGTACGAGGCGCGGCTGCCTATGAGGGGCCAAGCACTTTTCGTAACGCGGCAACGGTTGGCGGCATACTGGTCAGCAGCGATTGGGAGAGTGAGTTGTGTGCTGCCCTACTGGTCTATGACGGGGTGGCGACGGTGCAAACGGCTGGAGATTTATGTGAGGTGCCACTTGACGAGTTTGCGGCTAGTGAATTTCCGGATGGCATTGTAACCCAGGTGGCATTTGCCCGCGACGGCGTCGCCATTCATGAGCGCGTCGCCAGAACTCCGGCCGATAGCCCGATCGTCGCCGTGATTGGTCGCGCTGACCCCAAAGGAACGATCAAGCTAGCCTTTTGCGGTGTTGCCGACCGGCCGGTCCTGCTGTCCCCCGAAGAAATCGAGACGCTCGATCCGCCTGGCGATTTTCGAGGATCAGCTGAATATCGACGGTCGGTGGCCAGGGTTCTGGCTAATCGAGTTGTTCAGACCCTGCCCTAACTTCAACCATCATCCGAGCCGCCTCGCTGCCGGTAAGGCAGGCCAGGCATGAAGCACGACAAGAGTTAACGCCATGGAAATCGAGTTAACAATCAACGGTAAAGAGAAGACGATAGAGTGCCAGGCAGGAGACACATTGCTGCGTGTCCTCAGGCGCGAAGGGTACTTCAGCGTTCGCTTCGGCAGCGATTCTGGTGAAACCGGCGCCGCGGCCGTATTGCTGGACGGAGACCTGGTCTCAGCCGATATCTTGCTGGCTGCCCAGGCTGATGGACATGCCGTCGAAACTGTTGAAGGGCTGTCCCGAGGCTTGGACCTGCATCCGATTCAGCAGGCATTCATTCAATCCGGAGCGATACAGTCTGGCTATTCGACGCCAGCCATGATTCTTGCGGCTAAAGCGCTGCTGGAGCGCAACCCCAATCCAAGCGAAAAGGAGATTCGGGAGGCCATTGCCGGCATACTCGATCGCGAGACAGGCTACGTTAAACCGGTACAGGCCATCCAGGCCGCTGCGGCGATGATGCGCGGTGAGGAACCGATGTACCCGGCGCCGAACGTGCTGACGCCAATTGATTATGATCTTGGTCCGGATGAAGATGGCTTTCCTCCTGGTGACGGCGGCATTGGTTTCACACCTGAACCATCCGGCGGCGGCATTATGACCCAGCCGATCGCTCCAGCCCGGTCCAAGATCACCTCGGATATCCCGGAAACCAGTGTAGTCGGCAAGGCCGAACCCAAGGTTGACGCGATCAAGCTGGCCAAAGGCAATCCGGCTTTCGTGGACGACGTGGAAATGCGTGGCTTGCTCCATGCCAAGTTGCTCACCAGTCCCCATGCCCACGCCCGTATCTTGGATATTGACGACAGCGAAGCGCTAAAGCTGCCGGGCGTGCATGCGGTGATTCACTACAAAAATGTGGAAAGGGTGATATACGCTTCAGGTGGGCAGTCCTATCCAAACCCGCCGCCCTATGACCAGGTTAGTTTTGATAGCAAGGTTCGTCACGTCGGCGATCGCGTGGCGGCCGTCGCAGCGGAGACGTTGGAGTTGGCGGAGGAAGCGATCAAACGCATTAGGGTCGACTATGAAGTGTTGCCGGCCGTATTCGACGAGCACGATGCAGTAGCCGAGGGCGCGCCGGTCATTCATGACGAGCCTGACGCGGTCGATATTCATGACGCTGCGCACAACGTCGTGCACCATATTAGGGCCAAAGTCGGCGATCTCGATCAGGCATTCGGTCAGGCAGATAGGATCTTTGAACATACCTACCGGGTGCACCAGGTGCAGCAGGTCCCTATTGAGCCCCATATCGCAATCAGTTACTGGGATTCAGATGAGCGGCTGACCATTCGCACCTCCACGCAGGTGCCGTTTCATGTCCGGCGCATGGTTGCCCCACTCTTGGGACTGCCGGTCAAGCGGATTCGGATCATCAAGCCCCGCATCGGCGGCGGATTCGGTGTCAAGCAGGAGATGTTGCTTGAAGATATCGTCGGCCATCTGACTATCCGTACCGGCCGCCCTGTGCGGCTGGAGCTGACTCGCTCTGAGGAGTTTATGTCAAGTCGTACGCGACACCCGCAGACGATTACTTATAAGAGCGGCGTTGATGCTGAGGGTAAACTGGTTGCCCAGAAGATGACCATGTTGGCCAATACCGGCGCCTACGGTACGCATGGCTTGACGGTGCAGACGGTGAGCGGCTTGCGTGGGTTGAGCACTTACAATTGCCCCAACAAGCAATTTGACTGCCGGGTCGTCTATACCAACATTCCGGTGCCGGGCGCCTATCGCGGCTATGGCGCGCCCCAGGCGCTTTATGCGCTGGAAAGTCACATGGATGAGATAGCGCATGAACTGGGCCTGGACGTCATCGAATTCCGGCGGAGAAACTGGGTCAGGGTAGGTGATGGTTTGAATATCGCACCACACCTGGGCGAGGGCGAGAAAGAAACTGTCACCGAGGTGCCGTTGATCCTGTCCAGCGCTCTGGCCGAGTGCGTAGAACTGGGCCAACAGGCGATCGACTGGGGACGGCGCGACGCGCCAGATTGGCGAGTCGTGCCCGGCAAGCCTCATCTACGACGTGGCCTGGGCATGGCGGTTTGCATGCACGGCACGGCCATTCCTGGACTGGATATGGGCGGGGCCAGCATCAAGATCAACGATGACGGCTCATTCAATGTCTTGGTGGGAGCCACCGACTTAGGGACTGGCTCGGACACAATATTGGCCCAGATGGCAGCCGAGGTTCTCGGCGTTCCGCTTGAGGACATTATCATCTATTCCAGCGATACGGACATGACGCCGTTTGATACTGGCGCCTATGCCTCCAGCACGACTTATATTTCCGGCACGGCCGTCAAGCTGGCGGCCGAAGGCGTGCGTGAACAAATTAAAGAACGGGCAGGACTGATGATGGAACTGGAGGATTGGTCTGAGGTATCGCTGCACGACCGTCGAGCCTGGGCGCCGGACGGTCGGTCGCGGACTCTGCAAGATATAGCGCTTCATGCCTTGCATCAGCAAGACCAGCGGCAGATCATGCACACGGCGTCTTTTGTGTCTAACGCATCGCCGCCGCCGTTTGCCGCGCAATTCGTCGAGATCGAAGTTGACGTCGACACCGGCCAAGTCGAGATCAAAAAGATGGTCATGGCCGTCGACGCCGGCGTTGTCATTAATCCGCTGACGGCCAGCGGGCAGGTGGAAGGCGGCATGGTCCAGGCATTGGGCTATGCCCATTGTGAAGAGATGGCCTACGACGAGACCGGCCGAATGCTGAACCCGGCCCTGGGCCCATACAAGATATACCGGGCCGATGAGATGCCCGAAATTGGCGTGATACTCGTCCAGACCATGGAGCCCAGCGGACCCTTTGGCGCCAAGGCCATCGCCGAGATTCCAAAGGACGGCGTCGCCCCAGCCCTGGCCAACGCCATCTTCAATGCAACCGGGGCGCGTATCCGCCGGATACCGTACACGCCTGAGCGCGTATGGACGGCGCTCCAGTCAATGGCTTGATCGCCGCCAAGGCTGAGTGGCCAATGACATCAGTTGGATTTTGTAGCACGGAGTAGGACAAGGAGATAAACATGTCGAAGGATCGTCTGGCCCTTTATTTGCAGGATGCCCATGAACTATCGGAGGGCATCGAACTGGTCAAGTATGCCGAAGAGAAAGGCTTTGAGGCCGTCTGGCAGGCCGAGAGCCGGCTGGTGCGCGACGCCATTGTTCCCATGGCCGCCTTTGCGGCGCACACGACAAAGCTGAAAGTCGCCAGCGGGGTGACTAACAACTGGACTCGCAATATCGGTCTGTTGGCGGCGACATTCCTGACCCTGGATGATCTGGCCCAGGATCGAATTATCTGTGGCATCGGCGCCTGGTGGGATCCATTGGCCAGCAAGGTGGGCATTAAGCGTCGAAAGCCTCTCTCAGCCATGCGCGAAACGATCGAAGTTCTGCGCAAGCTACTTAACATGGAGATGGTGACTTATCATGGTGAGTTTCACTATGTAGACGGCATTCAGCTTGACGTGGTCCACGGCCGGACCGAGCCGCGTAATGTGCCCATTTACATCGGCGCGACCGGCATGAAGATGATGGAACTGGCCGGCGAAGTCGCCGACGGCGTCTGTCTGAATTACCTGGTTCACCCCGACTACAATCTGCGGGCTATGGATGCTCTGGAGACAGGCGCTAAGAGAGCGGGAAAAAGCATTGACGACGTCGATCGGCCGCAACTGATGATTTGCTCGGTTGACTACGACCGCAAGAAGGCGCTCGACGGGGCGCGCAAGATGATGACCCAATACCTGGGCCAACAGCCCCATCTCATGAAGGCCAGTGGCGTTAGCCAGGAACTGCTTGACGAGATACACCAAGTACTGACCTGGCCGGCAACCGACGAGGAAATTGAAGCGGCCATGCACCTGGTTCCAGACGATGTGGTTCAGATGTGTACGGCCAGTGGTTCACCCGAAGAGGTAAAAGCCAAGGTACGCGAGTATATCGACAACGGTTGCACCTGCCCGATCCTCTATCCGCTAGGCGATCCCAGGCTGATGATCGATATCTTCGCTGACGGCTACAGCTAATTCAAGTTCCAGACGCGGGCATTTATCTTCCGGCGTCTGTCAAGCCATACGATTTGAAGAGCCAGGCGTCCTTGACTGACCCGGTCGAGGGCGCCTGGCCTTTCTCGTTGCATGGGGAGCCACATTCCACGAGTCGGTCATGGCGCTGGCCCCTACTCCATGGCGGCCAACCGATCCGGCGATCATGACATTCGTCGCGAATCTAGTGATGTTTGCAACTACCAGGAGCCTCATGAGTGAACCTATACTTAGCCCGGATAGATACAAGTGCCAGACTTCTTACGGGGGTTGGGATCGTTGACCATACCATGCCAGGGTAGGTGGCGGACGGCCTTTCGTGAATCGTTTCTACAAGGAACCACCACATGAACAACGCATACTCCATTACCCATGAGGTCATCATCGTCGGCGCCGGCCTGGCCGGTTCCTGGGCCGCGATGGTGGCCGCACAGGAGGGAGTGAAAGATATCGGCGTGCTGTCGAAGATTCACCCCCTGCGATCTCATAGCGGCGCTGCCCAAGGCGGCATCGCCGCTGCGCTTAACAACGTGCGGCCGGTGGTCGACACCGGCCCTCGAGGTCCATTAGAAGCCGTTCCGCCGGGCGACGAACCTGTTGATAGTTGGGAACTGCACATGTTTGACACGATCAAGGGCTCTGACTGGCTGGGCGATCAGGATGCCATTGAGATCATGGTTAAGGAGGCACCCGAGATCATTTATGAGTATGAGCACCTGGGTTGCGTCTTCAGTCGCCTGGCAGACGGCCGGCTGGCCCAGAGACGTTTCGGCGGGCATAGCGCGCCGCGGGCCACTTACTCCAAGGACTACACCGGGCACGTGCTACTGCACACCATTCACGAGCAGGCGCTGAGACATGGCGTCAAGTTCTACAGCGAATGGTACTGTCTGGACCTGATCATTGAAGACAATGTCTGCCGCGGCATCGTAGCGCTGGAGATCTTGACCGGCAAGGTGTATACCATGCGAGCCAAGGCGGTTGTCTTTGGAACGGGAGGGTACGGCCGGGCCTATATGATCACCTCCAATGCCTATGCCAACACCGGCGACGGCGTGGCCATCGCCTACAATGCCGGCGTGCCGCTGATGGACATGGAATTCGTGCAATTCCATCCAACAGGCTTGTACAGGCATGGCATTCTCATGAGCGAGGCTTGCCGTGGCGAGGGAGGATATCTGATTAACAGCGATGGCGAACGATTCATGGCCAACTACGCGCCAGACAAGATGGAATTGGCGCCTCGCGATCTGGTTAGTCGTTCGGAGCAGTCCGAAATAGACCAAGGTCGAGGCGTAGGAACCGATGGCCAGGGCATTCACCTGGATCTGCGCCATCTTGGACGTGACAAGATCCTCGATCGGCTACCGCAAGTCCGTGAACTAGCCATTGACTTTGTAGGTGTGGATCCCATAGATGAACCCATCCCCATCCAACCCACAGCTCATTACAGCATGGGCGGCATTCCGACCGACATCGACGGGCAAGTGATCGCCGATGCCGAGGGTACACCGGTGACCGGCTTTTACGCCGCTGGCGAATGCGCCTGTGTCAGCGTTCATGGCGCCAACCGACTGGGCACGAATAGCCTACTAGAGGCCTCCTTGTTCGGCCGGCGCGCAGGTTACGCCGTGGCCCGGTTCGTCAATGAAGGCGCGTCATTACATCCGGTGAGCGGCGATCCGGCGCAGGCCGGCCGCGACAGAATCCAGGCCATTCTGGATAAATCAGGTGACGAATCTGTGGAAGGGATCGCCCAGGAGCTAAAGGGCGCCATGACCAACAATTGCGGCATATTTCGCGATGATCAGAACATGCGCCACGCAAAAGACAAAGTTGCCGAGCTACAAAAGAGATTCGCGGCCGCCCGAGTCATGGACAAAAACAGTCGCTTCAATACTGATTTACTGGCAGCGATTGAAACCGATCACTTGCTTACGTTTAGCGAGGTGATCGTCGCCGGCGCGCTGGCCCGCACCGAAAGCCGGGGTGCCCATTCGCGTACAGATTATCCAAAACGAGATGACAAGCAATGGTTGAAACACACCCTGGCTCATAAGCAAGATGGAGACGGACCAGACCTTAGCTATAAGACGGTCAATATCGACTGGGATCGTTATCCACCGCAGGAGCGCAAGTATTAGGCGCGGCTGAATTAGGAAAGGTGATGATGATTACGAATAAAGTAACGCTTCGAATCCAACGCTTCAACCCGGATACAGATCTAAAGCCATACTTGAAGGATTTCACCCTGGCGGTCGGTTGGGACATGACCGTCCTCGACGCGCTGCATCAGGTGAAGACAGAGCAAGACGGCAGCCTCACTTTCCGGCGTTCTTGCCGGCACGCCATTTGTGGCAGTTGCGCCATGAATGTCAACGGCTTCAACCTCTTGGTCTGCAAGACACCCCTCAAAGATGTCGTCGACAAGAAGGGACGGGTCACAATTCGGCCGCTACCCTACTTACCGATCATCAAGGATTTGGTGGTGGATCGCAGTAGCTTCTGGGAACAATACATGCGAGTCAAGCCCTGGCTAATCCCACCTGAAGATACGCCCGAAAGAGAGTTTCGGGTCAGCCCGGACGAGGTAGCCGCCCTCAATAACGCCGAAACGTGTATCATGTGCGGTGCCTGCTACTCTGCCTGCCAGGTGATCGCCATGAACAAGAAGTATATCGGCCCACACGCGCTGCTAAAGGCTTTCTTGCGCGTACTGGATCCACGCGATGCGGCTCCGGCCGAGCGGCTGGCGGACATTGCCGGCGGTGACGGTGTTTATCGCTGCCATACGATTTTCAACTGCATTGATGCCTGCCCCAAGGCGCTCAACCCGACCGAGGCTATTGAAACGCTGCGCAAGCTGGCCCAGAAACGGCAAGCCTATGATCGCGCCCGCGTCGCTCGACAGGAGTCCCTGCAGGAACCCATTAGCGTCAGCTAAGGAGTGAGAAAAGATGTACAAAAGCACCGGTTTCATCAGCTTCGTCTTGCGGCGAGTCACCGGCATTGCCCTGGTCCTCTACTTGTTTACGCATATGTGGGTTATCGGGTCGGCGAACAGTGGCCCAGAGGCATTTGACGCCCGCCTCAACCTGGTTCAGTCGACTTTCTTCAAGTTCGCCGAAATCGCCTTGTTAGCGGCCGTCGTCTATCATGCGTTTGACGGGATTCGACTGCTAATCGTCCACTACTTTGACGTGACCGAGTATCGCAAGAGCCTGTTCTATGCGATCTTCGCCATTTCGGCGCTTCTGGTTATCGCCGGCGGCATCCCCATCCTGCTTTTTGCTTTGGAAGGATAAGCTGCGACGGTTTTCCATCGTCATGATTGAAGAACTAACAGCTAATTACCCATTGCTAATTGCTATTCAGCGAGGAGAATGTCCATGTGGATCTTCATAATGCAACGAATCAGCGCGATAGCGCTGCTTGTCTTCCTCACGATTCATATGATCGTCGTGCACTACCCGCCATTTCATATCGATTTCAGCCGGATCGTCGAGCGAATGGATCAGCCCATATGGAAGGCTATTGATATCGCCTTCTTATTCTTCGTGCTGATTCACGCGCTTTTGGGGGCCTACATGGTCCTTACTGACGTCGAGCGCTTCGACAACTATAAGCGAGCGTTGGCCGGCGTGGCCATCGTCATTGGCATCGTGGCCTTCATCTACGGCACGATGACGGTGTTAGCATTTGAGGCCCCGGCCGCTGCAAGCGCGGCGATCCCGTAGTGATGAGTTCGTTAGGGGGTGCCTGGCACGCTGTATAGAGTTGGCATTCAAAGGGTAGATCATATGACTTTCGTCAGCTAATTTCCTGCCGGTTATCACTTCACTTGGCCAGTGAAATCTGGCAGACTGATGATGGCGGAATGGGTGCTGCAAAAAGCCGATTGTTGACCGCCAGTTTGCGTGCCGAACAGGAGACGGCATACCGACCGGCGACCAGGTCTTGAGCCAGGAAGGCACTGGGGGACAATGATGAAACATCATGGCCGGGAGCCGCTTAACCTCAATAAGGCTCGCGTGCCTCACGGTCAACTTTTCCTCATCCCGGAACGGTGCAAGAGCTGTGGCATCTGCATCGAATTCTGCCCCCTCCGGGTCCTGGCTCTTTCAGAACGGGCGAACCGCAGAGGATATTACCTTCCGGCAATTGCGGCTGGTAAGGAAGGCTCCTGCGTTCACTGCCAATTCTGCTCCCTCGTATGTCCCGAGTTTGCCATCTATAGTGCAGAGGCGAGCGCATGAGCCGGGGTGCAGTCCTCAGCGGTAGACATTTCATGCACGGCGATCATGCCTGCGCCGAGGGGGCGCTGGCCGCCGGCTGCACCTTCTTCGCCGGTTATCCGATTACGCCGTCGACCGAAATTGCCGAGCGGCTGGCTCAGCGGCTGCCGGAAATTGCCGGGACATTTATTCAAATGGAAGATGAACTGGCCAGTATCGCCACCATCATCGGCGCGTCGGCCGCCGGCGCCAGAGCGATGACCGCTACCTCGGGGCCGGGCTTAAGCCTGATGCTCGAGAACCTGGGCCTGGCGGTGATGATGGAAGTGCCGTGTGTCCTGGTCGATATCCAGCGCGGTTCGCCGTCCACCGGTCTGCCGACGATGGCCGGCCAATCTGATGTCATGCAAGCCCGCTGGGGATCTCATGGCGACTACAGAATCATCGCCTACTGCCCCTGGTCACCGCAAGAGATGTTTGATCTGACCGTGCTGTCCTTCAATATGGCCGATCGTTTCCGGGTTCCGGTGCTAGTAATGGCCGACGAGGTCATCGGACATATGGTGGAACGCGTCGTCATCCCGCCTGAAACCGAGATCCCGTTCTGGCCGCGTAAACGGCCGGAGAAGTCGCCGAATGGTGGATCACAGATCGGCCAGAATGGCGACCTGGCTCTGGTGCCGCCCATGGCCCATGCCGGCGAAGGGCAGCGGGTCCATTTCACCGGCCTTACCCACGACGAACGGGGCTATCCGGCCATGTCGGCCGAGGCTCATCAGCGCCTGGTAACCAGGCTGGTAGACAAAATCAGCTGCAGCGCCGACGAGATCGTTCGCTATGAAAGCTATCATCTGGAGGACGCCGAAGTCGTCGTCATTGCCTATGGTTGTACCGCTCGTTCGGCCCGGCGAGCGGTGCGCGAGGCTCGTGGCCAGGGTGTTGCGGCCGGCTTATTCCGGCCGATCTCATTGTGGCCTTTTCCCGAAAAGGCCTTGCGGGAGATCGCCAGGGGGCCGGCGTCGTTCATCGTGGCCGAGATGAATCTAGGCCAGATCGCGCTTGAAGTTGAGCGCCTGCTCTACCGACCGGTAGCCGGGGTTTTTCATGCCGGCGGCGCCATGATCGCTCCAGAACCGATCCTGAACAAGATCAAGGAGGTGGCCCTTGAGCAGGCTGGCAATCGCTGAAGCGCACCCCCTTGACGCCATCATTCGCGCTGATCGCATGCCTCACATCTGGTGCGCCGGCTGTGGTATCGGCATCGTCATGCGTTGTTATGCCCAGGCGATCCTAGAGTCGGGCGTCCCCGTGGAGCGCCATGTCGTCGTCTCTGGTATCGGTTGTTCAGGACGCGTCGCCGGCTACATGCATATCGATTCATATCATACCACTCACGGCCGGGCGATACCTTTTGCCTCTGGCGTCAAGCTGACCAATCCTTCCCTGGTGGTGACGGTATTCAGCGGTGATGGCGATCTGGCGGCAATAGGCGGCAACCATTTGATCCACGCTGCCCGGCGCAATATCGACCTCAAGGTCATCTGCGTCAATAATTTCAACTACGGCATGACCGGAGGCCAGGCCGGTCCTACGACGCCAGTCGGCGCCCGAGCGACGACCGCGCCCTATGGCAATCCCGAATTGCCTTTCAATTTGCCTTATTTGCTGGCCGCGGCCGGGGCTAACTACGTTTCGCGTTGGACAGCGCTGCACGCCCGCCAACTCAAGAAGGACATTTTGCGGACCTTCGACAAGAAGGGCTTCACCTTCCTAGAGGTATTGTCACCCTGCCCGATTGGTTTTGGCAAATCCAATCGCATAAAGGACGGTCTAGAGGAAATGGACCTCTATCGTCAGCGCTGCCGACCGGCGACCGAAAATATTCCAGCGGAGGAAACGGATATTGACTTGCGCCAGGAACGGCCGATCTACATCGGCAACTTCGTCAGTCGCGAGCAGCCGGCTTACAAGCCGGCCCGCGTAATGCCGGAAATCCGGCGATGAAAATGCTATGGGCTATTAAGGCTTCGACGCTGGCCCGGCGCGCAATTGCCTGGCGGCCAGCAAAGGAGTTGGCGTGAGAAAGGAGATTCGATTTGCCGGATTCGGGGGGCAAGGCATTGGCCTGACTGGTTACATCCTGGGTAAGGCCTTCGCCCTATATGATGGCCTCGAGGCGGTCATGACGCAGTCTTACGGACCGGAAGCGCGGGGCGGCGCGTCCAGTGCCAGCGTTGTCGTTTCCGACGCCGACATCGCCTTTCCGTTTGTCCAACAGCCCGACGTGTTGATCGCCTTTTCGCAGGAGGCATATGCCCGTTTCCGGCCAGATGTGAAGCTGGATGCGCTGATTCTTGTGGATGAAGATCTAGTCGACTACCAGCCTGATCCGTGGCACCGGGCGGTTCCAGCGACGCGGATAGCCGACGAATTAGGGCGCAGGATCGTGGCTAACATGGTCATGCTAGGTTTTTTTGCCGCCGTGACTGAATTGGTGCCGCAACAGGCAATTGAAAAAGCCATAAAGAGCTCGGTGAAGCCGACCACCTTAGAACTAAATCTGCGAGCATTCGCGGCCGGCTATGAGTTCGCCGGCCGGAAGGAAATGTCGCGATGAGCGAAAGGACGTTGGTGATCGGCGGCGGCATCGCCGGCATCCAGGCATCGTTGGACTTGGCCGACGCCGGCGCCCTCGTCACCCTGGTGGAGCGTGAGGCCACCATCGGTGGGGTAATGGCCGTGCTGGACAAGAACTTCCCAACGCTGGATTGCTCAATATGCATAGAGGCGCCCAAGATGTCGGAGGTGGATCTGCACCCCAATATCGAAGTGCTCGCGTTGGCTGAAGTGGAATCGGTGGCAGGTGGCCCGGGTGACTTCCAGGTTCTCATACGGCAGCGGGCGCGATACGTCACGGATGCCTGCACTCGCTGCGGTGATTGTGTCGAAGCGTGTCCGGTAGTTTCGCCTAACGAATACGACGCCGGTATGGCCTACCGCAAAGCGGTTTTCACACCGATTCCCCAATCCACACCAGGCGCCTACCGGATCAGTATGCCGGACTGCCTCAACGATCCGCCGAACTATCTGCCTTGTAGTCGTTGCGTGGAGGTTTGCCCACCAGGGGCGATTGACTTGTGCATGCCGGCCGACTCGCCGGTGGAGCGAAACGTTGGATCGATCATAGTGGCCACTGGCTACGACATGTTCGATCCGCGGGCCATGCGCGAGTATGGTTATGGCAGTCATCCCGATATCTTGACGGCCCTGGAATTCGAGAGGTTAACCAACTCGGCCGGTCCAACCGGTGGCGAAATCTTGCGGCCGTCTGATGGCCGACATCCAGAACGCCTTCTAATCGTGATGTGCGTCGGGTCACGGGATCGGCGCTTCCAGCGTTACTGTTCGCGATTCTGCTGCATGTATTCGATCAAGCATGCTTATCAAGCTTTGGACCACGGCATTCACGACGTGACGGTCCTGTACATGGATGTTCGGGCTTACGGCAAAGGCTTCGACGGTTTTTGGCAGCGCACCCAGGAATCCGGCGCCAACTTCGTTCGTGGACGGCCGGCCCAGATTGAGCCGAACGGCCAGCGGATCCGCGTGACCTACGAGCAAGCCGATTTGGCGCGCCGATGTGTCGAAGCCTTTGATATGGTCGTTCTGGCCAACGCGGTCACGCCGGCCGACGGCCTGGCCGAATTAGCTTTGCGGCTGAAGCTGGAATTGGACGGTGATGGTTTCATCCGTTCAAGCGAGGATCGGGGCGGACTAGTGATGACGACAAGGCCGGGTATATTTGCCGCCGGCTGCGTCTCCGGACCCAAGGATATCCCGGATAGCGTGGCCGAGGGTAGTGGCGCGGCCGCGTTGGCGATGGGTCATCTCACAGCCCGTACTTTCGCCGAGCCGCCGCAGATTCCGCCCATGGCAGATAATCAAGATCCGAGGGTGGGTGTTTTTGTCTGTCACTGTGGTAGCAATATCGCGGGCGTCGTCGACGTGGAAAGCGTCGTAGAATTTGCCCGGCAGCTGCCTGACGTAGTCTATGCCGACCGTCAGATGTTTTCCTGCGCCGGCAACACCCAACACGAGATCGAGCAGGCCATTAATCAGGAAGACATCAATCGCGTCGTTGTGGCGGCTTGCTCGCCAAAGACTCACGAATCGATATTCCGCGGCGTCCTAATTCGGGCCGGCCTCAATCCATTTTTGCTCGAGATGGCCAATATCCGCAACATGGATTCCTGGGTTCACAAGCAAGACAAGGTCGCAGCGACTAAAAAGGCTGAGGACATGGTGGCCATGGCTGTGGCCAAGGCTCGGCGACTAGAAGCACTAGACATCAACAGCCTGCCCGTGGTGCAGCGGGCGCTCGTAGTGGGCGGCGGCATCGCCGGAATGACGGCCGCTGCAGCCCTGTCTCGCCAGGGACTCGAGACCCACCTGGTTGAGCAAAAGAACTATCTGGGTGGACTTCTGGAGGACATCGATCTGGTCGCTCCGGCCAATCTACCAGCCCATAGCTTGCTCATGACCAAGGCCATGGACGTAGCCAAGGCGGGCGTGACCGTTCACCTGGCCACGACAGTTGAGCAGATCTCTGGTGTAGTAGGTAACTTTCAGGCCCAGCTTAGCGATGGCTGTGCCATGGATGTGGGAGCAGTGATCATCGCTACCGGTGCTTTGCCGTACGAGCCGACCGAATTCAATTACGGTCAGGATGCAACGGTCATCACCAATATGGAATTGGAGAGCCAGATGGCAGCCGGCGCCGTTGAAGCAGAACGTATCACGTTCATCAGCTGCGTCGGTTCGCGTCAGGGGACCATGGGCTGCTCACGCTATTGCTGCACGTCGATGATCAGCCAGGCGCTGCGCCTGCGACGCCTTGGTAAAATGGTCCGGGTCGTGGCCAAGGATATCAGGAGCTATAGTCGCCAGGCCGAAGAGTTGTATGAAGAAGGGATGCGGGCCGGCGTCCAGTTCTTTCGTTACGACACAGATGGTCCTCCACAGAAGGCCATCCGACACGAAAATGGCAAGGTTGTCTTTTTTGATCAATTCCTGGGATCGCCGGTGCAGTTCTCGACTGACTTGCTCGTTCTCGTCACCGGATTGTTGCCAAGTGCGAATGGGCTGGCCGATCAGCTGAAGCTGGCTCGCAGTGAGGACGGCTCGCTGATGGAATTGCACCCGAAGCTTGGCCCGGCCGAAACTGCCTCTCAGGGCATTTATCTGGCCGGGACTGTGCAGGGCGCCAAGGATGTACGCGAGTCAATGGCCCAGGCCTTGGCGACTGCGGCCAAAGCCGGCGCGCTACTGGCTCGAGGCGTGATCGAGAAAGAACCACTGACCGCGCAGGTAGACCTCGATCTCTGCATCGGCTGCATGCGCTGCGTCAAAGTCTGCCCTTATGGGGCGGTTGAGCAAATCGGCCCTGTGGGAAAAGAGGGACATGTCCGTATATTGGAAGCGGCCTGCATGGGCTGTGGAACTTGCGCGGCCGAATGCAACTTCGACGCGATTGACATGCCATATTTCACCAAAGCGCAGATCCTGTCCCAGATAGAGGCTAGCCTGGCCGATAAGCCTGAAGAGAAGTGCCTGGTTTTCACCTGTAATTGGTGCTCGTACGCTGGGGCGGATCTGGCCGGCATCGAAAAACGGCAGTACGCGCCTTCGGCCCGGATCATCCGCACGATGTGTTCGGCGCGTTTTGAAGAGGATTTCGTCACCCAGGCATTTGAGAAAGGAGCGGGGGCTGTCCTGGTCACCGGCTGCCGCCTGACAGAGACGGGCTCCGATTGTCATTACAACTATGCCAACAAGTTGACCATGAAGCGGTTCAATCATTGGCGGCGCAAACTCAGGCGCAAGGGCGTTGATCCTGGACGTCTGCAGCTGCGCTGGATCTCGGCCGCCGAGGGCAAAGAATTCGCGGAAAAGATAAACGAAATGGACGCGGTGTTGAAACGCCGCCTCGAACATATGACGGAAGCCGGGACAGAGGATTGATTTGATGGGCACAGCATCGCCGGACGAGTCAACGGCCAACTTAGACTGTCGCTCAGGCGGCGCTGTCAACATGGCCGCAGATGGAAGCGTATCGCTGAGCGAGCCAATCCTCATTGACGATGGGCTATGGGCGCGACTTATGGCGCTAACGGATGGCGCAGCGGCCGTCTGTTTTCAGTGCGGTGTTTGCACGGCTGCCTGCCCTTGGGGATTGGTCCGTGACGATACGCTCCCGGTGCGGTCCTTAATGCGCCAGGCTCAACTTGGCCTGGACGGCAGCCGGCCGGATGTATGGCTCTGCACAACTTGCCGGCAGTGTGAAGCATTTTGCCCACGTGGCGTCAGAATAGGCGACGTTATGCTTGGATTACGTTATCTGGACTGGGAGGAGCGAGGCACGCCGCCGGGTCTGCCAACGTTGCTTTGGTCTTTGCATGGTAACAACAATCCTTGGGGTCAGCCGCCTTCGAACCGCTCTTTGTGGGCACGTGATCTGGCTATCCCATACTTCGACGCCGATCAGCATGAGATCCTGCTGTACGTGGGTTGCACAGCGGCCTATGATCGCCGCGTTCAACGTGTGGCCCGGGCCCTGGTGTCGGTGCTGCGAGCGGCGAGGATATCATTTGGCTATCTGGCCGATGAAGAGCCGTGCTGCGGCGAATCCGCCTTGAGCCTAGGGCACAAACCGTTTTTCGACGATCTGCTTGGCAAGGCCGCTAGACGATTTGGGGATCACGAAGTATCGTGTTTGATAACGATTTCCCCTCACTGCTACGATGCGTTCAAAAGCTACCTGCCCGGAGAGATGGACGAGCTTAATGTCATGCACTATGTGCAGTACCTGGCTAAGCTCGTGGCCGAAGGTCGACTCCATCTTGACGCCAAGCCCTTTGGCCGGATCGCTTACCACGATCCTTGCTACCTGGCTCGGCACCATAATGACACGCATTCGGCCCGAGCTGTGCTCAGCGAAGTGCCCGGCGTCGATCTCGTCGAGATGACTCACCATGGTCAAGATGCCCTTTGCTGCGGCGGTGGGGGCGGCCGGATGTGGCTGGAGACGGCGGCCGGTGAGCGCTTCGCCGATATCCGTATCGGCCAGGCTCTGGAAGCGCAAGCCGAGATTCTGAGCACCGCTTGCCCATTCTGCCTTGTCTGCCTTGAGGACAGCGTGAAGGCGCTGAAGGTGAAGGACCTGCGCGTGTTGGACCTGGCTGAAGTCGTGAGCCTGGCTCTTTAACACGGTCAAAGGACCCCGGAGGAAAGCCCGAATGACGGAAGAACCCTGGCATGAAAGTGATGAGTTCTGGCAAACGACGGCGCCCTTCATGTTCAATGAACAGAGTTGGGAAGACGTGCCAAAACAAGTCGATGGCTTTCTGGCCTTACTCGACCTGGCGCCGGGCAGCTATATCCTTGATTGTGCCTGTGGTCCAGGGAGGCATTCGCTGGAGTTGGCCCGGCGGGGCTTCAAGGTCACCGGCATTGATCGGACCCGGAGATATCTATCACTGGCTCGCCGTCAGGCAGAAGCCGAGGGCCTATCGCTTGAGCTTGTGCTTGAGGATATGAGGCTTCTAAGCCGGCCGGACACGTTCGACGCCGCCCTGTCGATGTTTACCTCGTTTGGCTACTTTGAAGATCCGGCCGAGAATCTACAGGTCTTGCTCAATCTTCATCGCTCACTCAAGAACGATGGCGTCCTGCTGATGGAATTGTCCGGCAAGGAGATCATTGCTCGAATCTATCAGCGACGAGATTGGCGCGAACGGGACGGCGCCTACATGCTGGAAGAACGGAACGTCGCCGATGATTGGAAACGTATGAACAGTCGCTGGATCCTTGTGAAAGATGGCGCGGTTCACGAATACAGTTTTTCACATTGGCTGTATTCGGCCCGTGAGCTGGGGGCGCTGTTGGAGGAAAGCGGCTTCCGGCAGATAATGTTCTATGGAGATTCGGCCGGCGCCCCGTATGATCATGAGGCCAAGCGCCTGGTTGCCGTTGCCCGCAAGTGATCATTCATAGGACTATAGACGCTGCCTGCCGATTATCATGTCGGCAAAGGCGCCGGAGGTAACTTCTATGGCTGAATCCCTGTACGATCCGAAACAGGAGAACAAGGCGATTTGGGTCTTTATTGAGCAGCATGGGGGGGCGATCGAGAAAGTCTCAACAGAACTCTTGCACAAGGGCCGTCGCCTGGCCGATGAAGCGAGTTGGCCATTGGTCGGGCTGTTGGCCGGAAGCCAGGTCAGTGGACTCGCTCACTCAGTCATAGCCCATGGCGCCGACCAGGTTCTGACGCTCGACCACCCTTTGCTGGACCAATTCTGCGTCGATACTTACGCGACGGCCGTCTACCAGGCCATCATGGCTTACAAGCCCAGTGTCTTTTTAGTTGGAGCGACGGCCGGCGGGCGCGATGTGGCTGGGCGGCTGGCCGTTCGACTGAGAACCGGGCTGAACGCGGACTGCACCGACTTGCGCCTGACTCCTGAGGGCATTATGGTGTGCGAAGTCTCCGGCTATGGCGGCGGCGTGCTGGCCCTGATCGAGATGGAGCGTCACCGGCCGCAGATGGCCACGGTCAGGCCTGGCGTGTTCCAGGCGGCCGCGATGGATTCTGACCGAACCGGCCGGGTGGTGGAATCTCCTGTAAAGCTGAGAGAAACGACGTCGGGCGCCCGCACGGTGGAGCGGGTGACGGGCGAAGGCGTTGATCTTACGACCGTGCCTGTGCTAGTGGCCGGCGGCCGGGGCGTGGAAGGCAATTTCGCCATGTTGCGCGAGTTGGCTGCCATTCTCGGCGGCGACGTAGGGGCGACACGGCCGCCGGTAGATGACGGCCACATTGAGCGCGAGCGTCAGATTGGCCAGACTGGCGTCGTCTGCCGGCCGAAGGTGGCCATCGTCTGCGGCGCCAGCGGTGCTTTCCACTTCGTCGTCGGCATTCAGGAGGCCGACCTGGTGATCGCCATCAACTCTGATCCTCAGGCTCCGATCTTCGAATATGCCGACTACGCCGTCGTTGGCGACGTTCTAGACGTGATTCCAGCCCTCATCCAGGCATTGCGAGAGCCTCACTCTCACCGGACGGCCGAAATCGCGGAGGTGGCTCATGGCTGAGCTTCACATCGTAGTATGCGTCAAGGTCACGCCTAAAGCGGAGGAGATCCGGGTCGATCCCGAGACGAAACTGCTGGAAAGGGCCGGCGCGAGATCCGAAATCAATCCACCAGATATGAATGCCTTGGAAGTCGCGTTAGGCCTAAAGGATCGCCATGGCGGCCGCGTCGACATATTATCCATGGGACCGCCGCTTTTTGAGCCTTACTTGCGTGATGTGTTGGCCATGGGGGCCGATCACGTTTTCTTATTGAGCGACCAGGCTTTTGCTGGAGCCGACACGTTGGCTACCACCTATACGTTGGCCAGGGCGATCGAGAAGGTGGGCGGCGCCGATGTGGTCGTCTGTGGCGAGGAATCGTCCGACGGCGCCACCGGGCAAGTTCCGCCAGGGTTGGCCGAATGGTTAGGCATGGGTCTGATAAGCGGGGTGAATCGGGCAATGCTCGATCTGCGGCAACATGTTCTTCGCGGCCAGCGCGAAATCAGCGGCGGTCATGAAACGTTAGAGGTTGAATTGCCCTGCGTCCTATCAGTTAAGACGGCCGCCAACGAGCCCCGGTTCATGGATTATCGGATCAAATCCTGGGCTCAGCAGAAGGAACGGGTCACGATTTGGATGAGCGCCGACCTGGCGGCGGATACGGATCTCATTGGCCTGACTGGTTCACCGACCCGCGTCTCCGGTCTCGAGATGGCTGATAGCAGGGAACGACTGGGAATAGTTTTGGATGGAAGCTCGCAGGAAATTGCCGACCGGCTAAGGACGATATTGCTGGAACAACTCCAGTGATAGTGGAGGGAATTAGCGGGAGGTGAATTGGCAGACTGGCACCTTGATCAGAAGACCCTCAGTCGATCCCTCGTAGGCCTGGCCCAAAAGTGACTGATCCCTAGAAAGGTAGAAGCCCACCGTGGGGAGAGGTGGGCTTCTGTCCCCGTTCTAGGGGAGTGTTTGGCGCATAAGTATATTACCCTAAAGTAGACCAAATGTAACTAGTTCTTTTTGCCCATGACCAGGGTATCATCACCCGGCGGTATACCAGTTGCCCAGCCAGTCGATCTCTTCACCGTGGAGCGAACCCTCTTAATGGAGAAAAGTCGCCGATTCTAGTTCACGTAAGACGCCGATCTGCGACCGCTCTCCTGAAAGCAAGTCACCGAATCGGTAGGTTCACTCTTATCGGAGCCAGGGCTTGCTTAGCCTGTCGTCGCCAGCCGGGCCTGATATTGTTTGGCAACCTGACTGCCTTCGCCTAGAAGCGCGAAGGTTGACTCGATGATCCCAGTTATGTAGGATTCATCCATTGGCTCGCCCACTTCCAGCGCGGTAAACAGGTGATCAAGGGCCGCGGCCGGTTTGCCGCGTTTCATGGCCTTCGCCGTCGCCTCGTATTCCCGATCCAGTTCTTCAATGCCGGTCAAAGCATAGCCATCCTCGATATCAAACAGAAAATCGGCCAGGGGCAGCAGCTTCTGAGCCTGTTCGGATTGTGGACTTTCCGGAAAATCCTGTAAGGTCACATAGGCTTCGAAGCCGCGACCACGCTTAAGATGCGCTTGGCTCTGCTTCAGGCGTTTGGCAGGATTGGCGCTCGAGGCCAGCGCCGGCATTGGGGGTGGTGCCTCTGTCACTTTGGCGATGAAACGCCTGACCAAAGTCTCCGGTAGAGCGCCGGTAAACTCATTAACCACTTGGCCGTTGCGAAATGCCTTGACGGCCGGAATGCTGTGAATATTAAAGCTCGACGCGGCGCGGGGATTGTGTTCTGTATTGAGCTTGGCCAGAATGAAGGTCTGGTCTGGCTCTTCGGCGATTTTTTCCAAAACCGGGCCTAATTGGCGACAGGGCCCACACCAGGCGGCCCAGAAGTCGACCAATACGGCCGACTTATAACTGCGCCGAATGACGTACTTCTTGAAATCAGCATCATTGACGTCGACGATAGCCGCTCGCTTTTGCGGTTTATCCTTCTTGAGAAAGCTAAATATACCCATGATCCTATTTATCTCACAGTTATACCTAAGTTGATGTAAGCTACGTTGCAGAGGCGCTATTTCCAGAACAGATCCGCTCGCTCAAGAGGTAGATGCCGGATCTCGATCGGCCGTCCATGGCGTCTCTGGAGCCATCGTAAGTCGGCTCAGGGCCAGCAGGGGCTTGTCGTAGTTCACCCGCCAGCCGGCGTAGTCGACCCAGGCCTGGTAACGATCACCCTTAACCGGCACCCCGGCTTCGCGCAGCTCATCGTATGCCGCGTCGAATTCGGATTTGCTTATGCTGATGGGATCATCTGGGAAGTGCGGATTCTCCAGGTAAGGCACAAGAAATATATCGGCGATTCTGCGCAGGGCCAGATAACCAGAACGGATACAGAGCGCGGCCCGGGCATCAAACGGCATGTCGATCGTAGATAGCGTCAGGGCGGCGGCGTCCAGTACTGTGCCAGCCGCTGTGACCCATGAATGCTCGGGCCTGGATGACCGGAAAAATACCAGGGCGGCCAGAGCGGTATGGCTCTCCTCCAAATAAGCAAACCATTCTTCCCAATTCGCCCATGATTGGTGCATTTCCTCTAAGCCGTTGTTTCGATAATAACGTAAGAGCATGGTTATGGCCGACGGCGGCTTACCGGCCATGACTTCCAACAAGGTCACCGCTTTTTCGCGCTCGGAGTAAGCGTTGTACATCGTCGGCAGGTAGGCGATCACCAGCGCCACGAGGACAAGGCCAATGGCGGCCGCCAAGAAGTCCAGGACCGTCTGCAAGAAAGTGTCGCCTTTTGCAAAGCCCAGGGTCAATAGTGACGATCCGCTGACTGTGAACGCATCGCCCCAGCTTGTGAGGCCGCTGGCCCAAAACAGAAACATGAAGCCCAATTGCACAAACGCCAGGTAGGTTAGCAAGAGAAGCAATAAGCTAACCGGCGCGTAATAAGCCATCCAATGATCCCTGCTCGCATATGATCGTAACCATCGCAAGCGAAGATTAAACAGCCGGCGGACGAGGATGAATACAGCTGAGGTGATTGGGTCGCGGATGCTGCGGGGCGTAAGCAGCGTGCGTACGGCCGAGCGCAGGGTACCGTAGACGACCAGCATTCCGATGATTGCGGCAAGGATTCTCAGGAAGATCATGATAGCATCAGGGGGCAAATCATACTTGTGCCATGCGTATCCGCTGGGGACTCTTGCGATCCACGCGCTCAACAATGCCCCTGGCCTCCAAATCGAGCTTGATTGTTGTATAGTACCAGCTGATGGAACCCTCGAAGTGGCCGTCCAACCTGTTGCCTACCTCATTACCTAACTCGGAAAAGGTCATTTGCCCGCGCTCGCCAAGTATGGAGATAATCGTCTCGCTCATTTGGTCGTACTTGGCCTGACTGATATTGACCCCGCTCTTGCCATCTGGATGGAGCGTCTTCACCTTTTCATCCATTACCCAATCCCTACGTCAAAATCCAAGGCTAACCTTCCGATATCGAGAGCTCCTATACGACGGTGATGCTCGATCCCTGGGTTCCTTTTTCGACCTCGATCCGGTTCGGGAAGGCATCGCGCATTTCGTCGATATGAGTAATGACCAGGACGCGCTCAAAATCGTCCTGGACCGTGTTAATGGCCTCGATCAGTCGCTGCCGGCCGATCGGATCCTGGCTGCCAAAACCCTCGTCAATGACCAGCGTCTGTAGTCGGGCGCCGGCTCTCCTGGCCAGGATCTTGGACAAGGCCAAGCGCACGGCGAAATTGACCCTAAACTGCTCACCGCCACTGTAGTTCTCATAGGGTCTTTCCCCGGCACCGTCGACAATGCGAATGTCCAGGGTCTCGGCCAGTCGCTCGCTGGTTTTTAGTTTACGCTGGGTGTCGAATGTCACCTGCATCTGACCGCCGGATAGTCGGTCGAGCAACTCGTTGGCGTCATCCTCGATTTCCGGCAAGGCTCGCTCAATTAACAGCGCCTGGACGCCATCGCGGCCGCAGGCTTTTTCCAGCAGCTGCAAGCGCCGTACGAGCTGTGTGTGCTCCTGGCGTTGCTCGGCCAGTTGCTCTCGCTGGATGCGCAATTCGGCCAACACGTTAACGCTCTGTTGAGCGGTTTCCTCGCGCCGGTGAGCTTCGATTTGCTGCTCGCGCAGTGTCATGACTTTACCCTCAATTTCAGCCAGGTCTACGACCCCGGCCGTAAGATCCCCTAAAACGGCGGCCGACTCTTCGTATTGCCGGATCGTCTCCTGCAGGGTTGCCTGCTGTCCCTCCATCTGTCGACCCAGATCGGCCAGAGTGTCATCCAGCGGTTCTACGGCCGCTTGAGCGCGGACCAATTCCTGCTGTCGCTGCTCCGATGCCGCCAATTGGCCGGCTTTCTTCTTGACATCCTGGTGTGCCAGCGGATCATAGCCGGTATCGGCAGCCTTCCTGGCGAGTTCGGCCAGAGCCTGCTGATCGCCAAGGGAGATCTGATCGTTGTCCAGTTGAGACGCTGTCCGGGCTAATTCCGCCTCGCTGCCAGCTCCATCCTCTTCGCCGCCCGTCTTCCATCTCTTTGTCGATTCGTCTATCTGGGCCAGGTTGGCCTCAATCGTGGTGAGCTCCGCCTGCAAGCGCTCCGTCTCCGCTTTCGTCTTTAGCCCTGATTCGGCGGCCGAGGCCAGTTCGGCCACAATTCTGCTTTGGGCGCTCAACGCTGAATCGTCGGCCAGCGCCAGCGCCAGGTCTTGCATCCGCTGCTCTGATTCTTGCGTCCAATCTTCGATGGCCTTGTCTATCTCCTCCAGGCGGGCTGTAGCCGTCGCCAGGCGTTTCTGCTGCGTTTCTTGCTCCCGGTCGAGCCGGCCCCGGTCGGCCACTTTGGGCTCCAGGTCGGCCGCTTCTTTCGCCAACGTTTCGATTTGGGTCCGATTCTGGCGATAACGGTCGCCATATTCTTTGCCTTCCGTTTTTAGCTCGTCCAAAACATCCTGGCGGTGTTCGTCGCTCAGCGGTTGGCCGCACAGCGGGCACTCGCCTCCACGTTGCGATTCCAGTCGGTCTATACGATCCTCCAGTTGCAGCATCTTCTCTTTCAGACGCGGCTGTTCAGCCAGGAGGGTATCCTTTTCGCCCAGAGCTTTGGGAAGCCTTTGACTGAGTTCGGATAGGAGCGCCATCTCGACGGCGATAGCGTCCAAGGCCTCGGTCGCGGCTGTCTGGTTCTTGACCACCGTTGTTCGTCCCTCGCGACGGGCGTCAATTTCTGCTGCCCGCGCCCTCAATTGCTCTAACTCCTGGGTCTGCAGGCCGCGGGTAGCCTCGATGCTCTGCAATTCGGATCGCGCTTCATGCCAGGCGGTTTCCTGTTCCGCTAGGTTGGCCAACTTCGCCGATAGTTGATCCAGACAGTGGCGCAATTCTTCCTGCCTCTTTGTAAGCTCCGCACGCTCTTCAGCCATGGCAGCGACGCTTGCTGCCTGCTTGTCCAACTCTTGCCGACGCTGCTTGAGCCTGCTGCGTTCGCGCTCTAGCTGTACTTCATGCGGCCGCATCTGTTGTTGAATATCGTTGTAGGCGTCAGCTTTCGCCTGCCACATTTCCAGCGTTTCTTTGGTTTTCTGCCAGGCCTTGTACTCTGTCTCTATCGCCTGTGCTTGATCCAATACCGTCTGCAATCGATCACGTTCCGCCTGACGTCTCGACAAAGTCTGCTCGAGATCGGCCAGGGTTCTCTCGGCGCCCTGGCGGTTTTTGGCCAGGCTCAGGGTGGTTTGCTTCTGCTGCTCGATGGCGGCTTCGACCCGCCGTCGCTCCCGCAATATCTGCTCATGAAGATCCAGTTGTTCGGTAACGTGGATCAGAGCTTCGCCGGCAGCCGCCAGCGCCGCCTCTCGCTCCGGCTGTTGGGCCAGTTCCTCGTCGATCTCCTGCAATCGGCCGTCAACCAGGAATACTTGATTCTGGACATGCTTGCGTCGCTCGGCCGCGGCGTCCTTGTAATGATCCCATTCGTTGACCCCAAGCAAATCGGCCAGAATCTCCTTGCGCTTATTGGCCGTCTTGGTCGTGAATTCATCGGCCTTGCCCTGCAACAAGAAACTGGCGTTGATGAATGAATCGAAGTTCATCTTAAGCAACGCTTCGACGGCCGTCTGGGTCTTTCTGACCCCGGTTTCGCTCAGACTTTTCCACTCTCCTTCGCCAACGCCCATCTGAAACTCAAGCACGGTCGACCGGCCGACTTTTTTGCGCCTTATGACCCGGTAGGCGCCGCCTTCTAATTCGAAAGAAAGATCGACCAAGGCAGATTCCCCATCCCGGGCCGCCTGACGATTGATAATATCGTCATCGTTCTTGCTGCGGCTGCGACCGAAGAGCGCCCAGGTAATCGCGTCGAGGATAGTCGACTTGCCGGCTCCGTTGGCGCCAGAAATGCAGGCCAGGTGCAAACCATGGAAGTCCAGGGTTGTGGACGCCCGGTAAGACAAGAAGTTGCTTATCTCCAGTCGTAAAGGAATCATGATCTCAAAATGTGATCGAGTCCAATGGCATTCAGATTCGTTGGGTCAGGTTCATCCGTCCAGAACTGCGCAAACTGTCAACGACGATTCAGTCAGGCGGCCGTTCGGCCAATAGCTCATGGGCCAGCGCGCGCATTGCGTCGGCCTCCGCTTCCTCCAAACCGATGTTCAGCCAGTACTGGTCGAGTAGTTCTTGGCGTGACAATGTTTCGACGGCGACGATGTCGCCCAGGCGCGTACGCGTGCCAGATTGGCGGTGTTTAAGGATCTGCAGGCTCAGCGCTAAGTTGAATCGCTCGCCAATGGCGGCCTCGTCAACCAGGGGCTCCCAATCACGCGGATAGCTCAATTGCACCCGGCAGATCGCGCCATCGACCTCCTCAGGTTCAGGTAGCTGGGCCATCACATCCTGCATGAATGTGTCGGCCGACTCAGTCCTGAT
>JBFFWQ010000031.1:0-52329 GCA_041570195.1 Promineifilaceae bacterium (SeqCode) | reverse complement strand
TGGCTTCTTTCAGCTGTTCCTTTTGCGTCTGCACATAGGCGCTGAGTGTTTCAGCCAATGCGCTGATTGCGGGTTCCTGGGCATGTCTGGCGATAGCCAACTTGGTCTCAATCCAGGCCCTTTCAACCAAATCTAGATCATCGTCTAAAATGTCTTGCAGTCCCTCTAAGGCATGGTATATTGCTTTGCGCGGATCTTCCTGACGAGGTTTACGAAAGTACAGGTATAAAAAGACGGTTAGGAGGAAGAAACCATAGATGAGGGGCAGGGCCGGCGGAAAGAAATAATCATTCTTCTGGGTGATGAATTTGCCCACCTCATCGATGAAAAGGCCAATGCCAACCCCGCTCAACAGAGCACTGACTTGTATGGCCCAGCGGTTGGCAAAGATCAAAGGCAATAAGACGGCAATGAAAAGCAACAGGGCTCCCCATAAAGCGTGGGCGATGTGCAGCACGCTATTGCCGATTTGGGGGAAGCCGGTCAATTGCAGAAATAAGCGAACGGCAACGACCGTTACCCCAAAGGCAACCAGAGAAGTCAATAAATAACTATCGGCATAATACCGCCTCACGGCGGCCCGGTTCACCTTCGCTTTTGCGTTCATCATCTCCAACCAAACATGAGCCTTCTGGTAATGGCGGGCATTCGCCCACTTTTTTGCCGAAAAGAGCTGCCGAACTTCTGCGCGGCCCAGCGGCTTCACGCTAGGCTGATTATTCCAATCGGCGTTTACGAACCACCTGGTGACATGTAGGTCGTCTACCTGGGATTGTTGGGCATAAGCCACAGACAGGACCCTTTTCTGTCTGTGGCTCTGCAGCGTCAGGTCACGTGTATCCACCAACCCTTTGCCAATAAGGCGGAGTCAACGGCTATTACGCCTGTTCGTCATCGTCAGCCGCCACCTCGACTTGCGCCTCACCGGCTTCGGCCGCTTCGTCTAGCTCGCCAGCCAAATCAGCGCTGACCGGATGGCTGACGAGTTGCCCGCCAGCCCCCACCAGAATGCTCTCGACCGCTTCAACCGAGCCGGAATCGGTCAGCATAACATACATTGAATGATCCGGTTCGAGGGACTCGGCCATGTCCTTGAGCGTATCGTTGGGGAAGCCGCCATCGCGGAGCTTGGCCGCGACGCCGCCAATGATTGCGCCACCGATTGTCCCGACGACTGGAATGAAGGAGCCTACGACCGCGCCGGCCACAGCGCCTTTTCCGCCACCCCAATCATCCGTTTCTTTCACCCGAATCTTGCCCTTCTCATTCTTAGAGAGGATGGCGACATCGCCTCGATTGACCTTTTCGTGCTTGACGGCCTTTAGCGCATCTTTGGCGCCATTCTCACTATTGAAGTTAGCGACGATGATTTGCATATCCATTGACATTTGACATTCTCCTTCGATATGTCTATATCCTATCCACAACAATATGAAACGAACGAGCCTTGTACGAACTACTACCTGCCGAGTGCCTGTCGCGCACTGGGGCGAGACAGCAGACAGAGCCGCAGCCCAGTGATGACCAACTTAGCAATCGGCCGTTAATTCATTTCAAACCTCCTAAACTGATCCTGGTCAACAGACAAAGCGGTTCTTTGTCATCAGCAAAAATGCGATCTGTCGAATGCAGCACACCTTAGCTACCCGATGAGACGTAGGTTGTCTGCTTGGGGATCCTGGGAATGAGCCAAGACAGGAAAGAATCCTGGCTGCGGCTTTGCAGCGTCAGGTCGCCGGGGCCAGTCAACTCGACCACCAATCCTTCGCCGCTAAAGAGAGTACTCTTCCAGCCGGCAACTTTCTTGACATCAAATTTAAGATGCTCTTCAAAAGTGACTAGGTGACCGGTGTCGACGACATATTTCTGGCCCGGGGCCAGCGTCACCGGGTGAATAGCGCCATAGCTGGAGACGATCAACGTGCCAGTTCCGCTGACCTTCAGCATGATCAACCCCTCACTACCAAAAAAGGTCTTGGCGCCACTCCACTTGGTGTCGACTTCAATCCCTTCCGACGAAGCCAGGTAGGAACCGGATTGGACCATGAGCGTCTCACCCTTCATCTCGATGACCGAGATGTCGCCTGCCAGGGGCGGTGCCAGAGCAACCGAATCCCCCTCAGAGACGCCCGTGTATTTGTTCAGAAAGAAGCTCTCGCCGCCGAACATCTTGCGGCTGAGCGATTTGAGTAGTCCGCCCGACGCCCCCGTGTCCATTTCCATATCGGCCGACATGCCGACCATGGCCCCACCCTCCACTTGGATTGTCTCATTCACGTCGAGCGTGACCATAGCCAGCGCATACGCCGGTCGATAACGCACATCTACTTTCATTGTCGTCTCCTTGTCTCACCTATGTGCTCCACCGGAATAAGGGTGGTTTTGATCTACGACCAATTCAAGCAGGTGATTATAGTCAATGTTCATAATAGGTCAAGGATTTGTCCATTAATTGCCCGATATTGTCGGGGTGTAAATCTTGGTGAGGATTCGGCTGCCTTGAATACATGGGGGCAGCGCGCAAAAAGCACCGCGATTCGAAGGCCAGGGTTTCGTTATCATGGGCCCAATTCGACTCGAAGCACACGCTGAGCAAAGCTCAGCCCTTTACGGACTCGAACTGTAAAAACGGACATGGTCTTAAAGTCAGGGCGGCAGCCCATTACATGGACAAACTAATCCGCTGAACATGTGCTTTTCATGTGCTTATATAGTGAAAGCAGTGGACACAATGAACAAGTCGGCGTGTATTTTGCACCGCCAGTTACCTCAAATGCCCCCTTTAGGGCCGTTAAAGCCCTACATATGGGTGGCAATATGAACTCCAAGCATACAAAGGCGGCCTGATTTTGATCACTTGGTCACAGGCTCAAATCCTGCACGGCGCACCCGCAAGACTAGGGCCTGTATGCAAGATCCATTCGAGCCGTTTTGCGACCACCATTCGACAACCAGGCTCACTGTTAGATGGCTGCGGAACTGCGAGCAAAAGCCCGTCCAAGATAGTTTGCAGACACGCCCTAGTATTCGGAATCCATTCGTCGGAAACATCCATTCAAACGCCAATAGTGTGGCAAAAATGAACAATACGCGTAATATTGGGGAGACATTATTCGCATAACCCTTAGCACAGATATAAGTCATGATGATCAAAAATCTGGTGAAGCGATGCCCAATCGCTATTGACCGCATTAGGCTCAATGTCGCGGCTAACTGGCGACTGTTTGCGACTGTCTTGATGGTCGCATATCTTGTATTTCAAACCAATATAGCCTTTGCACATGGCTCCATTACCTCGGCGGGATCACTGGTTGCAGGCCTGACCCACCCAGTGCTTGGTCCAGACCATTTGCTGGCCATGCTCAGCGTTGGCATCCTGAGCGCTCAAATCGGCGGTCGAGCCATATGGACGGTACCGGCAACCTTTGTTGCAGTCATGGGCGCTGGCGGCTTGCTGGCACTGCTAGGAGCCTCGTTCTCACATACCGAGCTAGGTATTGCCCTATCGTTAATCGCCCTAGGCATCGCTATCGCGGCTGAGCAAAAGCTCTCTATGCGCATCGCGCTCTTCTTTGTGGCGCTATTTGCGGTCTTTCATGGTTATGCTCATGGTGCCGAAATGCCGCAAACAGCCAGGCCGATACTGTACGCAATTGGCTTCCTCACCGGAACCGCTTTGATCCATGTTGTGGGTGTTGTCATCGGTGACATTGCCGGTCATTATCAGGCGGGCAACGCGATTTTGCGGATTGGCGGCGGCCTCATAGCCGTCGCTGGTGTATTCTTTCTGACTGGGATTATCTAGCTAGGAGCGGAACCGTGACTTCTCTGCGCAAGGATATAGAGGATAGAAAACTGCTTCTATGGGAGGCTGGCAGCTTCATCTTCATCGGCTTGTTCGGGGCCGCCCTGCACTTCATTTTTGAGCTTAGCGAATTCTGGCGTCCAATCGGCTGGTTGGGCGCCGTCAACGAAAGCACCTGGGAGCATCTCAAGCTTGTATTCTGGCCGGTTTTGATTTTTGGTTTGGTTGAGTACACGTACGTGAGAGAGGTGGCCAACAACTTTGTGATCGCCAAGGCTGCTAGTGCAGTGATCATGATGGGCATCATCATTGCCACCTGGTATATCTATACCCCTTTCCTTGGCAACGTTAATTGGCTTAACATAGCTATCTTTTACGTAGCAGTGACCGTCGGCGTGTTTGTTAGCTACCGATTGTTGAGTGCACCCTCGCTCAGCCCTCGGTATCGTCTTTTGTCGTTGGCGATCATGGTATCTCTGGTATTAGCCTTCTCCCTCTTCACCTACTATCCGCCCAGGGCGTCTCTTTTTGAGCACTTTGATTTGCAGGATACCGGTGAGTACGGGATTCTGGATGACTATGAAGACATACGGGTCTTCCGTTGAGAACATGAGGGAATATACCGATTACTTCCTCTTGCAAGACAACTGTCCACCTGCCTGTACCGAAAAAGGCCACAAGACAGCTGCAGATCAGAGCGCATCCGAGCACTTTGGCACTTCTATTGGTTCTGCCAGTGGCTCATGGACTGGAACAACGATACCCTTGTTATGCAGGCGATTCAGGAGAAGATCAATCGGCTGATAGATTAGGATAATATAATCTGCCTGCATATCGATTACTTATGGTGCAACTTCTCAGCCTGGAAAATCATAGACCACTAAATGGCATTGGTCAGAAGGCAAGCTCGCTACAGTGGCTTTCAGAACATGACCTGACTGTACCGCGGACATATGTCCTGACGTACGATGGCTACAGAGAATTCTTGGACGACCGTACTCGATTCCAGCGAGAATTGGAGGACGAGCTCAATTCGAAGATCAACCTGGAAATTGAGTACGCTGTACGTTCATCGGCCAATGTTGAAGATAGCCTGGCTTATTCATTTGCGGGTCAATTGGCGTCGGTGCTGGCGGTCAGTGGTCTTGAAAGCATTGTACAGGCCGTCATGGAAGTATATCAGTCAGTCCAGTCGCCTCAATTAGCCCCATACCTGACGAAGATGGCGTTATCGGTGGCGGATATCCAGATGGCAGTCGTCATCCAAGAGATGATTCAGCCTGAAGTATCCGGAATCGTGTTCAGCAAGAATCCGATAACAGGGCTTGACGAGACGATCGTGGAGGCTGTTCCGGGCAGCGGTGAATCCCTGTTGCAGGATGGAGTGACCCCAGAGCGTTGGGTGCACAAATGGGGCGATTGGAAAGAGCGACCGCAAAAGCCGCTCATTAGCGACGATCTCATTGGCACGGTGATCGAGCAGTCCAAATCTATCGTCGATTCTTACGGCAATGCAGTCGACCTGGAATGGGTCTATGATGGTCAGACGCTTCATTGGCTGCAATTACGGCCGATCACGACGTTGGATGACTTGAGCATTTACTCTAATCGCATCGCTCGTGAAGTCTTGCCCGGCATGATCAAGCCGCTTGTTTGGTCGATAAATGTACCTCTAGTTAATGGCGCCTGGATCGATCTTTTCACCGAATTAATCGGACCCAACAACATCTCTCCAGAGGAGTTGTCGGCCGCTTTCCACTTCCGTGCCTACTTCAACATGAAAGCAATCGGTCAGATCATGGTGGCGCTTGGTATGCCCGAAGAGACTCTAGAACTGATGATGGGGCTAGAAGGCGGATCTGATTCACCCTCGTTTCGGCCCAGTGCGGGAACCATCCGGCATACGCCGCGCATGGTTCGTTTTGCCATTGACAAATTGCGCTACGCAAGCAAGGTGGAAGCGTTCATTCCAACCATCCGTTCAGCCTACGACGAGTTCGAAGCACGCCCCTTACCTGAAGGCAACGAACTGGCTATCCTTGAACGCATCACCGAGTTATTTGCCATAGTACAGGGCGCAGCTTATGCCAATATCGTAACGCCAGTGCTGATGTACTCCTACAACGCCTTGCTAAAGCGTCGCTTGGCCAAACGCGGCGTTGATTTCATTCAGCTTGATTTGATGGCCGGGCTTGAGCGAATGCACGACTACGACCCCAGTTTGCACCTAGCGAGACTCAATCAGCACTTTCTGGAACTGAGTCCGGACACGCAGCAAAGGGTCCGGAGGAGCACCTACACTGAATTCCAAGACATTGCCGGTATCGAATCGTTCCAGAATGAAGTTGACGCCTATATCGAACACTTTGGTCACCTTAGCGACAGCGGCAACGATTTCTCGAGGAAGCCATGGCGCGAAAACCCAGATTTGCTAATACAAATGATCGCCGAATACGGTGCCGGAGACAAAGAAAGTAACTCTTTGGTTCACTGGGATAATCTCGCGTTAAGTCGTGCTGATCGCTGGGAGTTGAACTGGTTGTACAACCGCGCCCGTCAGTTCCGGTTCTATCGGGAGGCCGTCAGCTTCACCTACACATACGGCTATAGCCATTTTCGTGAGTGCTTCTTGAGATTGGGGGAGTCCTTTTCTGGTCGGGGATTGATAGATGAGCCCACGGATATCTTCTATCTCTATTTTGAAGAAGTGGAGTCCTTGGTTCAGGATGAACTTTCGGCCACGCCGCGCCAAGATATCGTGCTAGCTCGAAAACAAGAAATGGAGGCGAGCCGCGATGCGCTGCTGCCCGACATCATCTATGGTGACCAGGCGCCTCCTTTAGAGGTCGCCAGCCTGTCCGCAGAACGACTCACTGGCATAGCTACGTCGCCAGGTTATTATCAAGGTCCCGTTCGTGTGATCCAGAGTCTGTCCCAGTTCGAGCAGCTTCAGCCTGGCGACGTGCTGGTAATCCCCTACTCTGATGTGAGCTGGACTCCTCTTTTCTCGAAAGCAGGCGCGGTCGTAGCTGAATCAGGTGGTATTCTCTCACACAGCTCTATCGTCGCTCGAGAACATCAACTGCCGGCTGTTGTGTCGGTCACCGGCGCTTGCCAATTACTGACCGATGGAATGATGGTGCTCATTGATGGCTATAAGGGTGAAGTGATTCTTTCCAAAGACGGAGGCCAGAAGTCCTCTTGATGAACAGCCGTTACTGTCATGATCCTTCGGTCCTGACTAGAGACGCCTATTATGCATTCAGCACCTATTCTGAGTGAGAGGAAGACGCTATGGAGCTTATCATTGGCCTGATTGCAGCCGTCGTCGGTTATCTATCTGGTTCGGTGTCCTATGCCCGGCTGATAGCCCGCTTGGCCGAACCAGACCGCAAGATTAGCAGGATAAGGGTTAGTGTTCCAGGCCACGCGGACACTTATGTTGAATCGGACACTGTCAGCGCCACAACCGTTCGCTTGCAGTATGGTGCTAAGTATGGCGGGCTAGTGTCGCTTTTGGATATGCTAAAAGCAGCCATTCCAATGCTAGCATTCAAGCTGTGGCAACCGGATCAACCCTATTATTTGGTGGCATCGGTGATGGCGGTGGTTGGCCACAATTGGCCCATCTTCTTTGGGTTTAAAGGCGGGCGCGGTCTATCTTGCATTATCGGTAGTCTCTTTGTGCTGGATTGGTTGGGTACTATAGTGACCACTGTCCTTGGTTTCTTGATCGGCTATCGTTCGCGGAATATGCTGGTGATCACTGGAGGCGGTATCGTTCTGATGCTCCCCTGGATCGTGTTTACCACCAGAGATTGGGTTCTTGTCGTTTATGTTTTGCTGATGAATTTCATCTACTGGCTAAGCATGATCCCTGAGATTAAGGAATATGCCCGTCTGAGACGCGAGGGAACTCTGCAAGAATTCCAAAATGCTGACACCCTGGAAGTAATCCAAGAAGATGGCACAGTGCGCTACGATACCTATACACTGCATAATCTAACAAGGAAGATCAATAGCAAATTGGGGCGTGATGGTGCGGAGACTTAAGTGGAGTTTTACTGTGAAGAACTGACCAACTGAAAATCTGAGCCTCCTCCACGAAATTGGAAAGAAATGCCTCGCAAAATCGTATTACGAACGAACCGCTCACCAAATAGAGAATACTTCCAACTCTTGTCGTAAGTTACTAGAACGTAGATCGGTGTGCGATCCTCTTTATCGGTATAACGATCCTTCGTATGGTTCCAGATTCCTCCATACGAAACGCTATCCAATCCATGATCAATGGCATAGCCAATTGATGCCACGATAATCGCCTCATATGCATGGTGGTTCTTACGATTCCGCAGGAAACCGCCCTCAGAGAGTTCAAGCCGATCAGGGTGAACTACGAAGCTTTGACAGCCAACGATCTTGCTATCGATTTCAGCATAGATATGCACGGCATCTTGGCAAGTCACAAAAAAGGGAGGACATGTTTCACTGGCGTACTGACGAAATGGGTTAAGTGGAAACTTTCTGCCGTGATATTTGTAGGTGGAATCAACACATTGTGCAAAAGCGTCGGCCAATTGAGCATCAACGGGGCCTTCGTGAATGCGAATCGTCCCGCCAGCCTTGCCAAACACCTTCAAGTGGCGGCGCAATCGTTTATGTTTCTTAAGGTAATCATCTTTGCCATGTAATTGATGCGTAGAGATGGCGCCAGCCTTGTAATCTGTGAGGAAGAAGCGATGTTTTACCTTTGGCAAGGCAGCAAGCATATCTTCATCCACAACACCAAAATAGATGCCGTAGAAAATGCATAGGGAAGCCAACCTTTTCAATAAAGCAGCAATTACGTCAGCTTTGGGTGCATTGGGGGCAAAATAATAGGTAATATCCCAACCGACATGGTTGCCTTCTCCCAACATGTTTTTTAGAGCAACAAAAGGAAACACGTTCAAAGCAACAGTTACGGCCAGCAGTTTTTTTTCCTGATCGTATGCTCGCAACACACGAAACATTCTTCCTTTGGGCGGGAGCACATCCAACAGCCCGACACTGAGATGGCGGCGTTTTAGATCCGTGGCCAGAAGTGTCTTCTCCGCTTCCGTCAGGGGTGTCTGTGACACCTCGACGTCAATAGTCTCAACCCGTTTTTCATCAGTCAGCACGCGGTTCTCTTGAAAATCACTAGCCGTTTGCTTGGCAACTGAGTAAGGGCGGCTTTTATGCATGATTACTCCATTCTGCAAGATCGAGGATATTCAAAAGAGAGCTGGCAATCCTGGCGAGCTCAAGAAGCATCGCATTTCAATTTGAAGGTCAATGCCGGATGATCTTCCTGGCCCATAAGAGATTATAAACCACAAATGGAAACACGCCTGAATCTTTGAATCAACGTACAGCGACGATGCAATTATGCACTTGAAGTTCGGTGGCGCCACATGTGGGACATCTGCAACGATGGGACTGTATACTTTCTCCGTAGATAAAGCACGCCTTTCACCTAGCCTTGCTACAAACCAACCTGGTCGCTCGGTCAGCTAGCTCAATCCCCTTAGTTTGAGCCAATCGCCTGGTCGCAGGTTCAAATCCTGCACATCCCACACAAGCATGAACCCCCGCAAATTACTGGGATCTTTGGTTCGGGGTAGCAGTTTAGGAGCCCAGTACCTACGAGCCTTCTTCACCCGTCATATTGAAGAGTAAATCCCCTATTCTGTGCAGGTAAATCGTGGTACATAGGGCCTAATTCTGATTTCTGGCCCCCAAAAACCCACTGTATTAGTACTTAACATTGAATGGTGTTTTTCTCACCGTAAGTGTGGAAGCCCACCAGGCAGAAGCAACGCCAGTGGGAGACACACAATGTAGTTGGAGAATAAGCTGATGGTACACGAAGTCATCAACGGTCACAGCCCATCTGCTTCAGAGGCATTGAAGCGGGAACTCGCAATTGGTATCCCAGCGTCGCGACTCAACAGCAATGGAAGCGCCGCCATAGCCATGGAGAAGACGTTCCAGCAAGTTGAAAGAAGCAAGCAAGAATGGGAGTCAACGATCGATTCTTTGCCCGAGCTAATCTGCCTTGTGGATAGCCGTGGCCACATTATCCGAGCGAATCGTACCGTAGAGAAGTGGAAGCTGGGGCAAGTAGTCTCAGTCAAAGATCTGTCGCTCCACCAACTTCTGCACCCCTCATGCGCCAATCAACAGTGTGTTCTAGGCTCGTTCTTGTTAACCTCTCTACAGAAGGCGTTACTTGATCAGTCCACGGAGCTTGAATTCGAAGATCCGATCTTAAGCCGGCACCTCCTGGTGCAGGTCAGGCCGGTCGTCGCCAAGAAGAGACCAGCGGAGCGCACATTGTCGGTCGTTCTGCAAGATATCACCGAGCGCAAGGTGATGGAGAAAGCGCTGGAGAGCTACACCGGCCGTCTCGAAGTGGTCAATCGGATTGGCAAAGCGATTCTGGCGGCCAGTTTTCCACCAGATATCGCCGAGGCGGCCGTCCGTCACATGCGGCACTTGATACCGTTCCAGCGAGCCAGGGTGACGCTGCGCCACCCCGAACAAGACGGTTTGCTAGTCATCGACTTCCTCTCCAACGGCGAGATTCATCGCGGCCTCGACAAATGGTTGCCATGGAAGGCATTCAGTAGTTCCAAAGACCGACCGCTGGATGGGTTCTTTGTCCTTGAAGACCTGGCCCGGACAACCAATCTCTCCGGCCTCGAGAAGCAGCTGTTGAAGGAAGGTATTCACACGTACATGAACATACCGTTGGTCGCCGAGGGTGAGTTGATCGGCTCATTTGGTCTCGGAGCAAAAACTGTCAATGCTTTCGAGCCGGACCATATCGACACGGCCGTGGAGATAGCCCACCTACTGGCCATCGCTACTTACCAGGCCATGCTGTACAAGAAGCTGGCCGAGACGAACATGAGTTTGCGGCAGGCAGTTCATGCCCGAGAGGAAATGGTCCAGAACGTGTCCCATGAACTCAATCACCCCTTGGGAATCGCAAAAGGATACACCTTCTTGATGAAGGACGAAACCTTTGGTCCGATGACCGACGAGCAGAACAACGTAATTGACATCCTTGACGAACAGCTTGACAAGCTTGATTTCATGCTAAATCGATTGCTGATTTTGCAATCGCTGGATAGAGAGGTACTTCGGCCCGAAGTTATCTCGTTGGAACCGGTTATCGGATCGCTGGTGAGTAGCTGGCGGATTCGCGCTACCAGCGCCGGCATTGAGCTTCGGGTCGACATGGAAACTCCGCTACCCCAAGTCGCGGCCGACCCAGATCTGCTGCCTCATGCCCTGGCCAATTTGGTGCACAATGCCATTAAATTCAGCCCCGACGGCGGCACTATAACCATTCGCTCTTGGGAAGAAGAAGACAGTGTCTTGATATCAGTGTCGGATCAGGGCGTTGGCATCGAGAAAGAAGAGTTGGTTGCCATCTTCCAGCGGTTCCACCAGGCGGACGGCAGCAGCACCCGCACCTTCGGTGGAATGGGCATTGGACTGGCCCTGTGCCAGGAGATCGTCGACGCTCACGGCGGCCGTATCTGGGCCGAAAGCGAAGGCGAGGGTAGCGGCAGCACTTTCTTCATTCGTTTGCCCCTTGACAACGATCCTGGACTGTAGGCGGCGTTTGTTTGCCGAATTGACGAATATCACAACTCGTTAGCTTTTATCGGACTGGTTATTCATGACCTTCGTAGCAATCACAATGGAACCCACATCATGAAACAACGATACAACTGTTTATCTCTATTTGTAGCACTGGTATTGCTGTCAGGTTTAGTCGCTTTAAGTGGACTACCAGGCGCCGGTCAGGTCGGCAGCCTTCAACCAGCTTTGGCTCAGGTCGTTGCTGACTCTCCCGAACAACAGGTGTCGGTGATCGTTCAGACCACTGGTACTTCGGATCAGCTTGAAAGCGCGATCGAACGGCTGGGTGGCCAAGTCACCAGGGATCTGAGCATTATCAACGCCCTGGGCGCAACAGTTGCCGCAAAAAGCGTGCCTGAACTCGCCGGCATTCAAGGCGTGCGCTGGGTATCCCTGGACGCTCCCATAGTCAGCACGGCCAAGGGAGGCAATGGTGGCGGTAAACCAGACGACGGTCTTGTAGGAGCCTATGACCAACATCACCTTGATACACTGAATGTTCAGCCTGTCTGGGATATGGGCCTGGAAGGCGAAGGAATCACCGTGGCCGTAATCGATAGCGGCATCGCCAAGGTCGCCGACTTCAATGTGAAGGTTAGAGGCGGCAGCCCCTCGCGAGTCCTGCGCCAGATGTCCTTCAGCCCAAACTCTAACACGGTGAATGACGTGTACGGTCACGGCACCCATGTGGCCGGCATTATTGCGGGCAACGGTAAGATGTCCGGTGGCGATTTCCAGGGTATCGCGCCTAAAGTGAATCTGGTCAGCTTGAAGATAAGCGACGAGCAGGGCATGGCCTACGAGTCGGATACGGTGGCGGCCATGCAATGGGTGTTGGAGAACAAGGAAACGTTCAACATCCGCGTGGTCAACTTGTCTATCAACTCGACAATGGAACAATCGTATCATGACAGCCCTATGAATGCCGCCGCCGAGATCCTATGGTTTAACGGCGTCGTCATAGTGGCCTCGGCCGGCAATAACCAGGTAGGGTCGGCGTTGGATTCGATTAACACGGCCCCGGCCAATGATCCCTTTATCATCACCGTCGGCGCCAGCGATGAAAGTCAAACCCCGAATAACGGCGATGACACCGTCGCGGTTTACTCGGCCCATGGATTAACCTGGGATGGCTTCACCAAGCCGGATGTCATAGCTCCCGGCCATGACATCATCAGTCTCTTATCACCTGATTCAACATGGTTCCTTGAACACCCACTTCGGGTCCTGGCGAACGGAGACTATTTCCGCCTTAGCGGCACTTCGATGGCCGCGCCCATGGTCACTGGGGCGGTGGCCTTGCTGCTCCAGGCTGAACCGGACTTGACGCCCGATCAGGTGAAGTACCGTTTAATGGCCACTGGGTCCTCGATAGAAGGTAGTGACGGTGATTCTAATAGCTACGCCTATCTGGACGTCCTGGCTGCCGTCACCGGCACCACGACGGAAACATTCAATACCGGCGTTGAGGCAAGTCAATTGTTGTGGAGCGGGCAGGAGCCGATTACCTGGGAAAGCGTTAACTGGAACAGCGTAAACTGGAACAGCGTCAATTGGAATTCGGTCAACTGGAACAGCGTCAATTGGAACAGCGTGAACTGGAATTCTGTGGCCTGGGAATACTAGGCAAGCCAGGGTTCAAGATAAGAATCAACCAGCCGAATTGGCGGCTTGCTTTCAGGAGAACAGTTGCAGATTGGCTTCAAATGTGAACTTAGAATCGCAACTGTTCTCCACTTAGACTAATCGATCAAGATCCCGGCGATAGGACCTTTCAAGAGTGACAATCTCGTGAAACAATTATCAACTCCAGCCAAGTTATACATCTCGGTTGTAATAATCATTGGCGTTGTCCTGACCATGTGGCAGCTGTCGCATTTGGATAGCCAGTCGTTGCTGTTGTTGCTGGGTGCCTGTGGACTGGCCTCGATATTACAAACATTTAAGATCGAAGGCCCGACCGAGCGTACCAGCTACAATATGAGCTGGGTCGTCTACGGCTTCGCCTTGATCTCGTTAGGCGCTCCCGGCGCCATGTTGGTCATCCTGGTCGCGCACCTGGTGGAATGGATCACGCACGGTTACGCCTGGTTTATCCAGACGTTCAATATCGCCTCCTTCGCCATTGGCGTCACTGTCGCCGGTCTCGTATACGGCTTGATCGGCGCCGGGCAAGAGCCGATCACCATGCTTGGCACCGTGGCGATCGTCTTCTCCGCAGCCCTATTCACTCTGATAAATCATCTCATGGTCGGTATGGCCATAAAGTTGGCCCGAGGTCTTAGCCTGGCTCAGTCAGGCGTCCTGGATACTTTGATGTTGTCGGTGGATTTTGGCATGTTGTGTCTGGGTGCTGCCGGCGCCCTCATCTGGCTGGTGAATCCATACGCCATCATCCTGGTAGGCTTGCTGGCTATCTTGCTACAGAATGTGCTGAGGGTGCCGCTGCTGCAACGTCAAAGTGAGACCGACCCCAAGGTTGGCTTGTACAACTCCCGATACTTCGCCAAAGCGGTCGAACAGGAACTGGACAGGGCCAACCGTTTCGGCCGTCCCTTAACTGTCGTCATGGCCGATCTAGACCTGCTGCGCCGGGTCAACAATGTTTATGGTCACCTGGCCGGCGACGCCGTCTTAAAGGGCGTGGCCAGGATCCTGCAGGATTCGACGCGCGAATACGATACTGTGGCCCGATTTGGCGGCGAGGAGTTTGCCATCTTAATGCCTGAAACGACGGCCGAAGAGGCGTTGATCGCGGTGGAGGCGATCCGGACCAAGATTGAGCAAGCGGAACACACCGTAGCTACTAGCGTCTCGCCGATAAAGGCGACCATGAGTTTTGGTTTAGCCAGCCGAAACGGGCGCGACATATCGGCCGACGAACTCATTCATCGGGCGGATTTAGCCACCTTTGAGGCCAAACAGGATGGGCGGAACTGTGCCCGCATCTATGGCAGCTGGGCAAGCCAGGCCGGAACTCCACCAGCGACCAATAAAGCGACCAAAAGTGAGAAGGGTGAAACGAGGCCGGCATCAGAACCACTTCACGAGGCAAGCGACGATCATGGCGAGGACGATCTTCCGGCTCCGCCGGAATCACCGGTCGTCAACCCTGAGCCCAAGCGAACAACTCCGAGCGTAAGGATCAGCCGGCCACTGCTGATTAAGCTGTACGTTGGCACTGTTTCGCTGATCGCAATATCGCTGATCGCGTTATACGTGCGTCCTGCGGGAATTGAGGACTGGCTCGGCCTGACCGCCTTTGTATTTGTAGTGTTATTGGTCGAAGCGTTGGCGGTGGAAATCTATGTGAAGGAGACCTCGGTATCCACCTCTGTGGCGCCGCTATTAGCCGGCGTACTGTTGTTTGGACCGTTGGCCGCCGTGATCCTGGGTCTGGGCGTGGCTCTGGTGGCCTTCTTCCGCCAACGCAGCCAACTCGACCGCCTCCTCTTCAATAGCAGCAATCACATCATTGGCGGGCTGTTGGCCGGGGGCGTGGTCCTGTTGACCGGACGAGCGCTTGGCGAATGGCCTATCCCGGTTCAATTTATCCTGACCCTGCTAGCCATGGGTCTCATCTACTTGAGCACGACCGCTTTGGTAGCCGGCGCTGTCAGTTTGAACAGTCGACAGCCGTTTAACGTGATATGGAATGAACGCTTCCGTTGGCTTGGGCCATACTATCTGGCCATGGGCGTGGTGGCCTATGCCCTGATAGTTAGCTACGTTGGTACCGGGATGTTGGGCGTGGTCGTGGTCATCGTGCCGTTGTTATTACTGCGCTTCAGCCAAAAACAGTACATCGACCACACCAAGGCCATCGTGGCCCAACTGCGCCAGAACAATATTAAACTCACCGCCCAGGCCGAGGAGATTTCATTATTAAACGAAGAGCTTCTTCTGGTATTGGCTCGAACGGCCGATATGCGTGATCCAAGTGTGATGGAGCACTCGATAAACGTGGCCCGCTACGGCGAGCTGATCGCCCGCGAGATGGGCCTGTCCGACGCGCGGATCTCATTGGTTCGCCAGGCCGGTTTTCTGCATGACATCGGCAAACTCGCGGTGCCCGACGCCATCTTGTTCAAGCCAGGAAGTCTAACGGATGAGGAGTATTCGATCATCAAGCAGCACGTCAATACCGGCGTCGACCTGATTCAGAAATGCCACTCTTTGCGGCCGCTCATCCCGATCATCAGAAACCATCACGAAAACTTCGACGGAACAGGGTACCCTGATGAGTTGGCTGGCGAGCAGATCCCACTCGAAGCGCGGATCGTGGGCCTGGCCGACGCGGTGGAAGCCATGGCCTCAGATAGACCTTACCGCAAGGCTCGAACGCCAGAGGATATTGAAGCCGAGATCAGAAGGTGCCAGGGCTCACAATTCGATCCGGCCGTGGTCAAGGCCTTCATCCGTATCTTGCGTCGAGAAGGTGAGTCGGTATTTGCCAGGGAGGCAGTTAACGGTCAGACTCGCGGTATGTCAGGTTTGAATGGAGAAGTGAGTACAGAACCGATTATCCAACTGGCCGGCAAAACGATCATGGCCACTTGATGTTACACTATCAAAGACCCGGCAAGTTGAATTGTTCAGCCAGTATCCAGGCGCTCGACGGATGCACAAATCAAGGATTACGTGTGAAGCGGCTCCCAATCATCGAAAGATTCCTTGGCAGAACCAATTCACATGAGTGCTTGATTGGCCGATTTCCTACCAGAATTCCGGACCGTGCATCACTTAATTTGAGGTATTCCTCCTAAAATGACAAGTCAAGGTCGCATCTCCACCAGCTTTTACCGTCTGCGTCCAATAGGTAGTAATATCATTTACCGGTGTCGGAGGATCGCCAGCAACATAATATGCATAGCACGAATAGTTGTTCGATCCCGAATACTTAACTGCAGGTCCCTCATAAGTAAAGGTAGTCTGGCATCTTAGGAGAGCAATGACATCCGGAGGAGTATCCACAGGAAGGTCTGCTCCCGGGGGCGCAATGAACTTATCTTCCGTTCGTGCCCCTGCTGGAATTGGCGTAATACTTCCATCGACCGGGTCGATCATCCAGCAAATATCGGGCTCGTCGAATTCTCTGATGCCCACAGCTGAAGGGTAAGGTGTAGGGGTAGGGGTAGGGTCATCCCCGGCCACGGTGCCAGGGAACAAGAATAACACAAAAGCTGAGAGAAGGAACGCAAATACACCAACAACTGTTAATCTAGATAACGCCGATTCTGCCATCGTTTCCTCCTTATGAATGATTAATGTAGCTGCCGGAGAAACATTAATACCGCGGGCTGGACGCCCGAAAACCACAAATAGAGTCGACCCGGATAACATCCAAAAGAAGCTAGTTGTTGATTCACGGTTGTATTCCGAGCAACTAGGGCTGCTATGATACGGCACGAATTGCTTTGAGTCATGAGACCTTAGTACTGGCATCGCGGCCGCATCGCGGCCGCATCGCATCCTTCGCGCGCTCAAGACGAGCCGGAAGCACACGGTTTGAGGCGATGTTTCTCAATTTCAGCGAACCCCAAAAGCGTATCTCGCAGATGCGGAGCCAAGTTATTCATGTTTCGATTCCGCTGTGGGCGACTCTTTAGTATAATGCCGGCAGGGGAAGCAGGTCGCAGAACGGTGCATTTCTCCGTGATAGGCAACAAAAACAGGCTAGGATTTAGATTAGGAGATCGTCATGAGCATCTAATCTCCAACAGCGAGCGTGCGATATGGGTAACAACACAACTGAAATATCAATCGTAACCAAACCCGATATGTTCTCCGAGGTTCTGAGCTTCTATAAGAATATCCTCGGGGAGCCGGACAGCGAAGGCGAGCGGAAAGCAATGTTCCGCATTGGGACGCTGGAGTTTTACATCCACCAGGGAGATGCAGACCCCCCTTCCTTTCGCGATCATTTCGGATTCGGCATGGAAGATCTCGACGCAGCCTGCCAGGATGTCAAATCCAGAGGGATCGTACTTGACGCGGAACCGAAGGAATACTATTGGGGAAAGTCGGCCTACCTAACTGACCCCGAAGGCAGAGAGTTGGAGTTGATGCAAGAGCAAGAGGGCACTTGACCACCTCCTCGGCCCTGGAATACCCTGCACTCTAGCATCACACAACCGCTAACTCGCCCTACGAGAAAACTGCAGGCCGGCACATGTCACGACGCGGCCGATTCCAGGAAGCTACTGCGATTGTCATAGCCTGGCCTTAAATCTTACGCGATTCCCGGAAGTGCGTCATAGACAGCTCCATCCGCCAGAACATGCCGGGCGTCTTCGTAGCTGGCCGGATCGCCGACGTTAAGACGGCCGGCCTCCATCTTAACCGCACAGATCGTCTCTTCGTCGACCAAATATCGAATCAGGTAGCCCATCCCATCCGGCGGATCCGGTTGGCTGGCAAATACCTTTGCCCTGTTCAGCGCGCTGCGATTGAGGAAGTACAACGGCGGAACCGACCACGGCGAAGGCGGCTCGGCCGGTTTCTCTTCAAACCCCATGACCCGATCTCCACGGCCGAGTGTCGCCACGCCCGTGCGCTGCAGCTTGCCCCTGTCGTCTTGCCGGATGACCGGGATAAGGTTCTCTCCGGTCTCGACAAATCGTCGCCAAACGGGCAGCAGATCGGCCAGGTAGATGTTGTCGCTGGCAGCTATGACTGCCCCATGGCCTGGATCAGCGCGGTTAAACATTAACCCGAGATCGGCAATGGCGCCCAGACGTTCTTCCGCATTCTTGCGGCCGTTGTTGTGCAACACGATCTCTTTGCCATGCTCATGTGCTCGAATCGCGGTCTTCTGTTGCCATTGAACGAAATGATCGAAAAACCGATCATTACATACCACGTGAATCGTCTCCAATGGAAAAAAGCGCAGTATCTGATCGACGAGATAGTCGATCACCGGCCGGCCGGCAACGTCTAGCAGGGCTTTGGGTTTGTTTAGCGTCAACGGATACAAACGCGTACCGAATCCAGCGCTCAGAATGAGGGCGATCATATCAACTGCAGCCCGCCTTCGCTTTGGGCCACAAACGACTCGAAGTTGTCTCTTGCTTCGGGAAAGGCGGACAGGTAAAGCTCTCGAACCTCATCTTGGACGCGAGCTACCGCTTCAATCTCCACTAAAGCCAATACACAACCGCCATACCCGCCGCCGCTGAATCGGCTGCCAAGCACGCCGCGAGTCTTGCTGATGATATTTTGCAGACCAATGATCTCCTCGCTGCCGCTTTCGTACGATTCAATCGAGCTGGCACAAGATTCGTTCATGAGCCGGCCGAATTGCTGCATATCCCCGTCACGCCAGGCTTCGCGCCCTCTCTCGACCCGCGCCACTTCACTGAAGAAGTGCTGGGCCCGTTGCCGATGCGGATCAGGCAGGCGGTGCCCGTGATCGCGCCAAGCACTGTCTGGTATGTCGGCCAGCTGCTGCTTATCGCCTAATCCGGCGAGCCGCGCCAGGCGACTCGCCGCCTGGCGGCACTCGTCGACCCGTTGATTGAAAGCGGTGGACGTCAATTCGCGACTGAATCCGGAGTAGAACACCACAAAGCTGAACGCCGACGCCGCAGGCGGATCTTCAACGACGGTTACCGATCGCTGTCGTGTATTGATAGAAAGCATACAGGCAGCCCGGCCGTATAGGATCGTCGTCTGGTCCAACACTCCGTTCTGCAGACCCAGATAGTCGTTTTCCAGCTGGCGATCGAGTTCGACACGTTCTGGTAGGCCCAGGGAGAGGTCGTTGACCGCCGCCAGCGCGACGATATAAGCCAGTCCAACTGAAGCCGAAGAGCTCAGGCCGCCTCCGGGCAACGTGCCCTGAACGAATCCGACCAGGCCGCGCGTTAGCTGGTGGTTTCTGGCGAGCGCGTAGACGGCTCCTCTCGCATACCGATCCCACCGATCATGGCTAACGGCGCCAGGATCCTTGAGCGAAATGGTAGCTGAGCCGGGATAGTTGCCGCTGGCCAAGGTCATCACCGGCCGATCAGTTCCAGAGAAAGCCAACACCGAGTGGGCGTTGATCGTCCGGCCCAATACTGGCCCACCCTGATGATCGATGTGTGCGCCGAGTGGACATATGCGGTACGGAGCAACCACATGCTGAATTGGGTCAACCGCACGACCCGTGAACTCAAGCAGCTTGTGTTCAGTCAACTGCAACAATTCGACCAAATCCATAGCTTCGTCAATCAATCAATATCCAGGCCGTTCTGAACATACTCAGAATGTTAATCATACGAGGATTCGTCGACCACAATGGCGTCCACGCCTAATCTTCGTTGCCACGTCAAAGCCGATGAATCCGGCGCCGTGAGAACTATCCCCAGTTCCGCCTGGTGGACGAGTCCAATCCAATCGGTCGTAATCCGCGAAGTTGAGGAGTTTGTCATGTGTAGGTAGCTGGCCCCAACAGATCGGGCGTCGGCGACAATATCGGCTGATTGACTCTCTTTGATCAGCGTCGTTCGGTAATGAGGCAATCTGGACTTGATAAACGCTACCCACTCGGGAACCGATGCGCCGGTCATAAGATAATCGGACCAGTCTTGTCGGCCGAGCAGTCGAGCTAACCAGGGAATGACCCGCCTGTCACGGATCAGCAGGTAAGCGCCAACACGAGCTTGCCTGCAGGTCAACAAAAGCCGCACCAGATTCGCGCCCGTCGGTCGGCCGGCTCCATCCACCAGCGAAGGAAATCCCCAACGGTTACGGCCAATGTTCAAAACTACCATATCCATATTCAACCGCCCAGCCCTGTAGATCGCATCCTTACTTGAGCAACGTGCCATGCGCAGTGAGCGGTACTGCTTCGGCCGAATTTCCCGCTGTAGGTAATCCATCCATTTTTTAACCCGTTGCGGTATCCACTGGCGCAAAGCAGGCCATGGAACCAGCATTTCCCGGTTGAAGGCGGAAGTCCGCGAATAATCCCAGCTCGGCTCGAAAGCATATCGGGTCAGGTAGCTATGGATGAGACGGTCCCCCGGAGGCGTACGCTGAATCTCGCCGTCGAAGAGGTCATTGATGACAATACCCAGCGCGCCAGCATAACGCGACGTAATCCCGGGTACCTTGGCCTGCCGCCGCTGGAAGTGTTCGATTCTTGGCGCAAAAGCGTGTTTGCCCGGCGCTGCATAAACGACCGGCTGTGTATCCTTCGTCAGTAACCGGCCGTTCACCCCCAAGTCCCTTACCTGCCCATGCCAGCTTCCTTCGACTTTGATCACCTGCCCGCCTTTGTCCAGGTACACCCAGATATGCTCCAGTTCATATAAGTGATTGATGTCCCAATCCCACCAGATGGCGTATTCAATAACCTGCTCTGCTTTCCACCTCCGGCTCCGGAGACGGATCTGGCGATTAAACGACGGCGATCTTCCATCCTGGCGGAAGATCGTGTAGCCAGCCGCCAGCGGCCGGAAAGGTTCGTTGTCGTCAAGCCGGATGATCGGCGCGTGACGGGCGACCATCGCCCGGACAAACATGTCTTGGTCAACGCCGTATAGCGCTGCCAGAGAGGCTTGCCCGTTAATCACATCGCCTCGTCGACATAAAGCGGTTCGATCGGCGCGTCTTCTTCTAGCAGGGCCAAAGTCGCTTCTAGTACCCGGCATTGTTGCATCTTGTCCCCCGGCCGGCCGAAAGCGAGGCCTCGTGATAGCCGGGTAATAGCCATGCGAGGCGCCGAGGCCAGGCGTAAACGCCCGCCATTCCAGCCCACGACGGCCGTGGCGATACCCTCCATTTCCAGGGCTCGGGCTACCAGTCCCACGGACTGGTGGCAGAGCGGTCAGACCGGCGCCAGCAGCGCCGCATCCGCTCGCTCTTCCTTGGCCATAGCCACGACACGGGGAACCAACTCATCAACGGTCCGCGCCGCATCCGGCTGATAGCCCATGAAGCTCACGACTGATGGCGTTAGTGATCCAATACGCCCTGCGGCGACGATCTCGCGCAGGTGATGCAGCGGGAGCGCTACCTGGGGGTCACGCTCGATCAAGGCATGGTCATAATGGTCGTGGGCGTAAGCCAGGTGCCTGAACGGCACAAGAGAGGGAAACGTCCGCACCGTGTAATCGCCAAGGAGATTGGCTGCATCGAAGGGCTCCTGGCCGTGCCGTTGATACCCGCCGGCCGAGGAGATGAACATCAGGCGACTTTCACCCAACTTGACGCCCGGCGCGCCAGGCGTATGTTCGTTTCGCGGGATGGGGTAGATCCGCCAGTCAGTCACTCCGGTCGCCGCCACATTGGCCAGCCAGACCCGGCGATACGTTTCAGTCCATTGTTCACGGTTTTCGAGTATTTCCATTGTCTTACCTTATCCCAACAAGCGGTTTGGGACAGTATTCTAATTCACATTGAATTTGACCGAGCAATCTTTCCGTCTATGGTACGACGCTTACATCCAACCATTCAAATGCGGCATAAGCTGAGAGCCATCGTAACGAGAGGGGTAGTCAATCGGCGAATTCAATGAGCGAAGGTAGGATGACCGATTCAACCGTCAAGATCCCAGACAAACAGGTAACCGAAAAAAGCGACGCCGACTACGTCTTCTACGAATTGACCAGGAGTATTTGCCCGATTTGTCGCCGGGCCATAGACGCCAAGGTCTTGCTGCAGGACAACAAGGTCTACATGCACAAACGATGCCCCGAGCATGGTCATTTCGAGGCCTTGATATACGGCGATGCCGAAGCCTATACGGAGCAGACCAGATACAATAAACCAGGCACGATACCCCTACAATACACCACAGAAGTCGTTCACGGCTGCCCATACGATTGTGGCCTATGCCCGGATCATCAGCAACACGCCTGCGTGGGGATCATCGAGGTGAATAGCGCGTGCAACATGAATTGCCCGCTTTGTTACGCCGATGCTGGAGCGGGTTTCAATCTCACCTTGGAAGAAGTGGAAGATATATTGGACCACTTCGTGGCCACAGAGGGTTTTCCCGAAGTGGTTCAATTCTCTGGCGGCGAACCGACGATTCATCCCCAGATCGTTCCCATGTTGCGGGCAGCCAAGGCACATAACATACGACACGTCATGCTCAACACCAACGGCCGGCGCATCGCCCACGACGACGATTTTCTGGCCGAGCTAGCGGAGATCCAGCCGGCGGTCTACTTTCAATTCGATGGTTTTGACGACAAGACCTATGAAATCATCCGCGGGGAGCCGCATATCTTGGAAGAAAAGATCAAAGCCTTGGATCGCCTGGCCGAGGCCAAATGCCCGGTAGTCCTGGTTCCGGCCATTGAGCGCGGCGTCAACGATCACGAGGTCGGCCGCATCGTCCGCTTCGGCCTCGAACATCCGGCCGTCTTTGGCATCAACTTTCAGCCCGCTTTTCACACCGGCCGGCACGCCGAACACGATCCGCTGCAGCGCTTGACCAATCCCGATGTGCTGAATCTTATCGAAGCACAGACCGACGGCCTGTTCATGTTTTCGGACTTCATACCTGTCCCCTGCTGTTTTCCCACCTGCAACTCAGTCACCTACGCCTACCTTGAAGAAGACCAGGTCTTGCCTTTGCCCCGGGTGCTCGACGTGGACGAGTACCTGGACTACATCACCAATCGGGCCTTGCCACAACTGAGTCCCAACGTAAAGACGGCGCTGGAAGGTTTGTGGTCTTCGTCAGCCATGCCCGGTTCCGACAAAGCAATGAGTGACTTCGCCATCTCCTGCGCGGCCTGTGGCCTGGACCTGGATTTGGGCTATGCTTTCCCGGGCACGATGTTCATGATCATGCTCCAAGACTTCATGGACCCCTGGACCTTCAACCAGAAAAACCTGATGAAGTGCTGCAAGGAGATCCTGCTGCCCGACGGCAAACAAATCCCCTTCTGCGCCTACAACAGCGTAGGCTACCGCGAACAGGCCCGAGTCCAGCTTACCAGCCGCCAGCGGGCGCGAGCCAAGGCCGAAGCTCAGGGTCTGGACTACGATCCGCCGCCGCTCACTTTTTCATTCGAGCACGCGCCACGATCGAATGGTGTTAATGGCCAGGCGCCTACCAATGGCGCCTCTGCTGGTCACAAAGAAGAAGGATGATCTCGCCATTGCTAATTGACGCTCTCGAGACAAACGAAGAGATCAAAGCCTGCTGCGCGGCCGTCTACGAAAGCGACTGGGCCAGGTTGCTGTTGGGAGACTCGTTCCACCCTGGCGGGCCGATCCTTACCGAACGGTTAGGCAGTCTAATGGAACTAGGACCGAATAGCCGGGTGCTCGACGTTGCAGCCGGCACGGGTGGTAGCGCACTCTTTCTGGCCGAACGCTTCGGCTGTGAAGTGGTTGGCATCGACTACAGCCGCGAATCCGTGGCCCTGGCTAACGCAGCCGCGGCCGAGGCTGGCCTGGCCGGCCGGGTGCGTTTCGAATTGGGCGACGCCGAGCAGTTGCCTTTTGACAACGGCAGTTTCGACGCCGTCATCTGTGAATGTGCCTTTTGCACGTTCCCAGATAAGACGAAGGCGGCGGCCGAGATCGCCCGCGTGCTGCGGCCGAGCGGCCGGCTGGGCCTGAGCGATTTGACCCGCTCCGGATCTTTGCCGGCCGAGCTCGAAGGTCTGCTGGCCTGGATCGCCTGCATTGCCGATGCCCAGCCGGTCGATCGATACGTCGAATACCTGGCTTCGGCCGGCCTGACTGTAAACCAGGTCGAAACACACGACGAAGCCTTGAGCCAGACAGTGTCCGATGTGCGAGCCAGGTTATTAGGGGCAGAGCTGTTGGTGAAGTTGAAGAAGATCGATCTGCCTGGCGCCGATTTTGAACAAGCCAGGATCATCGCCCGCAGCGCGGCCGAAGCGATTCGTGACGGCAAGCTCGGCTATGCACTGCTTCTGGCCAAGTAAGTTCATAAAGGGGAACGTGCCAGGTAGCAAGCATGTCGTTCTTCACTGATCCAAGCGAGGCCCAGAGGTACGCCCAGAGCCGGCCGTATTTCCATCCCCTGGCTATCGCCCGCGCAGCGGAAGCGACAGGGATTGACACAAATATGTCGTTGGCCTTAGACGTAGCCTGCGGAACCGGGCAATCGGCCGCCGCATTGATATCAATCGCGGACTGGATTGTCGGCTTAGATATCTCCTGGAACATGCTGGCGAACGCGGTTCGAGATGAGCGTATTCGATACGTTCAGGCGCGCGCCGAATCTATACCCTTTCCGAGCGAATCGGCGCCAATCGTGTCGACGGCCCTTGCCATCCACTGGTTCGACCGACATCAGTTCCTGCGCCAAGTCTGGAGAGTCTTAACGGCTGAAGGCTTGCTGCTGGTCTACACCAATGGATTCAGCGGGATCATGAGAGAAAGTCCGGGATTTCAGAGTTGGGCCTGGGAAGTGTACCCACAGCGCTTCCCTACACCCCCACGAGACAGCAAGCCGCTTACACCAGAGGAAGCAACAGACGCAGGTTTTGAATTCATCGCGGAAGACCGATACGAAAATGAAGTCAGTTTTATGCCCGAAGAACTGGTCGCTTACCTGGTCACGCAGACCAATGTCACGGCCGCCGTAAAACAGGGCCGGGAGAGCCTTGAATCCGCCAGCCAATGGATACTAAAGCAAGTCCGGCCGTTCTTCGCCAGCGAGAAGGCCACATTTGTCTTCGTGAGCAGAGCCTGGTACTTGAGGAAGCAATCCGTTCGCTGACAGGCCCGCCACCGCGATTGTATACATTCCCCGACCAATCGTGACGCCCCCGTCTAAGGCCGCCGACATACCCTGCCCGTTCCGGGTTATAATGTTTATGAGGTGAGCGTCATGATTACACGCGTAACCCGGCACGATCTGAGTTATCTGGTCAGCGCGGCCCTTCTGATCCTGGCCGCCTTTGTGGCCCTCACCGGGCTGGTCTCAGATTTATGGGATCTGAACGACTTCGTCTACCACAAGTACGCTGGCTATGCTCTAGCCTTGATGGCCCTGGCCCATGTTTATCTACATTGGGGCCGGTTGGTATCCTATATCGGCTGGCGACTAAGAGGACACCCCAGACGCCGTCGCGCTTCCCAAGTCGGCGCCGGTCAGAAGGCCAGTCGACAGCGGAAGGCTCAAATTACCAGCAAGGGAGACCAGGAACGGGTAACTAGAGCCGGCGGCCGCGAGTCAGTGTCCCGGCGTACGGTTATCGCCCTGGCTCTCGGAGGCGTCGGCGGCCTGGCTCTCGGGCGCTTGTCGCGGTCCGAGCCGGAATTGCCGTTCGGCGGCGACGTGGGGGCCATTTACCACGAATGGAGCAAGCCCAAGTTGCGAAGTCTGCTGGGCGCCGTGGCCAATTGGGGTCAGAACCCGTCCCTCTACAAGGTGTACGCTGTGGCCCGGCGAATCGATTTGCCGCCAGCCGAGAAGGTCCAGGGCCTGTCCACGGAGGAATCCATCCAGCGCCGGCGCTCCGTTCGCAACTACTCCGGCCGGGCAATGACCTTGGAAGAGTTGTCCAGATTGCTCCACCACACCGGCGGGATAACCGGCGGCCGTTTTGGCCGTAGACTACGCGCTGCCCCGTCAGCCGGCGCCCTGTATCCAATTGAGATCTACCCGGTCGTTCATCGGGTGGAGGACCTGGCAGCGGGTCTCTATCACTACGCCGTGCAAGAGCATGTCCTGGAACTGCTGCAAACTGGCGATTTCCGAGACGATATCGCGCGTTACGGTTTGATGCAGGAATTCCTCGGCCAGGCCAACCTGGTACTCGTCTTCACGGCCATCCTGCAGCGGCTGCGCTGGAAGTATCAGGAGCGTTCCTATCGCTACGCGCTGCTAGAATCAGGTCACCTGGGCCAGAATGCTTACCTCGCGGCGACCTCCATGGGCCTGGGCGCCTGCGCCGTGGGCGCCTTCCTGGACGACGGTCTCAACGCCATGCTTGGCGTAGATGGGCAAGACGAAGCCGCCATCTACATGGTTGCTGTAGGCAAACGGTGAAAAGGGTTCCGCTGCAGCTCGACCGCCAACACGGCCAGTAACCGAACAGAAAAAAGTTTCCCAGCCGGACAACCGGCCGGGACTATACCTAATATCTTGGGACTAAATCTGGGCTCAGACTTGCGCCAGCACCCGGCAAGGCCCGCCAGAACCTTCCTCCCAGGGAATCGCGCCCACGAAGACCGTCGCCCCTCTTGGCGGTATCTGGCTCAGATTGGCCACATTCTCCACGCCCCATCGGCCGGAGCCGAGGAAGCTGACGTGAACGGCGAAATCGGCCGAGTTGCCTGGGTCGAGGCTCATCGTATCGACGGCGATGCCGGAGATATCCCGTTCCACCACCAACCACTCGGTGGCTTCTCTGCTAAAGCCCGGAAAATTGAGGTCAGGATAGCCTATACCGCCCCGAAAGAGATCCCCATCCGACACCTTCTTATCCCAGCCGCTGTTCATCGCCACACAGGCGCCTCTCGGGATGCGGCCGTGGCGCCGTTCGAAGGCTACCAAATCGTCAGGGTCCACCATCGCATTCGGGTCGCTCTCAGCCTTGGCCGTGATGTCGACGACGACGATGGGCGCCACGAGCGTCGCTGGGTCGATCTGGTCGACCAAGCTTTCACCCAAAGCGAAGTGACCGGGCGCATCCATGTGGGTACCGATGTGCTCGTCGAAGGTCCACCGCTTTGCGTAGAACCCTGACTCCGGAATGGTGGCTAGAATTTCGTCAAAGATTACTTGCGAACCAAAAAAGCTGGGGAATGTTCGGACCAGACGGTGGGTCAGGTCGAAGATGCCCTTCCTGCGTCCTTTACCGTTGTTGGCCAGGACGGGCACCGCAGTCTGACCTAACGTCCCGGCTACCGTGGCTGCGGCTGCAGCTTTAAGAAAACTTCGCCGGTTTACTTTTTGTGACACAATTTCATGACACATGAGAACCTCCTGTCGATCCATGAAGAAACGGGTCAGATTCACCAGTAAAGCTATTCTATTGCTGTCCAGTTGTCGTCGTTGGAAGAGTTCCTTGCCTGGGCACCTCTATTCTATGCGACCATTATGAATTTGGCCACATACTGTGTGCCATTGTGATCGACAGCATCTGAAGTACTCAGCCGATATGATTGACCGGCAAACGATTCAAGTGCTTTGCCACTCTCAGCACCCCCACAACGCTCTTGGCGTCCTGCAGCTGGCCGTTCAGCGCCATCTCCACCAACTCATCTAAAGGCATTTTCCGCACCTCGATCTCCTCATCGGCGTCCCTGGGAAGAGGCGCTGGAGATAGATTTTGAGCCAGGTACACAGCCATTAGTTCATTGGTAAGGCCCGGCGCCGGCCAGACCCGGCCTAACTCCGTCCATTCGCTAGCCTGGTAGCCGGTCTCTTCCCGCAATTCGCGCTGGGCGCAGGTTAGCCACGGCTCATCCCCTTCCCGCGTGCCGGCCGGTAGCTCCAGGATCCCTTGGTCCAGCGACAGGCGATACTGCCTTAGCATCAATACTTGCTCCCCATCCAAAGGCACGATGACCACCGATCCGGGATGATCGATCACCCCCTTCTCGGCCGTCGTGCCGTCAGGCAGAATCTGGTCGACGACGCGCAGTCGCCAGGACTTACCTTGCCATTGGACGCGCGCCGAATACTCCCGCTTGCTCATAAAACGGGTCTAACGATCGCTATGTATGCTGCTCGGGAGGCGAAGCTGTTGTTAGCCGCTACAGGTGGCCGGAATACGAATCGTCTGACCGGCGTAAATCCAGTGCGGGTTCGCGATGCCATTGTAAGTCGACAATTCAAGCACTGAGCAACCGTAGCGCAAGCCGATGCGGTACAGATTCTCACCGGACTGCACGACGTGCGTCTGTTCTACGCCTGGCTGGACCGGTTGAGCTGGTTCGTCCGTCGGCTGCTCGACCGGCTCGGGCTCAGTCGTCGTCGACTCACCGCCCGACTCTGGCGATGTCTCACCCTCCTCGGGCGCCGTTTCGGTCTGTTCGCCGTCGGTGGCGCCACTCTCCGGCGACGTTTCAGTCTGGTCGCCTTCAGCCGGCTCGCCTTCGGTAGCGGGCTGGTCAGGCTCGGCAGATTCACTTTCTCCCGTACCTGGCTCAGGAGTCGCTGCCTCCGGCTGGGTTTCTTCCGGAACTGTCGGCGTTTCCGGTGTGGCGGTCGGCTCTTCTTCCTCGTTGAGCGGCCGCTCACAGGCAACCAGAGCGAGGCTCAACAGAAGCGCCAACAAGATCAGCAGTAGACGGGGGCTTAGGGTTGTCTTCACGGGACCCTCCTTCTCCTTATGTTTTACTAAACATAATGCTGGCAGTTTACCATAAGCATCTGTGCTGGTCAAGGCAAGCCCACTTCGCGAAGGGTTCAAATGGGTCACATATCCACGACCATGAAGTAGAACAAGGTTAAGCTGGATTCTGGCTGGCGCCTATTCGTTTTTGTCGGCGTCCCATCTGTAATTCGCCTCTGTATTAGATATAATCAGTGGTATGACTTCTGACAGGGCCGCCGCGCGGCCGAGAATCGGCATCAACGCCCATTTATTGACTGGGAGCCAGGACTACCGCCGGGCCGGCATCCACAACTACATCGCCCAACTCTTGCGCGGTATGGCCCAGGCAGACAACGGATATGACTTCAGCGTCTTCTGCAACAGCCCCCAGGTTCTGAGCAATACCGGGCTTAACCTCATCTCAACGCGTTGGCCAGCTGAACGCCCACTCGGCCGCATCATGTGGGAGCAACTGGCCTGGCCCATTTCTGCCAGACGGCGCAAGCTAGATTTGCTGCACAGCATGGCCTTTGTCACACCCTACGCACTCACGGCCCCAAGCGTCGTCACCGTTTACGACTTGAGTTTCATCCATTACCCAGAGCAATTCCCGCGCCCGCGACAGCTCTACCTGGCCAGTCAGACGCGTCGTTCATGCCGCTCGGCCCGGCGCGTGGTTGCCATCTCCGGCTCCGGCCGCCAGGACGTACATCGCTTGTTCGACGTTCCGCTAGAGCGAATCGACGTCGTAAGTCCCGGAGTAGACCCGGTCTACCATCCTAGATCGGCCGCCGAAGCGGCGGCCTTTCGCCAGCAGCGCGATTTGCCCGAACGCTATATATTGCATGTGGGCACGCTCCAGCCGCGCAAGAATATCCGGCTATTGATCGACGCCTATGCCGATCTTGGGCGGGACGACGTCGCGTTGGTGCTGGTGGGCGGCAAGGGCTGGTTCTATGACGATATCTTCGAGCAGGTGCAGGCCATGAACCTGGAAAATCGCATCCTGTTCCCCGGTTACGTGCCTGACGCAGACTTACCCCTTTGGTATAATGCCGCTGCTGTGTTGACATTCCCCTCTTATTATGAGGGTTTCGGCATACCAATCCTCGAAGCAATGGCTAGCGGAACGCCGGTCATCGCCGCCATGACGTCGGCCATACCTGAAGTGACTGGAGATGCGGCCCTGTTATTCGATCCCCAGGATGAAGTCAAATTGAGCAAGCACCTGGCGGCTGTGCTGGACGAGCCTGGGTTGGCGGCGAAAATGCGGGCACAGGGCCTAACGCGGGCGAAGCGTTTCACCTGGCAAAGAGCTACGGACGAGATGCTAGAAGTCTATCGAAAAGCGCTGACCGAAACATGAGTGATCGACTTGGCCGGCGCGTCGTGCGCAACCTCACCGTCATCACCGATCTGCTGTTGATCAGCCTTGGCTTTGCCTTTGCTTACATCGCCCGCTATGAATTCCAGTGGCTATTGCCGACGACCATTATCGTGCCCTATAGCGAGTACATTGGCCAACAGGCGCTGCTAACCTTGTTGTTGGTCATTACCTTTTCCCAGAACCGGGTCTGGTCCCGCAGGAGAGGTGAATTCTGGATCGATGAAGTATCCAGGGTCGGCTATGCCACCGCGACCGGTATCGCGTTGATGATGGCCTTTACCTTCTTCTTTCGGCCACTGGCCTTCTCGCGATTACTGCTAGTCTGGGCTCTGGTCTTCATCGTCCTCTTCATTGCTATCGCCCGCATGCTGCGACGGGTGATTCTGGAGCTCCTATACCAACGTGGAATAGCCGCAGATAAAACCGTCATCGTCGGATCGGGAGAGGCGGGCCGTAGCGTCATTCGCACTTTGCTTGCTCGGCCGGACTTGGGATTCAAAGCTATTGGCTATCTGGACGAGTCAACATCGCCCAATAGCGTGGGCTCCGGCCGGATTCCGCGTCTGGGTACATGGCAAGATCTAGATACGATTCTCAAGCAGTCGAAGGATGTCCGAACGGTCTTCATTGCCTTGCCGGGTCAACACCAGCAACAGATTGAGGAGCTGCTCGCCACCTGCCAACAACATGGTGTGATCGCCAGGGTTGTGCCCGACCTGTTCCAACTCAGTTTGAATCGGGTCGATTTCAGCAACATGGCCGGCATTCCCATGTTGAGCACCCGGGAAATACGTATCAGTTCGGTCGGCATGACGCTCAAACGTTTGCTAGACTTGCTGATCGTGCTCATCCTGACCATACCAGCCTTGCTGATAACCATCATCACTGCCCTGGCCATCAAGCTAGAGTCGCCCGGCCCGGCCTTCTTCTTCCAGGAACGGGTTGGCTATGAGGGCCGGCCCTTTAGAATGGCCAAGTTCCGGTCCATGGTGCTAAACGCGGATGACCAGAAGGAAGCGTTAAAAGCCTATAACGAGGCTGATGGACCGATATTCAAGATGCGTGACGACCCTCGCTTGACCCGGGTTGGTCGGTTTATTCGTCGTTTCAGCCTGGACGAAGTCCCCCAGCTTTACAATGTTCTGGTAGGTGAAATGAGTTGGGTCGGACCGCGACCGCCTTTGGCCGAGGAAGTCGTCCAATACCAACCGTGGCACATGCAGCGGCTGGCGGTGAAAGGTGGCATTACCGGCCTATGGCAGGTAAGCGGCCGATCTGACCTCACGTTCGACGAGCAATGCCTGCTCGATATTTACTATATCGAGAATTGGTCAATGGCGATGGACCTACGTATATTGCTGCAGACGATCCCTCGGGTCCTCTTCGGCAGTGGGGCCTATTAGCGATCGAAATCCTCAGGTGCTGCCGGTTGATCCAGACGAAGCACTTCACCATATATGTCTATGATGATTCGAAATCCCAACATGCCCATCATGTTGCGCGCCTGCTCTGGAATGCCTTGGACGATGATCTGATCCATGTCGACATTGCGCATTGAGGCGTCGATGGCCGCCTTGGTGAAAAGATCGTCACGGCCGAGAAACTTGAGCGCTTGTTCGACGGCCAGCTCCTTATTGTCCTGCAACTGATCGAGAAATAGGCCCAAGACCTGGCGATCGACCACTTCGGCGTCAATATGCCGCCTGAAGCCATTATCGTCGATCACATACACGGCGTCAGAACCAATGGTGTCTGTTTCCACCAGCAGCTCCCGCTCATCGTAAACTAATCCCTCAAACAATGCCTGTCGTGCCATGGTTATCGCCTTCCTGCGGCCGCCGTCTTGGATGAACCTTCCCGGCCATCGATTAATCGGCAGTTATGGCCTGCGCGCAACAGAACTCGAATTGCCGCCGATTACTACTAACACCATATTACTTCTCTCACCTACTGACTGGCAAGGGCATCTGGCCGGTTTCTCTGTATCTGTGGATTGCGGCCGGCGCCCGCTTATCTAGCTCTCATAGGACCAGGCAGGCGCCGAGCGCCGTATTCCTCATGTTCAACACCCATCGATCCTGTACTCCTCTTCTCCTCTTCAACTCCTCTCCTCGGCCAACCGCATGCTCAACGTCAAAATCGACCGCCAAAAGCCGGCCCGACCGCCGTGCGGGGCACCACCCTTGTGGTATAATCAACTGGTTTGGCTTACACAGCCGAATTCACTTCAATACGAGAGAAGGTAATACGAATTGTTACGACCACTTGACTGGGTACTGGGTCTTCTATCACTCGACATCGGCATCGATCTTGGTACGGCCAACACGCTGGTTAGCATACGCGACCGGGGCATTGTCATTAACGAGCCATCTTGGGTGGCGATCAATAAGCGCACGCGCCGGCCGCTGGCCATAGGGGCCGAGGCGCGGGAAATGGTCGGCCGTACGCCGGCCGACATCGTCGCTATCCGGCCTCTGAGAGACGGCGTGATCTCTGAATTCGAAATCACCGAAGCGATGCTGAAGTACTTCATTGACAAGGCCCACGAACAGATGATAGTGCCCTTTCCCCGGCCCAGGGTAGTCGTCGGCGTTCCCAGCGGCGTTACCGAAGTCGAAAAGCGAGCTGTATACGATGCCACTATCTCGGCCGGAGCCCGCGAGGCCTACTTAATTGAAGAACCAATGGCGGCCGCCATTGGTGCCGGTCTTCCCATCATTGAGACACGGGGCAGCATGATCGTCGATATCGGCGGCGGCACCACAGAAGTGGCCGTCTTCGCCATGGGCGGCATCGTCGTGAGCCGGTCCATCCGCGTTGCCGGCGACGAGATGGACGAAGATATCGTCCAATATGCGCGCAGTAAATACAGCCTGCTAATCGGCGAGCGAATGGGAGAACGTGTAAAGATCGGCGCCGGATCCGCTTTCCCCATGCCCGAAGAGCAGACCATGACCTTGCGCGGTCGTAATCTCATCAACGGTTTACCCCAGGCGGTGGAGATCAGCAGCATCGAACTGCGTGAAGCGATGGCCCCTTCGGTGAACATCATCGTCGATACTGTGCGCGATGCTTTGGACGAAACGCCGCCGGAACTAGTAGCTGACCTGATGGAAGTTGGCATTTGCCTCGCCGGAGGCGGGGCTCAGATTCGGGGCCTGGCGGAAAGGATTGAAGATGTCGTGAAAATGCGCGTCTGGGTTGCCGAAGACTCGATGACTTGCGTTGCTCGCGGCGCCGGCCGGGTGCTTGAGGATTTGGACAACTATCGCCGTGTTCTGGTCGGTCTCGACCGTGGCAGCACGCACCACTGAGTCACTCATCGCCACGGTGTAGTAGACGCCGGCCAAATACCACATTCGCCTATACTATTGACCTGTCATGAACCTCGACGAAACTAGGGAGCGCGTTCGCTGGGCGACTTTTGTCGTTCTGATCGTCTTGACCATCGTCCTATTAGTTCTTGATAGCACCGGCGGACTGGACGGAGCGCTCAACTTCCTCGAAGATCCCATCGCGTCAGTCATGGGCTGGACCACGGCCCGAACAGAAACTGTGACCGATGCCCTGGCTGGCCCGGAAGAGATGCAAGAGGCCCAGGCCCAAATAGAACAACTGCAAATCCAGGTCGAGATGTTGCAGCGTGAGAATGAGCAGTTACGAGAGATTCAGGGCGAATACCAGTTATTGCAAGATCTCTTCAATCGAGCTCGTGAGACGCCCCAGTTTCGCCGCCAGACAGCCTCAGTCATTGGTAATGACACCAGCCCACTGTTCCAAAGCATCGTCCTTGACCAGGGTTCGGAAGATGGCGTTTTTGTCGGAATGCCAGTTGAAAGTGCCCGGGGGTTGGTGGGTCAGATATACCGTACGACCGATCATGCCGCCATGGTCATCCTGATCACTGACAATATTAGCAGCATCCCAGCCCGGTTGGGCACATCTCGGGCGACCGGTATTGTGCGCGGAGGCGGCCTCGGCGGCGCGCTAACCATGGACTGGATTGACCTCGAAGCCCAATTAGAGATCGGCGAAACAGTTCTGACCTCAGGCCTGGGCGGCAAGTTTCCCGAAGACATGGTTATTGGTCGGGTAACAGCTGTCGAGAGGCAAGAGGCTGATTTGTTCCAGCGTGCGATCATTCAGCCGGCCGTCGACTTCGGCTCACTTGAGATGGTTTTTGTAATCACCGATTTTCGAACCATCGACACCAGCATCTTCGACACGCTGCCAGACGATCTAGGCGCGACGCCATGAGCGCGGGCCTTTATCTGGCCATCCCGCTAGTAGCTCTGCTGGCAATCATCCAAGCCACCGTGCTGCCGGCTTTCCCCGTTCTTGGCGTCGCACCAGGATTGTGGCTGGTTATGGTAGTCGCCTGGGGCCTATTACGTGGTATGCGCGAAGGCCTGTTCCTGGCTTTCGTCGGCGGCATATTTGTCGACCTCATCTCCGCGGCGCCGCTTGGCGTCACTTCGTTATCGTTGATGTTGTCCGTTGCCCTGGTTACTTTCCTGCAGCGGTATTTGCCCAAGGGTCCAGTTCTGATCCCTGCCCTACTCACTGCCCTGGCTACCATCGTGTTTTGGCTCATTTATCTGCTGCTTCTGCGGCTAATCATGCCCGTGATCATCGGCGGTCAGGCATTTCTGGGCATCGCCGACCTGCGGGCAGGCGGCGCGCGCAACAGCGTTTTGAACGATATCGGGCGCGGTTATGGGCTTTCAGCCCCGGTCGTGCGCTTTATCCTTCAATCGGCCATTATCCATGCCTTGTTGGTGATGCCATTCTACTGGGCCGTCAATAGATTAGGGCAGGCATATGGCCGCCGCCGGGTGGAAATCTGATCGGCCGTTAAGCGCATGCTGTGCGTTGGGTGAGAAACCCCGTCGAGGCGCGACCGTGAACCTTATGGTTACTAAAATCTAAGCATGTCTCGAATTGGTTGGGACCGCGTTGAGGACTATGAGGCGCCCGAAGACGACACCGGCATGCGCGGCCGGTTGCTTTTACTGCGGGCTATAATCGTCGTTGTCATGATCCTGCTGGCCTATCGCGTTTACTGGCTGCAGCAGACGCGGGGTGACGAACTACAGACGCTGGCCGAGGAGAATCAACTGGCGCGATTAACCATCGATCCGCCGCGCGGCGTCATGTTTGATCGTGTGGGTCGGCCGCTGGCCGTCAACGAGCCCAGCTTCAACGTCACCATCACCCCGGCCTTCTTGCCGAACGATGCGGACGAACGACAGGCCATTTTCGAGCGTCTGTCTCTTTTGACCGGCGTGCCTGTTACGAATACGCTGCAACGGCAGGAGTTGCTGGCGGCGGCCGACCCGGCTCTGGTCAGCATGTACAGTCGCCTCTCAGAATTGTACGGCGTGCCAGCGGAGGAAACGCTGGACGAAAGCGGTATTGTGCCTGAGCTGCCTGACAGCATCGAAGGCATTGTCGATACCTTTAGTTTCGCCCCTTACTTGCCCGCGGCAATCAAGACCAATATCCCAATTACACTGGCTTATCGAATCGAACAAGAAAGCATTTTCTTGCCTGGTGTTAGAGTCATCGAGGAACCTATACGGAGCTACCCCAGCGACGAAACGACGTCCCACTTGATCGGCTATATGGGTCCTATTCCCAATGAGAATTGGCTGGATCTGGGCTACGAGCGCGATGACCGCGTCGGCTGGGCTGGTCTGGAATCGTCGATGGAAATCGAGCTCGCCGGCCAGAAAGGCGAGCGCCAAATCGAGCAGGACTGGACCGGACGCGAATTGCGCCAGATCGGGCCCACGGTCGAGCCGGAGCCGGGACTTAATTTGCACCTGACCATTGACCTGGATTTGCAGGAAAAAGCTTACGCGATCTTGCAAGAAACTATCGACCGTCGACGAGCAACTGTAGACTCTTTCACTGGCGAAGAGGTTGAGGTTGAACAGGGCGTGGTGATTGCCCTCAATCCAAATACTGGCGAGATCCTGACCATGGTCAATATCCCGACTTTTGATAATAACCGTTTCTCGACAGAGGTGCCGGTGGAGTATTACCTGGGTCTGGCCCGCAATGACTACACGCCACTGGTGAACCACGCCATTAGCGGCCAATACCCTCCGGGTTCGACGTTCAAGCTCGTTCCAGCTTCTGGCGCGCTGCAAGAAGGCGTGATCTCACCCAACCGCCTGCTATTTGACCCAGGGCAAATCACGATCCCGAACCGATTCGCGCCCAACGACCCAGGCCGGGCGCAAACTTTCGTCTGTTGGTTACGCGAAGGTCATGAGAATATGAACATGATTTCGGGCATCTCCAACTCATGCGATGTCTACTTCTATAAGATCAGCGGCGGCTTTAACCAGGACGGTGAGGTTATCGAGGGACTTGGCGTCGATCGTTTACATGAATATGCGGACCAGTTCGGCTTCGGTCGCGTTCAGGGCATCGAATTGCCCCTGGAAGCGCCAGGGAACAATCCCAGCCAGGCCTGGAAACGGCAGAATCGTGGCGAGCCTTGGTCTACCGGCGATGATTACAACATGGGTATCGGCCAGGGCTTTGTTACCTCTACGCCGCTGCAGGTGGCGCAAATGGCGGCCGTAGTGGCCAATGGCGGCTTCTTGTACCGGCCGACAATCATTCACCACATGACTGACTCCGAGGGTAATATTGTCCAACCATTTGAGCCAGAAGTTCTCAATTCGGTCGACGTCGATCGCCAGTGGCTAGACATCGTGGCCGAGGGCATGCGCCAGGTTAACCAGGAAGGCGGCACCGGCGCCTCGTTCACTCCATGGCTGGATGAATTTGGCATCACTTCGGCCGGCAAAACCGGCACCTCCGAGTATTGCGACAATATCGCTATTGAGCGTGGCTGGTGCAAGGAAGGCCAGATCTTGCCCACCCACTCGTGGTATGTGGGCTACGCGCCCTTTGAAAACCCGGAAATCGTCGTCGTTGCATTCATCTTCAATGCCGGTGAGGGCTCACAGTGGGCCGGCCCAGTTGTCCGCGAAACGATGGCGGCTTACTTCGGCGTTGATTCATACGCGCCGGATGAGGAAGAATTGCCCCCCGGGGAACTACCCGAGGAGGAAACGCCGGCCGAGCCAGAGCCTACGCCCACGGTGCCGGCCGTCACTCCACCCTAGCTACCAGATGCCCTCCATCGTTTTCCCGTTTCTTGTCGATTGTGCTATTATCCGCCCATGGCGTACGCCCTCCTGATTCGTCACGCTCAAAATGATTGGGTTAGCAAGAATCGCCTGGCCGGATGGACCCCAGGTGTTCACTTGAACGACGTCGGCCAGAAGCAAGCCGAGCAGCTAAGCGATCGCTTGTCCAAATTACCTCTCAAGGCGATCTACAGCAGCCCCTTGGAACGCTGTATAGAAACGGCCGAAGCTGTGGCAACCTCACACAACCTCGAAATTACGCTTCTTGAAGAGGTTGGCGAGGTACGTTACGGCAAATGGGAAGGCAAGAAGATCAAGAAACTCAGTAAAAAGCGTTCCTGGCACACCGTTCAGCACTTCCCAAGTCGTTTTCGTTTTCCTGACGGAGAATCTTTTCTTGAAGTACAACAACGCGCTGTGGCGACGATAGAGTCCCTTAGCCTTCGACACAAGAAGGAAATGATAGCCATTGTCTCCCACGCCGATGTCATTAAGCTTGTACTGGCCCATTATCTGGGTACCCATATCGATCTTTTCCAGCGCATTGCCGTCTCCACGGCTTCCGTCAGCTTGCTAGCGCTGCCTGAAGATGGATACGTTCGCGCACTTCGAATCAACGATCATGGTCCCATAGAACCACCGGCACCACCGGAAAAGCGGGGCAAAGGCCAAGAGAAAACGCCAGAATTGAAGGACAATGCGCAGGGTGAGGCGCATGAACCCAAGACAGCCTTGGCTGAGGCTACGCCAGTCGACCCGGCATCGTTTTCCACGACGGAGGCAATGACGTAACCATGTCCCGCCATATCGAATTGAATCCCGTTACGCATCTGACGGTTGGCACGATTGGTCCGCCTGGCCAGCGCGTCTTTTATCTACAGGGCAGTCGCGGTGCGGATGTCATTTCACTTATCATCGAAAAGCAGCAGGCCGCTATGCTAGCTTCAAGCCTGGAAACGCTGCTGGAAGATCTGGCTGAGAAGTACCCTGCCGAAGAGGACCGTGAACCGGTCTGGACCGACATGCGCCTTCGTGAGCCCGTTGAGCCACTTTTTCGCGTTGGCAATATGGGCTTGGGCTACAACGAGGAGGTTGATCGGATCGTCTTGGTAGCCTACGAACTCGTCGAAGAAGATGAGGAAGCAAACGCGGTTAGCTTGTGGGCTACTCGAGCTCAGGCGCAGGCTTTGATAAAGCATTCCAGCGACGTCGTTGACGCTGGAAGGCCAATTTGCGGTAATTGTGGCCAGCCGATTGACCAGGATGGTCATTTCTGCCCAAATCGCAATGGGCATTCCGTCTGATCCCTGTTTTTGATTCCTTGGTGCCATTATTAGCAGAGCGATGATCTTCCGTCGCCTATCTGGAAGACTGCCCATAGACGGGCAAGACCACACAATCACCCGGCGTTTCTATGAGTGATAAGGTACCCACTGCTGGCATATTGAATATCCTCGAACATGGTCAATTGCAGATGGAGGGTCTGGTCAGCTGGGGTTCCAATTACACCTTTCTGGTTCATATGATGCATGAAACGGGTGAACTGGATGCCATTTACAAACCCGGCCGGGGGGAAAGACCATTGTGGGACTTCGCCCGTGGGACCCTATGCCTGCGCGAGCGAGCCGCCTATCTGACCAGCGAGGCCTTGGGCTGGTCCATTGTGCCGCCAACTGTATTGCGCGAGGGGCCGCATGGCTGGGGATCATTGCAATTCTTCGTAGACCACGATCCGCAGGTACATTATCTGACCATTCAGGGCGAGTATATTGAGCAATGTCAAAAGATCGCCCTTTTTGACGTCATCATCAACAATGCCGATCGCAAGAGCGGGCACGTGCTACTAGGGGACGATGGCCGGATCTGGGCTATCGATCATGGTGTTTCGTTTCACGACGAGTACAAATTGCGCAGCGTGATATGGGACTTCGCCGGCCAGTCTTTTCCCGCAAAACTGAAGGACGCCCTGGTTGCATTTCAATCCTGGCTGTGTTACGGTAGCGACCCGATTCTGAAGGAGTTGGGGCAGCTGCTGGACAAGAGTGAAATGGATGCGCTCGAAAGTCGTCTACGGCGACTAATCGAAGATGGTGTTTTCCCTCACCCTGGTCCAGGCAGGCATTATCCCTGGCCCCTGGTCTAGTTAGGTGTGTTGTCCGGCAAAGACGAGTCTGATGAAGGCAATAGACATACAGGTCAAGAAAGCGGCAAGCTTGCTGGCCGATTCCAAGCACATCGTGGCCCTGACCGGAGCCGGCATCAGCACGCCTTCTGGCATCCCTGACTTCCGCAGCCCCAATTCGGGCCTTTGGAAAAATGCCGATCCATTTGAAGTAGCTTCGATCTACTCATTCCGTCATCGGCCTCAGGATTTTTACGACTGGATCCAACCGATTACCAGGTTGACCTTGGATGCCACGCCCAATCCGGCTCATCTTGCGCTGGTCCAGATGGAACAGAGCGGCTGGCTGCGCTGCATAATCACCCAGAATGTAGACATGTTGCACAGCAAGGCAGGCTCGTCGACCGTACACGAGGTGCACGGACATTTTCGAGAGATGACCTGTCTGCGTTGCTATACAGTCTACCCCTCTGATTCCTTCCTCAATACCTTCGCAGATAGTGGGGACATTCCCCGTTGCAATGGCTGTGGAGGAGTACTGAAGCCAAATGTCATCTTGGTCGGCGAACAGTTACCCGTACGCGTCCTAAATGAAGCGAAAAAACAGACCCGCCTATGTGACCTGATGTTGGTGGCCGGCTCGTCCTTGGAGATGGCGCCGGCCGGCGACTTGCCGCGACTGGCGGTTGAAACCGGCGCCCGGCTCATCATTGTCAATCTCGAGCCGACCCACATGGATCACCTGGCAGATGCGACTATCTATGGCGATGTCGTCGACGTCCTACCCAGGCTGGCGACTGCACTGATTCAATCATGATTGGAGCCAAATAACTCCATGCAGGATAACAACACGATAAAACAACAGGATAAAAAGTCGTTTCGTGCCTGGCAGCAGTTACAGGAAATCAGCCTGAGCCTGAGCAAACCCGACCGCGAACAGTTGCTGGAAAAGATTGTCGACGCTTCTACGGAGTTGACAGACAGCGATTGGTCGACCTTCTTGCTGCTTAATCCGACAACGAGCACCCTATACTTCGCTCCCGAAGCAAGAATGGTTAGCAATGATCGATCGGAGATCGCTATCGAGGGCAGCTTCGCCGGCTGGATTCTCCGCAATAGCCGGCCGTTGATTCTCGACGCTGCCGCCCTAGACCATATCGAATACATTGAAACGCGGGAGCTAGGCGCTCGCCCGGCGAAGAATTTGGCCGGCGTGCCGATAAGCAACAGGGGGCGAATCATCGGCGCTCTGGTGGTCGGCAACATGCGCGAAGGCGCGGGATACAACCAACAGGACGTCGAACTGCTCGAGTTTCTGGCGTCGCTAGCGGCGATGGCGATCGACAACACTCGACTTCTGCAACAAACAGACTTGATAGCCGAGTTCATGCACGAATTGAAAACGCCTCTCATGGCTCTTACGGCGGCCAGCGAACTCCTGGCCCGGGATCTGCTGGGCAAGAAACAACTTGAGCTGATCGAGATGATGCAGCGCGAGACGATGCGCCTGTCCAAGATGGCCCAGGACTTTTTGGATCTGTCCCGTTTGGAATCCGGACGTGCTCAAATTATTCGCGAGCCAGTCGATCTGAGTGAAGTGATCCGGGACGTAGTTCGCTTGCAGGAACCGCAAGCCGCCGTCAGAGACATTTCCATCAAAGTCTTGGTAGAAAAGGATTTGCCGGCCCTCATGGGAGACTACGATCGGCTGCGCCAGGTATTCCTCAATCTGACCAGCAATGCCATCAAATACAACGTCGAGCACGGTCAGGTAACGATTAATGTTTGCCTGCAGAACGAGGAGGTCACTGTCGAAATAGCCGACACCGGGCCTGGAATTGCCGAAGAGAACTTACCCCATCTCTTTGACCGTTTCTATCGCATACCGGATAGCGAGGGCTTTACGAAAGGGACCGGCCTGGGTTTGTCCATCGCGGCCAGGATCGTGCAGGAACATGGTGGTCGCATCGACCTGGAGAGCGTACCCGGCAAAGGAAGCACCTTTCGCTGTCACTTACCGCTCCAACGATAGCCGGCCATAATCAGGGGTTCTTCACTCCGCAGGAGTTTTGATTGCCGGGATGACCGGTTGTGTTGTTGGGCTTACTGTCCTATCAGGCTTTGTTGCTTATGCTTCGCCTATTGTTTGTCAATAACTGGTAAGATAAAATGACCGTAGAGTTATCATCAGTGGTTCATCAGTCGCGGACCGGACAGGTTCTTCGCGCGCTTCGGTGGGTGTTTGTTCTCGGCGCTGACCGCTAGGTTTAGTGGGTTGTAATCATGGAAAAAGAACGCGTAATCGTTATTGGATCTGGTCCGGCCGGACTTACGGCCGCTATCTACGCTGCTCGGGCGACCCTTGAACCACTGGTTCTCGTCGGCAATCAGCTCGGAGGTCAGATTTCTATCACCGCCGAAGTTGAGAATTATCCGGGCTTTCCTGAAACGGATCTGACCGGCCCGGAGTTGGTTGACCGTATGGTTCGCCAGGCAGAGCGCTTCGGCGCACGCCTGGAGTATGATGAGGTAATCGAGGTGGACTTCAGCAAAGGCTCGCCCTTTTACATTAAAAGCAACGCCAAGGAATACGAGGCCGAGTCGGTTATCGTGACGGCGGGAGCCTCGCCCAGGCGGTTGGGCGTGCCAGGTGAGGACGAGTTTATCGGCCGTGGCGTCAGCTTCTGCGCCACATGTGATGGCTTCTTCTTCAGGGGCAAGGACGTCGTAGTCATTGGCGGCGGCGACAGCGCCCTGGAAGAAGGTCTATTCCTGACCAAATTCGCCAACAAGGTGCAGGTCATCCACCGTCGTGATGAGTTGCGCGCCGGCCCGGCTCTGAAGAGGCGTGCATTAGCCAACGAAAAGATCGAATTCGTCTGGGACACTGTAATCGACGAGGTAGTTGGCAATGGCATGGTCTCGGCCGTCCAGGCGACCAATATCAAGACGAATGAAAAGTCGCAAATCGATACTAGTGGCGTTTTTATCTACATCGGTCATTATCCGAACAGCAAATTTCTAGAAGATCACCTGGCCATGGACGAGCATGGCTACGTGATCACCGATGAGAAGATGCGAACCAGCGTGCCGGGCGTATTCGCGGCTGGGGAGATCCAAGACTCTATATACCGCCAGATCGCGACCTCTGTTGGTCAGGGCTGCGCCGCCGCCATGCAGTGCGAGAAATGGTTGAGCGAGCGCGAATGATTCTGGCCTGTAGTGAAACGGCCAGCTGCTGAGGTCAGGCCGCTGGATTTCGCGGTCCTCAAGAAATGTACCGCTATCTGCTTGCCCGCATCTACTACATGTGGGGCAGTTTGCACCGCAACTTCGGCAATAGAAGTAGCTTCAGGCGCGAGCATCGAGCGGCCATCAAGCGATTTACGCAAGCCTACGAAACTGATCCATCTCTGCGCGAAGCAAGGCTGGACCGAGGCATTCTTCTGTATCGCGAAATGGGCCTCCTTGATGAAGCCATGGCCGATTTCGATGCCTTATTGAGCGATGACCCCCACTATGGCCCGGCTTTGCTCAACCGGGCCATGGTCGCCCAAGAGAGCGGCCGCTACCCGCAAGCGTTGGCTGACTTGGAAACCTATTTGGCGCTACCGTCCGGCGACGATGAATATCGGGCAATGGCTGAACGTACAACCCATGTTCTGCGAGAAATCGTGGCGGAACTGCCGGGAGCGACTGTGGGCAACGAGCGTGAAGCGTAGCTACTCTTCATATCAGTTGAAGTAGCCGAGGCCGGCCGCTTCTTCCTGAAATCCTTCAAATGATGAGATAGAAGCCAACCGGTCCATAAATTCCGCCAGGGAGTCACTATCCTCCCGGATTGCCAGGAGCGCCGGACCTATCGGATCAGCCCCTTGTTCTCCGGGCGTGTCGGCATAGGCGCCGTAAAATGCGAAGTAAGCCTGATTGAGCTTTCTGATGCGGTAACCATTAACCCAGAAGAACTGGCGCCGTTCTTCCATATAAGCTTCGGCCTCCTCCACCTTGCCCTCGGCCAGAAGTTCATCCACGCGGACGCGCGTCTCGGCCATCTCCTGATTGAAATCAAAGGGCGGCGGCGAGTCGGCCTCAGACTCTGATTGCTCTAGCACCTGACTGTCCACCGGCGGAGGCACAAACTCAGGATAGAAGCGTTCAATTACCTTGGCTCCGACTTCATCACCGAATATCGAGGCAACCGTTTCATTGATCGTCCGCAGTTCTGGAGACGCGGCGTAGCTGATGCCCAGAGGGTGGAAGGTCAACCAATGATGACCCCATTCATGGGCAAATGTATTGGCCAGATAGTTGATATTGGCGGATTCACGTATCATAGCCGGCCAAATTCCCAAGCCGCCGATGGGTACGATGAGCGCGGATCGATCTACTTCACCCAGCACGGCCGTTTCAATCTCCTCTTGGGCCGGTACGGTCAGCCCATGTTGCAAAGGGACATTGTGAATCTGCCGGATTTCCTCGCGCGGCGAAACGATCAGGATATAAGGTAGAGGCGTCAACTGGGCGCTCACTGGTGGGAATACCGTCCCATAGATACCGAATCCTTCGTCAATCAGAACGGCCGCGACCTGAACCTGCAAAATCTGCTCGGCGACCGATTGCAGGCGACTAGCCTTCGCGCGTTTCTCGTCAATTTGCCGCTGGAGATCGCCCGCGACCATGGCCGGATCGGACACTTGCGGATCGGCAAAGATGGCGTTGACCTCCGACTCGAGGTGTCTTATCTCCCCGATTAATGTCAGGTACTCAAGGACCAACTCCTTGCGAATCTCGTCGTCCAAGTACTCTTGCCCCGATGTCAATGCGGCTTCCGCCTTGGACGCCAAAGCCCTGGTTTCCCAAACGACGAAGTCAAAATAGCGCTGACCGAGAATCCGATCTATCTTATAGCGTTCATCTTGAAACGCAGGCCATTCAGGCCCAATGATGACCACAAATATAAAGAGTGGTACGACCAACTTGAGGCCGCTTGTGAGACGCCGCCACTGTCTATTCATTCATCGCTCTTGAAGAACTGACCAAACCACTTGACACCTCTTTTGTCAGAAAACGGATTCACGGCCGTCGACTTAGGTTGGCATCGAATCGCACGCCAGCGAGGCATCTGAAACGATGATGTTCGGCCTATGGTACAATCTGCTGCCAGAGTGTTCAATGGTTGCCTGGCAGCCACTGTAATTATACTATGAGCAGCATGAAGTGAATTTTAACGGAGCATTATGCGTTTCTTAATAACTGGTGGAGCCGGATTCCTTGGGACAGCCCTGGTAAGGCGCCTGATTCGCGATGACCATGAAGTACGGGTTCTTGATGATCTCAGCAGCGGCGACCGTGCCAGACTGCCGGCCGGTACACATTTCACCCGGGGCGATATCAACAATATCCCATTGCTGTGGTCCGTGCTACAAGAAGTTGACTGCGTCTATCATTTGGCCGCTCGGGTGTCGGTGGCCCAGTCGATCCTCTACCCCCGCGATTACAATCTGGTCAACGTCGGCGGCACCGTTAGCCTGATGGAAGCAATGCGCGATGCTGGGATCCGGCGTGTCGTTCTTACCTCTTCCGGCGCCGTCTACGGCCGGCAGTCCCGGCAACCGGTGCTGGAAAGTGATAGCCCACGACCGGACTCACCTTATGCCGTCAGTAAATGGGCATCCGAGCAGTATGTCCACACGATTGGCCAACTGTGGGGCATTGAAACTGTAGCTTTGCGCATCTTCAACGCCTACGGGCCCGGTCAGCATCTGCCCGTCTCGCATGCCCCGGTCGTGCCGCGATTTGTTCAATCTACATTGAGCGGTGGTTCGGTCGTGATCTTCGGCAACGGACAAAACAGCCGGGATTTCGTCTATGTCTCGGATGTCGTCGAGGCCCTGGTACAGGCGGCTACGGCCAAAAAGGTTAATCGCAAGGTGCTCAATATCGGCAGCGGCCGCGAAACGACAGTCGAAGAATTGATAGTGGCCATCGAACAAATCAGCGGTCGCAAAGCGAACCGAGTTTGGAATCGCGAGAAGTCCGGCGGCGTCGCCCGTCTGGTCGCCGACATCAGCCTGTCCCAAGAGCTGATTGGATTTAAACCGAGGGTCACCCTGGACAGGGGATTGAAACAGTTGCTCGTCGAAGACCCGCGCTTCAGCTCTTCAACCTAGACCACAATCGCCTTCAAATTTCCTGGCCCAGACATTGGCACGATAGCAGCCACTATATGCACAAACGCCAGGAATCAGTGCTGAATACCTGGCGTTTCGCTGTGTGCCCTGGAGAGGACTCGAACCTCCACGCCCAAAAGGGCATAGGCCCTCAACCTACCGCGTATGCCAATTCCGCCACCAGGGCATCTCTAGGGTGAATTATAGTCATAGAGTCCTGTATGTCAACGGCGACGGCAACCCTGTCACGCATGACAAACATCCGAGTGCCGAGCAAAGAGTTTCCTTTGGATCGTGCAGGCAATTACTTGAGTCCGAACTGCTCTTCGGGAAATATTCTTTGCCATATGTCGCTAAGGATCGTTTTTATCGTTTTGCCAATGGTTTCGGCTTGTTAACGCAGATCAAAGCTAACTATTGTAGAATATGGAATGTTGATCAGATAGTGACGAGGTGACGGTTGTCGCTCGCTGAGCGACCCAAACCGGAGAGATTTGATCAGCGAATCTACCCGCTAAGAGCAGGGCGTTCATGTGATTTTAATAAATCACCTATTGACATTTGGATCTGAACTATGCTAGACTGCACGATTGGTTTGTACTTCAGGTCACAAATGGACTTCATTAAAGGATGGCCCGAGGTAAAAACCCACATGACAGGAGAGGTGTAAGTTTATATATGAGTGGTTTTAACAGTCCATTTGACGAAATGGACATCGTTACAACGTTGCTAGCTGACGGAACCGAAAAAGGTTACGTTACCTACGACCAGATTTTAGAGGCGTTGCCCGAAGTTGAAGACAATCTGGCATTGCTAGAAACAGTGCTGGAAGAAATCCAGGCGGCCGGCATTGCCATTTACGAAAGCGAAGAAGAAGCGAGCACCGCCGGCGATGAAGCGGACGCCTACAATGGCGGCGCCTACTTCCAGAAGCCCCACGCTGCGCCGTTGTTTGATTTGAGCAACGTGCCGATCGACGACTCGGTTGGCCTGTATTTTCGCGAAATGGGCCAGCAAGGATTGCTATCGGCCGAAGAAGAAGTGCAGTTGGCCAAAGAGATCGAGGCCGGGCGTCTGGGCGAGACGGCGCTCGAAGATGATTTCCTGGACGAAGACCAGTATTATGAATATTCGCGGGTCAAAGAGGTTGGCGAAGCAGCACGGGCCCACCTGATTCGCGCAAACACGAGACTGGTCGTCAGTATCGCCAAGAAGTATCGCGGCCGCGGCCTTCAGTTTCTTGATTTGATTCAGGAAGGCAATGTTGGCCTGATGAAGGCCGTTGAGAAATACGATTATCGGCGCGGTAATCGTTTTAGCACTTATGCTACCTGGTGGATCCGCCAAGCCGTTACCCGCGCTCTAGCCAATCACGGCCGCACTATCCGAATTCCGGCACACCTGGGTGGCCGGATCAGTAAGTTGTATCAGGTGGCTCAGGAACTCGAACAAGACTTAGGCCGGCAACCGACGGCCGAAGAGATCGCCGCTAATATGGATCTGCCGGCCGAACGTGTGCGCTGGATGCTGCGAACCAGCCGCCAGCCGGTTCACCTGGAGCGTCCGGTCGGCGACGAGTCTGACGCTGAGCTTGGCGATTTCATCGAAGATATTGAATTGCCACAGCCGGCGGAAACAGTGGCCCAGAACATGCTTACCGAAGAGATCGGCGAGATCCTCGATCAGTTAACGCCGCGTGAGGCGCGCATCTTGCGATTGCGCTATGGCCTGCAGGACGGTGAGTCCAGAACACTCAAAGAAGTGGGTGAGATGTTTGGCCTGTCGCGCGAGCGAATTCGCCAGCTCGAGAAGGAAGCGTTGCGCAAACTGCGTCATCCTAATTTCGCCGGACACCTCCGGCAGTATCTCAGCTAGATTTGACAGCGAAGCCCCTCAGAACTGAGGGGCTTTTTCTAAGTCCCGGGGTCTGCGCCATCGTCATCAGGACCGCCTGGTTAACGGACGCTCAGATTCGTTTGATCTGCCTGCCAGTCTCCAAGCCCCAGACCAGCGCCTCGGGTATAATGCATTATCATCATGGCTATACTCACCTTCAGCAACCTGGGTCAGTCATTTGGGGCCGTAGATATTTTCGCCAATACCAGCGCCAGCATACCCAATGATGGCAAGATCGGCTTGGTAGGCCCGAACGGGATCGGCAAGACAACCTTGCTGTTGGTTCTGGCCGGGCTAAGTACTCCTTCAACCGGCTACGTACAAAGAGCGCGCGGCAAACGCATTGGCTATCTGCCACAAGAGGCGGCCGACGCTTTTGCCGGACAAGAACAAACTGTTTATGGCGAAATGCTGTCTCTCTTTGCCGAGCTACGCCAGGACGAAGAACGACTTCGCCGGATGGAAGATGATATCGCCACGGGGAAAGCAGACGAGGATGCTTTAGAACGTTACGGTGCCGCCTTAGAGCAATTTGAACATGCCGGTGGTTACGATTATGAAGTGCGCATCAAACAGGTACTCGACGGTCTTGGATTTGATGCACAAGACCGGCACTTGAAGCTGGACCATTTGAGCGGCGGTCAGAAAACGCGCGCGCTGTTGGCCCGGTTGCTGCTCGAAAAGCCCGATTTGCTCATCCTCGACGAGCCAACGAACCACCTCGATGTAGGGGCAATAGAATGGCTGGAAGGCGCCCTGAGAGTCTGGGATGGAGCCGTATTGGTTGTCAGCCATGATCGTTTTTTTCTTGACCGCGTGGTTAAGGTAGTTTGGGAGTTGAGTCAGGGCGGCATTGAGAGCTATCGCGGCAACTACAGCGCCTATGTCGAACAGCGCCGCCAGCGCTGGGAGCAGCGGCGGCAGGCGTTTGAAACCCAGAAAGCGCACTTTGAGAAAGAACTGGATTACATCCGGCGCAATATCGCCGGTCAGCGCACTCAGATGGCCAAGGGCAAATTGAGTCGCATCAGCCGGCAATTGGACGCAATCGAACGAGCCGGTCTGGACGCCGTGCAGGGCAAGAGTTGGTCACAGGTGAGCAACGAACTGGGCGGCACATCCCGGAGAATGATGAGTGTGGCCGAAGCGGATGCAGCCATTAAGCGATTGGCGCGCCCAGACGGTAACAATTCCAACTTCACCGTGGACTTGAGTCCGGAACAGCGCAGCGGTGAAATCGTGTTGCGTACTTCAGGACTAGAACTTGGCTACCCAGGCACTGCCCTATTTCAGGCCGAAGACATCGAGCTCAGGCGTTTAGAATGTGCGGCATTGATCGGACCCAATGGCGCCGGCAAGACAACTTTTCTGCGAACTATTCTGGGTAAGTTGCCGCCGTTGGCAGGGGAAGTTCGGCTGGGCGCCAGTCTAAAGATCGGCTATTTTGCGCAAGCCCACGAACAATTAGTGGCCGACAATCAAGTAATTGATGAAATTTACCGCCAGCGACCGATGCAAATCAGCGAGGCGCGGGCCTACCTGGGCCGGTTTCTTTTCAGTGGTGACGATGCCTTCAAACCGGTGAAAGCTCTCAGCGGCGGCGAGCGCGGCCGGCTGGCCCTGGCCATCTTGGCCTTGGAACAAGCGAACTTCTTACTTCTTGACGAACCAACCAATCACCTCGATATCCCGGCACAGGAAATGCTACAGGCGGTGCTGGACACCTTTGATGGCACCATTCTGCTCGTTACCCACGACCGCTATCTAGTAGACCATCTGGCGACCCAACTTTGGCTCCTTGAGGGAGATCGTTTACATGTCTTCGACGGCACCTACCGTGAGTACCTCGCCAAGCGCGAGCAAGAAGCGGATCAGGCCAAGCTCGCGCTTGCCGAACGACGCGAAACTGTTCGTGTTCGACGGCGACGCGAGAGAGCAGCGGGCACGGCGAGGAAGAAACGAGCGAAGCGCTTGTCCCAAGTTGAAGAACAGATTTCCGGCCTCGAGGCGCGACAGAGCCAACTCGTCGAGGAATTAGAGGCCGCCAGTGCGGCCGAGAGCTTTGACAAGATACAGAGCCTAAGTTTAGAATACGCCGCTGTAACTGAACAGCTAGAGGTACTGTTGCAGGAATGGGAGATCCTGGCTCGTGAGTAAACGCTGGCCCGAAAAGATCATTGTCGGCCTGACGGGCAATATCGCCACCGGCAAATCGACTGTCATGCAGATGGCGGAGAAAAGGGGCGCTCTGGCTTTGGATGCAGACGCTATCGTTCACGAGATCCTGGCTTCTGATCCGGGCGCCCAGCGTTCCGTTGTCGATGCTTTTGGCCCCGGGGTAAAGCAACCTGATGGCGCAATCGACCGGGCGGCATTGGCGGCAATCGTATTCGACGACCAAGAGGCCCTACGTTATCTGGAACGAATTCTTCATCCGCGAGTGCGCGAGCGCCTGATCAGGCGTATCCAACAGCATCAGGAAACCATAGTTTTTATCGAGGCCATCAAGCTACTCGAAGGGGGCCTGGCCGCCGAGTGTGATCAAATATGGGTAACCCGATGCCCGATCGCTACTCAAATTGAACGTCTGATGACCTACCGGAACTTCGATCAGGAAACGGCCCAGATGCGGGTCAACGCCCAATCGGGCCAGGAGTTAAAAGCGGCCGTGGCTGACGTGGTAATCGATACCGGCGGCACACTCGATCAAACCCGGGCTTATTTTGATATAGCCTGGAATCGTATGCAACGGCGCCTCACATCGAACGTGTCGTCGCTTGTCGCGACCGACGATGTTCATGAACAGGATCAGGACGGTTTGGATGACCCGTATAGTGAAGCAGGCGAGGATACCCTGCAACATGGCTCGCTGATAGCAGGCGAATCGGTCCGGCCAGTGGAGAACAGGACTTTTGAGGCTTATGGTGAAGGGATCATCGTGCGCCGAGCCCGGCCGGACGATGTTCCGGCGATCGTCGACTTGGTTAATTTGGCCAGCCGGGGTCGGGTGACGCCAGAACAAGACCAGCTTCTGCTTGATCTTGGCGAGCGAGGCTATCTCATCGGCCAGCAGGGCGACGAGATAAGCGCCATTGCCGGCTGGTATACCGAGGATCTTGTAGCTTCGATTGACTTCATCTACGTTCACCCTTCGACGGCGATACCAGTCACCGGGGCAGCCGTATTACAGGAAATCGAATTGACAGCCAACGAGCTGATTTGCGAAGTTATTCTTGCCATGCTCGGCGATGACGGGTCGGCCGAGATGCGGGAGTTGCTGATCAGTAGAGGTTTCAGCTACGTGGTCCCAGAAAGCCTTCCTCGCGTGTGGCAAGCAGCGGTAAGAGACGCCCTGCAACCAGCGGCCACGGTCTTGATGAAAGTGTTGCGCGACACGAGACAGGTTCGTGTCCGCACAATTAAGGAGCATCATGGACAGTATTAAGAATTGGATCAAATCCCATCCCAACTTGACGGCCTGGTTTGCGCTGGCGGTTGGCATGGTCGCTATCTTAATCTGGGAAGCGCGAGACGTTGGCCTGGAAGGAATGCAGTGGTTCTGGCTGATACTGGTAACCGTCCTGGTTGCCGGGGCCTGCATCTGGATCATCAGTTGGGGTGACGACGAAGAGGAAGTCGAGGGGGAGGAAAGTAGCGCCTAGGTGCGCCTCTGCCAGCCCTTCATTACAGGCGGTTTCCGCCTATCGTCCGCTTTCTGAGAATCGTTGATTGCCCATGTATGAGCCAGTCGAAAGGTCGGCGACGATGGAACAGGCAGATGATTTACGCCGTGACGTCGACGATCTCTTCCTGACCACTAGTATTACCATAGACAGACCGGAAACAGGTCATATTCGTCTGCGCGGCCGTTTCCTGTGCGAGCTTGCTGCCTGCTACGGCGAGTTACGTCGCCGCTTTGAACGACATGGCTTCACCCCTTTCATCCGCCGGGAGAATGGCACTGTCAGCCTGATCGCGGCTCCGGTCGTCTTCAATCCGCCAGGCTCGCGTTGGATCATTAACCTGGCACTTCTGGTAGCCACCATCTTGTCTACGTTGTGGATTGGAGCCTTAAGCGAATTCGCCGCGACCGAACAGGGGACAGTACCGGGTCTGGGCGACTTGTGGCTTGGGCTACCATATTGCCTCAGCTTGATGACCATCTTAGGCGCTCATGAGCTGGGTCACTATTTCGCCGCCCGCCACCACAGAGTTCCGGTGACCCTACCCTATTTCATCCCCTTGCCATTGCCGCCGATCGGAACCTTGGGCGCCTTTATTCGTCTCAAGGCGCCGGTGACCAGCAAGAGGGCGCTGCTCGACGTGGGCGCTGCCGGCCCGTTGGCCGGACTTGTGTTTGCCATACCGATCCTGATATATGGGCTTTCAATTTCGCCGGTAGAACCATTGCCTGATGGCAGCTACTATTTAGAAGGAAACTCAATCTTCTACGCACTGGCTAAACTGGCCGTGAAGGGTCAAGTGCTGCCAAATGGCGGCCAGGATGTGCTGTTGAGCCAGGTGGCCTGGGCCGGCTGGGTTGGCCTACTGGTCACGGGTTTGAACCTGATTCCAGTTGGCCAGCTCGACGGCGGGCATATCGCCTACGCTTTGTTTGGCGAGCGGGCGCGACTGTTATATTGGCCCGTTATCGTTACGCTGGTTGTACTGGTCGTTCTGACCAGGACGCCCATGTGGGCTCTGTGGGCGGTGCTACTCTTCTTCCTGGGCCGTTATTACGCCGAGCCACTTGACGACGTCACTCCCCTAGACGGCCGGCGTCAGCTCTTAGCCATATTCAGCTTGTTCGTCTTCTTTCTCGTCTTCGTGCCGATACCGTTACGTATCATTTCC
>JBFFWQ010000030.1:0-52958 GCA_041570195.1 Promineifilaceae bacterium (SeqCode) | reverse complement strand
TACATCTGAATTGGGGACATCCAATTGCAGTTTAACACGCGATCCTGGAGCCAGCACCTTGGTCCAACTGGCAACCGGATAGCCCATCCAATAAGACGAACCGGGCAAACCTGGTATAGGTTCCGACAGGGTCTCCAATGTCAGAGTATTGATCTCGAACAGGTTTAGTGCAGTGGAGCCGTCTAGGAGCAATTCGCCCTGAAGAGTCGGCGGGTTTCCCGCAGCGTATTTATTGGGGCTAATCGCTATCCCAGCCACGATGCCATCAGTGCAGGCCCTAAAATCATACCATGTATCGCTGCCACCGCGACGGAACAGCGCCCCCAGAGCAACTTGCTGGCTAGCGACTATCAGAATCGCGACGAGCACAACTAGCAAAACACTTCTTTTCCATATCTTCATGAGACCTCCTCCATCGATTCAGCCATTTAGATGCAAGTTAACGTCTGCCAGATCGCGCCTGGCGCCAAGTCTCTGGAAAGTTGCTTGGGCTTGTTCCAGTAGGAGCAGGCCTTCTTCCATATCACCGTCGGCGATAAGCATCCGGCCCCATTGGGCTTGGGTGCGCGCCGCTTCATAAGGATAATTATCGTCCAGTATCGCGGCGCTTGTCTCAAAAAGGTCCATCGCTTCGGCTGCGCGTCCAAGTTCCAACGCTATTTCGGCCAAGACCCGTTGGCTGATGCCTAGTTGCACTGCTTCGCCGCTCTCGCCGGTCATATCCACTGCGCGTTGCGCATCAACGTAGGCCGCCAACAATTCGCCGGAGGCCTGTTTGACCTGGGCAAAACCGCGCAGGATGATTGGAACCAACCACTGAATCTCCAATTGGTCAGCCAACTCTTCTACCTCGAGCAAATGATCTCGCGCCAGAGCCCATTCATGCTGCCGGCCTTTCAGATCAGACAACGCGATGAGGCAGAAACACGCATCGTAAAGCTGGTTAGTCTTTCGGGCCAGGCGCAACCCTTGTTGCAAGTGGCTTTCCGCTTCTTCGTTGTCACCGAGATCTATGTATGCCGTACCCAGGGTCATGCTAGAGTAAGCCAGGGCTTTCTCACTACCGACTTGCTCCGACAATGACTTGGCCTGCAAGAAATCGGCCATCGCCCCGGACCAATCGCCCGCCTGGTAGCGATACGAGCCAAGGGTGTTGAGGATCTCGGCCGTCTTGAAGTGGTCGCGCATAACTCTACTGATCTGCAGCGCCTCCAGCGCAAGGGCCACGCCCTTGTCCACGTCACCCTCGAATTCAACGGCCACAACGCCCAGGTTCTGCAGCGCCGTCGCTCGCAACTGTGACGGGCCGTCGGGCAAGAGGGCCAGGCCGTTTTCCAGCGCCATCGCTGCCTCGTCATAGCGGCCCAGCCACATCTCAATGGTACCGATGGCAATGTAAAGGCCGGCTTCTTCAGTGGGTTCAATCGTCACATCTTCGGCCAGGCCGCGTCGCAGCCAAGTCAGCGCATCCTCGGGCGATTCTTGCTGGAGCAACTCGCCCAGGCCCCGGTACGCTCGTGCACGTTGCCGGCGAACGGCTGTCGAATCGGGCTGGTTGGCCAACAATGACAACGCCTCTTGATAGCTGGCCTGCGCCTCGCCTGAGACACCTAGAAAAGCAAGCACCTGCCCCTGGGCCATCTTCACCTGCAGCCACTGTTCAGGCACCACTTGCGGCCGTGGAATACGTCCGAGCAACTCAACCAACGCCGGACCGTGGCCCAGATTGAGCAGCTCCCAAACGTTTTCAAAGACCAGCTGCAGCGCCAGCTGGGTCTCGCCGGCGCGTTCGTAGTGAATGGTTGCGCGCATCGGGTCTGGTTCCTCGTCCTGGTAAAACTGTCCGGCCAGACGATGCATAGCCTGCCGCTGTCGCCGGCTCAAGCCATCATAATAAAACGCCTGAACCAGGGTATGTTGGCTGTACTCGTTACCTTCCTCGCGAGAATGTTCGTTCAGCAGGAAACGATCGCAAAGGTCGCGTATCACCCGCCGGACATTCTGCCCATCCAGGATAGCCGCGACCGCATGACGCGTGCCCATGTGTCCAAACAGGCACAGAACGGAGACTGCGTCCATCACTTCCGGCTCGAATTCCGACAGATGGGCGTTTATCTCGCTCATTAGGAATCGTTCGACGTCTCGCGCTTCGGCCAGGTTGTCCAACAAGCGCTCGGGATATTGGGTTGAGCGCAACATTTCAGCTGCCAGGCTTAATAGCTCGGCATTTCCTTGGGTGCGCTCGTGTAGTTTGTCGATCAGCTCGCTGGGCAGCTCGACGCCACGTTGTTGCAACATCTGCTGAGCGGCCGCAGCCGAAAGCCCATCTATGAATGCCGTATCAACCAGGGTCACGTACTCTGGCAATCTCCGGGAGGTGATGATCAGCGACAACTCGCCGGCGATCACGGCCGTTCGCGCCCGGCCCACGAACAGATCCATCTTGGGGTCCGATCCGGCCAGGTGCAGATCGTCAAGGCACAACAGATAGTTGCCGCCACGCAGCAGTTGGACGAGATAATCTAGCAGCGTTTCAGTTGGCGGCAGTTGCCCGCGAGTTAGCCTGGTGCGCTGCAGTAGTTGCCACAGGTCGTCCTGGCCTCGCCGGGCCAGGAAGCCGGCCAATTGCCAGATGATGCCTTCAATACCTTCTCCCTGGTGAAACGTATGCCAGAATATGTTCTCCGGCGCGGCTGATTGCCGGGCCAGGGTTGCCGCCAGCGTCGTCTTGCCAATGCCGGCCATGCCGCTGATGACGGCCATGTGCGCGGTGCGTAATGTCGTGGAGAAGCGCTCAAGTTCCGATTCGCGGCCGACGAAACCCTCGACGATCGGCAAGGGCTCTTCGTCCGGCGGGGCCGGAATCGGCAGCTCCTCGGTCGTGATGTGAACGTCGCCGGCAATGTTGACGTCACCGGCGATATCGCCGTCAATCCGGTATTTCTGGACGGTCAGCGACCCACCGGCACCGACCACCGTTGCACCCGCGCCGGCAACCACCGCTCCTTCGCCCATGTTGCCGGCCACGGTCGAGCCAGTCGCGGCATCACCCATCTGGAATTGATTGACCGGCACCTGGTCTCCGGCCGCCAGCGACTCATCGGGCGCCGGATCAAAATCCTCCGGGAGTTCCGGCCAGGCTACGGTGGATCTTTCCTCAGCCAGCAACTCCAGCAGCTCAGGTAAGCGGCCGTTGCGAACGACTAGCATGATCAGCTCGTGGATCTTTTTAGGCTTGGCCGCGCCGGCCAGGTGCTCGTAATCAATACCCAGCTCGAAACAAAGCAGTTCAATCTCATCCAGATTGAAGTGCTGATCCATTTGGCGCCGAAGCCCGGCCAGCGATTTGCGGGATCCGTTAGCCATTAAGGGAAACGGCCCACTAGGCCGCGCCGGCCAGTTGGACACGGGTATTCACTTATGCTCAATGGAAGGTCCTTCTGTTTCTACTATTCCTGCCAATGTGAGGGTTGTCGGACAGCAAAGGTGCCAAGGACGACCAAGGCGATAGCGATTATAACAGAAAAACGCCTTATTGAAGTGATGCTGACGGATCTTGGTTAGAACGTGGTCGAAAGGCGAACAATGAGGACTCACAGGCCTGGTATATGACCAGCACCTGGCGTCCCTCCAATGAATGGCTATCCCAGTCCGACTGTCGAGTACGTGTCGCCTAGATTACTCGATCGTCAGATGCGGCCGGTAGAGCTCATAACCCGGAGGTCATAAGTTCGAATCCTATCCCCGCTACTGAAAGAGGACTCCAGTTCGTCGAGCCGGGGAATTTTTGTTGCCTGGTGTTTTGCTGTCGTTTAATACTACCTGAGAATAGAAGGCAAAAATGTTAGATAGTTGGGGGCACCCTGACTCATCTTTACGTCCGACACGTTGCCAGCCCGGTCGACAGCACGGACATAAACAAGGCCAGATGGCCCCAGGCTCCAGGGGATTTTGGTCTCGGCGCCGGTGACTAAGAAACTTTCGTACGTTTCAAAGCCAGCCGAATGACTGAGTTGTGCGGCTTCCACGCCACTCTGTTCATCCGTGGCCGTTACGACGACCGTCGCCGAAAGATCTGGTGCGGCACGTAGATCACTTATGGGAGACGAGTTAGCTTGATCCGAGAAAGATACGCTGACATCCACTACTGTCGGTGATATGGGATCGTAAACGATGTCATCCTGAATCGGGCCATAGAGCAAACCTCCGTCGTCCTTAAAACGGGCGTATACGGTACGTGGCAAAACATAGTTGCCGTAGGTGCTTAACCGCCAGCCGGTGTAAGTAGGATCGGTGCCATTAACTGGTAGCCAATCGCTGGTATCTTCTCCAGATGGGAAAGCGCCGTCGTTGCTGAATTGGATTTTGGACACGTCGTCGACGGGTTGCCAGGCGTAGCGCAAATCAACCTCGGGTGATTTGGTGAAGATAGCCCCCTCATCAACCGTCAGCAGATAACCAGGATTGTGAACGGCCTCAACCCGGAGAACCACCACTTCACCGCCCTCGTCGGTTAACGTCGCCGAGTTGGCGATCACGGCGTCAACGGGCAGGCTTGTTGTGGTTACGACAGAAAACTGCACGTAAACGGGAGTGTCAGGCGTGACCTGTCCATGCCAGACGAGTTCCTGTCCGGCGAGCACCGGCGTACTCCCGTCGCTGGCGTGACCTGAACCGGCTACATATGTGGTGTTACCTGGAATTGGATCGACCAGATTTACCATCCGTGGGCCAGCACTCTCGTTACGGATGGCGATGGCGTAGGTGAGCGTGTCGCCACCTTGAAAGTTTGAAGGCTGAACCTGTTTGTAGGAGTTGCCAAAGATCGATTCTATCACGGTAGTGTCTGTGGCGCTGTTGTCGGTCAGATCTGGGTCAGATGTTCCGACCGGCGGCGTCACCGTGGCCGAATTACTCACTGGGCCATGGGCATCAAGTCCGAATGCGGCGCTGACTGTGTAATTCAGTACGCCACCAGCCGGTAGATCGACCTGCTGATTAATGTCGCCTGTGCCACTGGCAGCGCAACTGGCCCCACCGGTTGCGGAACAAGTCCAACTCTCGCCCACGAGATCGGCCGGGAGAACATCAACGATGGTCGCTCCCCTAACATAGCTCGGGCCGCTGTTGCTTATGCTAATGGTATAGGTCACTGGATCGCCGGGGCTGGCAGTTGTTAGATTATCGTCTTTACTAATGGAGAGATCAGCGCTTGGTAAGGTTATGGACACCTGGTGGGGACCATCAATCAGCATTTTTGTGTTGTTGCTAGCCTTGATGTAGTAGCTTAGCGTCGGTGTGATCACAGCTCCGGCCGGGACAATGGCTGAATAGACATCGCCAGCTGTGTTAACCATGGACAAGCTTGTGTAGCCAATATCGTTTGTCGCGCTGTAATGAAGGGTTACGGTAAATGGCAACGATTCGCTGGTCACTGTGGCTGTGATAGGTAGCGCAGTATCAACCTCGAACGAGGTAGCAGGATCGTGGCTGATGGCCAGCCGATCTGGTGGGCTCAAAGGACCAGCAACCACTAGCCCGTATGGCTGGTTGGCGACAGGCACATTGTGGGCACTAACGTTTACCGTATAGTGGCCAACCTGCGGGTTGCTAATGACTATTCCCTCTACATTGTTGGTCCGGTCGCCGGTTGATACATTATTGCCATAGTAAGTGCCACCGGGTCCGGTGACGACCAGATCCAGGTCATTCACCAACTGGGCAGCGGCCGATAGCGACGCCGGGGGATCGGTCCAGGTCAGCATGATCCGGAGCGGCATGGTATCGGTTAACACTTGCAGCGGTTGGCTGATGGTATGAGTGTAGCTGACCAATTCCCCGGTGATTAGACCTCCGGTATGATCGTCAAACCATAGCGAGTAGTATGGTGGCGGGTTCATGAAGCCCAGGTCGGCCCTGCCCCAGCCGGCCACATTATTCGGCCGGCTGTAAGGGATCTCTCGCGTAGATCCTGTACCGTACTGACCTGGCGCCATATCATGGGTGGTGTTGAGCAAGATCGCTTTGACCAGGGCCGCACTGGGGTTCGTTGCACCTTGGCGCGTCAGCCATTCCCGCACCAGCGTCGCCATCCCGGCAACCAGCGGAGTCGACATCGAGCTACCACCGGAATAAACGTAATGGTCATTATATGGGCCCCACAACGAGCCAGCCGCCGGATTGTGCGATCGATTGGAAATAATGTTGACGCCGGGAGCGACGATATCGGGTTTGGTCCGTCCGTCGTCGGCCGGACCGCGAGATGAAAATGCCGCCATGCCATTCGCATTGTTGGCAATCAGGTCTCCGGCGATGGGACTCGTCCAAAAACACAGGTCCAACATGAGCCACATCCAGTCAAGCGCAGGCCCTGAATTACGCGTACTTTCAGAAGCGCCGACCGTAACGACATTCTTGGCCGTACCGGGGGATAGCAATGAATCCGGATCGATGACGCCGTTACCCAGACAGATCTCAAGCTGGCTTGGCACGCCATCCTTACCCGAGTTTCCGGCGGCGGCGAAGATGGTTGTATCTGGATGATCCCAGACAAATTCGTCGGTGCGTTGGGTGCCGTAGACGTAGCCGCCGAACTCAGAAGGGTCGCCGGGTAGACCTGTGGTATCGGCCCAACTATTACTGTGAAGACGAACGCCGTCCGTATACACCTGGTTGAAGAGCTGGTAATAGTCTTCTGGCAAGCCAACAATGGAGCCATCAGCAAGCACCTCAAAACCCTGAATCACCAGGCTTGCCTCCGGAGCAACGCCGGCGAAAGAAGTTGCGTAGTCGTGGTGAGCAGGCTGGGCGCCTGATTGTGCGCCGGAACCAGCCAGCGAACCGGCCACATGGGTGCCGTGTCCATGCTGATCAGCCCAATCGCCACCGGGTGCTAGTCCATAGGTGGCCAGGACGCGGCCGGCGAAGTCGAGACTGAGCGTATCTTGCACACCGGTGTCCAAGCCGGAGTCAGCGATGCCGACAATCTGGCCACTGCCAAAGACGGGCGCGTTTTGCCAGGCCGAATTGACGCCCATGATGGATCGAGCGACGTCATTGACAATCCGCGGGCGTCCAAGGGGCTCGATCCAGCGCACCGAGGTTAAGCTGCCAATCTGTACGACCTGGCTGACACTCAAATCCCCTTCGGCATTGAAGGAAAGCGCATCCAGCTCGCGAGCCAAGGCCTCTTCCTTCCCAGACCAGGCGACGATATGTTGGCGACCGACAGTCGTTTGCCCACTCTGGTTAGCCCTTAGTAGCGAAGGAGAAAGTTTGTCGGCTAACGTAAAAGGAACTCTGGCATACGTCCTGGACAACGTGCTGGCGGTAGCAAGTTGAGCATCTGTTCCTTCAACAAGGAAGGCAAAATCGGGTAGATATTCCAGAATGGTGATCCCTGTACGGCTGAGCATAGCCCGATCGGCCGGCGTTACAGGTCCACGAAACTGAATGATAGCGTAGGGTCCCGGAGCGACCTGGTCGAATACCTCATTGGCGGCAGATGGTCGGCGCTCCTGGGCATCAAAAGTGCCGCGATGCAAGCGCAGCTGAGGCTTAGGCGGCTGGCCAGAAGCCTTGGGTAGTAGAAACAATGTGATAACCGTAACGGCAACGATCACGCCGGTCAGGAGAGTTATTCTCTTCAAGGGGGCTTCATTAATCATGCGGCTAGGGAGCTCCAACAAGAGATCAGTTCATCGCGGTTGCTATTCGAACAGGTATTCCGGAACGAGGCTATTATGATCGATCCTGATCAGCGACTGGTCCTATATGTGCTTTCATTATATGCGAAATGCACAGGGATACGGCCGCGCAGGAATGGGAAGTATGTCAGGGTCTTGCCCTTTTGATGGGGACCTGGGTCCCATCGCCTGTGTTTCCCGGCCCGCCGGCCGGGCTCAGCGTAAGATATTCCGCGACGCCTAGGCAGTAGCCACTGACCACGATGGAAATCACTTCCTCACCTTCAGTTTCCCTGTGGCGGTCAACACCTGTCCATCAATCACGGACACCGGCCCAGATGGCACGTCGCCTTTCACTCCTGTGATGGCGGGGCCGGATGGTGGCGGACAACCGGACAAGCTCCATTGCGTATTCGCTAACTTCGCATGGTCGCCTATATGGCGACCTGGCAAGGACATGCATGCGGCGGATAGAACGAACTTAGTGGGATTCCTCTAGCCAGCCACCGGAGCCAGACTACGACACACGATGATTCCCCGCCTCCGGCCGGGGGCCTGGCCGGAGGCGGAACCACCCCTTCCGCACAGATTCGCACAAAGTTGCCAAACTTCCGCGCAGAACGCGTGCTAGAATACCTCTAGGTGAAGCACCTGCTCTGGCTTGTGATTACCGCAGGATAACTATTCAATGCAGTAAATGAAAACCTGCAACGCAGATAGAGACAGGAATCTTAAGGAGTCAAGAATGGGTCTTTCGAAGAAGGGTAATCGAAATGCCGGGCAGGAAGCAATCCAATGGGTCACGGTTGCAGAGACATTGGGCACAGCGCATACCAAGATGCTTGTTGAATATCTGCGCGAAAACGGACTCCGTGCTGTGGCATATGGCAGTACATCTCTAGGCTTGCTTACGGGCGCCAATAGTTCGGCACGGGTTATGGTGCCAGAACAGGAAGTGGAGACAGCGATGTCTCTCCTTGAGCCAGAGGCTGGCGTTAAAGAGGAAGAAGGCAATGATGACGACACCGATTCCTCTTCCGAAATCTCAAACTTTCACAAGGTAGTACTGGGGGCAACAGCAGTTGCTTTCAATCCACTGGGGGCAGGCATTGCCTATGCGGTATCGAGAGCGGCTAGTTCAGGGGATGAATCCGTCGACGATCGGGTTGAATGCCCGAATTGCGGGATTGGCTTTGAATTGTCCGACATGGAAACAACAGAAAGGGAATCTGTTTGTCCTGAGTGCGATCACATGTTCAGTTTGGATGATCACATTGTGTGTCCATCATGCCGAACAGAAGTGGAACTGGATGATGATGAACGAGTTCGTGGATGGTACATTTGCCCCGAATGTCGCTGGGCAATACGTGTAGAGCATTTATAGCTAAAGGGAGTTTCTATCGACTGGCAATTAAAGAGGAACATATGGACGGCATGAAAAGACGGTCGTACCGAGACCATGTTCACTAGCCTTGGGACATTCACGGAGGTTCCTGGCACCGAGCCAGTGTACGACAGGCAATCGCGTTCCCCGGCCGGGCACCGGGGCCTCGCCATCGGTGGAGCCACCCCTCCGCACAGTATCGGACGAGTCTGCCACACTGTTGTAGACAGCTTGTGCTATTCTATTTACATCGTCAAGTGAGTGTTAGGAGGCTTGATCATGAAACGACTATCGAGGGTGACGTTGCTGTTTTCCTTTCTATTCACGCTATTGATCATCTTGCCGGGCCTGCTGAGCGCCCAGTTCGGACCGTATCCGCTAATGAAGAACGGAGACGTACTGGATCTGGCTACGCCCCTGATCCTCATTCCGCTTTACTGGCTAATGTTCCAGTTGGCGCCCGGCCAATTGCCCCGGCAGGGTCAAATGCTGCTCTTCATGGTATTGGCTGCCGCCTGGGCGGCCGGGCAAGGCATGCATCTGTCGGGCAATTCCATCGGCCACCTGCTGGGCGATTTGGAAGGCACCGATGTCTATCAACTAACCTCGTTCTACGATGAAGACCTCAGTCATTTCCTCTGGCATAGCGGCGTTATCGGCCTATCAGCGCTGATCCTCTTTCGCCAGTGGCGCAATCCGTTTACCGGTCCGGCCGAGGGCTGGGGAGCTTTGATGATCAGCGCGCTACTATACGGTTTCACTTACTTCGCGATGATCATCGAAGGCGGCACGGTCGTGCTGGGCGTACCTTTCGCGCTCGCGGCAACTTTGTTTGGGCTCATCTGGGGTCGCAAGCATTTTCGTCAACAGCCGATGACCGCTTTCTTTGTGACCGCCTATTGGCTGGCGACGCTACTCGTCATCATCTGGTTCATCTGGCAGGGAGGGCTGCCTGAGTTCAGCGAAGTCGGCATTATCGAGTAAGAGCTGGCACTTCTATTGGCAAGATCGATCGCTTCATTCAGAAAGCTATTTCTCGAGCCAAATCCCCAATGCATGAATATGACCCCTGCAAACGGACCTTTGTCAGGAGGGACCACAAGAAATGCTGGCACCCGGTGATCCGTCGCTCCAAAAAGTGGGGATTTCCAGTGACTCATAACCGCTCCTGTTCTTTCGGCATTGGTGCAGCTTAACCGACAAATTGGGCCTGAAGGCGATTGCTTCCGGGGCAGCGGTCAAGTTATAGGCGGCTGTAGGCGGCCCAAGTCATGTCTACCTCCCACCATCGGTATCATGTCGACCTGCTTCCAGGCTCGTCAACGCCGGTCTTGTTGACAGATAGGGCAGCGTTGGCCGAAGCGCGTTATTGTGAAATAGATAACAATATTGCTCCGTCCCACGCACTATTGTAAACTTCCCACTCTTGGCTGTGCTTCCTCGTTTTCCCTTCCTGTTGGCTAGGGCAAAGAAGCGGTTTAGTTTGCGCCCGTAGGGAACGCTCGTCTCCACGACCAACACTCCCAAGCTTGTTGAGCGAACAAGCTCCTCGAAGAATAGAGAGACAACTTACCAGGGTCCAATGGAACATCCAATGGTTGAGATGATCGAGATTTCAGGTGGGAAGTTTCGGCTGGGTGAAGGCCCAGATTCCCATGAACTGGAGATTGCCGCATTTCAGATAGGCCGATTTCCTGTCACCACCGCCCAATACCAGCAGTACGCGGTGGAAAGCGGATATCCGCCTCCTGCTCATTGGCCCAATGGTCAACCTCTCATGCTATTCGCCGATCACCCAGTAGTCAACGTGACCTGGTTCGATGCCTTGGCGTTCTGCGATTGGCTGAGCGGGCTTCAGGGAAAAGCCTGCCGTCTGCCTACAGAAGCAGAATGGGAGTTGGCGGCACGTGGTCCAGAAGGCTACACATATCCATGGGGTTACACCTATCACAAAGAGAACTGCAACACCTGGGAGACGGGTGGCGGCTACACGCGGCCGGTGTCTGCTTTTCCGCAGGGCGCGAGTCCCTTTGGCGTCATGGATATGGTCGGAAACGTGTGGGAATGGTGTAGTTCTGTTTTTCTTGAATATCCTTATGTGCGTACAGACGGCCGCGAGGACACAAGCGATTTAGGTGCCTGGCGCACGTTACGCGGCGGCTCCTGGTACGATACCGAGTGGGGAGTGCGCGCTGCCCGCCGTCTTGGCAGCCCACCAGTTTACTCAAGCGATAATACCGGATTTCGCGTCGCTTGCGACCGCTGAAGGAAAGGAGGTGTCATCGAATAGCTAGGACCATAGTGCCCATTCAGTAGATATCCGGATCGATCCTGAACATCGCGATTTCATGAAGCACGGGTATTTCAGACGTAAATCGCGACGCACCTCGTAATGGTCAGTTCATCGACATTCGGAGGTTTGCCTTTGTTTTGAATCTGTTGTCGGAAATAGGAGTTGCCTATGATAAACAAGAAAGATGTGATGGCGGCTTTGCGCAGCTGTTATGATCCGTGCTGTAAAGATCGCGAAATAAGTGTGGTGGACATGGGCCTGATCGAAGAGGTGCATATTCACCAGGGTGACGTACAAATCGACATGGTGCTGACCACTGGTTGGTGCCCGTTTGTCGCCAATCTAAACAGCATGATGACGGAGGAAGTTCAGAAAGTCGAGGGTGTGAAGAGCGTCAAGGTGGAGGTTGTCTGGGATCCGGTTTGGACGATGGATCGCCTTTCGGATTCAGCCAGGTCCAAATTGACCTTGCCCCTCGAACCTTTGATTCCGTACCGAGAAGCAAGATTGAAGCGGGAACAGGGAGCAATATCAACAGGACGTGGAGGATAAACATGATAGGAAGTAATGGAGATCGGGCGTTCGTATTTGACTGTGTTTGTCATATATTTAACTTTGACATGGACAACGCCTTTGGCGGACCTGGGCAGCTGTTCATCAATCATCTATATGCTTTCCATCAGCTTCTGACCAAAGAAGGAGAAAGAATCCTTGGACCAGAGGAGTTCCTGCGGGAATGGAGTGTGGATGAAATCTACCAGATGATCATCAAAGAATCTGACACGGACATGATCATTGCCCAACCGTTGCCCTTGACAGACCTTTTTCATGATGGTCTCTCCGACTGGAGGAAGTGCGCAGAGATGGCGCAGAAACATCCAGATCGCGCCATATTCTGGGGCTCGATTAATCCCATGGAAGGGAAGAAGGCTCTGGATCTGATGGAGGTACAGGTCAAAGAGTTCGGTGCCAAAGGATTCAAGCTTTATAATGTGCGCTATGACTATGGTCGGCCTTTCCCATGGCGGATGGATGATCCTCGGGTAGCCTACCCCATCTTTGAGAAAGCGTTGGAATTGGGCGTCAACCTAATTGGTGTTCATAAGGGTGTCCCCTTGGGTCCACAACCTATCGAACATACGCGCACCTGGGATATGGATGGTGCTGCAGCGAATTTCCCGGACATCAATTTTGTTATTTTCCACGTGGGTCTGCCCTGGCTAGATGAAGTACTTTGGCAGATCGTCCGCTACCCCAATCTGTATGCTTCGATTGCGGCAACGGTTAACTTCATCTCGCGCCAGCCACGCGTATTTGCAGAGACCTTGGCCAAGATGCTGTGGTGGTGTGGCGAAGATAAGATCATTTATGGTGGTGAGACCCCCATCTGGCATCCGCAGTGGGCTCTGCAGGAATTCTGGGATTTCGAGCTGCCACAAGATCTAGTAGACGAGTATGGCTATCCTCCGTTAACCAAGCAGGCAAAACGGAAGATCCTGGGTGAGAATTTGTTGCGTTTGCATGGGATGGATGTGGAAGCGACAAAGACGGCGCTTGCTTGATAATTGTTGCGAGCCGCCAACAACTCCATAACTGTTTCCCAATCGGGAATTTGTTTACTTGCGAGGAGAGGCCCTATTATCTAAGGCCTCTCCTTTTCTTTGGTAAGGAGGAAAGCTTGAATGCCTTGGGAATTGTCATCCCAATCTTGATCCTTAAGGTCGGCGCACGAAATAGCTGGACAGATCGTTGATTTCGTGACCTCGCGGCTCCTAAAAACCGCTATCTTTGTGTTCAAGGTTGGGCACCAAGGGACTCGAACCCAGGTCCACACGGATGTGCAACCGTTGAACAGGAGTCATGTCTGTGATGGATAGTGTATCTCTCTTTCTGTGGTTTGAAGTGAGCGGGAGGTAGGTCACCGTGTATGCTTTGGATGTGCCATTTTCAATGCGCGCCACCGGCAGGAGGCTGAGCAGCTGTTGGCTTTGGTGATTCAGAAGTATGTACTGGACTCTATTGATTCCTACTCTTGACTCGCCGAAAGTAGCAAAAGCGAGGCACTGCCTTTTCATCCTCTTTACAGGTATTGGTTGTGGAGACAAGTTTTTTTGCTGCAGGTGGTGAAATCTCTGACGATCGGCCGGCGATATTCATGATGATCGCAGGCAAATCATTTGTTGGACAGCGGTGACGTTGTACTCGGTCGCCTGGCGGCATTTGTGATCGTCAAAAACAAGGCTTGCTGGATTTGCCATTTGACTTCTGGAGATGCAAACTTGACAAAAGATCATGCCGGCTTCAGGTATGGATACCAATAGGCAGCGAAGAGCGATTCACTGCCGGTGGTCACGCCCCAGAGCAAAGGACGAGAGACGTATACAGAGTGGTCACGGATGGCACCTACACCGGTATACATCATATGCCGGGTCGGTGGCTATGTCCGACGTGCAAAGGCAAGCCATACAGTCGCTATCACTTTCACTGGGAGCTCACGCCAATTGATGTCTTTGTCGACACAGATAGCCGAGACGTGCGAATCAACCTCATTGACATTCGAATCGACGACTCGGTAATATTCAGTAACCTCTGCCCTAGTTGCATGATCAGCCTCATGGCCAAAATCGACACCAGCGTATCCGACGAACTCGAAAGCATTCAAATCGACTACCGGTTGCCGGATGTCTCAAGGGTATAAGCCGAGGCGGCCAAACTCCCCCAGCTCACTGAGAAACAGCCACCGAGAGCCAGACAACGCAAAGCAGCCGGCCCCCGGCCGGGGCCAGGCCATTGCTAGAGCTGCCCGCTCCTGGATAGGCCAGCATGTTTCTTGATGGCAACATCCTCTCTTGGTTTAATGTCGTGTCAATTCCATCTCTTTTTTCGCTGCGATATCGCTCTTTGCCGGTGATAGCGAATGGCTTGACAGGAGGACAGCTAACACAATAAAAGCGATCAGCAAATCGATGAATAGAACCACCATTGTGGCCCGGGGACCGGCGGCCTCGAATACCTGACCGATTAGCAAGGGTACGGTCATGGCTCCCAGTGCCGCCGTGCCAAAGATTATTCCGCTGACTTTGCCAGTCAATCGCAACCTATGCTCGGAAAAAGTCAACATTGCTGGGAATATCGCGGCCATCGACAGCCCCAAGCTGATGGTGGCTACCCACAAAGCAGTAAGAGAAGTTGGCAATGCCAGGACGAGCCCCAGGCTAACCAAACATCCGGTGAAATCTGCCACCAGAATGGTCTTGGCAGGGATGCGAGAGGAAATGGGAATGGCCGCCAATCTACCGACGCTAAAGGCGATCCAGAATGCTGCCGTCAGGTATCCGGCCATCGATTCTTGGCCCGGGTGCAGCGTAATAGTATTCGTAAATAACCAACCGGCGAAGGCGACTTCTGCGCCAACGTAGAGCAGAAAGATGATGGAAATTGGGACTACCAATTTATAGATTATCTGACCTTCATTTTCATCTTTGTTGGCCTGCCTGATTGCGGGGCTCTTTACGAGCAACAGCCATACCGCTGGGATCAAGATGATGGCTGCCATGATCCAGAAAGCGACCTTAATCCCCGCTGTGGCGGACATCACGAACACGATAATGAGTGGGGCGAGAACGGCTCCGATACCGCTGAAGAAGTGTAAGCCAGTTATCCAAGGACCGACATTATCTGGGTGAATCCATACCAAGAGGGTATTTGCCCCAACAGTCATGAGGCCCGCCGCCGCGCCGAGGACAAATATCAATAGCAGTAAGAGCCAAAAGGTTGCCGTGAGGGGAATCAACACGGCTGCCCCGGCCATCACTAGAAGCGCAACAGTCATGATTGCATGTCCTGGAATTCTGTCGTAGGAACGACCACCCAGAGTGGTTCCCAGAAAACCGCCAAGAGCAAGTGATGTGAATATCAGGCTCACTCGTGCCAGGTCAGTGTTTGTCGAGGAGGCCAGGAACGGTAAAGCAGGTCCCCAAGCAGCACCTAAAAGACCAAATGTCGCCATAGCGCCATAATAGCCAGCAGTCCTGCCGATTGCGCTCCTTCTAACATGTGATAACGACATTACGAATAGCACCTTGGAAAATCAGCCATTACCAAATGCGGGCAGAATGAGGTGGGGTTCTTAATCAAATTATCCATACAGGGTCAGTTTTCAGTTTACCATGGATTCAGGAGGGTGAGAAATCTATGAAGATTACGCCTCCACGTTGTACAATCTGTCTATGATCGAAGTATGGCTAGCGATGGCCGAGGCGGCCGAACTGCGCCCCCATCGCAGATAGCCAGCCACCGGGAACCATAGCACGACAATCAGCATCTTCCTAACCGCCAACCGGGAAAGCAGCCTCCATGCGGAACAGCAGCATCCCTCGATTCGCCCGCTGGCAGGCTGGTCGCCATCTCCAAGCCAGTTACCGCCGGCTGCCGACGGACAAACTTCAGCAACGTTGGCTGAGGCGCCGATGGCGCACTTTGTACACCTTGCCAGCATGAGCCATGAGGCCGTTCACCGACGCTACGCCGGCTGTGACATCCCTTACCGGCAGGCTTTTTGGGTGCTGAGCTGATTATCAGCCGGGTGTGGTCGCGGTCTCTTCTGACAGAGCCCTCTGGACAGGGTTCAATCTCGCCGTACCTCGGCGCTTCGATTGAAAGTGGCTAATGCCCATTGAAGAAGGAAAGCAGGCGCCGGAGCGCCTGCCTAACTGACTAGGGAACCGGGTCCTCCACAAGGTCGACCCAGAATGGGCGCGGCACCAGGAAATCATCCGTCCATTCGTTTAGCAGTACGCCGTTCGCGTCCTGTGTGTAGAAAAGCGGTGTCTGAAGAGCCGTGTGCGAGGTATCGCCGGCAACGATGAAACGCTTGTATCGGTCCGGGTGGGCGGCGTTCAACTGCCCATGCTCCGTCACCACCAGATCCCGGAATCCCGCCGGGTCAGCCAGCAGACCGAGGAAGAACCGGTTGGTCAGGTCGCCGTCCGTCTCGTAGAACGCTTCGCGAATGGTGGAATCGTTGTCGAGTCTCCACTTGATGATGGCCGTGCCCGCCTGGCCCTCGTCGCTGCACTCGGTGCAACTCTCAGGGTAGAACTGGCCGAACTGCCAGTCGGCCGCCCGCGCCGCGATGTCGCCTGTCGCCTCCAGGTTGACCGTCACCGGTCCCGCATCGTTGAAGACGGTGAGCTTGACCTGGTTTCCGTAGAGGAAGCGGGCCAGGAACGGCGAGAAGCCGGCGACGCCAACGCCGCCTGCACTGGAGCCGGCCAGGGTGATCCGGTGGGCGTTCGGGAACGTGGCTTTCGCCAGGTCCATACCGGCCGATTGGTTGCGCAGACCGCGATGGAAGCGTACCACGGCCGACGGAACGCCTATCGCCTCGCCGAATGCCGGATCGAACACATCATTGTCGCCGGAGAAGACCGATCCGTCACAGTACGGCATATAGACGATCGAATAGTCGGCGAACGGGTTGTCGGGTGAGTCGAAATCCCAGATTCCCTGCCGAGGCGCGGGTGGCTCCTGGGCTTCGGCAAGGACGTTGCAGTTGTAGAAGTCCTGCCAGCAGGCGCCGCCGCCCTGCTCGAAGATCAGGAGCTTCGACGGGTTGCCCTCTCGGGTGAACGCCGAGAAAGGCGTTCCAGCGATGCAGATGGGTCCGTTGCCCCCGTCGGCGTCAAACGTATGCTTCGTCCAGCCATCGCCGACGTCCGTCGAAGATATGGGCGCGAACTCGCCGAGGTACTTGTCCACGCCGGCGTCGCCGAGCTCCTGCATAGCGTCACCGTTGAGACCTCTTGGGAAATCACTGCCCAGAAGCACAAATGCCACCATTACAAGAAACAGAATCTTGAAACCAACTGATCTCATCGCTACCTCCATATTTGATTGATCAAGCGTAAAAGGAAGTCTCGGAGGGATCAGGTACGGTGACGGCATACCTGGCGAGATAATCTCGTCCCCCACCTTCCTCAAGCCAGGATAAAAGGGGAAGAAATAAACTTATAGAAGTTATAGCCTGTCAGGATGAGAGGTGCAATAGGTCTTCCTGGAAAGCACCCCATCCCCGGCGAGGCATCTCTCGTTCGCCGGTTTGCTGTAGGTCTTGTTCTCAACTGTGAAGATTATGCCACAGGAACCACTTCGGCACCTTTGGCGGCAGTACCGGCCGGGGCCTCGCCATCGCTGAAGCCGCACATTCCCACACAAAGTCGCACAAAGCTGCAGTTCACACCTGAGGATATCGGCATCGTGGTGCCGCCTTTTGTTTCCAGCGTCGACCTCTGTGAGGCTGTTTGGCGAAAGTCAGGTTGATCAATGGCCTCGTTACTAGTACGCTACGTGAGAATGAAAGAACGAATATCGCCAGTTCCCATAAAGCGTAGAAGAATATGCCCACAGAAGTTCTGATTTCCACCATCCTGATCACCTTGGCTCTGATCTTCTACACTATTGGCGTTTGGGCGGAACGGCTAGCCGGTCGGTTAATGCCATGGCACCTGATCTTCTTTTGGGGTGGGCTGATTTTCGATACAACCGGAACCAGCATCATGATGGACATGGCCGGCGGCCTGACGTTTGACATTCACGGAGTAACAGGCGTGCTGGCTATTCTATTGATGATCATCCACGCCACCTGGGCGACCATCGTACTTCTGCGCAAGAATGAGCAAGCCATCTCGACCTTTCACCGCTTCAGCGTGGTCGTTTGGCTGATCTGGTTAGTGCCATATTTCACCGGCTTTTTCATATCCATGTAGGCACACTAACTTCCCGCCCATCACCGATAGCCAGCCACGGGGAGCCACAAGTTGATAGGCAACCTTCCACCCTCTCCGGCCGGGACTGTAGTCAGCGAGTTGCTTGCTTGGTAAGTGTTTCTACATGTGAAAAGATTCCCAAAGTTGACATTAGATCTCAGGGCATTTATGCTGTTTAGTGTCCAACTTGAATGGAGAACATCCGACTCACCACCAGCCCAATATCCACAGTTAGACATCGTTTTTTGACAAGCCCTCTTTTTGGCTTACGGCGAGCCAGACCCGGTTCACTTTGGTCGCAACCTATTCGCGCAAGGAGAAAAGAATGTCAGAGGAAAACAAGGAAGTCATCCGTCGTTTTTTCGAAGAAGTGTGGAATAAAAAGAACCTAGCTGCAATCGACGAGTTGGTTGCGGCCGATCAGGTCGACCACGAGCTTCCGCCTGGATTGCCGCCGGGACGCGAAGGCGCCAAAGCATTTATTAGCATGTATCTAGGCGCCTTTCCAGACCTGGAGATGACGATAGAGGACATGCTTGCAGAAGGAGACAAGGTGTCGACCCGTTGGAGTGCGACTGGCACGCACAGTGGTGATCTGATGGGAATCCCCGCCACCGGCAAGCAAGTAACTGTGACGGGCTTGGACATCAACCGCGTCTCTGGCGGCAAGAGCGTCGAACATTGGGGCCAATTCGACCAGATGGGTATGATGCAGCAACTCGGCCTGGTGCCGGGGCCAGGAGAATAATCAAGTAAAGTGAATGAAATAGGCCGTTCCAACTGGAACGGCCTATCATACTACACTGAAATGCAACGAAGGGATCTTCTTGCAGAGTCCCTTCATCGCTTAACAAGAAGCTAGGGCAAATGAGCGCCAAACTCGCCGTACAGCCAATTCAGGTCATCGGCTCTATCGACCCGGTAAACTCCGCCGGTACCGGCGCAATTGCCGTTGAGGCCAAAGGAAGTGACCCCGGCCACGACCAGAGAGTCACCCACGAAGTTGGGACCGCCTGAATCGCCAAAGCAGGTTCCACCCGTCGAATGATTGTTCGACAGCAGAAGGGAGAAATCACCCGTCATGCCCGGCGCGTTGATCGCAATGAGGTGGGGGTAAGCGACCATGCGTACCCTTTCCTCTTCAACAAATACGGGATTGATTCGCTGCAGGCCATAACCAACGGCCGTAAAGGTCACATCCTGTCGACCTCGCTGCGTCTTCATGACGTCCAGTTGGTCGAGTTCTGGCAGCACGCCATATTCATCCATGTCTACCGGTTTGTCAAGGACGACGACGCCCAGGTCGTAGAGGAAAAAGGCAGCCGGGTTATAGTCCGGATGGGTGAAAGCGGTTCCGCTGGCATCACCAACAAGCGGATAGCCGTTGTCAGGAATGCCGCTCTGTACATCGGACTCGAACCAGATCGCGGCCTGGGTTGCCGGGGGCTCGGTGCAGTGCCCGGCGGTCAGGTATAAGGTTGGTGAGAGCAGTGTACCGCTGCAGCGCCAAAGTGGATTGCCGTCGGCATCCTGGGCCACCATCAGGCCGACAAAGGGATGGCCTTCCCCGTCCAGCTCGCCATCGGTGATGGCCGAAACGGTGGCGGCTATCCCCAAGGATAGCACCAGGAGGATAGTAACGAATAGCAAGTGTTTCTTTTTCACGATGTTTCTCCTTACATAGAGACCGAATGTTTCTTTGTCAAGGACAGCCATTGGCCCGTGCAATTAATCTCACGGTGATTATTGTAAAAGGGCACTGAGAGCCGCCCAAGCCGGTATTACTGACACCAGGAATTACGGAGGGACCAGTCTCTACATATTACTCTCCTTACGCCGGTATTGGGCCAGAGTGCTTCCATGGCTGGGCTTGCGCAGCAAGCCGCACTTGATCCAGGAATCGTTTACGATTGGGGTGCGCCATGCACTCCGAACATCAGCCAACGTCCTCGTACGCAGCCTGTAGAACGGACGCCATTATAACAGAGACGAACAACGCCCGGAAAATACTACTTCAACCCAATTTCGTTTGTCGAATTCCCGATAGCTGATAGGATAAGGATGAGGGTGACAAATGCCACAGGTAAGTCCTTGCCGATTTCGTTTGCACAAACGAAAACATCGCCTGTCACGTTCTTGGATGGGCAGGCCAGTGGCGTTCTTCCGCCGATGGGCAGCTCTATCCAGGGCTCGTCGACTGGCAGTTTCTTGAGTTGACAGACGAGCCTGCGAGGTAGCTGGCAGATGTTGCCCATTTATCGATCAGCTTAGACCCTTTATCAGAACAAGGAGAAACAGCAGTGGCCGAGGAAGAAAAGAGCGCCTTTGATCAACTCTACGACAAAGTAGAAGCCGCAGTGGCAGACCTGACGACGCTGAAAGTCGTCACGGCCGTCGGCGATGTCAACCTCAGCCAGGAGGTCGTTGAGAAAGACGGCGTCAAGTCCCAAACCCACGCCGAGACATACCAGAACGCCAAAGCCATTCTCAGCACGATCGACCTGATTGACGGCGATATCATGACCGTCATCGACGAGGTCTTCATCAACGAGGGGAGCTATATACCGGTTCGCGACGATCATCTTGAACGCATCCAGTCGGCCCAGGAGATCGTCGAGGCGAACGTGAAATTGCTCAAAAGCCTGGTGGACGCCGTTGGCGACATTCTCACAAATATCCAGACCCAATCAAAAACGCAAGGCGGCTAGCAGGGCTTCCCTGGCCCCGGGCATTTTGGCTTGTAGCCAGCTTGCTTGATTGAAGCCGGGTTGATGGCCAGATAGCCCGGCTTTTAACCATGCAGCCTGGTCGGGAGCGATGATTTGCCGGGCTCGGGGGAATCGTAGGATACTTATTCTACTTCCTTCCTGATCCGGCCACATCTGTCCTTGCGCTCATCAGCGTCAACACGTGTCAGGAGGCGTACAATGGCCGATAACAAGACATCCAGCGCGAATCGGAGCGCCGAATCCGGAGCGGTGAAGAAGGCGCAGGACTGGTTCGGCGATATTTCCAGCGATCTTTTTAACATCGAAGTCAACACGATCCTGAGTGACAACATAACCGCTCAGAAAATGCCTGCTCCCCGCCACTCGTTGCTGGACATTGGCAAGGGCTACTACGAAGCTCTAGAGAAAATGTTCGCCACCTCCGATGCACAAAGGGATGCCGAGATTCAGGGGGAAGGGGAACAAGAGGAAGCGGAAGCCGAAGCTGAGGAAACGGAGCCGGCGTGGCTAGCCATTGCCGAAAAGGGCAACTATGGCAGCTATGCCGCCTTTGACGCCATTCGAACCCAGGCCAATAGGCTGCTGAAAGATCGAGATCGGTTGGGTCGCCTGGAACCCGAGCAACATGCGGTCCTGCCCCGCATCAAAGAAAACTCAGATCTGCTCAAAGGCATGTTCAATTCGCTGTTCGGCCGCACGGAAGCATTCACCAAACCGGAAACTCGGGGGCAGAAGAGTTTGCAGGATCAGTTGAGGGAGGCCGATGAGCAAGCGGTTGAGACGGGCACACAGTTGAGCCCAAATATCATTTACGACATGTGTGCTTCGATCAGTGCGGACGACACCCAAATAGTAACGAATGACTACAGCCGCTCAGAGTTGATCCACAAAGAAGATCAGATCCCGCCGCTCGACTTACGTGAGCGAGACCTGGTCTTGATCCGAAAGGTTTGGGAGCTAAGCACCGAAGTGATCGTGATGCAGACGTCAATACAGGTAGACGGCGACGTAATCAACAGGGTGAACTCCGAATACCTGCGCCAACCATATTTCTCGCCATTGCGTGATTATCACGACAGAGGTGTAGACATCGCCTTACGGCATTGGTCCAACCTGGTAGGCGTGGCCAAGGAGCTGGCGTTGGCGCTCTTGGAGACCATTTCGAGATAGGTTGGCATGATGGGCCTGAGACGTGATTTAGACGACCTGGCGAAAATGTATAGCGAGGGGGGACTGATCATCCTCACCTTGACGAACGGCGAGAATCCTGGTCCGGCCGCGCCCAGCAGTGACGAGCCCTACCAAGGCAGGGTCAGTAATCGAAATGGGTTGCGAACCGCCATTCAACTTGACGGCGATGTCGTGACGGCCGCATCTCGGGACATGCTGTACGATCAGGCAACATGGCACGATCACATAGCGAAGGTCGATGCCAAATTGGACATTGTGGCGTCACTGCAAAAGTGGGCCCGCCGGAGTTGGCTGGTGTTCATGATCATCCCCTTTGGCTGGCTGCTTGCCGATATGTTGGCCCAAGAGTCAGTCGAGGCCGCACTTTTGGTGGTCCGAACCACTGCCCTATCGAGCATCGTCGTTGTCCTGCGGAAACAATTATTGACTGTTTTGCGGATCGTGCTTATGCCAGTCGTGAGGCGACTTGTGGGCTGGTATTTGAGCAACCAGCGCAATGAGTTTCTCTCAGGTGGGGCGAAGTAACTCACACCCCGATCGGGACACCCTGATAGCTTGCACGGCCGACTCCTGGACCAATAAGAGCCTTTCGACCAACGTATTCCGCAATATTACCGGTCCGTTTGATCGTAATCATGCGGCCGTCCTGGCGTTGCCTGTCGCGCTATTCGACCGTAATATCTAAGCGTCATGCGCTTCCCCTGGGCTAACACCTTGCTGTTGCTACTCATCACCCTGCAGGTGGTCACCGGCTACCTCGGTTTCACGAGCGGCCGCGAAACTGAACGCTGGCAACTCTGGCTACACGGGATCGGTGCCTACGCCATCGTTTTGGCCCTCTTCTGGAAAGGGGCCATCGTCCTCGAGGTGTATCGCCGGTCCGGACGCTGGACCGCCCGTCGCCTGGCTTTCGCCTTCATGGCCGTCCTGCTGTTCGTCACCCTTCTGACCGGCCTGCTGTGGACCTTCTATGGCCCGCTGTACTTCCAGGGCTTCAGCTACGTCACCATCCACATCTTTCTGGCCGTCCTGCTCGTTGCCCTGGTCGTCTGGCATGTCATCGCCTATCGCTGGATCCTCAAGAACCGTCAGGTTAGGGACCGGCGCGCCTTTTTCCGGGCTACGACCTTGGGCGCGGCCGGCCTGGCACTATGGGTACTCAATGTCCAGGTCAAGCGCGCATTAGCATTGCCCGGCGCCGGACGGCGCTTCACTGGCTCCTACGAAATCGGCAGCTTCGGCCCGCATTTCCCCCAGGTAAGTTGGATCAACGATGATCCGGCCCCCATCAACCTGACCGATTGGCAGCTGACTATTGCCGGAGCAGTCCAAAGGCCGCTTGTTCTCAGTTACGATCAACTAATAGGCTTGTCGGATACTGGCCGCGATGCCATCTTAGATTGCACCGGCGGCTGGTATAGCGAGCAACAGTGGATGGGTATACGCTTCGCTGCAATCCTGGCCTTGGTCTCCCCCGAAACAGAGGCCCGCAGTGTCAGCTTTGAATCCATCACCGGCTACGATCGCCGTTTCTCGCTGCCCGAGAGCCAGGGATTCCTGTTGGCCACCCATGTAGCCGGCGCTCCGCTTAGCCACGGCCACGGCTTCCCCATGCGCCTGGTCATTCCCGGCCGGCGTGGCGTCCACTGGGTCAAATGGCTGACCCAGATCCGTTTCAATACCACCAGCCACCATCTGCAACCTCCCCTCCCCCTCCAATAGCGCCCCAATCGCCGATGGCTAATCTCGCACAGTTAATTTTGAATCCCGGCCGATATGTGACATAATAGGTTGTTGGTTTATTTTTCCCTGCAGAGATGCACCGGTCTACGCTTCGTGTTGCGGCCCGGAGTATGTTTGTTGGCTAGTTTTGGAGAATGTAGAAAGTTGACTAAGAAGCTATATGTTGGAAACCTGTCCTACGCCGCAACCGAGTCGCAGGTACGGGAAATGTTTGAGACACACGGAAACGTCCAGTCTTTGGCCTGGATAACCGACCGGGACACCGGCCGTTTTCGTGGTTTCGCTTTCATTGAGATGGAAGACTCGGCGGCCAACGCGGCCATGAAGGCCTTGAACGGCCAGATGGTTGACGGTCGCGAAATGCGCGTTAATGAAGCTCGGCCCCAGAACAAGGGCTACAGCGGCGGTGGCGGCGGCGGCGGCGGTGGTCGTGGCGGCTACAGCAGCGGCTGGTAAGACCAACCCGCATTAACGTTATCACGATGGAAACGGCCGTTCCTCTGGCAGGAACGGCCGTTTTTTTTGTGCCAACTGTTATCCCGGAAACAGCCTTCCCAAAAACTCAGTTGAATGCTGTCTGTTCGCTTTGGCTGCCTGGTTTCCAGGGATGCCAAGAGATCACGATCGTGCACTATACTGCAGCAATATACTCAGCCCAATGATGATGATAAACACCGGCCACACAACGCCCCAATCTAGTCCTAGCAAGAAGATCAGCGCCACGGTCAAAATCAGCAAGCCGCCAATTAAGGAACTTCGGCCGCCTGGCGTCAGGCGGCCATGTCGTCTGTAAGATCTCCAGGCCCGGTTGAAACTGTAAAGGGCCGGAATTAGGATAAACACCGCCCACCAGTTGGTCACGAAAGATCCCGGCAGGAAGTTGGCAAGCAAAAAGAGACCACCCAAGATGATAAGAACGACGCCCACTATCCAGTTGTCGCCGTCTTTCTTTTTGCCCCTGATGTCCTCTTCCATATGGGCCTGTTCTTCGTCCTTGAGTTCCTGGATCTCGTCGCTCATGCTAATCTCCTCCTCTTGTCGTTGGCCATAGGGCCGTAATGTTACCCACTGGAGTCATCAAGCTATACGCGACCACGGCGACCAAGTTGCGCGGCCATCAAACCCGTTTTGAACGGGTTTCGCCTACGAATCAGGTGATGAACCACGCGGCGAATCATCACCCGGCCGCAGGCCCCTGACCGCCCCGCTGACCGCTAATTACTCGCCCGCCAGAGCCTGCATCCGCCTGGCCAGCGCCAGGTCCAACGTGCTCAAGGCTCCCATGTCATGCGTCACCAGGGCCACCCTTACCCGATTATAAACATTGAACCATTCGGGATGGTGGTCGATTTGGTCGGCGTATATCGACGCGGCCACCATCCAGCCGATAGCTTCCGCGAAGCTGCCGAACTTGAACTCTTTTTTCAGTTTGCCCTCTTCCAGTGCCCAGCCCGGTAGCGCCTTCAGCGCTTCTCCAACCTCGTTCGCATCCAACTTTCGCCTTTCCATATCCTTTCTCCTATTCTAGTTTTCGGCAAAACCAATGGTCCCAAACTCCATGGCCCACACCGGCACCCTATCGCCAAGCTGGCTGAAACCAAAACGTTTATATAGCCTGCGGGAAGGGTGATTATCCAACTGGGTATTTAACGTCACGCGCTTGATCCCCCGCCTGGCGTAACCGTCCAGCGCCGAGGCCATCAGGCCGCTGCCCACGCCACGACCCTGCGCCCTGGGGCTCACCGTCAACCTCACCAGGTGTGCGCTCTGGCCGTCGCGGCCGGCAACGCTATATTGGAAGCCGACGATCCGGCCTTCCAACTCCGCTATCTCAAACGCGAGCGCCTGTCGATGGGCCAACAATAAGCCCTTGGCACTGTAACGCCAAAGTGGATCAAAGGCCATTTTCTCAATTTCCGCCAGCAGCGGCAGATCGTTCAGGGTCGCCGGCCGGATCGTCGCAGGGCCAAAGTTCCGGATCTCGACATCGATTCTTTCCAAATCATAGGTGACGATGTGATTCACAATTCCGAAGCCAGCGCTAGCCAGCCAGCGTTCTGGCCACAGCTCTGTCGGCAACCAGCCCAAAATGGTTACGCCTTGCTCGCGCAGCCAGGGCAACGTCGCCTCTAGCATCTCCGACAAACGGCGCTCTAGGCCCGCCCCAGAGCCCAAAGCTGCCACACGCACCCACGCTGCCGGCGGCGGATCAACGCCCACGGCCAGGCAACCCCATAGCGACGATTCAATGCCGGCCGGCGTAGCTTCCTCGCACACCACGAATCCTGGCGAGCCCAACCAATCAACCGGCAAATGCCAATCCGGGTGCACGTGACTCAATGCCGACACCTTCAGGAGGCGGCCGATCTCGGCCGCGTCGCCCTTGGTCGCCCGGCGCAAATGCCACTCGCCGCTTCTTGCCGATTCCATAGCGCTATTGTACACTACGCTATCATTTTATCGGGACTAAATAGTAGTACGAGATAGCATGGATAACGAAGGTCGAGACCGCGCTCTGGATACGGCCATCGCCGGAATTCAGAGGAAATACGGTGAAGGCGCTATCATGCGCCTTGGCGACGCCACCCACATGCACGTGGAAGCCATCCCAACAGGTGCGCTGTCATTAGACATCGCCTTGGGCGTCGGCGGATTGCCGCGCGGTCGTGTCGTGGAAGTCTACGGCCCTGAATCGTCTGGAAAAACAACCCTCTGTCAGCACGTGATCGCCGAAGCACAAAAGCTCGGCGGCATCTGTGCCTTTGTTGACATGGAGCATGCCCTTGACCCTGGATATGCTGCCCGCTGCGGCGTGGACGTTGAGAATCTATACGTTTCACAGCCGGATACCGGCGAGCAAGCCCTCGAGATCGCCGAAGCCCTGATCCGCTCCGCAACAATGGATGTGGTCGTCATTGATTCGGTCGCTGCGCTGGTGCCCAGAGCAGAGATCGAGGGCGAAATGGGTGATGCTCACGTTGGACTTCAGGCCCGGCTAATGTCGCAAGCGTTACGCAAATTGTCGGGCGTGATCAAGCAAACCAACACCGTCGTCATCTTCACCAACCAGATACGGATGAAGATAGGCGTGATGTTCGGCAGCCCAGAGACAACCAGCGGCGGAAACGCTCTCAAGTTTTACGCTTCGGTTCGCCTGGATATTCGTCGCATTCAGAGTATCAAGATAGCTGGAGAGGTCATGGGTAACCGGACCCGGGTGAAGGTCAAGAAGAACAAGGTCGCCCCGCCCTTCAGGGAATCTGAGTTTGACATCATGTATAACGGCGGCATATCCAAGGAAGGCGATATTCTTGATCTGGGTGTGGAGTATGGCATTGTCGACAAGCGGGGAGCCTATTTCAGGTATGGCGAGACGCTTCTGGGGCAGGGACGAGAGAACGCCAAGACTTTCTTGTCAGAGGATCCTGGGATGGTCCACGATTTGGAAAACCTAATCCGTGCCGAGGCCGGCTTGCCAGTATTGGCAGCGCCGCAAGATCTCGAAGTAGCCACTATTTAGGTTCGATAGGATAGAGCAACCAGCGGATCAAACTGGCGCGTTTGCTTCGACCGGGTAACGGTCGGAACACGGATAGGTTGAACTGGCAAAGGTCTCTGAATACCTGCAATGGTTGGCTTTCATTTTGGGCCAGGCATGGGGTCGTTTCCGCGGATACGACTTACATTTTGCTATAAACCTAAACTGATCGTCGGGAGAATTCCCTCGTTCAGATCGTCAGCTAGACGTAACTCATTCGGCCGTGGTTGCTAACCGCGGTCTTTTGTTTATCAGGACTTTTCTAATGGTGCAAATGGTGACCGATTTGAAGCCACAGAAGCGGCGTAAAGATCGCATCAGCGTTTTCCTGGATGGCGAATTTGCGTTCGGTCTGGAAGGGATCACGGCCGCCCGGCTTCATATCGGCCAAGCCCTGACCGACCAGGAGATCGCCTCTCTGAAAGAGGCCGATTCGGCCGAATGGGCCAAGCAGATCGCTTATCGCTATCTCAGCTATCGGCCCCGTAGTTCGGCCGAGGTGCGTCGCCATTTGCATAAGAAAGATGTCGACGACGGAGTGATTGAACAAGTCATCGACCGGTTATTCGAATTGAAACTGCTCGACGATCTTGCCTTTGCCCAATATTGGGTAGAGCAACGGGAAACTTTCAAACCCAGAAGCCGTCGAGCGTTACGGTATGAACTTTATCAGAAAGGCCTCAGCCGCCAGGTTATTGATCGGGCAGTAGAAGAGGTCGACGAAATGGCCGCGGCCCGGCGGGCAGGCGCGCAGAAAGCCCTGCTCTGGGACCACCTGACCGAGGATGAATTCGACGTGAAGATGCGAGGCTTTCTCGGCCGGCGCGGCTTTGACTACGCCATCATTTCCGAAGTGTCCCACGAGCTTTGGCGGGACTCGGGAGAGAATGATCGCTCAAATGAAGTCTGAACTTTGACGAGGAGCATTAACAAATGACTGAAGTACTTATTGGCGTCCTGATCGGGCTGCTGGCTGGCGGCGTGGTCGCGGCGATTGTATTCTGGCTAGTTCTAAAGCCCCGAACAGAAGCCGAATATGAAAAGCTGGACAAAGAAGTCGCCGATTCCCGGAAGGCGGCCGAACGTGAGGCCCAGACGATCATCGTCACGGCCCAGGAAGAGGCCAGGGCCACGCGCAACGAGGCCGAGCGGGTCACGAAACAGCGTTACAAGGATCTTGCCCGGGCCGAAGAACGAATCGACAGCCGCCAGATCGCACTCGACCGGCAGGCGGAGAAAATCGAGCTTCGCGAACAGGTTTTGAACAAGCGCCAGAGCAAGTTAGATAAGCGCGCCAACCAGCTCGAGAAGCTCGAATCGGAGAGAACTGAAGAACTGCAACGCGTCGCCAATATGACGACGGATGAAGCCAAACAGCATTTACTGGCCGCCGTCGAGGACGAATCTCGTCAGGACATGGCCCGTATCATGCGCGAGATCGAGGACGGAGCCAAGGAAACGGCCGAAGAAAAGGCCCGCGAGTTGATCGCGCTGGCCATTCAGCGCGTCGCCAGCGAACATGTTGCCGACGTGACCGTATCGGTCGTCCCCTTGCCTACCGATGAAATGAAGGGCCGGATTATTGGACGCAACGGCCGAAATATTCGCGCTTTCGAGATGGCCGCCGGCGTTGATGTTATCGTCGACGATACGCCGGAGGCTGTAACCGTCTCCAGCTTCGACCCGGTACGTCGTGAAGTCGCCCGTGCCGCCCTGAGCAAGCTCATCATGGACGGTCGTATTCACCCAGCTCGTATTGAGAAGGTTATCAACGACGCCCGCTCTGATGTCGATCGTCAGATCAAGGAAGCCGGCGAAAATGCCGCCTATGAGGCCAATGTGCACGGTTTGCATCCTGAAGTGATCAAGATGCTCGGCCGACTGCACTATCGCACGTCTTATGGCCAAAACCAATTACACCACGCCGTAGAGGCGGCCAAGATCGCGGCCGTTCTGGCTTCCGAACTCGACGCCGACGTGAATACAGCCAAGATGGGCGCGCTGCTGCATGACCTGGGTAAGGCCATGGATCATGAGCAAGAAGGTACCCATGCCATGCTGGGCGCCGAATTCGCCAAGCGCTTCAAGGTACCAAACAACGTCGTCAACGCCATCGCCTCCCACCATCATGAAGTGGAACAGGCGTCGGTTGAGGCTATCATCGTCGAGGCGGCCGACGCTATTTCGGGCGCCCGGCCGGGCGCTCGTCGCGAAAGCCTGGAGAATTACATCAAGCGCGTGCGCACCCTGGAAGATATCGCCACTTCGTTCGATGGTGTTGAAAGCGCCTACGCGTTGCAAGCCGGGCGCGAGATCCGCATATTGGTGCGGCCAGGGGTGATCGACGATCTAGGGGCCATGCGATTGTCCAAAGACATCGCCAAGACCATCGAGGACAGCATGCAATACCCGGGCCAGATACAGGTCACTGTCGTCCGCGAAACTCGCGCTGTCGGTTTCGCCAAGTAATCGGAGAAATGCCATGCGAACCCCTATCATTGCCGGTAACTGGAAGATGAACAAGACCGTAGTCGAAGCGGTCGCGTTTGTGCGTGAAATTCGCTCTGCCCTTAACAGTCACACATCGGTAGAAAGTGTGGTTTGTCCGCCCTTTGTCGCCCTGCCGGCGATATCGGACGCACTGAAAGGTACGCGAATCGGCGTCGGCGCCCAGAATATGCACTTCGAAGATAAGGGCGCCTTCACCGGAGAATGCGCGGCATCCATGCTCAAACCCTTCTGTCAATATGTGATCTTGGGCCATTCGGAACGCCGAGCCTACTTCGCCGAAAGCGACGAGACAGTCAACAAGAAAGTCCATCAGGCTCTGACTCATGGTCTGACGCCCATCATCTGCGTTGGCGAGAGCCTGGAGCAAAATGAAGCCGGCCAAACACATGACTTCGTCTCCGGCCAGGTGAAAGCTGCCTTTGCCGGCATCTCGGCTGAAGCGGCCGCTAGCTGCATCATCGCCTATGAACCGATCTGGGCCATAGGCACCGGCAAATCGGCCAGCGTCGCCGACGCCGGTCGCATCATCGGTCTCACCGTCCGCGGCGCGGTCGCCGATATCTACGGCGAGGAGATCGCCCAGCAACTCCGCGTCCAATACGGAGGCAGCGCCAACCCGTCCAATATCGGCGACTACATGAGCCACCCGGACATCGACGGCGCCCTGGTTGGCGGCGCCAGCCTGAAACCTGATTTCGTGGAGATGGTCAAGGTCACAGCTCAGTCTGGATGAACGCTGACCTGATGCCGTTCGTTTGGGTAGCCATCACGCTGCCCGCCCTGTTGTTGATGCAGCGCTGGATTCATCGCCATCTGCACGGCCTGGCATTCCTGCTGACTGGTAACCAGAACTGGGCCGTCATCCTCTATGCCATTGTCCTGTTCCCGGGCGTTCTCCTGCACGAATTGAGCCACTGGATTGCGGCCACGATTCTCCGTGTGCGTACCGGATCGTTTTCCATCCTGCCCAAGACTGGACCAGACGGTGTCATCCAACTCGGCTACGTCGAATATTACAAAACGCGAAGCGTCGGTCCGATCCGGGAGAGCCTCATCGGCAGCGCGCCTCTCATCAGCGGCACGGCCGTCGTTTTGCTGATCGCCTTTCGCATCTTTGACGTCAATGGCCTGGCTGAGGCGATTCAGACCAGCGAAGTCAATCGACTGGCCAACGCGCTGGCCGCTCTGTTTGCCACGGACGACTTCCTGGTCTGGCTCTATCTGCTTTTCGCCGTCAGCAACGCCATGATGCCCAGCGCCTCAGATCGTCGGGCCTGGCCTGCCTTCGCGGTCATCATGCTGCTGTTCGCCCTGGTGCTCTTTATCCTTGGACTACAAGACGATTTGGTTGACACGTTGGCCGGTCCGGCCGCGACGGTCTTCGGCCACCTCGGACTCGCCTATTCGATGACGATCGGCGTCGACATCATCTTCATGGCCTTCATTTATTTGTCAGAGCGCTTTATCAGCCGCATCAAGGGCGTAGAGCTCGTTTACGGTCGACCTGATTCTGGCCTGTAAGCCGGGTCATTCGTATCGTAAGAAGGGCCGGGTATTCACAGGTGCCAGGTTAGCTCAGGGTCCATGAGTAATTCGCCATTTTACGAGGCCATCGGTTCCTTACCCCAGGTTGCCAAATTGGCGTCACCTGAGTTGGCTGCGAGGTGCCGCGGCTTGTTCACACCACCTGGTGCGGCGGCCATCGATCGGGTATACCTAACTGGCTGCGGCGACAGCCACCACGCCGGCGTGGCCGCGGCCCTGGCCTTCCGGCAGTTCTGTGGGCTTCATACCGTATCGGCCATGCCGGCTATGCGCTTTGCCCGTTACGAGGCGTCACACCTGGCCCCCTTGGGTAGCGGCCTTGCCCTCGTAATTGGCATCTCCGTCAGCGGGGCGGTTAGCCGCACCGTGGAAGCGCTCCAATTGGCCGCCCTTGCCGGAGCAAGAACCCTGGCCATCACTGCCAACCCGACCGGTGATCTCGCCCGGGCGGCCGATCTCACTATGCCCTTGAGCCCTACGTCTGCGGCGAGCACGCCCAAAGGCATGATTCTGCCTGGATCGGGCTCCTACGTCGTTTCGCTGCTGGCCCTTTACCAGATCGCGTTACAGTTGGGCCTGCTGCGCGGCCGCCTGACGGAAGCGTCCTGGCTTGAACTCCAACAAGAGCTCGGTGTGATCTTCGAAGCGATGAGCCAGACCATTGCTTCATGTGACGAAGCTGCAGCCGCTCTCGTCGACGCATGGGTTGAGGCAAGTCACTTCGTATACTGTGGATCCGGCCCAAATCATGGCACGGCGTTGTTCTCAGCGGCCAAACTCCTGGAGGCCAGCGGCGACATAGCCGTTGCCCAGGACATGGAAGAGTGGGCGCACCTGGACTATTTTGGCCGCGATCCAGCCGCACCAACCCTTCTTATCAGCGCTGCGGATCGCGATGGCGACCGCGCATCAGAGATCGCCGTCGCCGCCCGGGCAATCGGCCGTCGCCTGGCCATAATCGCCCCGGCCGGCAGCGCGCTATCGACGGCTTGCGAGCCATCCGGACGCCTGAGCTACGCCAGTCGGGCCAGGGAATGCTTTTCGCCTCTTCTAAGTTGTTTGCCCGGGCTGCTCATTGCCGCCCATCGCTCCAAGGCGTTGGGTGAGCCTTACTTCCGAGGATTTGGTGGCGGTCGCAGTGTGGAGGGCGGCGGCGGCATTTCGCGCATCCGCAGCAGCCAGCGCATTCACAAGTTGCGCCCGTAAAGCAATGCGCTCCCCCAGGCCGCTGATCGTCGCCGCAGGCGGCATGCGCACTGACTACATCATCACCCGTGACGGCCGGGCCATCACCGGCGTCGCCGGCGGCAATGCGCTGTACGCTGCGGTCGGGGCCGCGATGTGGCGCGACGACGTAGCCTTGTGGTCGAGAATCGGCGATAACTACCCGAAATCCAGATTGGCGTCGTTAGAACGCCACGGCTTGGTCGTCGACGGTCTGGTTCGGGTACCGGGCGAGCATGATCACCGCACCTTCTACGCCTACATGGCCGGCGGCCGGCGAGTGGATACTGAGCCCGAGAAACACTATGCTCGAATCGGAAAGCCCTTCCCGCCGGAGTTACGAGGCTATGTCCACTCGACGCCTGGCCAATCCGAGCTTGATAAACTGGAACCCCTCGCTTTGCGGCCGGCCGATTGGCCTGCGACCTATGCGACCGTTGACGCGGTGCACCTGGCGCCATTGCCCTTGAGTTGTCACCTGGCCGTACTGCCTGAGTTGCGCCGGCGGCCGATCGGCTGGATCACTGTTGACCCAGGCGAGCGCTACATGCTACCCCATCTACAGGATCACATTCGCCGTCTGCTTCCCCTGATCGACGCATTTCTGCCGAGCGAACAGGAGGTACGCTCCCTTTTCGGACCGGCCATCGCCCTGGAGGACGCTGCTCGTCAATTGCTTGGCTGGGGGGTGCCGTTGGCGGTGATAAAGTGTGGTGCCAGGGGAGTTGTGATCGCTGCCAGGGGGCAGTCGGACCTGACCTATCTCGCGCCTTTCCATCGTCCGCAAGACGAGGCCATAGTCGACGTCACCGGCGCAGGAGACGCTTTTTGCGGAGGCTTTGTTGTGGGACTGGTCAGGACCGGCGATCCCTTGCTTGCCGCCCAGTACGGCCTGGTCTCCGCTTCCATCGTCATCGAAGGCTATGGTGCAATCTATGGCTTACAAATTCCCCGTTTGACGGTCGAAGAACGACTCCAGGTGTTGTCTGACTCCCTGCCTGGTAGACAAAAATGAAGCGTGGCGCCGCCGAATGACAGCAGCGCCACGCCCCTTTAATCGGCTTCGGTCGTTTCTGTCTCTGGCTCTTTTTGTGATTTCTTTTCAACCACGATCGAGCACTCAGTCACCAAGGCGGCGATGAGAGCCAGGGCTGACCATGCCGGCAGCAAAGCAATACCTGCGACGCCCAGTACAATGGGAATCTCAATCAGTGTCCGTTCGTCTTTATTCCGGATGACAATTCGACGAACGCCGGCTTCACGGGCCAGCTTTTTGACCGTCTCTACCAGCTCTTCGCCTTTGACAACGAACTCCTCGGACTTGGTTGACTCCTCAGAGTCAGCGGCCGGCTCCGCAACGTCCTCTTCTACTACGATTTCTTCTGACTCGCTCATTCAGTTTCGCTCCTCTTACTCTTCAAATACAAGTACGCGCCCACGCCGATCAGCAGCAGGGGCCACCAGGCACCGAGGCTCTGGAAGATCAACAGCTCAAACAAGGTGGCTAGGCCCATGAAGACCAGGACCATCGTTCGAATGAAACGGTGCGCCTTGGCCTCGGCCTCCGGCGACTCGTCAAAGCGCTTGAGGTAGGCGTAGCCCGCCGCGCCGGCGGCCAGGATCAGGGTCCAGGCATAGGCCATGCTCTCAAAATGATCCGTCAGGTTCATCAGGAAGAACAGCCCGCCCATGGCCAGGGTCATTGCGCCGGGCACGGCCAGGAACGAGAGCCGGCTCTGTCGCTCGGCCGTCGAATTGTAAGATGGCCACAACATCAGCAGGCCCGTCCCAACTATAAAGCCAGGCCACAGGTAATTCATCAAGCTGATGTGCAACAGGTTGGTGACCAGCAAAAGCACACCCCCGCCGATCAGAAGCGCGGCCGGCCATGAAGAATCATGACCCTTACCATTGACTTCCGCTTTCAGTACAGTTTCTTCAGACATATCACACCTCGCTTGTCTTAGACTGTACCCTCTGTACGTGATCGCCGGCCGAAAGTTTCAAGCCGTTTATTATCCTGGAATCTGGCTGGCTCCTCCCTAACGGAAGTGTCCATACAGAGTTTTCGCGAAGATGTCCTCACGTGATTCGCATGATCCATGAAAGCTGGCCGCTCAAGAAGGATCGGCCGCTGGTTCCGGCTGGTCGATCGGAACAAACTCGATCTCTAGCAAACCATCGACTAATCGGCCGCTGCCAGCCCGCATCTTGGCCAACACGGTGGGCAGAATCATCTCCCGCTTGAAGTTGCCGATGGTGATGAACAGCTCGTCGCCACGCTTCCGCAGCCGAACCTGGCTGCTTTTGACGAAAGGCATCCGCAATCGCATGAGGTAACGACCGCCCTCAATCTCAATCACTTCCTGCAAACTGCCCTTGTAGAAGATCTGGCCCGGATCCTCGTCGCCGAAGCAGTCGCTGGCTAATCGTGAGAGGGCTTCCACGCCAAACACTTCTTCGGCGTAGTAGGGCGCCGACCATAGTGGAAGCGGACTGAAGTTGTTCTCGATGAGTTCCAAATACTTGGCCTGCACCTCGCGTCGCTTGCGCATGAACTCGCCGGCGTCAGGCATTTCAGGTATGACCCGGTTGATGACAACGCTGTCGACCGGATAATTGAACAAGCCCAGGTAGCTGATCGCTCGCTCGGCCTCACGCATCACCATCTTCTCTGGAATGACAACAACCCGGTAACTGGCTATCGCGGGATCGCTGAGCGTCTCCTGCAGTTCGGCCGTCGACTCGTCCAATTTGTAAAGCGCTTCCAGAACCTCGGCCGGTGCCCTCAAGAAACGGCCGGCGAACGGCGCCAGCATGCGCACCACGCCCTTCTCCACTCGCGAAACATGGCCGGCGTACCAGCGAAAGGTGTCCGGCATGGTCAAGAGCCTGATGGTCTCGCCGGTTGGTGCAGCGTCGATGATGACCCGGTCGAAGTTTCTCTCGGTGGCCTGCTTGTGTATATGCAGCAAGCTCACGATTTCGTCCATGCCCGGGAATGCAGATAGCTCGTCAGCCACGACCTTATCTACCCCACCCCGCATGCTGATGATGCCTGACATGAAACCCTGCAAAGTGTCCCAGTAGTTGTGAATATCGGCCACGACGCTGATTTCCTGAGCCCACAGGTTATCCGCCGCCTGCACCGGCTTATCGCCCAAGGGCATGTCCAGCGAGTCGGCCAGGCTATGGGCGATGTCTGTGCTGGCCACCAAGGTCTTGTAACCCAGTTCCGCGCTGCGCAGCGCGGTTGCGGCGGCAATCGTCGTCTTCCCTACACCGCCTTTTCCCAAATAAAGAATTATTCGCATTATGGTCTCCGTAACGGACTGCGTCCGTAGCGATCGTCGAAAGATTACACACAATAATCTGTGAATAATGCTCCTGATTACATTACGCTGCAAGCCATTCGGCCGTTGCAACCTCTATCTTTAGACTTTAGAAAGGCCTTCTACCTATTGGCGGCAGTATTTCCGTGAGCATGATAGAATATTCATAGAAAGGAGCAGCCTCACGGATCGACCAACGCCGCTGCAAGTGTATCGACCATTGCCGACCCGCGTCAACCCAATCGTGCAACCTTTCGTCAATTTCGGCGTAATGTCCATTGCAAGCTGAGAGTGCATAAACCGCTGCCTGCCCATAGGGCCAGCGCAGGGATCATAAGGAAGGAAGTCAGAACATGAGTCCCCAAAAGAAGAAAGACAAGTACCAAGAGTTGCGCGCGTCACTGGCGACGTTGCCCCACATTAGCGAGGAGCAGCTTGATCAGTGGGTCAATCTGCAGCAGACCATTGACGCCAGTCGTGATTATCTTATTCGAGCCGTTCCCCAGGCCCAAATGAGCGTTGACGAGGCCCAAAAGATCCTGGCCCAGCGCACCTACACCCTGGTATTCTTTGGCGGAACCGGCGTGGGCAAAAGCACCCTGATCAACGCGTTACTCGGCCGCAACTTGCTGCCCACGGGTGCAGTGACCGCGGTAACCGGCACAATCGTCTACATCGAGCAGGCGGCTGAGGGCGAGGCCGAGTCCCTGACTTTTGAATACTGGAATCGGGATGAATTCGCCAACCGCGTCCGTCGCCTGTGCCAGCTGGCCGAGATCGAGTCCTTTGACATCACCAATGATGGCGAGCGCGAGCAGGCCCTGGAAGACATCGAATTACAGGTAGAAGAGAACCGCGACGAGGCCAAGACGGAGCAGGACGAATACATCGACATCCTGGTCGACTGCATCAAGACCTACGACGCGAACAAAGATTTGTTCCAAAATGGACCGCCTCCGGCCCAGATGTTCACCCTGGACAATGAAGACGCCCTGACCCATTTGCGTGAAGACGGGTTTAAGGGCAGCGTCAAACGCCAGATCCGGCTGGTGAAGTCGGCCACCTTCAAGATCCAACCAAGCACTGGGCAACCTAACTTGCTCATGAACGGCTATCTACGCGTGGTCGATGTCCCGGGATTGGGCGCTGGCATGCGCTTGCACGAGGAAATAACCCTTGAAGAAATGAAACGTGAAGACGCCATGATCGTGCTGGTGACCGATGCCGGCCGCCAGCGCGTAGACGAGATGAAATCTCTCTCGGCCGTGAACTGGATCAAGGAAAACCGCCTCTTCGGTTTGAGCGGCAGCGACCTCGACGAAGCTGCGGCCAAGATCTTCCTGGCCGTCAATGGCGGCAACGTACGCCAGGCCTTCGACCGGCTGAACGCCGGCCTGCCCGAGAGCGAACTGGAGGTGAAAGAAGTTACCCGCTATATCGCTCCCAACTACTGGGAACGCTATGCCGATCGCGGCGATCGCCGGCCCTACTTCTTGGTCATGGCCCCAACGGCCCTTTACGTGCAGGACCCCGATCACGCTCCGGCTGAGTTCGCCAGCGAGACGGAGCGCGTCTTGAAGGTTTTCGCTGACCAATTAGGCAACGTCAGCAAGAGCGATCCTCTTGAGCCCGAGACCGCCGAAGCGCTGCTCAAGCTCAGCGAAGTACCCTTACTGCGTGACAAACTGATTACCTTCATTCAAACCGAACGTGTCCGAAGCCAGTTACGCGAGGCCGGCACCAGGGTACGCAACGCGATTCAAGCATTACGCTTTTACTACGAGAAACAACTCGCCGGTCGCGGCCTGCATCCGCCCTTCGCCAACAGCTGGGAAAGTTTGCAGGAGCGGCGATATGAAAATGTGCTGGTCCGCCAGAACAAGGAACTGCCCCGCGCTTTTCACAACGCCCTGCTGGATTTGAGCCAGCGAATCAACACCGATCAGCGATTCCGAAACCTGCTACAACCCACCCTGGTTGGCGTCGAGACGATGGTACAGGACGCGGTGCAGCGCGAGGTCGAGAACTTACTCGATAGTTATGGCACCGAACATTGGGACGACCGGGATGTCACCTACGACAGTCTGATCTGGGGTACGAGTGGGATAGAGGTGCCTATCAAGCGCATTCTGTACCAGGTTGAGCTGATCATGCAGGATGCAGTTTCCAACTTCATGCCCGAAGTGGCTGACGTCGTTGCCGACGAGTTGGAGCGCACGCTGGAATCTCATGACGTCAAGGGTCGTTTGAACCGCGCTGCCTACGGCCAGGAATATAGCTTCAACCTGCCCTACGATCCGGCCACCGCGTACGAACTTGACGATGCGCTGGACAACATCGTTCAGCGGGTTGGCCGCAACTTCCGGCACATCTGCCGTCAGGCGACCATGTATGAACTGGTCAAACCCCAACGCTCAATTCACAATAAGGTGAGAGAAGGCGAGCAGGAGCTGGCGTTGCCTGAGGACGACCGGTTGCTCGACGTGGTCCTCACTGGCCCTGAAGCTGTCCGTCGCGAAATGGCTGTTCAGGCGCAGCGTACCGCTGAGCGCTCCGCTGCGGCTGCCCCGCAATCCGCGGCCGCCGGCTCGGATAACGACCAGCAGGTCGAGGTTGAGGCTGGCGGGGATATTCTCATCAATATACTCGACGCCGAAACTCCAGAAGACGTGACCGGCATCAAGCTAGGCGCCGAATCGGCCGAGAGTGGCTACGGCGATCTGGAAATGAGCTATGCCGAGAAACTTGACAATATCGCCCTGAAAACCAATCGTATCTTTGGCGCGATTATTGCCGACCTCTTCAGCGATGATGAACTGCTGCCGCGCCTCAGACGTCTGTTCTGGTTGGAAGCCACAAAGGCCGAACGTGACTTCAACAATCTGTTGGTCAAGCCGATGCTGAAGCAACATGATCGGAACCTGGCCGACCCCGAACTGCGGAAGGAAATGGAAATCGACCTGGAGAGCGTCTCCGATGTTGAGGAGTTGATGCGCGTGTGGGAAGGTCTGCACGAGATTGAGACCAGCTTGCCCGTCTAGTCTGATTGTCAGAAACCTGGCTTTGACGGATTGCAGAAGCAGGCGCAGCCGCCAGAAAGTCAGGTTTCTTTTGGCCAGGAGGTCTGCTTTGCTTAGCACTCCTTGGAGCACTGAATCATGAAGGATGAAGCGACGATCAATACAATTCGCGCACTGCGCACCCGAGATGAACTCGAAGCATACGCCAGACGCCTGGCTGAGTGGCTGGCGGGCGATTCGGCCGCATTGACCGAATCGAGAGCCAAGGCCTTGCTGCGCGCCTCAGATCTGATGGACGAGGCAACCTTGGGCGATTTCGCCGGCCTCTTGGAGGTTGATGCTGCGCTTCGTGTCACACTATACGATCTTCTGCAAGAGACGGGTTTGTTTGAGGAAGATGAGGTGCGTGGTTTGGCCAGAGTGCCGGTCAGCAGTGAACCGCGGCGACCGAAATGGCTGGCCGTCATTACCGCGGCCTTCGCCTGGCGAAGCGGTTATCCAGTTGAACAATTGGACCCGGCTGCGCCGCCGAACCCAAATACGCCGGCTGGCCAGCTATTGCGCCGCGCGGCCCAGTTCGTTCGTCGCCAGGTGCAACGCAGCGCCACCGAACGCGACAAATTGAACCGCGCTCTGTCCAAGCCGCCTTCCGGCGCGCCGATGTTGGAAGAATTGGACGCGAATGGTCAGCCCATCGCTCCCTTGCCGCCGCACTATCGGCCGCCCATTCCGGAAACGTATCCAGAGATGGCCGCGGAAACTCTGCAGATCGAGCCTGAAGAAGCGGTTGATCAGCCGTCGATCACCGTGGGTGATCCATTGGTGATCTCGGCCGACGAGGTGAACGGCGAGCGCGTAGAAGCCGGCGAGCGCCTCGAGCCGAATGAACCAGTGCGCATGCCACAGATCACAATAGAGCGTGATCAGGTAACCGGGAGCAGCGCCGCGCCGCCCAGCCCAATGCCGGCCTCGGCCGTCGTCATGCCCAGCACGACGTCTTCAGCCCAATCCCGGCCCAGCCTCACCGTTTCGTTGCGCCAGATGTTCCGCCAGGAAGAGCTGACCACTACCAAGCTGCGGGTCGTGGTGCAGAACTACCCGGATGGCCCTGGTCTATACGGCTTGCAGGTCCGTGTGAGCTGCAAGGGCATCAAGAGCTATGTAGCCGGAACGACTGATCGGGAAGGTAAGTTCACTTGCGAGTTGCCCGTGCGCGCCCAATCCGGGCTCACCTATGACGTGGACGTCACCTGGCCGCGCGAGGAAAGTGGTGAAACAGAACGCAAGTCAATCACCCTCCATGCCGACCGGACCCATTTCATTCTGCCATTCTACCGCCGCCTGGATCCCCCTGGCGACGAGTGACGGGCATGGTTCGGCAATCGCTCAGCCGAAAAATAACGATAAAGTAGCGAAAGATGGACGACGATTGGCTACAGCTGACCGAAGAGGATATCGAGCGAGCCCACATGTTGGCCCGCCGCCATCCGGCGACCCCTGATGTCATAACCATCACGGCCGAGGAGATTCCGGTCGACGAGCCGCCTCTGGCGACCTCTGGCGCCATCATCTCCATTACGGCCGACGATCTGGCTCCGGAAACGCCCAGACCCAGCACCTCGGACGATCTGCGCCGGCTAGAGATGTACATGTTCGAACTGCTCAACGAAGCGCGTAAGGCCCATTTGCCCCGTTGGCTGGGAACGGCACGGTTGATCTTGCATGACGACTTGACGGCCGTCGCCCGAGGTCATTCGGCCGATATGCTCCGCCGCCAGTACGTGGCGCATGTGACGCCCGAGGGCATTACTGTGGCCCAGCGAATTGATCGGCAGGGCATCACCTATGTTGCCTGCGGCGAGAATATCGGCGTCTTCTATGGCCATGCGGCCGGCACACGCTCTGCCATCGACGAAATCCACCAGGCTTTCATGAATCAGCCCCGCAGCATGACCAATCACCGTGGCAACATCTTGAACCCCATTTGGACCCATACAGGCATCGGCGTCGCCTACAACCCCGATGGCTCGCTGGTCGTATCACAGAACTACATATCGTCCCCCGGCCGGCGATTAAGGGGTCAATAATCCATCAATTAAGATCCAATTGAAGAATCAACTATTCAGAGAGTTTCTATGTCAGACACGCTGGTAATCACCGATCCGGACACCGATCGCTATCATACTTTCGGCTACATCAGTTGGTGGCAACAGGAAGTTGTGAGGGGCGCGACCGTTCTGGTCGTCGGCGCTGGAGCCTTGGGCAACGAAGTGCTTAAGAATCTAGCCTTGATGGGTATAGGCAATATTCTAGTTGCCGACTTTGACACAATTGAGGACAGCAATCTGAGTCGCTCGGTGCTCTTTCGCGAATCCGATCGCGGCCGCCGCAAATCTGAAGTTGCCGCCCAACGCGTGAAGCAGCTCAATCCCGATGTGAAGGTGCAGGCCTGGCATGGCGACGTGAACTACGAAATGGGCCTCGGCGTCTTTAGGCACGTGGACGTAGTCGTCGGTTGCCTGGATAATCGCGAGGCCCGCCTGTCCTTGAATCGCTTCAGTTGGGCCATCGGCAAGCCCTGGGTGGACGGTGCAATTCAGGAGCTTATGGGTATAGTGCGCGTCTTCTGGCCTGGCCAGGGCGCTTGCTACGAATGCACATTGACCGACCTGGATTACCAGATAATCAGCTTGCGCTACTCATGCCCATTGCTGGCCCGTGAAAACGTGCTGCAAGGCAAGGTACCGACCACGCCCACCAGCGCCTCGATCGTCGCCGCCTTTCAGACCCAAGAAGCGCTGAAGCTAATCCACGACATGGAGGTGCAACCGGGCAAAGCGTTGATGATTAACGGCCTGACTAACGATATCTATACTACGGAGTACCCTGTGCGTGAAGACTGCATGAGCCATGCCCGGCTCGAGCCCATCGTGGAATTGCTTGATTTCACCAGCGATTCATCTACGCTGGGTGAGCTGCTGGCCGTGGCCCGTAGGCGTCTTGGTCCCGAAACCGTGCTAGAATTCGACGGCGAAATCGTGACGGCCATGGTCTGTCCCAACTGCGATTCGGAGACGCCGGTATTCAAACGCATGGCCCGCCTTTATGAAACTGAATTTGCCTGCCCGGAATGCGGCGACCGGCGTGAGATGCATCTAACCCACCGTATTGATGGCTCCGAAGGATTCCTGGGACGCACATTGGTCGATTTTGATGTGCCTGCTCTTGGTATAATTCGCGCCCGGAACGGTAAGGAGCGTATTTACCTAGAACTGAGTGGCGACCGTCAGTCGTTCTTCCAGTTCGAATAATGATCAAATTCAGCCCTGCCACGACCGTGATTCTCGCCGAAGAAAACGGCCGCTATCTGTGCAACCTAAAGGCGGGGTTTGACGTAATGTCTATTGAAGTACCATATGGAGGCTTGTGAAATGGCTAGTATTAAGGTTATCATCTACGATCCCACCGGTTCCAAGAAGACACCAGTCGAGCTACCGGACGATGTACCCATGCGCCGCTTGATTCCGGCGCTTGTTAGCAAAATGGGTCTGCCCACCAATCAAGGCGCGAACCCCATCACTTACCGTCTGGATCACCGCTCGTCGGGCAAGCGGTTGGCGGACGACGATTCACTGTCTGACGCCGGCGTGACCGAAGATGACATCTTGAGTTTGTTCCCAGAGGTGACGGCCGGTTAGAATGGCGGCGGCCAGAATCATGGTTTGGTTGGCAGAAAGCAGGAATAGGTCATGATCCTCTTTGACGAGGCGATCATGGGCGCCTGACCTGAGAAGCGGACGGATAGTCGCATTATTGACAACAGAGGACTGAGCGAGCGACCCGTTAGCTCAGTCCTTTTTTCCTACAAGACAGTTGGCTGATCTTGCAAATCGGCGATGAGAAGTTATTCGTCCAACATCAGGCTGATAGGCTTTCAGAGGAAGACAATGTCATTTGACATACGCGAAACCAGGCTACGCAACGATCATCAACGCATCCGCGAATTGGTGAATCGTAGCGAGCTTATTCACATTTTGAACACTGACGGCGATCCGCCTGAGAAGTACCTGATCCGATTCACCTGTCGTGGTGTGGAGAAACTTCAGCCCGGCGGCCGGCCGTTGATTCGTGAAGTTCACGAAGTCAGCATCTATCTCCATGCCGAATACCCGCTAAAACAGCCACAGCTCAAGTGGATGACGCCGATCTTCCACCCCAATATCCATAGCACCGGCGCCGTTTGTATCGGCGCCTGGTGGCCAGCAAAGACCCTGGATGAGTTGCTGCTCACCCTGGGCGAAATGGTTCAATACAAGAATCTTGGACCGAAGGACCCGATGAATTCCAAAGCGGCCGCCTGGGCCTTGCGCAACAAGCGCATATTCCCCATTGATCGACGGCCGCTCAAGGGTAGGTCCCTCGAAGACGAGATCGTCATTATGATGGACGAGGAGTCTGATGACCTCAACATCAACTTACTCGGATAAGCCCGGCTCTGATGACGTCGCGCGGCCGCCGGCCAAGGCGGCGGTAGAGAATACCGCTCAGGACAATCGACCGCGGGAGTCAGAGCCGCGCGGTTCTGAGCCGCAGGAACCTCAGCCGGAGGAATCTCAGCCGCCGGTTTCGACGGCCGGTGAACCCAGGTCGATACTGCTTCACGGCGCCAAACCGGCCGCTGGCCAGGTGCGAGTCGCTATAAGCCAATTGAGCCTGAGACAAATCGAGGGTCACGCGATCCGGGATTTGACCCGCGAACTTGGCGGCGTGCTCTTGGGCGAGGTTGGCAATGACGAGGCGGGCTTCATCGTGAAAGTACGGGCCACTCTGCCCGTTCATACGGACGATCACGGCCCGGTACACTTCACGTTCACCGCCGATTCATGGGCACAACTACACGAAGAACGCGCCCGGCGCTATCCGGAACTGGACATCGTCGGCTGGTACCACACCCATCCGAACCTGGGGGTCTTTTACTCGGCCGACGATGTGATCGTTCATCAAGCAGCGTTCGTCATGCCCTGGCAGGTCGGCCTGGTTTACGACCCTGTCAGGGGCGAAGGCTGCCTGGTCGGCTGGGACGGGTCGGGCGAGGGCAATGTCGACGCTAAACTGTCCGAGATCGACGGCTACTACGAAGTGTTGGATGAGCAGATCGGCAGCGTCGTCAGTTGGCAATTCCTTCGATCATCTGTCTGGCGTGAAGGCGCCTATCGCTCGGAAGCGATGCCGAGCGCCGGGCATGTACACTCGCCACCGAACGCCAAGCCGGCATTGCCGCCCATTAGCCCCTGGTGGGGCGTCTTGATTGGTGGACTCAGCCTTCTAATAACCTTGCTGCTGTTGATCGATCGTCTGCTAGCAGGCACGCCCTGATCGTGGATAACTCGGTATGAGTGGGAACGAATCCCCGACCTACATGGTGATAATCACCATAACGCTGCCCGGCGAATCGGGCCAAACCACATTGCGGCTGGAGCTCGGTCCGGCCGACAAGCTGACCCTCGCCGACGGCATCGCGGTGCCATTGCAGGACTGCACCCTTGCCCAGCTACAGCAATTCGCTGACGATCTGGAAGCGGAAGCATGGGCCGAATACCGTGACTCAACACTGGTGGATCTCGTGGTCGACGACCGGCTCCATATTGAGGTTGACTACGACGCTACGGAAGGCATGGTACCAGCGGCCAGCGACCTGTTGCTTGATCACGCTGTCATCTTCCCTGACATTCAGGATGAGCCCGAAGATGGGGACGCGGCTGGATCTGAACAGTCATCTCCTGACTCGGCTCCGGGCGAGGCGGCTGAGGTCGAGCACGACCAGGCATCTGAAGATGGGGTGCTCTCTACGGCAAAATCTGCCGGGGAAATCACCGGCACTTTAGCGCCTCGGGGGGAAAAAGAGCCAGGGCCGGTTGCCAGCGAAGTGGTAGTAGACGAACGAGAGACGCCCGAGGCAGCGAGCGATCCGGTAGATGAAGCGGGCGATGTGGACGTCGAAGCCGAACCCATGGTGACCGTTGCCGAGTCGGAGCAGATTCATGAGGAGCGTGAAGCGTCGGCCGAAGTAGAAACAGTTGAACCTGAGCCGCCCGTCGTCCGGCCGCACAGGCGTATCCTGGGCCGGCGCCGGCCGCTGGGACATAGCACACCTTCAGCGGTTGATATCCTGATCAACGAGACCGCATTCCGCGACGCCCAGGCGCACGCCATCAGCAGCCCGGACCGCGAAGTAGCCGGCGTTTTGATCGGCCCGCCGCCTGAAAAACAACCCGACGGGCGCTACGTAGTCCATATCAGCGATATGATCATCGCCAAACACACCCGCATGCACGGGGCCAGCGTCACCTACACGCCGGAGAGCTGGCGCTACATGAATGACCGTCTGGCTGAACTCTATCCCGACGACAGTGCGGTGATCGTTGGCTGGTACCACACCCATCCCGGTTTTGGTATCTTCCTTTCCGGCATGGACCAGTTTATCCATCACAACTTCTTCACTCAACTCTGGCATGTGGCCCTTGTCCTCGATCCGCTGGCCCGGCGCAGTGGCTTCTTCTCGTGGGACCGGTCCAAGAGTCAGGTCGAGGCCTACGAGTTTCCGTGGCCTATATGGGCGTCAGAGTCGTGGTAAAATAGTATTGGGTCGTCGCCCGTGATATGGGGCGAGGTTATATGCTATTTGACGAGTTGACCAATGAGTGAGAGCGAACCTATCAGAATCTCCGCCGAAGACATCGCCGAAGCGAATCGTCTGAGTTTGAGTTGCCCTATTTGCGCCAGTTCGGTCGAGAAGAACGTCGACAGCTCGGCGCTGGTGCCTGTTGTTTGCTCCAACTGCCATACTCTCTATCATCGCACATGCTGGGAGCAAAATGGGGGCAAGTGCGCAACGTTGGGATGCGAGCATCAGGAATGCTACACGTACGGCACAGAAGTGGGTCCGCTGCTCAGAATAAGCTACTCGGATCTGCCAAAGCACGCGCCCAGGCGTATACCCTCGCCCAACGGCCGTTCTAAGCAATTGAAAGCAGAAGAAAAGAGGCGCCAGCGCGAAGAGGCCCGACGCGAGTTCTGGGGCAGCTTGTTTGATCGTATCAAGAGAGCAATTGGATGGCGTTGAGGCCGGTAACTGTCGACAAGAGATCCCCGTTTCTGGGGGAAGCCTGCGCGCTCTGCAAACAGCCATTCGCCCCCGGAGACGATCTGGCCATATGCCCAGAAGATGCCACCCGCCATCATGCTCATTGCTGGCAGGCGAACGGCAATCGCTGCACGGCTTACGGCTGTCGTGGTCACGGCCAGGTCGTGGGGCTGGAGCCCCCTCGCGTCCGCACGTCTTCAACTGAGAGCGGTGAATCTAAGGTTCAAACCCTGCCGGCTCGCGGTTTTCATTGCGCCCAAAGTTGCCTGGTGATCGCTATTGCCGTGGCCATTATCCTCTTTGCCGTGGGATGTTTTGGGCTGTGGGCTATCGCCGATTACATCATGATCGAAGTGCTTGGTTGGCAGTATCGCGATCCTGTCGCCGGCGTCGTGCCTTTCTTTGTAAACCATAGCGCTGACTTGCGCCTGGTCTTCGCCTCGGCGCTGAATGGGCTTGGTCTCTCCTGAGAATAATACGCGCCGCCAAACTCTTGCCCCAAGCGACATTTCCTGTAAACTCCCCTGCTATTGTAAGCTGATGACTCGTGGATCCTGTCATCGGCGGATTCATTTTCGCTAGGAATAATTAACAAACCATGAAGTACGAAGCACTATTGTCGCGGGTCCACGAGATCTACGACCTGCGCAAGGCCGCCCGCGTCCTGACCTGGGATCGCGAAGTTATCATGCCCAAGATGGGCGATGCCGACCGGACCAACCAGATCGCTACATTGCAAAAAGTATGCCATACGCTCTATACGGCTGATGAGATGGGCGACATGATTGAAGCCGCGGCCGGCGAACTGAACGGCGCAGCCTATGAGAGTCCCCAGGCGAGCTTGATACGTTACTTGCGCCGCGACTACGTCAAGGCCCGCCTTCTTCCGCCGGAATTCGTCAGTCGCTTTGCCGCTCTCAATAGCCAGGCGACCACCGTCTGGAAGCAGGCCCGCGAAGATGATGATTATGATCGCTTCTGGCCCTGGCTGTCCCGGATCATCGAGATGACTCGTGAGAAGACCGAGTTGCTGGGCTACGATGCGGAGCCTTATGATGCCCTGCTAGACCGCTATGAACCGGGCACCTCCACGGCCGACATCAGAGCTGTCTTTGATGCGGCAAAGGAGGAGCTTCTGCCTCTTTACAGGTCGGTAAGCGGCCTCGGCCGAGAGGTCGATGACAGCTTCCTGCATCAGCGTTACGATGTTCACTTGCAGCAGAAGTTCGCACACCATATCGCCGCCGCCGTGGGCTATGATTTCGCCCGTGGGCACCTGGCTACCGCGGTGCACCCTTTTTCGACGAGCCTATCGTTGAACGACGTCCGCATCACAACCCGCTACTTCCCCGACCAACTGAGCCCTTCGATTTTCGCCACGCTGCACGAAGCCGGGCACGCCATATACGTCCAGAACGTCAGCCCCCGACTCGCCCGCACCCCGCTGGCCAAGGAAACCTCGGCCGGCTTGGACGAATCACAGTCCCGGTTGCTCGAGAATATGGTCGGCCGGAGCCTGGGATTCTGGCGCGCGCATCTGCCCGCCCTTAAGGAAGTCTTCCCTGGGCAATTGGCATCGGTGACGCCTGAAACGTTCCACCGCGCGGTCAACAAGGTCCAGCCCAGCTTCATCCGCGTGGAGGCGGACGAATTGACCTACAATATCCACATCATCCTACGTTTCGAACTTGAACAAGCCCTTCTGAATGGCGAACTTTCGCCCAGAAAACTACCCGCGGCCTGGAATGACAAGATGCGTACGTACCTGGGCGTGGCGCCGCCCAACAACAGATTGGGCTGCTTGCAAGACATTCACTGGACCCTGGTTGGTTTCGGCTACTTCCCCACCTATGCCCTGGGCAACCTCTACGCGGCTCAATTCTATGAAGCGGCGTTGAGCCAGAAACCAGAGCTAGAAACTCAATTGGCTTTGGGTCAGATCGCCGGGCTAATGGAGTGGCTACGCGACAATATCCATCGGCACGGTCGCGCCCTCTCTCCGGGCGAACTAGTCATCCGGGCTACTGGCCGCAAGCTGGATCATCAGGCCTTCGTCCGCTACGCCAATGAAAAGTTCACCTACTTATACGGCGCTTAACGATCGAACCAGTTCCCGGCTACCAGCGACCAGCCATTGACGGCCCTTAAAACCACCATTGATCGGCGTTAAACCGGGTCAATCCGCGTCCCATTGTTTTCGTTATCCAGGGCGTCGCTATCGTCCTCGCCTACTGGGAACTCAACTTTCGCCCGGGCGATGGCCAGGCCATCGACGTCGAGAACAGTGATGATCACCTGGCTATTGCTCGGCAACGGGATAGTGTCGCCCACTTGCGGCGGCCGGCCCAGCCAAGTGTGAATCAATCCTCCAACCGTGTCGACATCTGGTAGCTCAGACTCTTCGCCCAGGTACACATAATCGATCAGGTCATCCACCAGGTAAGTACCGACCACTTCCAGCTCGCCCGGGGCCAGCTCGACTAGAGGCTCTTTTTCAAAGTCGAATTCGTCGCGAACTTCGCCGACGATCTCTTCTACCAGGTCTTCAAGGGTCACCACGCCGGACATGCCGCCGAATTCGTCGAGGACTATGGCCATGTGAATCCGCTGCCGCTTAAAGGCCGCCAGCAGTTGCTCGACCGGTTGATCCTCCGGCACCGCCGGCGCCGGCCGCAACATGAGCCGTAGATCGAGGTCGCCTTTGTTGCGCAGTTGTTGGCGGACCAAATCCTTCAGGTGCAAGATGCCCACTACGTGATCAAGGTCGCCCTCATAGACTGGAAACCGGCTGTGCCGGCTGGCAATAATCACCGGCAACAGTTCATCCAATGTCATGCCCAGAGAAATCGCCTGCACCTTTGGCCTGGCAGTCATGACCTGCCCTACCTGTCGTTCGCTGAAGTCGAAGATATTACGGATCATTTCCTCCTCTTCTTCCAGCAACAACCCACCTTCAGCGCTCTCGGTGACAATCAGTTCCAACTCCTCGGCCGAATGAAGACGCGCCTCGCCTTCGGCGGGCGCGATTTTGAGTAATTTCAGCATGGCCCGGCCGATGCCATTGAGCGCCCGTACCGGAATGCCTAGAATCGCTTGCGCCCATGCCATGGGCCTGGCGATGCGCAGCACGGCCTGATCCGGCTCCGACAGCGCCAGCGATTTGGGCACCATCTCGCCGATTACAATATGCAAATAGGTCAGAATTGCCAGGGCGATCACCGAGGCCACGGTATGCACCAGCGCTGATGAAGGATCATTAAAGATCAGCGCCAGGTAAGGTTCGATGAATTCGGCAATTCGTGGCTCGCCATACATGCCCAATCCCAGAGAGGCTACCGTAATGCCAAGCTGCGCCGTGGCGATATAGCGGTCCTGCTTCGCCGGCGAATCTTGGATTGCCTGGATCTCGCCGGCCCTTGGGGTACCCTCTTGGACCATCTTGTCCACTTCGCTCGGCCGGACGCCGATTATCGCGAACTCGGCCGCCACGAAGAAACCATTGAGAACCACCAGAACGAGGATGATGAGCACCGGCACGATCAGCGTGACCGGGCTCGGCAGGGTTTCGGACGCCGCCAGGCCGGCCCCGAATGCCACGATCGGGAACGGTAGCAGAAGCAGAGCCTTATTCATGGTCGCCCACTTCCCATTCGCCTACCTGGCTACTGACTTGGGCCAGCGCCGTCTGGATGGATACTTCGGCGACGCCCAAATCGGCCATCGTCTCCACGCGAATGACGGTATCGCCAAAGGAGACTTCGTCGCCAATGTCCGGCGGCCGGCCGAGTTCACTGAGAATCAAGCCGCCCAGCGTATCGGTCGTATCGGGCAGAGTCAACTGCAGATACTCGTTGACGTCGGCCACCAACAAATCGCCTCTCAGGTAAATGCGTCCTTCGGCGTCGAGGGCGATCAGTGCGCTTTCGTCGTCAAACTCGTCTTGCAGTTCGCCAAAGATCTCCTCAATCAGGTCTTCAAAGGTGATGAGGCCGGCCGTACCGCCATATTCGTCAAATACCACGGCGATATACTGTCGTTTGATGCCCAACGCTTCCCATACATCCACTACGGGTAGAGTCTCCGGCAAATGCAATACTTCGCGCATGATCTCGGCCAGGTTCTCATTGCCGTCCACGTACAGGCGGAACAGATCCTTCACATGAACGAAGCCGATGATCGTGTCAATTGAGTCCTGGTAAAGAGGAATTCGGGTGTGTCCGGCGTCCAGGGCGATCTGCATCAGCTCGACCACGCCGCTATTCACCGGCGCCGCCACGATTCTCGTCCGGTGAACCATAACCTGCCGCGCGGTGAGGTCACGAAAGCGAAAGGCATTGCGCAGTAATTGACGTTCCTCGTCGTCCAGTAATCCGCCTTCGTGGCTCTCGGTCACCAGGATTTCAATTTCTTCTGGTGAATGGGCCCGGCCATGGCTTGCGTGAATCTCGACACCGAGCAAACGCAAGATCAGATTACCACTCCCGTTGAAAAGCCAGATGAACGGCCGGAATAGAAACATCGACCAACGCACAGGCGCCACCGTAAGTAGCGCGATTCTCTCAGGGAACTGAATGGCCACTGACTTGGGAAACAACTCGCCCAGAATCACCTGTAGGAAGGTCAAGAACAATAAGACGCCAGTTATGGCTATGGTCGTGGCCAACGCTTCGGAAATCACCCCGGAAGTGAGGTTGAGGGCGTCCGTCCAGGGCGTCAGCCACTCAAGAACCTGGCTGACAGGAGGGATCAGCCATAAGGCCACCACGTTTTGCCCGTAAGCACCCAGGATGAGCGAGGAAGCGGTGATGCCTAGTTGGCAGGTGGCGACGTATCTGTCTAGACCCTGGCTGCTTTCCAAGATTGGCAGCAGCATCCTGGCCAGGCGATTGCCTGATCCGGCCATCTGGCTGACCCGCGTTCGTCGCGAAGATACGGCAGCGAACTCGGCACCAACATAGAGGGCGTTGAAAAAGATAAGTAAAGAGAGAATGGCGAAAGCCAACAGGAAATCCGTCATCGGGAAGTCACTTGAATCGCGTGGCTGCGCCTTCCGGCGCGGTGATGGACGATGTCTTGTCGCGCATTAGCTCGCCCTGGCGCGGTACAATGCCCACGCGGCCGTCATTTGGGGCGCGACGAAAGAGAACACAGTATCAGTGCTGTGAACGGAGGAGTATGGCTGGCTTGGTTCAGGCGGCTCCGAACCAGATTCCGGTTCAGTCAACGTCGGCGCTCCCCAATCCGATCACCGAAGTATTGTATGGCATTTGTGTGAAAAACGGGTTGCATCTGAGTTCTGATTTATCGCTGCCTTCCTGGTCCATCTCACTGATGAAGCCTGGCGGCTCAGGTGAGCCGCCGATCGGTCGTCCATCGCTGGTAGGTTCTCTGTGTTAAGCCAGGAGGTCAGATGTGATTATATTCGAGGGCCGATGATCGGTCAACCGCTGCTGCCCAGTCCATTTTGACACCGGCAGTCCTTTCATCTACAATCCGGTCCGTTCTCATAGGACAGATCTTTCCAAACCAAATTCCCGTGAGGTTTCACTAAAATGAAGGAATACAATACTGGACAAATTCGTAACATCGCGCTTGTTTCCCACAATGGGGCAGGCAAGACCACCTTTGTGGAACGGCTGTTGTTTGACGCCGGTGTTACGACCCGAATGGGCCAGGTAGACAACGGCACGGCGGCCATGGATTTTGAGGAAGAAGAAGTCGCCCGTCAAGGGTCCATTTCGACGGCTATCGCGCCAATCGAGTGGCAAGATCACAAATTGAACTTGCTGGATACACCAGGCTACGTGGATTTCGTCGGCGAAGTGAACAGCGCCCTGGCCGTGGCCGAAGGCGCGCTGGTATTCGTCGAGGCCGTGGCCGGGGTCGAGGTAGGCACCGAACAAGTCTGGCAATCGAGCGCGGAGCGTGGCCTGGCTCGCCTGCTGGTCGTCAACAAGATGGATCGCGAGAATGTTTCCGCTTCCAGAGTCATGAGCAGCATCCGGGAGAATCTTCCGGGCACATTCGTCAACCTGCAGCTGCCCATTGGCGAAGGCACCGACTTCAGGGGCGTCGTCGATCTATTGGCCATGAAAGCCCGGCTCGGTAGCGGCGACAAGTTAGAGGACATTCCGGCCGACATGGCCGACGCCGCCGAAGAGGCTCGTTTTGAGTTGATGGAAGCGGCGGCCGAAGGCGATGATGCACTCTTGGAAAAATACCTGGAAGGCGAAGAATTGACCGACGCCGACATGATTACCGGTCTGAAGGCGGCCGTTAAAAGTGGCCAGGTTGTACCCATCACGTTCGCCGCGCCGCAGGCCGGCATCGCCGTCGAACCCTTGCTAGAATCGTTGGTCAAATTGATGCCAGCGCCCGACGAAGTAGGCGCTTTTGAGGCAAGGAACGCCGCCGGTGAGGAAGTCGAACTTGACGTGTCCGACATCTCGCCCCTGGCCGCGTTCGCGTTTAAGACTCGCGAGGATCCTTACGGCAAAATGACCTACCTTCGACTCTACGGCGGCATACTCGAATCCGACAGCCGGGTTTGGGCCATCGATCAGGACAGCGAAGTACGTGTCGCGACGATCAATGTCCTGCGCGGCCGCGATCAACTGCCGGTCACTCGTTTGCACGCCGGCGACATCGGCGCCGTCATTAAGTTAGGCGATGTCGGTACCAACGACACCCTGTGCGATCAGGGCAACAAGATGACCATCGCCGCCATAGAACAACCTGATCCCATCGTGTCAGTGGCTGTGCATCCGGTTTCCCAGTCTGACGTCGCCAAGCTGACCACGGCTTTGAACCGCTTGGCGGCCGAGGATCCGACTCTACGCTGGAATTCAGAGC
>JBFFWQ010000029.1:0-53039 GCA_041570195.1 Promineifilaceae bacterium (SeqCode) | reverse complement strand
GCCACATAAGAAGTTCATGGGCGAGGTATATGTGCTGCGCAAGGACGAGGGTGGACGGCATAAGGCATTCTTCCCCGGCTACCGGCCGCAGTTCTACATCCGCACGATGGACGTAACCGGCGAGATCACGTTACCGGAAGGCGTGGAAATGGTCATGCCTGGCGATAACGTGAATCTGAAAGTTGAGTTGATAACACCCGTGGCGTTGGAGCAGGGCAGCACCTTCGCCATTCGCGAGGGCGGCTTGACCGTCGGCGCCGGCGTTATCACCCAGATTCTGGACTAAGTACGAACTTTGAGACAGGCGAGCAAGCCGGCGGCGCTGACCGTCGCCGGCTTGCCGACCTAGTCTTGGGAGTTATTTTATGGCGAAGAAAGCAGTCAGGTCAGTCATTACTCTGGCCTGTACCGAGTGTAATGAGCGCAATTACATTACGGAGAAGAACCGGCGCAATGACCCGAGTCGCCTCGAGTTAATGAAGTACTGTCCGCGCTGCCGGCAGCATCGGCAGCACCGGGAGACCCGTTAACGAGCGGCCTGGTGGCAGACGACCTGCATTGTCGAGTGATTCCTTGCTGGACAAGTAATCACTAGTTGTGATGTAGGGGGTTAGCTCAACTGGCAGAGCAACGGTCTCCAAAACCGTAGGTTGCGGGTTCGAGTCCTGCACCCCCTGTTTGACTCATCGATTAGGATAGCGCGAAGTTGCGCGGTTCAAGCGGCGAGAAGCAATAAGGCAAGGCTACAGGCTGAAAGCTGAAAGCCAAATATCTCGAAAGGAACAATTAATCGTGACGCGAGCAAAATCGGCTAAGCCTTCTGAAAACACGCTATTCAAGTATCTGCGCGAAACACGCGGTGAACTGCGCAAGGTTACCTGGCCAACCCGGCAAGAGTCACAACGGCTGACGGCCATCGTCTTGGGCGTTACCGCGGTGATGGCTTTGTTCTTGGGAGTGCTGGATTTTATCTTTTCCAGGGGCGTCCAGGAATTGGTCCGAGTCCTGGTAGGCGTATAGACAGGATCACAAGAGGTTCTCAGAGTAGCGATGGCGTGCAGGCAGACGAACACAGGGATATCGGGCCTGAGGGCCCGTCCAGCGACGAGCCAACGCGGTAAAATTGCTTTGAGACAAGTGGGCGACCCATTATGAGCGAAGAGTTGGAAAAAGAGGCTATCGAAGAAGCCGAGACTAAAGAAGAGGCCGCGGAAGAGGTAACCTCGGCCGAAGAAGAAGTCGCGGATGAAATAACCTCGGCCGAAGAAGAAGTCGCGGATGAAATAACCCCGGCCGAAGAAGAGGCCGCGGATGAAATAACCTCGGCCGAAGATAGCGACGACGACGACGCAATAGAAGTGCTGCCCTTTGACGAAGATGGGCGGGCCTGGTACGTCGTCCACTGCTATTCCGGCTATGAAAATAAGGTGCGCCACAGTATCGAGCAACGGATCGAGACTATGGGCATGCAGGACAAGATATTCGACGTCGTGGTGCCCACCGAAGAAGAGATCGAGATCAAGGACGGCAAGCGACGCACAGTCGAGCGCAGAGTCTTTCCCGGCTATATCCTGGTCCAGTTGATCATGGATGAGGATTCCTGGTACGTGGTTCGCAACACGCCAGGTGTGACCGGTTTCGTGGGCATGGGCAACGAACCGACGCCGTTACGCTCTGACGAAGTGGCTAAGATCATGAATCGCATGGAGGCGGAAGCGCCCAAGGTTAAGTTCAACTTCCAGCCTGGTGAAAAAGTGCGTATTCGATCGGGGCCGTTCAGTGATTTTATCGGAACAGTTGACGAAATAGATGTCGAGCGGGCTAAGGTCAAAGTATTGGTTTCTTTCTTTGGCCGCGAAACGCCGGTGGAACTAGACTTCCTACACGTGGAGAATGTATAGCAAATGGCGAAGAAAGTAGCTGCAGTCGTAAAGCTGCAAATTCAAGGTGGTAAGGCGAATCCTGCGCCACCGGTTGGTACGGCGCTCGGCCCTCATGGCATAAACTTGATGCAGTTCTGCAAAGAATATAATGCCCGGACATCCAATCAGGTAGGCCAGATTATCCCGGCCGAGGTGACCGTATACACCGACAATAGTTTCTCGTTCATTCTCAAGACACCGCCTACCGCCTCACTGCTGATGAAGGCCGCCGGCATTGACGGCGGCTCGGCCGTCCCGAACCGTGACAAGGTTGGTTCGGTAACCAGCAACCAGTTGCGCGAGATCGCCGAACTGAAAATGAAAGACCTGAACGCCCTTGACGTCGACGGCGCGATGAAGATCGTTGCCGGCACCGCCCGCAGCATGGGCATCGTCGTTCAGGATTAAGTGACAATAGTCCCGTGGGAGGATGCGCCGCAGAGCGTGTCCGCCAGCACCACAAGGAGATACAATGGGTAAAAGAGGACGTAAATATCTAGAAGCAGCGGCCAAGGTTGACCGCGATCACGAGTACACCCGCGCTGAAGCGGTCAAATTGATCAGGGAAACGGCCTTCACATCTTTCGATCCGACTGTCGAAGTACACTTTCGGCTGGGGGTCGATCCGCGCCATGCCGACCAACAGGTCCGTGACGTATTGCTACTACCCCATGGCCTAGGCAAGACCGTGCGCATCCTGGTTTTCGCCGATGGCGAAGATGCGCGGCGGGCCGAGGAAGCCGGGGCCGACTATGTGGCTGACGATGAGATGATCAAGAAGATACAAGGTGGCTGGACCGATTTTGACGTGGCCATCGCCGTCCCATCGATGATGGGCAAAGTCGGCCGCCTGGGCCGTATTCTTGGTCCGCGCGGCCTGATGCCAAATCCACGTGCGGGCACCGTGGCCCAGGGCGAGGACCTTCCGCGACTGATCGAGGAAGCCAAGGCCGGCCGTGTTGAATTCCGGGTCGACAAGACCAGCAACGTCCACGCGCCTATCGGCAAGGCCAGTTTCAGTGAAGAGCACTTACTCGATAATTTGAATGCCTTGCTCGACGCGATTCGGCGGGCCAGACCGGCGGCCGCGAAGGGCACCTACGTGCAACGCATCACCGTAGCCAACACCATGGGCCCGGGAATTAAGTTGGACATCGCCGAATCGATGGGCCTGTAGTCCTTTAGCAATTGAACTGTTAGGAACAATTCAATTGTTTTTACAATAAGATAACCTACTGTCGACAGACTCTCACCAGAGACAGTTGGCGCCGGGATGGACGAGATTCGTCTTTCTCCTGGCTTAATGTTCGCCAGCCGAGGTGGAGATTCTAGCGTCGTTCGCCACATCGTCATTAACATGACCGTGTAGCTAGACGAGAAACGCACGAATCCTCACGCCGGCCGGCGTGAGGATTTTTTCATGTATTCAGAGTTTTGGTATGAGGAGGTGAAAACCATTGGCAATAACTAAGCAACGTAAGGAAGAACTGGTGGCCCAATACAGTGAGCTATTGGACCAGAGCAAGGCCATCATTCTGACCGAATACAGCGGCTTGAACGTCAAGCAAATGCAGGCGCTCCGAGCCCAGGTTCGCCAGGCTGACGGCGCATATTACGTCACAAAGAATACGCTGTTGCGCCTGGCATTGTCACAAAGCGGCCACGAGCTGCCGGAGGAACTATTGGTCGGCCAGCTGGCTACCGGCTTCGCGATGAACGAAGTGCCGACGCTGGCCAAGGCGCTGACAGAGTTCGCCAAGGACCAGGAAGAGCTCACGATCGTGGGTGGCTTACTGGACGACGAACTGCTCACAGCGGAGCAGGTCAAAGCTCTGGCCGAACTGCCGTCGCTGGACGAATTGCGGGCTCAGATCATGGGCATGCTCCAGGCGCCAGCTCGCAACCTGGCGACCGTGGTTTCCGGCGGCGTGCGCCAGGTGGTCAATGTATTAGACGCTTACGCCAAACAGGATGAGGCGGAAGCCTCGGCCTGATTGTTGGCCCGATTAACTGAAACATCATACGAAATCAATTTTCTCGGAGGAAAATTAAAATGGCAGATCTAGAAAAACTGGTTGATGATCTTGGTAGCCTGACCCTATTAGAGGCTGCAGAACTGACCAAGATGTTGGAAGAGAAGTGGGGTGTTAGCGCCGCAGCGCCGGTAGCAATGGGCATGATGCCGATGAGCGCTGGTGCGGCCGTCGTCGAAGAAGAAGAGAAGACTGAATTTGACGTCGTTCTCAAGGAAATTGGTCCGAAGAAGATCAACGTCATCAAGGAAGTCCGCGCGCTGACCGGCCTGGGCCTGAAAGAGGCCAAGGATGTGGTCGACAGCGCTCCCAGCACGGTCATGGAAGCGGTCGGCAAAGAGGCTGCCGAAGAGGCTAAGGGTAAGCTAGAAGAAGCCGGCGCCGTAGTCGAGTTAGGCTAACCAGTACATTTCGACGATTTCACCGAAGAGCCAGGCTGGCGAATGACCAGGCCTGGCTTTTTGCCTTCACCGTATCCCTCAGAATCGCGTTGTTTTCAACTCAACTTTTGAGGCCTGTTGTAGATTAGATACCCCGCGGGTTCGTGCACGGCATGCGGCCAACTGGGTGCAACCATAACGACTTCTGTCTCGTAGAGAAAGATGCAGAGACGCAATTATTTGCGTATGATAATGGCCTGGTGCAAGTTCGGCTGCGAGAGCGAAGGAGTTTTGAGAATGACCGACGAACAAAGCCAAGATATGGATGACGTCAAGATCCGATTGAGCAAGGAAGAGATACCGGTGGACGACGAAACTGTATACAAGAGCGAAGAAGAAACGCCAGACGTGGTTAGTGAGCTACGCAACCTCGGCCGCCAATTCGGCGAGACCATGCGTTCAGCGTGGAACAGCGAGGAGCGGCGCGAATTTGAGAGCGAGATCCGTGAAGGCGTACAGACTTTCGCCCACGAAATCGACAAGGCTTTCAAGGATGTCGCGTCCAGCGATCCAGCCCAGAAAGCCAGATCTGAAGCGGCCGATCTTAAAGACAAGGCCGAATCAGGCGATATTGGTGTGAAGACCCGATCCAGCGTGGCCAAGGGTTTGCGCTGGTTCAGCGACGAACTCGGCAAAGTGGCCGACTCCTTCACATCCCCAGAGAAAGACCCGGAAGACGTTTCGGCCGACGAGGAAGCTGCAGAGTAGCAAAAACTGCGAGTTCCTGAGCAAATCGTTGCGTACAGTTAAACAGGGATAGTGACCAGCGGCCATCGCACCCGGTCGCTATCCTTTTTTCGTCTCGCGCCCGTCTACCTCGCGGCGGACAAGCCGAAGGTGGCGCGTAAGGCCGGTTCAGGTGAGTGCCGCTTGAGCAAGCGCTTCTAGCAGGTCCAGATCATCCACATCTAGCCACTGTAGCATGATGCGCTGCACGCCGGCCGCCTCGTAATCCGCCAGCTGTTTCTTGATTTGTTCCCCGGCGCCGACGACAATGCCGCGGTCACGCAATTCGGCCGCTGAATAATGGCGGTCACGCTTGGCCGCGAATTCGTCTAGCAAACGTTCGAGTTCGGCCTGGTCGCGAGCAAATAATGTGCCGGTCATAAGGGAGCGGCGTACGTCGGTCGGGTGGCGACCCTGTTCGAGCAGCAGTTGGTCGAGGCGCCGGCCGAGTTCGGCGAATTTATGGGGGTTGATGAACAGGCCATTCCATTCGTCAGCATAACGAGCCGCCAGGGGCAATGTGCGTTTCGGGCCATTGCCACCAATCAATATCGGCGGCCCGCCGACCCGAGCCGGCCGGGGTAGCATGACCGCTTCCTGCAGCCGGTAGTACCGTCCGTCGAAGTCGACCGGATCGCTATCTTTCAACAGGCGAGTAACAACCTCCAGACCTTCTTCAAAGCGGGCGAAGCGTTCCGGAACCGGCAGCAAATCCCAACCATAGTGCTCATGTTCGCGGCCTTGCCAGCCGGCGCCCAGGCCCAGGGTCATTCGCCCGCCCGAAAGGTCATCCACGGCGCTGGCCATGCGAGCCGTCATGGTCGGATGGCGAAAGGAAACCGGCGAGACCAATGGACCAAACTCTAGCCGGTTGGTATGGCTTGCCAGCCAGGTGAGCGAGACCCATAGTTCCAATGAATCCTTGTCAGGCCCCCTGGCATTGGTGTAATGGTCAGAGCGGTAAAGACCGGCGAAACCTGAATCTTCGACGACTTTCGCCAGGCGTTGCCAACGTGGCCAATTCAGGCCATCCTGGCCTTCGATCATGATTGCAACTTCCAGCATTGTGATCCCTCCTTCAAGAATAGACTTAAGCTTTCAGCTTTCGGTCGTCAGCTTGACCGACCTCTTTACGCAATCTTGACCGTTTGACAAAAAAACGCCCATCCAATAGGGACGGGCGTTCATAAATCGCTTTTAACGCGCAGCCAGCAGGCCACGTCTGAGACTTAGGCCGCGGCCGTTTCCAGATGGGGCAAGATTTGGGCCATGATGCGATCTTTGGGCAGAGCACCAACGATGCGGGCCACCGCCTCGCCGTCCTTGAACAGCAGCAGGGTCGGAATACCCATGACCCCATAGCGGCCGGGGGTCATCGGATTCTCGTCGATATCCATCTTGGCCACCTTGAGCACCTTCTCCTGCTCGTCGGCGATCTCCTTAACGAAAGGCGCGATCATGTGACAAGGACCACACCACTCCGCCCAGAAGTCAACCAAGACCGGCTTCTCAGAGCCCAGCACCTCTTTTTCAAAATCTTCATCGCCAATAACCAATGGGTCAGCCATTCTATTCTCCTAAGTACAGATCTTTCGCGTTCTACGTATTCATATTAGGCCAGATGCTATCTCCAGCACTATCAGAGTTTATCCAAAGACCTCTTCATGTCAAGGAAGGCCGCTTACATTTCAAATAGATGATCATAAATATTAAAGTGATTTTGGTGACCCGTTGCCGCCAAACCAGAGTACAGCTAGAATCTTGAATATGAACGACTTTCTGATCACCAATGGACGATTGGTTACCTGGGGTAAGAACGACGAGATCCTCTCAGATGGAGCGCTGCTGGTACGCGACGGGCGTATCGCCGCCATCGGTGACGCGCTGACCCTTACTATCAGCCATCCAGAGCTGGAGCAGGTCGACGCGCGCGGCCAACTGGTCATGCCCGGCAGTATTTGCGCCCACACCCATTTCTACGGCGCGTTCGCCCGCGGCATGGCCATTCCCGGCCCGCCCATGAAGGATTTTCCGGATATTTTGGAACGTCTGTGGTGGCGGCTCGATCGGGCCCTGCTTGAAGAGGACGTAGCTTACAGCGCCCTCGTCTGCCTTGTCGATGCCATCAAGCACGGAACAACCACGCTGATCGACCATCACGCCTCGCCCAATGCCATCGGCGGCTCACTCGACCTGATCGCCAACGCGGTAGAGACGGCCGGGGTCCGGGCCGCGTTGTGCTACGAGGTCACTGACCGCAATGGCCGAGAAGGCGCCCAGGCCGGCATTCAAGAGAACGTTCGCTTCCTATCGTCGTTATCTGCGAGGCAAAGCGGCCTGCTGGCCGGCGCATTCGGCTTGCACGCTTCGCTTAGCCTATCCGAAGAGACACTGGCCGACTGCCTGACGGCGGCCCGCAGCCTGAACACCGGTTTCCATGTCCACGTCGCCGAACATGAGGCCGACGAGTACGATTCACTATACAAGTATGGCAAACGCACCGTCGACCGGCTGGCCCTGGCCGGAATCTTGGGACCCAAAAGCATCGTGGCTCACGCCGTTCATGTCGATCCCGTCGAGAAGAATCTGCTGCACGACACCGGAACGTGGGTGACGCACCAGCCACGCAGCAATATGAACAATGCCGTAGGCGCGGCCGACATCGAGGGCATGCTGCGTCTGGGCATCCCAGTGTGCCTGGGAAACGATGGCTTCAGCAACAATATGTGGGCCGAATGGAAAACGGCCTATCTAATGCATAAGGTCGTCCATGGCGATCCGCGGCGAGCCAATGGCATGGACATCGCCCAGATGGCCGTGCACAATAACGCATCGCTCGCCAGCATCTTTTGGCCCGACTTGCCTATGGGCAAGCTAGTCGAAGGAGCAGCAGCCGACATCATCTTCGTCGATTATCAGCCGACAACGCCCTTGTCGGCCGGCAACTTGCCCTGGCACATCATCTTCGGTTTCGAGAGCAGCATGGTGACCTCGACCATGGTCGGCGGCAAATTCCTGATGCGCAACAGGCAACTGCTGACCCTGGACGAAGCGGCGATAACGTCCCGAAGTCGCCAGTTGGCCGCGGCCGCCTGGGACCGTTTCAACGCCTTAAGCAACGCTTGAGGTCAAAGACAATAGACTCAAACCGCACCTGAAGTCAACTATAGTTGACCCGCTGGCCAAAACCATGAATGCTGCAAAACCATCGCTATCTTCCCCTGGGACACAACCGTTAGACACGACTTCGGGTAAGGCGCTGGCGACCGGGGTGGCACTTACCGCCCTATCCAGTTTGCCCGAAGTGCGGCCGGGCGACGACATCGCCGGCCTGCTGATGGACGCCTTTTCGGCCACCAAGCTATCACCTCAAGAGGGTGACATCCTCGTCCTGGCCTCAAAGATCATCTCCAAGGTTGAAGGCCGGCAGGTAAAACTGGACGGCGTGTCGCCAGGTGATAGGGCCAAAGACGTAGCCGTCTTGACCGGCAAGGACCCGCGCCTGGTCGAGTTGATTTTGAGCGAAAGCCAGAGCATCTCGCGCATGAAGCCGGGTCTGCTGATCGTCCGCCATCGATTGGGCTTCACCAGCGCCAATGCCGGCATTGACCGTTCAAATGTGGTCCAGGAAGGCGCGGGCGAAACGGTTTTGCTTTTGCCACAAGATCCTGATGATTCGGCCACCCGCTTGCGCGAGGCGATACGCGAGCGCCTGGGTTTGAGCCTGGGCATCGTCATCGCCGACAGTCACGGCCGCCCCTTCCGACTGGGCACCGTGGGCGTGGCCATCGGCGTCGCCGGCCTGCCCGCCCTGTGGGACCGGCGCGGCGAGCTGGACCGGCATGGCTACGCTCTGCAACACACCATGGTGGGTACGGCCGATGAAATCGCGGCCGCCGCTGGCCTGTTGATGGGACAGACAGACGAAAGCACGCCCGCCGTGCACATCCGCGGCCTGTTACTGCCGCCCATAGACGGCCAGGCGGCCGACTTGATCCGGCCGTCCGAGGCCGATGTTTACCTTTAGGGGCAAACCCCGGTGTTTGCCCATGTTGTCGGCAACGTCCACAACCAGTTAACGGCAACCAGTTCTCTGCAGCCAGTTCCGGCCAACTCCCCACTTTCTGTCCTGGCCCAACCGGCCGGATAGTACCGATTGAGGATTGATAAGTAGCCCAACCCGGGCACAATTAGATCAGGATGATGGGACCTTGGAAGATGAGTCCAAAATGGCGCTGGGCAGCCATGTGGGCGCTCGCTCTCGCGGCGCTGCTGCTGGGCGGCTGCCAGGTGGTCCTGGCCGACATGCCGGCCGTGGTCGCTTTGCCTACCCTGGCGCCAACCGCCAACCTCAATTCGCCATCCGGTTACCCCAGCACGGTACCGTCAGCTGAAATCTCCGGCACTGTACTGCCCGCTGCAAACCCTGACGCTGCGCAGCTGGCTGAAAACCCTAGCGCCATACCGCCCACCTGGACCTTGCCGCCGCCGACGGCGCTGCCGACAGCCACACCGCCCACCCCACGTCCGTACCAGCAACCATCGTCCACCCCCCTGCCCATCCCGACCAATACGCCAGTAACGCCCAGCCCTACGCCGTCCGACACGCCCACGCCATCACCCACTGGAACGGCGACGCCTGACATCCGGCCGCTGGCTGACTATGCCGCGAACGAGGTCATTCCGATTGAGGCCTTTCCCCGGCCGCCAGGCGATAACGGCTGGGGCATCCACTGGATTCCTACCAACCATCAAGATCCGGGTGTCGTCGATCGCTTCGTCGATCAGGCCGTGCGAATGCACATCAAGTGGGTCGTTTTCCTGAACGACAACAGTAACATTGGGGACAATGACTACCTGGTGGAACGGCTGGTGGCGGCCGGCATCATGCCCGTCATGCGGGTCTGGCGCAGCAATGTTCTACCCTACGATGGCGACCTGGGGCCGATGGTCGCCCACTACCGGGCCAAGGGCGTCTACTACTTCCAGCTGTACAATGAGCCCAACGTCAACGGCGAGAACGACCAGGGTTTCCCGAATCCCAATGTCTACGCCGTGGCCTGGGCGGCCGCGGCCCGTGACGTGATAAACAACGGCGGCTATCCCGGTCTGGGTGCGCTAAGCCCTGGCGGAGCCTACAATCATTTCGCGTTTCTTGAGGGTACTCTGCGCTCGCTGCGGTACAACGGTGACCTGGGATTGTTGAACCATTCCTGGTTCTCGGTCCATAACTATCACGGTACCAGGCAGTTAGACGATCCCGGCGGTTTCCTATTGTTCCGGCAATACGACGAGATCATCCGCGCCTATCTCAAGCGGTCCATGCCCATGATCGGCACTGAGGGCGGTTCTTATCATCCCGATCCCCAGGTAGAAAAAGATCTGATCATCCCGCAGTACACTTATATGCGCGTGGCCGAGCCCTATTTCTTCGCCTTCAGCCACTGGCTTCTGGCCAGCAAAGAGGGCGGCGCGTGGGATGATTCTTGGGAATGGCAAACCTTGTTCCGCGACAGCTTCGTTCATCCTGTCGTCACCGACTTCTTCTACAGAAACCAGCGGTAGATCTGGAACGGCTGCCTCGGCCTGGAAACCTCCGGACCGGTTTCAGCGGCGCGGCGATATGGCCCCATTATCTTACCGGCCGCCGCAGCCCATGATATAATCCCCTCAGCGTATCTCTCTGCACTCAATTAGGGCACTGAATAATGGACTTCTCCGGCGATATCGACTTCTATATTGTGTTTGACATGTTCATATTGCTGCTCATCGGCATGGGCCCCAAGGTAGCGTTGGTACCCTTCCTGGATCTGACCAAAGGCATGGAAGCGGAAACCCAACGCACAGTGGCCGGCCGGATGGTGCGCACGGCCGTGGGCGTCGCCTTGATCCTAGTTCTTCTGGGCGGATTTCTCATGAAGCTCCTGCACTTCACGCCTGGCGCTTTGTCCATCGCCGGCGGCATCGTCTTCATGTTGCTGGCCTTGCATATGATCACCGGCGCCAACAAATCAAGCGACCATGATGAGCACGCTGCCGATCGGGATCCGATGCGGATGGCCCTCTATCCCCTGGCGGTGCCCTATCTACTTAATCCGGCCGGCATCGCCACCCTGGTCATCGCCTCCGGAGAGGCCGACACGGTGCCGATGTATGCCGTTCTCATCGGCCTTGTCCTGCTAATGGGCGTTGTCGATATGCTGGTCTTTGGCAACATCAACAAACTGTCCAAACATCTGGATCCGTCGCGCATGGTGGTGACCGAAGTTGTGTTTGGCGTCCTCTTGGCCGCCCTGGCCGTGCAACTGGTCCTCGACGGCCTGGCCGATCTCGATCTCATCACCTTCGTCTCCGGTTAGGAAGCGAATATGGAACGAGCAAAGAAGTTTCCGATCTTGTTCCTTACGATTGCATCTTTGTCCATTCTACTTGCGGCTTGCAGTGCGGACGCGTCTGAAGAGACGCCAGGCCAGGCAACATCGGAGGCCGTCGAGGCCGCAACGCCAGAAGCCACCAGCGTGACGCCAGAGGAAGCTGTCGAATCGGAACCTGATGCCACGCCGGAAGATGAAGCCGATGGCAGGCCCGAATCTTCAAATCCAGGCCTGACGGCGGTCATCGACAGCGGCGAGTCGGCCGGCGCCGGCAAGCCCTTCACCTTCGACGGCACTCAAACTGATCCCGGGGAGCTGGATATCGTCAATTACCAGTGGAACATGGGCGATGGCACCACCCTTTTCGGCGTATCTATCCAGCACGCTTATGAGGAGCCCGGACTCTACACCGTCACGCTGACGGTCGTCGACGAGCAGGGCAACACCGATGTGGCTGCCCAAGTTGTAGAGATCGTCAAACTGGAGGAAGAGCCGCCTATCGCCGGTGAAGAAACGTTTACCCTGGTAGGCACCAAGTGGACGCTGAATTATCCCTTGCGCGGAACGACGCTGACGTTGGAGTTCGGCGAGGAAACGATAACTGGCTCGGCAGGCTGCAACACCTTCAGTGCCGGCTATACGGCTGACGTGACCGAGGGCATTCCTACGGATATCTCAATTAATGCCGTTGCCATCAGTTCAGCGAAGTTGTGCACGGCCGAGATCATGGCCCAGGAGGATGGTTATCTGGACAGCCTTGCTTCGGCCTCTAACATTACCGTCGAGGCCCAGAAACTCACCCTGGAAACGGGCAGCGGCACACTTATTTTCAGCCAGGTCGAGGTAGCCGGGTAGGTCAGATCGTTATAGCATTCATTTAGAATCTCCCTTGAGGTAATAGACCGCCCATGGCAAGACAGTTCATCAACTCCCGCACTCTAGGGCAAGACATCACCGCCGGCCTGGTCCTGGGCATCCAGAGCGTACCCGATGGCCTGGCCCAGGGCCTAGTGGCCTTCGTTAACCCCATCTATGGCCTTTATGGCTACATGATGGGCACCTTCACCGGCGCCTTCTTCACCAGCTCGGTCTTCATGGTCGTCCAGGCTACCGGAGCCATGTCCCTGGTCGTAGCCAGCGTACCCCAAGTCCACCACCCCGGCACTGGCGACGAAGCGTTGTTCACTTTGGCCATATTGACCGGCCTTGTGATGTTCTTGCTCGGGCTATTCAAGCTCGGTTCTTTGATTCGCTTCGTGCCCCATGCGGTGATGGTTGGTTTCGTTAACGCCGTGGCCCTGTTGATCATCCTGGGCCAGCTAAATGACTTCTTCGGGCACAATCCCGGCGGCGGCAATCGCATCACCCAGACCATCAATCACGCCTTGAACCTGAACCAGTCCGACTTGCCGACAGTAATGATCGGGCTGACCACCATCTTCCTGATTATCACTCTGGAACGGACCCGCCTCGGCGCTCTGGGCATGGTCGTAGCCATGATGGTCGCTTCGCTTCTGGTGCCGCTCTTTGGCTGGGACTCGGTCGCCCAGCTAAACGACATCGCCGAAGCGCCAGGCTCGCTGCCGCGACCGGTACTGCCCAGCCTTTCCCTTATTCCATCGCTGATCATCCCGGCCTTCTCCCTGGCTTTTGTTGGACTTGTTCAGGGAGCAAGTATCACCCAGAGCTACATCAATCCCGATGGCAAGTATCCGGACGCCTCGGGCGACTTCGTTGGCCAGGGTGTGGCCAACATGTTCTCAGGGCTATTCCAGGGCATGCCGGTGGGCGGCTCTTTTTCAGCCACCTCGCTGGCTGCCAACGCCGGGGCCAGATCGCGTTTCGCCAATATCTTCGCCGGCCTGACCATGGCCGTCGTCATCGTGGTTTTTGGTTCGTACATCGGCCACATCGCCATGCCGACCATGGCCGGATTGTTGATCGTCATCGGCTTTCGCACCTTCAAACCTGAACAAGTAAAGATGGTCTGGAAGACGGGCCTGGTGCAGCGAGTGGTTATGGGCATCACCTTCTTCTTTTGCCTGTTGATGCCCTTGCAGTTCGCCGTGCTGGTCGGCGTGGCCATGTCGCTGCTGCTGTACGTGCTGCAACAATCTAACCAGATCACTATTAAGCAGTGGAAGGAAACTGAGGGCCCCTATCCCATTGAGAAGGACCCGCCCGAGACGCTGCCAGCTAATGAGGTGTTAGTACTGCTCCCTTATGGCAGCCTGTTCTTCGCCGCCGCGCCGCTTTTCGAGAAGCAACTGCCGGAAATCACTGAGGAAACGTACAACACGGTGGTCGTTATATCGTTGCGCGGTTACGAAGACTTGGGCAGCACGTTCCTTACCGTTCTGGAACGCTACAATGAAGACTTGCAAGATCATCATGGCAAGTTGATGTTAGCCGGGATAAGTGACAGCGTCGTCACGCAGCTGGAACAGACCAAGTTGATAAAAAAGATCGGCCGGGAGAACATTTACGTGGCGACGGAGCAGATCGGCCAGGCGGGCCTGGCTGCCTGGGAAGCGGCCGAGAAGTGGGTAGATGAGAACCGGGGCCAACTGGTCGAGGTTCCGACAAAGCCCTCAGATTAACCATTGTCGCTGACCGTGCTGGCGGCCAGTCGATGCATCTGGCATGGCCTTTTCTATCGCTGCCAATGGGGACTGGCGTTGCTCTCCGGCCTTGGGGTAGCTGGCACGATAGGTGTGACTCTGCCGGGCGAAGAAGCTCCCCGACGGCCCAAAAGGTGACTATGGACCACCCATCAGTTCTACGGCTTGCCCGGCCGAAACCGTTGCCTCATTAATCATCTGGCCATAAATCCTGCCCATTTGCTCAATGGAACATAGCATTTCTTGCGCGAGCCAAAACGCAAACAGCGCCAGCAGCGAGGCGTCAATCCGGTTGGCCGCCACAACCGGCTTGCCGTGGCGCGCCTCCAGCGCATCCACGAATCCGGCGCACACCAAGGCTGTGCCGACTTGCACGAGCGCTTCAACCTCGGGCGTATCGACACGCTCAAACGCCTCGCGAACCTCCGCCTCGCTGATTCGAGCGGTATAAGCCCGTCCCTTTTGGGCGCTGGAAAAACCGGCCTCGCTGACCACCGAAATACCATGGGCAGAGAAATACGATGAGACGTTACGATTTGCCTCGGGCAGGAATGGCGTCACAATCCCCACCCGCGTCACCTCAAGCGCTTTTAATGCCTCGGACACTGCATCCGACGCCAGGGTGAAAGGGATCTCGATCCGTTCCTCGAAGATGCGACGTAGCTCCGACGCCCCATTGACACCGTCGTTCATATACTCGGGACTGTAAGCGACAACGATTCGATCAGGCTCGCACGCAAGCACCATGTCCAGTGCAGGCCGCATGAGTTCCAACGGACCCTTGACGCTATCGGGCAGGCCCGGAAACGAGAACCGGCAGCTCTGGTTGGTGACACCAAGTGGGCGCAATGCTGCCATATCCGGCTCAACCACCGCATTGGTACCAGGCAGCAATACTGAAAACACGGCACGAAAGCCAAATGCATCGGTCATCGATTACCTTCCTTGGTAATATCGTAATGATCACCTAAGCGAAGTGTAGCTGCTTTCGCCGTCATGCCGACACTTGCGCGGCACCCGATGGCATCCGCACAAAGTCAGCGCTCTATCGACAAATCGGGCGGCGCCAGATTCGGTCCGCTCCTGGCCGAAATCGAACTCTCGAACCTCGTTTGCGGGACCATTGTTCGTGGAATCGATAATGGCCACGACGAAGAGAGCGATGTCGCCAATGAAATAGTGATCCCCCGTCAGTGCCACCACCATATACAAACCAGCAGCGATAAGTAAAGACATTAGAAACAGACACAGCGCCTTTACAGTATGGCATATTGCCGTAATAAGATTTTCCTGCAGGGTCACGATCTTGTTGGATATTAAAGGACCGCGAGGGCGTCATGCCTGGCGGCGTGTGACAATCATGGGCAGACCGTATTTGGGACGGGTGTTGAAGGCGAAGTGGGGCTCGAATTGGTAGCCGGGCGCAATTTCGAGATGGGCATGCTGCCAGATCGTGGCAAGGTTGATCTTCATCTGCAGCAGGGCGAAGGAGTTGCCAAGGCAGATGCGCGCCCCACCACCGAAGGGTAGATAGGCATACTTAGGGATACTCTGGCCGTTTTGCGGGTCGAAGCGTTCGGGCTTGAAAGCAAGTGGCTGCGGGAAATGATGCGCGTCGCGATGTAGCGTCCAGGGCGCGAAGATGATCAGACGGTTTTTGGGTAACGTGTAGCCGGCGAGTTTGACGGGCGCGGCCGTTTGACGCGTCAAGACAGTGGTTACCGGCAGAAGGCGCATTGACTCCTTGATAACGAGATCGAGGTAGTTTAGGCGGGCGGCCGATTCCAACGAGAGCACTTTGCCGCCCAATTCTGCGTCTAGCTCGGCCAGAATACGCGCCTCTACCTGCGGATGCTGCGCCACCAGATACAGCGTAAAGGCTAGCGTGTGAGCCACGACTTCGTAGCCGGCAGCAAAGAGATTCATCACTTCGGTCCGTACTTGATGGTCGGTCAGTATGCCGGAGTTGTCAGCTTTCTGCGCCTCAATGAGCAATGAGAGCACATCGTCTGAGGGCTCGTCTTGCGCTTTGCGCTCGGCAATCATGGGCGACAGCCACGCTTCGATAATGTCGAGCTGTTGCCGCATGCCGCGATTGGCGGATGTGGGCAGCCAGCCGGGCACGGGCAAGGAGCTGATACGACCGTAAAAGAGCTCAATGAAGCGCACGATCGCTGTAGCTGCTTCCTCGCCGCGCATGTCGGTGCCGAAAAGGGCGCGGGTTGTAATTCCCAATGTCAGATCCTTCATCTCGGCCGGAATTTCGCGCTGCGCGCCGTCCTGCCAGCTATCGACCATAGTTTCGCTGTAGCTGGCCATGACGCCGGCGTATTGGTTGATGCGGCGGTTGTGGAAGGCAGGCTGCATAACCTTGCGCAATGTTTGCCACACCTCGCCATCAGTGGTGAAGACGTTTTCGATGCGCATGCTCCTGGCGGCGTTCTTGACGTTGGATGGTTTGTGGAAGTGATCGGCCTGCGTCACGAGCACGGCGCGAATCAGGTCGGGATCGTTGAGAAAATAGCCATAGACAGGGCCAAACAGCGGAATGCGCACCAAACTACCCTGCGTCGCTACATGTTCGACGTAGCCAATCATGTCCTGCTGCATCGCCTGGCGATGGTTCGACGCGCTAGTGCCGGGCGGCAGCTGGGCGACAGGAATGGCCACTGCCGCGGCCTCCGGATCATGGACCACGGCATCGCTCGCATCCGCCAGCGATGCCAGCGCGAGCAAAGGTGTGACGAGCGCCGCCAAGATGACGGCATAGGTTGTCTTGAACCAGACAAAAGCACTCCCCGCCATGCTCCCGATGCCCAGCAGCGATAGTAGCCCGACAATGATGAGTGTGCCCAGGATAGCCGTGGCGAGACCGACGGCCAGTGCGCGTGCCCATTTGCCGTTCGGCAGCCACCGCAGCCACCAGAAATCGGTACGTAACCAGGCCACGGCCGTGATGTCGCCCTGGCGTACTAACTGCCAGACAATCGGAACTACGATCAAGCAGGTCAGGAAGGGAATGAGAAAGCAGGTAAGCAGCGTGTCGATGGTCAGGGTCGGGAGGAGGATGATGGGTGTACGGCCGTAGATGAGCCAGGCAATCAGCCCATTCAATAGGAAGTTGATGACTGCTGGATTCAAGACAAAGCTACGACGCATCAGCGAACGCTGATCAGTTGAGAGCATCATAATCAAAACTCCGCTGTCATCTTAACGCATTTGCCGTTGGATGCGAAGGGGAATTAGCAAGAAGGTCGCGAGTCGCTGATCGTTGTGGTGTGACTCATTTGCCCGTCAATCCATGTTGGGAGCGGCGAAAGTTTAGCACAAAATCTACCACTAGTAGAACAGGCCTGATTTGAGCAGGCTAGAATCTTTAGGCTTATTTGCAGCAACATCGCACATCAGCTCTCACGTTTCCTTAGAAAATCGCTGAACCTTTGAATGGCCGTTTCGCAGTATTATCGACGATCGATTTTCGAGTTGAGGGCAAGGCGAGCCAAAAGTGACCTTGCCCATTACCAGGCGGATTGTCAGGAAATCCCGGTAGATTGTCGATGAAGATCTCCGGCTGTCGACGATGACATCCTCCGGACCGTGACCCCCACCGCCAGAAGCTCGGCCGTAGCCAGGATCTTGTTAGACTCCTACACCCCTATCAGCTTCGGCGCGCTCGGCGGTTTCCATTTCCTCGGTCGCAATGGTACCGGCCAAGAAAAGCAAATACGGCAAGGCTACCCCAATGACGATCGCAAGAATCCCCAACATCTTATCCCACTCCTTGAACGCAGAAAGATACCCCTATTGCTGCATTTACGCTAAGGCATTTGGAAGATGTAAACGGTCACGAGCCTCAGTGCAACCATACAGCAGTCGATAGCAGTCGAGGAGCATGGGCAAGTTCTGTAGTCACAAGCAACTCAATCACATCTGACAGTCCAAGTTTCGCCCAGCTAGATTGCGCTGATTGGGTTCAACTGGGCTCATTATTCCGTTGATAAGTCGTCGACCTGAAGATCTTGCTCAACTCAACGGCGTATCGCACATGAGCTGACTGGTGGGCCGCTGCTGCCCTCAACTGTGCACGCGGGAAGGGCCATTTTCGGTTATAATGTTCTTTGTCCATAGCGGTTCCTGTTCAGCGGAGCCCCGATAGGGCTCAAGAAATGGGTCAACCTGATGACCTCAGACTCGATCACTCAAACAGCTGCGCCGTCGCCCAACCAAGTGGGTCGCTCCGAGCCGGCTGCCCGGGTCAACTCCCCTGTCGTTTACGGGCTGGGCTTCTTCGGCTTAACATCCACCACCCAGGCTCTTGCCGGCTTCTTCCTGTTTTTCTACGTCGATGTTTTGGGTTTGGCCGTTGCCCTGGCGGCCGTCATCAACGTCATCTACGCCGTATGGGACGCCGTGAACGACCCCCTGGTCGGCTACCTGTCAGACAATACCCGCACTAGATGGGGACGCCGCCGGCCGTGGCTAATGGCCGCTTTGCCCTTCTACCTTCTCCTATTCATCCTTATCTACGCTGTGCCGGGGGCTTTCCGTCAAGGGAATACCCTCTTCTGGTATGCCCTGATCGTGCTCTTCTTGTTTGAAGGGGTGTCGACGGTCATGCTCACAAACTATCAGGCGCTATTTCCAGAGTTATTTCAGGGATTCAGAATTCGGACACGAGCCAGCGCCTACAGTCAAGGACTCGGATCGGCCGGCGAGTTGGTCGGTTTTGCCCTGACGCCCATCGTCTACACCGCTTTCGGATTTGAGGGCATGGCCGTTCTATTCGCCGCCGTGGCCGGCATTTTGCTGCTCATCGCACTGGTAAGGAATTCGGAAGACCCGCGCGCGCAAGAGGTGGCTCGATTGAACCTGAAGGACGCATTCGGAGATGTGCTCCGCGACCGGCCTTTCTGGCACTTCACCGCCGTGGCCACCCTACTTTGGTTTACTACCGGCCTGTACACGATAGGCACCGCCTTCTATGCCAAATACACGCTTGGGGCCGGTCCACAAGCGCCGGCATTGATCTTTGGCACCGTCTTCATCATCGCCATTTTGTCGGTCGCGATCTGGAGCAGGTTGGTCCGCCGCCTGGGTGTCAAAAGAACCTGGCTGTGGGCCATAGGAATCATGCTGTTGTCGGCCGTGGCCCTCGGACTGGCGCCAAATATGACCGTAGCCATCATCGCTTCATTCATCGCCGGGGCTGGTTTGGGAGGGATCAAGGTTTGCCGGGAAATGATAATGGCCCGGCTGGTCGATCGCAGCCTGGAACGTACTAGCCGCCGCCAAGAGGGTGTATACTACGGCCTGAACCGTTTCATCGGCCGGTTGTCAAAGTTGCTGGAGGCGCTGACCTTGATCCTATTAGGTGTGTTCTTCGGCTACGTGAGTGGTGAGGACCCAGGCCCAAACCCAGATAGTGCTTTCCGATTTCTTATGAGCGTGCTTCCATTCATCTGTATGGCGGCTGCCTGGTTGTTGGCCAGTAGACTGCGTTTCGATGATGATAGGGTCGATGCCCAGGCTTAACCGCTGACTCAATGCTAAACTCTCTACTGTCTACGAAACTGATTATACCCGCCGTCGGCCAACAAGTGGTCCATCGTCCACGCTTGATCGAGCGAATGAATGCCAGTCTTCTAGGTGATGATGGTAACCTCCCTCGTAAACTGACCTTGATCTCAGCCCCGGCCGGATACGGAAAGACGACACTAGTTGCCGAGTGGTTGGCCGAATTAGCCACAGACGAATCAGTTCACAATTTGATTTGGCTTGCCCTTGGCGCAACAGACAATGACTTTGCTCGCTTCTTCAGTTATCTGATCACAGCCTTGCAGCAAATAGATAAAGCTATTGGGGCTGAGATTCAACCAATCCTGGAATCGGGCACCGATGTTTCGGTTGAACCTCTAATAGCCGCACTGGTTAGTGACATCACCGTCTGGGGGAGTACATGCCGACCTGGACAGAGGTGTGTACTTGTGCTGGACGACTACTATCTCATTACTGAATTCAGCATACACGAAGGTCTCGACTTTCTCATTGACCACTTGCCACCATGCATGCAACTGGTCATCTTGACACGGGCGGACCCGCCTATACCTTTGGGTCGTTTGCGGGTTCAACGGGCGTTGTTGGAGCTACGAGAGGTTGATCTGCAATTCACGGTCGAGGAGACGACCGCATTCTTAAACAGTTCGATGGGACTCGATCTGTCAGCCGAAGAGATAGACGCTTTGGAAGTTCGAACTGAAGGTTGGATCGCAGGACTCCAGCTGGCCGCCTTGACTCTCCAAGATCGCGCCGATAAACACGAGCTGATTGCTGCCTTTTCTGGCACACACCGCCATCTGATTGACTACCTGGGGCACGAGGTTATGTCCCGCCAGCCAGAAAAAGTACAATCATTTCTGTTGCAAACCTCGATCCTGGAGCGCTTCAATGCTTCCCTGTGCGACGCGGTATTGGGATTTGGTGAGTGGGGGCTAGGGGCAATCCCCGCTCGCGAAGCGGCCGCTCTGCGACATCCTGCATCAACGAGTCCCGTGCTTCACTCTCGCGAGATTTTGAATCAGCTAGAAGTGAGTCATCTATTCCTTATTGCCCTCGATAATGATCGGCATTGGTATCGTTACCACCACCTTTTTGCCGACTTCCTAAACCAAAGATTGCGCGAAACCCAACCGGCGCTCATTCCCGATCTATTCATCCGGGCCAGTCAATGGTATGAAGGCCAGGGATTAATGGACGAAGCTATTGAATACGCTTTTGACAGCGGTCATTTAAACCGAGCTGCAATGCTAATGGACCAATATGCTGAGGCGCTCGTTTTTAATGGGGAACTTGACAAAGTGCTTCGCTGGGCGAAGAGAATTCCCGAAATCATACGGGCTCAATTCCCGCGACTGTGTATCTACCATGCCTGGGCGCTGCAATTCGAGTACCAGCTTGGATCAGTGGAACCAACTTTGGCCCTGGTCGAAACGCACCTGAAAGATCCCGCCTCCTTGCCTGAGTCGTTTTCTGCAAGCCAGATATCGGGTCACGCCAGTGCTATCCGGGTTTACACGGCAATGAAGATGGGAGACCTTGATCGCGCCGTCAAACTCTCGTTATCGACCTTGAAGGCACTACCTGAGGAAGACAATGAGGAAGCGCTTGTGGTGCGAGGCGCCGTTACTCTCGGCTTGGGGATGGCATATCTTGATTTGGGTCAGGTGGAACTAGCCCATCAAACTCTGAAGGAAGCCTTGCGCCTCAATCAATTGACTGGAAATCGCTTTGCTGCCCTTAGTAGTATCAACATGCTGTTAAATCTCGAGAAAATACGCGGAGAATTGGTTCAAGCCCGCGCTGACGCTGAGAAAGGACTCATTTGGATCGATGAGTGGTCCAGGACAGGAGACGGGAGGAGGCCGGCTCGAAACTTGGCCCTTTTTCGCCGGGGATTGGGGCTAGTACAATATGAATGGAACGAGCTAGACCACGCGCTTGCGAACTTGGAGAAGGCCCGCGATTATTTTGAGGTGGCCCGGAGCTGGATGCGCTTCGAAGTTTATGCCTATTTAGTCGATTTACATAGTGCTCTGGGCAACGCCGATAAGGCACTAGGTTACTACAATAGGCTAAAACGCTTTTACCTTAGTCCTGGTATTGCGCTTACCGGATTTCCAGTTGGCGCCTTCTTAGCCCAGCGAAACCTTTCCCTGGGCCAGGCACAGCCAGAACACCAAGATCCAATTGTCGAAGCTGTGACCTGGGCGGAGAGTTCAGATTTGAAGCCAACGGATGATTTCACTTATCGACAAGAATTTGAGTACCGCGTCCTGGCCCGTACATTGATCGCCCACCAGAGAGCTCAGCAAGCCGTCCCTCTACTGGACCGCTTAATCAATTCGGCCGAGGAAGGCGGGCGACATGGTGATTTGATCCTCTATCTGTCACTCCAGGCGACAGCACACCAAGACATGGGCAACGCGGACCTTGCCCTCACCTACCTATCTCGCGCCTTAAAACTGGCAGAACCAGAAGGCTACGTTCGCACCTTCGTTGACCTTGGTCAGCCCATGAAAGATCTCCTGAAAATCATGGTCGACCAGAGCATGAGCCTTCTTTACACATCCAGACTGCTGACTGCCTTTCCCGAACCGGTATCGTCATCTGCCCTCTTGCTCTCCCCAACGCTTGATCAGCTGGCAGAGCCGCTCACTGATCGTGAAATGCAGATTCTACGCCTGATGTCGGCCAGACTGTCTAATCGAGAGATCGCCGACGAACTGTATCTGTCGGTTAACACGGTCAAATGGTATGCGCGTAGCATTTACGATAAACTGGGAGTTGGCAACCGCCGCGAAGCTGGAGCCCGCGCACGTGAACTGGGACTCCTTTAGTATCCGGGTCACAGGTATTGTCCGGGCCTCAGGTAGTGTCCGGTGAACCATCCGTATTCCATCCATTACGGGTGGTGACTTTCCATCATCATTCCTTCTATACTGTGATTTGATTCCCAAAAGAATCCGCAGCTTTTGGTCTGAGTGGCGTGACAGGCCAGGACAAGGAAAAAAAGGTCAACAATGTCGGTCATTGATTTGCTGTCCAGAGAGGTGAACAATACGGAACCAAGTTCACTGTTCCTGTCGTTGCCCGCATCCGACCAAAAGCAGGTTCCCTTCCAGGGCTTGTCTCAGAGTGAGGTAGACGAGCGCCGGGCGCATGGCCTGGGCAACAACGTTGAATTCAAGACCAGTCGCTCCCTTGGTCAGATCTTGCGCGAGAACCTCTTCACCTTCTTCAATCTGGTGCTGGTGGCCCTGGGCATTCTCCTGCTCATTTTCGGCTCGGCCGTCGAAGCCCTGATAACATCAGGTGTGTTGCTCATCAACGTGGTTATCGCCTCAGTGCAGGAAGTCCGAGCTAAACGAAATTTAGATCACATCGCCTTGCTCACCCGGCCCAGGGCGAAAGTCATTCGCCAGGGTGTGGAACAGGACGTCGATCCCGATGAACTCGTGCTCGACGATCTGCTATGCATTGGTCCCGGCGATCAGATCGTCGTTGACGGTAAGGTCGTCAGCCAGGGCCGGATCGACGTAGATGAATCCTTGCTCACGGGCGAATCCGCGCTGATTGCCAAGTTTGAAGGCGACGAAGTTTATTCAGGTAGTTTTTGTGTCACCGGGCAGGGCGTCTACAAGGCAACCCAGGTCGGCATCAACAGTTTTGCCAACAAGCTAACCCTCGAAGCCCGCATCTATACTCGCTACTTCACGCCCCTACAACGAGAAGTGAATTTCAGCATTCGCCTGCTCCTGGCGCTGGTATTCTTCTTCGGCATCCTCTTGGTCACCAGCAATTACCTGCAAGGTGTGCCAATGGTTGAAAGTGTCCGTGACGCTTCAGTCCTGTTCGGCCTGGCGCCAAGCAGCCTATTTTTAATGATCGTGGTCGCCTACGCGGTCGGCGCGGTCCGGATCTCAAAAAAGGGCGCCCTGGTGCAACAGGCCAATTCCGTTGAATCTTTGTGCAATGTGGATATTCTGTGCCTGGACAAGACAGGTACCTTGACCACCAATCGCATCCATCTGGAGCAAATCTATCGCCATGATATGGGCCTTGGCCAGGGAGTAAACACACCTTCAGAAGAAGCCTTGCGCTGCCTTCTGGGCGACTTCAGCGCCAGTACCAGCGGTAAGAATCGGACCAGTGAAGCTATCTTGAGGGCCTGTCCAGGCCAGGTGCGGCCGCTTAGGCATGAAATACCCTTTGCATCACAGCAGGGTTGGAGTGCCCTGGCATTTGACGATCAAGAGGAGCCAGGCACGTACGTGCTCGGCGCGCCTGAGTTGCTGATGGCCGATCTCGCTGCCGCTCCTCACATGGCAGAAAAGCTGGAATCCTGGCACACGTCAGGCCGGCGCGTACTTCTGTTCGCGTACCATCCCAAGGCGGTTGCACTGCGCGATCGCGATGATCAACCTCGGCTGCCAAAAGACATGGAACCTCTCTGTTTGCTGAGTTTTAGTGATGAGCTGCGGCCGAAAGTGCAGGAAACTTTAAAAGGATTTATCGACGCCGGCATCCGGTTGAAGTTCATTTCAGGTGATAATCCTGAAACCGTAGCCGCCCTTGTCAAGCAAGCAGGTTTCGTGGAAGAAGATGAACCGTTTTCCCTGGTATCCGGGCTGGAATTGGCCGAGATGGATGAGTCTCAGTTCGCCAGAAAGGCCGAGAAAGCCAATATCTTCGGCCGCATCACCCCCCGCCAGAAGGAACTCCTGATAAAAGCTCTCCTCGAACAGGGCCATTACGTGGCCATGACCGGAGATGGCATCAACGACATCTTAGCCCTCAAGCGAGCCAACCTGGGCATCGCCATGCACAGTGGTACCGAGGCAACCCGCAATGTGGCTGACATCGTCTTGCTCGAAGATTCCTTCGGCGTATTGCCCGAGGCCTTCCAAGAGGGGCAACGGATTCTCAATGGCATGCAAGACATTTTGCGATTGTTCATGAGCCGCATTCTGTGTCTAGCCCTGTTAATCGCCGCCATCGGCTTCGCCAGTGGTGGTTTTCCCATTACCCCTCGCCAAAACGCCATTATCTCGGTCATCACCTTGAGCATCCCTGCCTTCTGCCTGGCTTTGTGGGCCAAGCCAGGCCAGATGCCCCAGGTGAGTCTGGGTCGGAAATTAGCCCATTTTGTAATACCGGCCGTCATTAGCATTGGCCTCATCGGCTTCGGCATTTTTCTCTTTTCCCTGGTAGCGACGCGCGATGAGTCCTATGCCCAAACGACGCTAACGTATTTCATCATCATCTGCGGCATCTTATTGGTCATCTTTGTCGAGCCGCCGACAAAATGGTGGGTCGGCGGCGACGAATTGAGCGGTGACTGGCGGCCGACTTTGTTGGCCATTGGTTTGCTGATTCTATTCATCGTCTTTTTGGCCACTCCCGCGCTTCGTGACTTCTACGGTCTAACCCTTCTGCGGCGAACGGATCATTATGTGATCATCGCGCTGGCAGCCATCATCTGGGTCTTTGTTCTGCGCACCCTCTGGCGAGCCCGGCTTGTCGAGCGCTATCTGAATGTGGACCTGAGCCCGGGCGGCGTCGACAGCTGACGGCGAATCGCGCTCCTCCGCCATTCCAAACGCCTTCTCCGCCTCCTGACTCGCTCCTAGCGGCCGAGCTTTCCCTACAGCTAACCACCCCTAAACCATCCATTTCGGGTGGTGACTTTCCATCCGTCTTCCTGCTATCCTGAGTTCTATAACTGATCGAGTCGTGGAAGTGTCCATGACTTTTCATCTGCACGGCAAGCGTAGGGTGTCCAAATCGATGGCTGCAAGGTTATCACCTCGATAATCATTCCACCGTTAGGCGTTTTCTTGCAGGTGGGTCTTGGCTGGCAGTTCTGCTGAATAACCTGCTTAGATTGCTGGGTTACATCCCTAGGCTTGTGCATGCTATCTGGGTAATTGCCCGTGACGAGTAAATAATGGCGATTTGCAGGGAAAACAAGGAGAAAGATGATGGCTGAAGAAAAAATCACGGTTGAAGAGTACAAAGTGACCGGAGACGAACTCGTACATAAAGTCAAACAAATAGTACACGAGGGAAACATTCGCAGAATCACCATCAAGACAGAGGGGGGCAATACCCTGCTGGAGTTTCCGCTTACGGTGGGCGTGGTCGGGGTGGTGCTACTGCCGTTGTGGGCAGCGCTCGGGGCCGCGGCCGCCTTAATCACCGATTGCACCATCGCCGTGGAAAAGGTGGAGAAGGTGGAGAAAGCAGAAGAGTAAGAGTCAAGATTCGATGACAAGGATCCCGCTTCTCCCACGGATATCCTGAGGCTGAATCATCGCCCTATTCGGACGTCGCCTCGTTGAGAGGAGCTGTGTCTAGAGGTCGTGGAAGATCAAGCAGTCAACTGATACATATTTCCGCAGGTCTCAAGTTCAAACCAAGGAGACCTGCGGGGATACTTGAAAGAGGAGACTAATCATGAACACAAGAATTCCCAGAATATCCGGGCTATTGACGTTGTTGTTACTTCTGTTCGTTGTCACTGGCTGCGATCAGGGGGCCAGGGTCGGCGATCTACAGACAGAATCACAAACAGTCGAGCTAGGTGATGCCGACTCTGTCGAAGTCGAGATACAGATGGGCGCCGGCGAACTGGACGTGTCTGGCGGTGCAAGCGAACTCCTGGAAGCCACCTTTACTTACAACGTGGACGAGCTTAACCCCAGGGCGACCTATGCCGGCGGCAACCTGGTGGTTGAAGATGATGATGTGGCTGAGGGCATTGGCTCTTTCTTTGATCTAGATGAGTACCGCAATGAGTGGGATCTGCGATTGAATGAAGACGTGCCTATGGAGATGAGGATTGACCTGGGCGCCGGCCGCTCCAATCTTGCTTTAGGTGCTTTGTCGTTGTCCAGTCTCAATATTGATGGTGGAGCCGGCAATGTCGATCTGGACCTCAGTGGCTCCCAATCACTCAGCCAGCTCGACTTCGAAATGGGCGCCGGGGAAGTCACCATCGATCTGACCGGAGACTGGCAAGATGACCTCGACGCCAGGATTCAGGGCGGCGTGGGTGAGTTCAACTTGAAGTTGCCTAGTGAGGTTGGCGTGAGCATTGAGGTCGATACAGGCATAGGCGATGTCGATGCCAGCGGCCTTACCAGGGACGGCGATACCTATACCAATGACGCCTATGGCGAGTCAGATGTCACGCTACGCATTGATATTGATGGGGGCGTTGGAAAGATTAGTTTAGACGTCGAGTAATGACTACAAATCCGATAAAAGGAGAATTCTCCCATGTTAACTGAAAGGATTATTGGCGCGTTCACATTCCGGCGAGGAGTTTACGCTGAGGTGGAAGCAGATCAAGCGTTCACCGGAACTGCCTGGATCCTGGTGGTGGTCTTTGCCTTCCTTAACCAGCTCGGATCGTATGCATCCGAGAACTTCTTTGATTGGCTGGTGGGAACTGGCATTGGCACGCTTACCGCAATTGCCGGGTTTGTCATCGCTGCGGCGGTTATCAACTGGGTAGGGCGCGGAATCTACAAGGCCGAAGTCACTTTCGACGAATTGGTGCGGACCATGGGGCTGGCCTCCGTCTGGACCGTGGTGGGGGTCCTCGGCGTCATTGCCGCCTTCTCCGATACCCTATCTTGCGTTCTTGGGCCGGCTATCGTCATCTCTTGGATAGCCCTGGTGGTGGCTTGGTTTGTGGCCGTGCATGAAGCCTTGGATCTGACCTGGGGCAAGACCATCGTCACCGTCATCATCGGTTTCATCCCCTGGGCGATCATCATGGCTCTCACCGGCATTCTATTGTCCTTGCTTAACTTGACCGCCACCGGGTTCGGCAACTTGCTCGGACTTTAGTGCAACGATGATATTCCATGAATTCTTGTTGTTGCTTCTGTGGCAGCGACCCGGGCTCTTTGCCCATTCCAGGAGGCAATGATGACTGAGGTGCATTGCTCAGGTTTAGGCGCTTACATTATCACAGTCAGAAGTCATCTTGACGATAAGAAAAGCTATTGGTTCGAGGGATTGACGATGACAACTGGGTATGACGAGGATGGCCGGCCGATCACCACATTCACCGGTCACCTCGCCGACCAGGCAGCCTTGCACGGCGTCCTGGCCAAAATCCGTGACATGAACCTGCCGCTGATATCAGTTAGTCAGCTTGAACTGGGTTCGAGCGATGAGGCACAGTCCGGGAATCAAAGAGACCGCCAAGGATGAACATCACGATCTTGAATGGCAATCCTAGCGGCGACAATCGGCGTTTTGATGAATACCTGGAATTTCTCGCAGAGGGATTTGTTTCGGAAGGTCAGGCGGTCAAACTCCTGCGGTTGATGGTTATCCCTGCGCCATCCTGGGTCTCGATTCAGGTGTCTGCAACTGGAGTATGCCCATGACATACATGCCCATCATGAACCAGAAAACGGTCAGCGTCTCGAATTACCAGGCTAACGTCTATCTAGATCTGGCATCTAGGTGGGTTCGGAAAGCAGACTTGGTCCTTTTCGAGATCACGTCGACCACGATGTGAGGCATCCCAGTTAAAGAATCAATTCCTGTTACCAAATTGACTATCGAGTCTGTTGACGAAGCTGAATTCGATCAAACGTGATTTCCGGCGCATAGCTGAAATTGCTACCTACATATCTTTGGAAGAAACGGGCAAAAGAAAATGACAACGATCGCTTCAGAAAGAACAACAGAGGATGAATGGTGTCTTTGGCAAATGGGACTGGGATAAACAATTATGACCGGCGAAACGCCTTCTCCTCCGGCTACTATGATCATTACCAACTATGCCACCAGCAAGACCGGCCGCCTTTACTATCTGGATTGGCTTCGCGTAATCTTGATATTCGGCGTATTCCTTTTTCATGCCCTGGCTCCCTTTGCTGCGCTGTTTGACTACCATATTACGAACACGGAACGCAGCCTCGCGGCCACACTCTATGCCCGTTTAATCGACCCTTGGGGGATCCCGCTGTTCTTCATCGTCGCAGGTGCGGCGAGTATGTTTGCCCTTCGCCGGCGAAATAGCCGGCATTACACTATCGAACGAGTAAATCGACTGCTCATCCCCTTCGTCGTTGGCGCCATCTTGCTAACGCCATTTCAAAAATACCTCGAGGCTCTGCACAAAGAAACATTTCAGGGCTCATACGCAAACTTCCTGCCCGAAATACTGACCGAGAGCACATCCGGTAATCTCTTCTCTCCACTAACGCTCACTAGGTGGGGGTATCATCTCTGGTTTCTAGCCTTTTTGTTCCTCTTTTCTCTCCTGGCACTACCGATCTTTAACTGGTTCAAGCGAGATGCGGGAGGTTCCTTCATTTATTGGCTTGGCGGTCTGGCCGAGAAGCGAGGCGGGATCCTGCTATTTGCTTTGCCGCTGGCATTGGCGAGGATTCTCGTCCAACCATTCTTCCCACCCTATGAACATGGTTGGCTAGATTTCATCTATTCCTTCCTCTTTTTCGTGTTGGGCTACGTCATCTTCTCCGACGATAGATTTCTGGGCGCAATTCGAAGAGATCGTTGGCTGTTATTTGCTAGTGGCTTCGTGGGTCTGCTCGCCTTCTTCGGGTTGGTCGCGGCATACGGTGATATCGCTTTCGAATGGGCTCAAACATTCGTCGTGCCCTGGTCCATCATCCTCATACTCGCCTTCACCCTCATGAGTTGGGGTTGGGCGCTTTTTGTTCTGTCCTTGGCGATGACCAGCCTGAATTTCTCCAACAAATGGCTTGTATACGGCAACGATACACTCATGCCTTTCTACCTTCTCCACCAGCCAGTGATCATTGTCATCGCATACTTCGTCGTCCAGTGGGATGTTGGCTTATGGGTGAAGCTACCCATCGTCGTCATCAGTTCGTTCTTTATAACGCTTGGATTGGTTGAACTGCTGATCCGGCCTTTTAAACCAATTCGTAGGCTTTTTGGGATGAAGCTCAGAGGAGGCAGAGAGGAAGAAACCAGAACGGCCGTTGCGTAATGATGCGGTGCTGCGACATAGAATCCACAAGAGTCGCTGCGCGAAATAGTAATGGAGGTAATGAAAATGAACACAAGTGAGTCGTTTGTGATTACTACACAAGGACTTGGCAAGTCCTACAAGGAGGTAGATGCACTGAAGTCTCTAGACCTGAAGGTACCTAACAAATCGATTTTTGGTTTCCTGGGACCCAACGGCGCCGGAAAAACCACCACCATCAAACTGCTGCTAGGTTTGACCTTTCCAACCAGCGGAGGTGGTACCATCTTCGGCCGGGACATCGTCAAAGACAGCGTCGACATCCGGGCTAACGTCGGCTACCTGCCGCAGGACGCCCGCTTCTACGAGCACATGACGGCCCGGGAGACGCTGACCTACACGGCTGGTTTCTTCTACAAGGGGCCCCAGAAGGAAATAGACAAGCGGGTCGAAGAGATGATCGAGTTGGTTGGACTGGAAGGCAAGGCCGACCGGCCGATCAAGGGCTTCTCTGGTGGAGAGCGACAGCGATTGGGCATTGCCCAAGCAGAAGTTAACTACCCGGATCTTCTAATCCTGGACGAGCCGGCCGCCAGCCTGGATCCGCAAGGGCGGCGCGACGTGTTGGCGGTGATGTCGCGTATCCGCAAGTACGCCACCATCTTTTACTGCACCCACATCCTGGACGATGTGCAGCGGGTCAGTGACACCGTCGCCATCCTCAACGAGGGTCAGATGATCGCCCAGGCGCCTATCGAAGAACTGCTAAGCGGGACAGGCGAGATCGTCTACTCAGTTTCGTTGAGAGACGTTCCCGATAGCGCATACGATCATTTGAGGGAGCAGAGCTGGGTCTCGGAAATCGAGGTGAGCCGGCAAAACGGTGATACGGCCTGGCAAATAAGCGTGACCGATGAAGCGGCGGCCGAAGATCAGCTGCTGAACCTGTTGGTGACCGACGGGGCCAAGGTGGCCGATTTCGGCCGGAAAGAGTACGCCTTGGAAGATATCTTCCTGGACATTGTGGAAAGGAGTAAACAATGAGCGCCGATACTGTATTCGACTTAGTAGATGAGCGTGGCTGGCGCCGCGGACTGAGTAACCTGATGACGGGTCAATTCTCCGGCTGGTTCAAGTCATCCAAATGGTGGAAACACGGTCTGATCTGGCTGGCGGTCATCAATCTCATCCTGTTTTTTACAACGGTTGGCTCCAAACAGGCAGCCAAAGATGCCGCTGCGGCCGGCGAGCCTCCCCCCGTCATTGATACACTGATGCTATATGGTGTCTTCGGCGGGATGTTTGTCGCCATTGGGGTGATGATCATCATGCAAAGCGTCATCGTCGGCGAAAAGAGATCCGGCACGGCCGCCTGGGTGCTGTCTAAGCCGGTTACGCGAACCTCTTTTGTGGTATCCAGATTGCTCGGCAGCACACTGGGCATCCTGCTAACGGCCGTGTTGTTACCGGGCGTGATCGCGTACGTGACTGTTGGCGTATTCACCCCGCTCGGTTGGCTGCCACCGCTAAACTTTCTTGCTGGTTTGGCGGTACTGGCCGTGTCCATGTTCTTCTGGCTGACCCTAACGTTGATGTCCGGCACCTTCTTTGAATCGGTTGGAGGCGTGATCGCCGTTCCCCTGACGGCCTACTTTGCCTTGTGGTTCATACCCGGAGTGATAACCCCGCTGATGTATGTTTCGCCGGTGATACTGTCCGTCGGGCCCGGTGATGAGTATCCTGCGGTTGCCGAGTCGCTCATGAAGGGCGAGGCGCCATTCTCATGGATACCGCTGATCGCAGCGATCCTGCTTTCGGCCGTCTTCATCGGCGTAGCTATCTGGCGCTTCAATCGCCAGGAGTTCTAGCATGTAATAAGTGGCGATGGCTTGGCAACAATCCAGGCTGGAGGATGAATCATGTACAAAAAGAGTCTGCTGTTGGTCCTGTTACTATTTGTAGTGCTTCTATCGGTCAGCGCCTGTGACGCCACTCTCACCAGGGGATCAGGCGCCTATATCACCGAGGCCAGGGAGGTCAGTAATTTTGACAGCATTGACCTGAGCGGATCGGGTGAGGTGATTGTAACTCAAGGAGAAGGCGAATCCCTTACCATTGAAACTGACGATAATGTCATGGAGCATGTGAAAGCGGAAGTGAGTGGCGGAACGCTCAAACTTGGTTTCGAGGATGGGCTCAACTTAGTCTCACCCACACGACTCATATTCACCGTAGGCGTTAACGACCTTTCGAGCGTGAGGATAACGGGATCAGGTGACGTTGAATCAGATAGGATAGAAACGGACCGTTTGGAAACGACGATCACTGGCTCCGGAGACGTTCAGATTGCTGAGCTGACGGCCGACGAGGTGAAAGCCAGAATCACCGGCTCTGGCGACATTGACCTGGCCGGTGAGGCGGCCACTCAAGACGTCACGATCAGTGGGTCTGGCAAATATCGTGCCGGCGACCTGCGCAGTGAAAAGGCCGAAGTGTCAATCAGCGGTTCGGGCAACGCGACCGTTTGGGCGACTGAGACCCTGGACGTAAGCATCAGTGGCAGCGGCGACGTCAATTATTACGGCCGGCCCGCGATGAATACTTCTGGCGGCGGTTCCGGTGACGTCACCGGCCTTGGCGAAAAGTAAATGTCGTGGACCGAGTCTGCTACCAGACAGGCTGGCTCGGTGCCTGCAACCCCAAATCATTTCTTTAAGTTTCGTGGGAAGGAGATAAAGAATGGCAACTGAAACTCATCCAAAAGAAGTAGACAAGGAAAAGCAACGAATGGCCGGCGCCATCTCCGGGGGGATGTTTCTCATCGGCCTGGGTGCCTTGATGGCAACTGGCTGGTGGTGGCCGGGCATCATGGTCGTCATCGGGCTTTCCAGCGGCACGGCGCTTATCTTCCGCGGTAAAACGTGGCAGGGCATCACCAGCCTGGCCTTTTTCTGTGGCATCGCCGTCGTCGTTGAGACAGTCCGGAGAACTGATGTGGATGGTGTGGTCATCGCCGCCATGATCCTGATTGGCATTGGCGTCATCACCCTGCTCAAGGCCCTGTTCTTCCGCGAGTAGCAGTAGTGAAGACTGGACCGTTCTGCAGAATGTCCCCAGTCTTCTGTCCATTTAACGTTTACGACCCATGCAAAAGCGTAGATTGGACGCTTTTGAACGGGTGCCTTCCTGGGACGAGGCGGCTATCGTCTCGAGCCGGTCGACGTCGGCACCCAATTCACCCTGGTTGCCGAGGCGGAACCAACTGCCATCTACAGACTCATAGGCCCGTTGTTTGCCTGGCTGGGTCGGCGCCGCAACCAGGCAGATTCGACAAGCTACGCGACATCCTGGAATCGATGCCGGATTAAGACAGCCGATTCTGAAACTGAACTATGGGGATGGCTGAATATGATTAGACCGCGTAGAGCAGTCACGATCCGGGCTGGTGGACCTGGCCTGATGGCAATCGCCGGCGAATCATGTATAGCGGCGATAGTCCTGGGTTTCCTAATATCATGCAGCTACATGCCGAGGAAGGCCCTGGGGTCATCGTGATGGGCAATGAATGGGCTTATGGCGTCGCTTTCAGAGGCACTGTGATTAGAGACACGGTCGCCGATCTGCAGGTAATATCGACAGGCGGTGAGATCCTGGACCAATTATTGATCATTGTAGGACTGGGGTCCAGTGCATTGGCTGTTTGCTCTGCATGGAAGTGGTGGCGTGCCCTGCCAGCATCCTGGCCGGTTATATCCATTTAGCTGCCGACAACGCGGAATTATCACTTTGTGAGTTGAGTCTGTATAGGCTCAGTGGCTCGACCTTACCCGGCTAAATCGTCGCCCTTAAGCTCCGATTCCAGTTCGGCCAGAAATCGCCCATAAGCCGCTAGGCGCGCTTCGGCCGCTCGGCGGGCCGGCTCCGTGTGCATGCTCTCAACTGCCCGTCTCTGCCAATCGGCCGATGCCAAGTCATCCAGTAGCTCGGCCGCAGTAAACTGCTCATCGCCGGCCAGGATCATACCTGTGAAGTGAATCACGGCCGTCAGCCCCAGCTTGCTCAATTTGTCGGCGTCCCACAGCACCATCGATTCCAGGTTGGTCAGCGGCTGGTCGCGCCACAGGCCCTTGTGTTCGGCGATGGCCTGGACGACGGCCGGGATCTTGTCTGGGGGAAAGTCGGTTTGGGCCAGGAATTCAGTGGCATATGCGGCGCCGCTCTGGGCATGTTCCTCGCCATCGGCCTTTCTGATGTCATGCAGCCAGGCGGCCGCTTCCACGATCTCCGCGTCGGCGCCGGTCAGGCGAGATAGTTTGTTGGCCAGGGTGACAACAGATCTGACATGCTCCCAACGATAGTTGAAGCTATCTGGGCCGCCATTCTCAGCCTCGGCCGCCACACGCATGACCTGGCGGACGGCCGGGCGCCACTCAGGCGCCACCGGCTCCGGCCTTATCGCGCAGCAAATACCAGTACAGGCCGATCAAGTCCACGGCATATATCAGACCGACGAAGCCGGCCAACACCCACAACCAGGCGTTCGTGTTGCTCAGCAATGCCAGGCCGGCGAAGACCATGGTCGCGCCCACGGTCGCCCCACCCAAGATAGTCACCTGCAGAGCCATCAGAAAAGAAACGCTCCAGGGCTTGAATTTGACCGGCAGGGTGTTCTGGCGCCAGCGGAAGGCGGCGTCCAATGGTAATTCGTCAAGATTCTGAACGTAGTAACTCTTGATCTGGTTCATGGCCTGGGCGCTGTCGTACCAGGCCTGGCGCAGGCGAACCAACTGCAGCAGCATGAGGGCCGCAATCAGGCTCAATATAACGAATAGGATGGCGAAGGCAAGGTAAATGAATTGGGTCTGTAATGAATCGGTCCCCAGACCAAGCATGGCGGCCAGAAAGCTACCGACGGTCAGCACAAAGAATGTCGAGACCTTGGCCCGGTCCTCATTGGTATGAAATGCCGATTGCGCGATGTATTCAAACTCGGCCGCCAAGATGGAATCGGCCTTAAGATCGCCACTCATGGCAACCCTCCTTTAAGAATGGACGCGGATTAGCACGGATTAACAATTGACAATTCGTTATTCACCATTACCCCAGGGGTATGGCCGGACCGGCGTAATGTCGTAGTAGGACTCGACGACGCGGCGGAAGACCGGCGCGGCCACTTCGGAACCCTCGCCGGCATGCTCGATCATGACGACGATGGCCAGTTCTGGACTCTCGGTCAGTGTCCCGTCGGCCGCCGTATAGGGCTCGGCCGGAGCGTAACCGGCGAACCAGGCATGGGAATTATCGACCACCGTTTCGGCCGTACCCGTCTTGCCAGCTACCGGCACTGGAAGATCCTCGAATTGATAAGCGGCCGTTCCCCAGGCGCCGCTAGCTACATCGCGCAAGCTCTGACGCATCACCTCCAACTCCGAAGGCGCCAGCGGCAATTGGCCTTGCTCCTCGGCCGGCCAGGGCTCTTCAGGCGCGCCACCCGCAGCGCCGATGCGGTCGATAATGAACGGGCGGTACAGGGTGCCGCCGTTGGCCACCGCGGCGATGATCCGGGCCATCTGCAAGGGCGTCACCTGGACATAGCCCTGGCCAATGGCCATGTTGACCGAATCGCCCGGCACCCAGCCCTCGCCAACGTTCTCCAATTTCCAGTCCGGATCGGGGATGAGGCCGCCATTCTCGGGCAGGCCCTCGATGCCGGTCGGCGCATCCAGGCCGAATTCTCTGGCCGTATTGGGTAGGATGAACGGATCGACCTGATCGAGATTCAGACCCACATCGTAAAAACAGGAGTTGCAGGAGACAACCAGCGCCTGGCGCAGCGGGATCGTGCCGTGCCCACCCTCCAGCCAATCGTACTTGACAAAGGAGTCGCCCAGCCGGTTCCAGCTGCCGGTACTTGTATAACGCGTGTCTGAAGTATAGAGGCCACTTTTAAGACCGGCCGCGAAGGTCACCAACTTGAATGTTGAGCCGGCCGGATACTCACCCTGGGTGACGCGGTTGATCAACGGCCGGCCGGGATCGTTGAGCACCCGCAACAACTCCGTATCGGCATTCAGACGCAAGGGGTCGAAGACGTTCGGATTGTAATCAGGGTAGCTGGCCATGGCCCGCACGGCGCCGCTATTGACGTCCAGCGCCACCACCGAGCCGGCCGCGGCCAGGGGATGGGTCTCAATGGCATCGGCCAAAGCTTGCTCTACGGCCGCCTGGAACTCATCGTCAAGGGTCGTGTAAATGGCCCGTGACTGTTTGGGTTCGCTTTCCTGGACGGTGCTGATATGCTCCCCGCCGGTGCCGACGATGCTCAAGATGCCGCCGCGGGCGCCGTTCAGGTATTCTTCGCCCCACGCTTCGACGCCGGCCAGGCCGACTTTCTCGTCGCCCCGATAACCTTGGGCCTTATAGCGGTCGAGTCTTTCGGCCGGGATATAGCCAGTATAGCCGACGATGTGCGGGGCAATACCCGACTCCGTATAGAGCCGGGTCAGCCGGTCCTCGGTCACCAGGCCCTGGCCGATATAGGACTGCAACAGGTCAAAATTCTGCTCCATCGTCTGTCCGGTTATGTCGCCAATGGGTACATACCAATCAGGCAATGATGCGGCGTAGAGGAATTCGATGTCCTCTGGCGTCATACCCAACACCTGGCTCAGGGCATTCAACAAGCCAGGCTCATCCTCGATTTGGCCAGGGATCACGCCTAGGGTGATGATCGCCCCCTGAAATGCCAGGGCGTCGCCGTCAATATCATAGATATTGGCCCGGGCCGGTAAACGATGCTCCATGTATAGGCGTTGCTCACCTTCGAGTTCAGGTAAAATCAGGCTCTCATCCCAGACCACACCCCAGCGGCCGTCGCTGAAGACCAGGTCCATGGTATGATCGCGGTTGATTTGGCCGACAGCGGCCGTATCCCAGGTGACTCGCGCGCCAAACTCGGCCCGTTCGCCCTCTTGCCTGGCCGACAAGGGCTGGGCGTGCACCGCCAACACCGTAGCCGCCTCCATCATCTCTTCGTAAAAGGTGACAAAGGTGCGGCTATCAACCAGCGCCTGGCTCTGGGACGACAGCAAGCTGTACATGCCCAGATAATCTTTGCCCTCCCAGGCCCGGAAGAAAGCCAGCCCAATGCCTTCCGCGCCGCTAGGGATGGAGGTGGCGGTCGCTTCCGCCGTCGCCGTGGGCAGCGGCGTGAGCGTTACCTCCACATAGGAATCCTCAACCGGCGGCACCGGCGCTTCTGCACTGCAAGCAGCCAGCAGCATTAAGAATCCAAGTAGCAAGATGTACTGGATCTTCATGAGAGAGCTGACTGCCCCGAGGCAGAACAGGATGATGCATCGTTCATGGTTATCACGGGCTGAATTATAGCTGTCGTCCTCACTTTATGACCAGTTGGCGGCCGGAGATTCTAAGGCTTTGGCCATAGAGCCCTAATAATTGTGTAAGATTTTCCGGGTATAATCCGTTATATCGCTGGCCGTAAGGCAGGCGATCAGGTCAAACCCTGGCAACCACAGTCAGTCGACAAGCAGCGAGGATCCAGATAGTGCTCAACAGAATTACCCTGAAACGATGGAAGTATGGTCTTGTTATCGCCGTGTTGGCCGTTAGCGCCCTCCTTTTAGCGGCCTGCGGTTCAAACGGTGCGGAGCAACCTGACGCTGCAGCACCCGATACGGCTGAGGACACGGCGGCCGATATGCAAGAGGTGGAGTCCGACAAAGATGCTGGCTCCACGGCCGATGCTGCAGTGGCGTCAGGTGAATCCTCGTCTGAAGCAACGTCTTCGCAGGCTGGCGGTCAGGAAGACCAGGCTGGCGATAATGAGCAATCCTTCGCCGGCAAAGTGGCCGCGCCTGATTTCCCAGCCGGCCTGGATTGGCTTAATACCGATGGACCACTCACCCTGTCCGATTTGCGGGGCAAGGTCGTCCTGCTGGACTTCTGGACTTACGGCTGCATCAACTGCATCCACATCATCCCCGATTTGCACAAACTGGAAGAGAAGTGGGCCGACGAATTAGTCGTCATCGGCGTCCATTCGGCCAAGTTCGAGAACGAGGGCGACACGGACAATATCCGCAACATCATCCTGCGCTATGAATTGGAGCATCCCGTCGTCAATGACAACCAGTTCCAGATCTGGAATGAGTACGGCGCCCGGGCCTGGCCGACGCTGGTCTTGATCGACCCCGAGGGCAAAGTGCTGGGTTACCATTCGGGCGAGGGCATTTATGAGCCCTTCGACGAGGTCATTGGCGGCATGGTGGCCGAGTTTGATGCCCTCGGCAAGATAGATCGCCGGCCACTAGACTTGAAGCTGGAGCAAGACAGCCAGCTGAACTCGCCGTTGCTCTTCCCGGGCAAGGTGTTGGTCGATCCGAACAGCAATCGGCTGTTCATCGCCGACTCGAACCACAACCGGCTGGTGATCACCGATCTGGACGGGATCGTATTGGACGTAGTGGGCGACGGCCGGGCGCGGCTGGTCGACGGATCTTATGAGACGGCCAGTTTCTTCCGTCCGCAGGGCCTGGCCCTGGCTGACGATAACACCCTCTTCGTGGCTGACACCGAGAATCACGCCATACGCAAAGTCGATCTGGCCGGACGCCAGGTAGAAACGGTGGCCGGCACCGGAGAGCAGGTCTTCAACCCCAGACCTGACGGCCCGGCCCTGAGCACGCCGCTCAATTCGCCCTGGGATGTACTGTATCACGACGGCCTGCTCTACATCGCCATGGCCGGCCAGCACCAGGTATGGGTTTACGATACTGAGTCGGAGACCATCGCCTTGTTCGCCGGCTCCGGCCGGGAGGAATTGCGTGACGGCGGCCTGACTGAGGGCGGATTGAACCAGCCCAGCGGCCTGGCTACCGACGGGGACGTGCTGTTTATCGCCGACAGCGAGGCCAGCGCCATCCGCACAGCCGACCTGGATCCCGACGGCGAGCTGAAGACTATCGTCGGCACCGGCCTATTCGACTTCGGCGATGTGGATGGGCAAGGAGATGAGGTCCGGCTACAACACCCTTTGGGCGTGGTCTACGACGACGACCAACTTTATGTTACCGACACTTACAATAGCAAAATAAAGCTGATCTCGCCCGACGCGCGGGAAAGCAACACCTATCTGGGCGGCGCCGAGTCGGGCTGGCGGGACGGGGTCGAACCCTTGTTCGACGAACCCGGCGGCTTGAGCCTGAGCGAAGGCAAATTGTACATCGCCGACACCAACAACCACGTGATCCGCGTGGCCGACCTGGACACCAGGGAGGTACACACCCTGGTGTTGGTCGATATGGAAGGGTTACTCACCCGGCAACCGCCCGACGAGGAGTATAGCGGCAAGACCGTCACCCTGGAGCCTCAAAGCGTCAGCCCAGGCAATGGAACCGTGGAATTGCAGGTAGCGATTCCCGACGGCTATAAGGTCAACGACCTGGCGCCCTTCTCCATGGAGTGGACGGCCGGCGACGGCATCACGGTCGACCCCGAGCAGGCCAATCAGACCATCGTCGAGCCAGAGTTCCCGCTTTCATTCGCGGCCGAATTCACGGAAGGCCAAAGCGAGCTGACCGGCGACCTAGTCGTTTACTACTGTGAGGCCGAATCCGAGAGCCTGTGCCTGATTGAGCGCGTTCGGGTGACAGCTCCGCTAACTGTCGAAGCCGGCGGCGCGAATATTGCCGTGGTCGATCACACCATCGAGTTGCCGGAGAGTTAGCAATCTGGCAGTTGACAACTCAGGTTTATAAGGCGCACTGAATGATGGCGGGCCATAGTTGTACGCAATTCATCATTGTTCCGGACATGCCTTCATAAAGATGAGGAGCGTTGATGGCCGGTTGGTCGTGCCGGGCAATTCAAGCGGTGGTTGGCTCGGCTCAGGGCTACTATCCCGGAAACAGCTCTTCGAGTCGCTCGCCGAGCGGCTCAGCGACCAGGTCGCTAAGCTTTGAGTTTCCGGGATAGTTACCTGAGAATACCCCCTGACTCTATTAGTGATCGTTTACGATCAGTAGTGATCGTTTACGATCAGTAGTGAACATTGACCGTCGTGCCGTAGCTGCTCCAGTTGTACAACCACTGGGCGGCTGGTGTCGGCAAGTTGACACAGCCATGGCTCATTGGCGTACCGAAATTATTGTGCCAGTAGGTGCCGTGTAGGGCGTAGTCGCGATAGAAGTACATGACGTACGGCACGCCAGCCAGGTAATAATCGTAGCCCAGCCGATAACCGTTCATATCCTGCGACTGGTAGCGCAAATAGATGGAAAACTGACCGGTCACGGTAGGAAATTGCCAGGTACCAGAGGAAATGAGACTGCTGAATACCGGCGTGGTGTCCTCATAGGCGGTCAGCGTTTGAGTCGATAGGTTCACGTCGATCCAGCGCGCGCCATAGCTGGTCACGGCCGGAGCCGCAGGAGCGGGCGCCGGGGCAGGAGCCGGATTGGCCGCCGTGCTGCCGCTGGTGGCCGGAATGGTCAGTGTCTGGCCATAGTAAATCAGCGACGGATTGTAGATGCCGTTGGCCTGGGCGATGGATTGCACCGAGACGCCGTAGCGCAAGGCGATGCGCGACAGGATCTCGCCGGGCTGCACGAGATGGGTGGTCGAGGTCGCTGCCGGAGCCGGGGCCGCTGGCGCTGAGGGCGCGGGCGCCGGGTTGCTGCTCGGGCTGCCCTTGGCCGGGATGATCAACGTTTGCCCGGCATAGATCCGGGTTGGGTCGACGATGCCGTTGGCAGCAGCCAATTCTTGGGTCGTCAGTCCATGATTGAGGGCGATCCTAAAGAGATTCTCGCCGCGCTGAACGACATAGGTCGTTTGCTGTGCCGAAACGGCCGGGATCAATACGAAGGCAAGGCACAGCAAAAGAATGGGTGAAACCAGTCGCCACTTTCTCATCGAATCACCTCCTGCATATCAACCGGCGGCGCTATCCCTCAGCCACCGGATTAAGCTCAGCCGCAACAGTGAACGGCATTACATAATGTATATTAACATAATCAGCCTGGTTCGCCAATGGGTTCGGCCTGCAATTGCTCGATCTCCGGCGTCACATCTGGCTTCCACGCCGGCCCGCGTTTCTGAAGGCCCATGTAATATACGGTCATTCCTTCAGGAAGCGTGAAGTCGTCCTGGTGCTGTTCTGGGTTAGCTGCCGCCTTTTGAAACCTCGGCCAGCGCATCGGCAAAGATCGGTTCGGAAAATGATCGGTCACGCATCGATCGGCCGCGCGCCATCCGCTTCTGCAACCGCTCGGGCCACTGATCAGGTTTCTCGGACGGGTAAACCTGAATGTCTGGTCCATCGCTTCTCAACAAGTCGGCCAACCGGCAATCCAGGATCTGCCGGGCAGCGCCAAGGCCCGAGGCTGTCGCGCCCATCACACCGTGCCCGCCCATGGTGCTGGCCCCACTCAACCACAGGCCGTCGAATTCCGTCCGGTATGGGAATGCCAAAGGACCAACCTGGAAACGGCTCTTGTCCAAACCATACAGATTGCCGCGGGTGGCGTTGAGATAAAAGGCATTGGTCAGCGGCGTCCCCAGTTCGCAAAAGACCAGCCGTCGACGAAGGCCGGGAACGAGCTCTTCGAGCCCAGCCAACATCCAATCGGCCAGCCGGCTTTTAAGGGCTGTATAATCATCCGGCCGCGATTCGACTTCGCTCCTGGCCCAGCGGGTGAACGTATCATAGTTGGTGAAGGTAAAAGCTTCCAGGGTATGGTGACCGTCGCGCATCTTGGACGGGTCCTTGAGCGTCGTGGCCGTCAGGAACAACGCCGGCGGCCCGTCGTCAGGCTGCCCGGCCAGCACACGTTGTCCCGAGGTCATGCCTCGGTAAATCTCATCCAGATCGGGCGTGCGGTACAGCCAGAAGTTGCCCGAGTCTAGCCCGGCCGCGCGCAAGTCCATGTCGGCCGCCATGAATAGGCTCAGGCAAGTCACCGAATAGCTGGCCCGATCCAACTTGCGTCGCAGGCGGCGGCCCAGATGCTGGCGGCCGATCAACTGCCCAAAGGTGACCTCCGGATCGGCGTTGCTAACCACATGCCGGGCGCGGATTTCTTGCCCATCGGCCAGGCGCACGCCAATAGCCCGTCGCCCTTCCAACATGATCTGGGCCACCCGCGTTTTCACCCGAATCTCACCCCCAGCACGCTTGAGGGCCCGAATGAAGGCCTTGGGGATGGCATAGCCGCCGCCCAGGGGATAATAGCCGCCGTTGAGATAGTGGTGAACAATGGCCCCGTGGACTGGCGCCGAAACCTGGGAAGGCGGCAGACCGTGATCGCCCGACTGGGTAGCCAGGATGGCTTTCAACAACGGGTCGGATACGTGATGATCGATCAGGTCTTGCCCAGTTCGCAACGCCCAGCGAGCAAGCGTTCGGGCATTGAGTGGCAGGCGCAACACATCGCCCAGCCCGCGAAAACGAAAAGCATTGTTCAGCTCGTGATGCAGGCGATCAATGGTAGTCAAATAAGAGTCGATGCCTGCCCGTTCGGCCGAGAATCGGGCTTTCAGACGTTCGGCTAGTCTGTCACGTCCTTTGGGAAAATCGAAGCGCTGCTGGCCAATGATGGCATGATCGTAACCATCTGGATTTAGCTCACAAAAGGCCAGGTCCTGAGAGACGCCCAGTCCGCGATAGATAGTCCGCAGTGCTTCGCCCGGTCCAAGGCGGCCAATATAATGAATTCCCGGGCTAAAACGGTATCCTTCCAGGCTAAATGAATGACACCAGCCGCCGGGCAAATAATGCTGTTCCAATACGAGCACGCGCCAACCAGCTTGAGCCAGGCAGAGGGCGGCCGTCATCCCCCCCGCTCCTGAGCCAATCACCACCGCATCAAAATCCGCATCAGCCATGCCCATCACCTTTTCTCCGCTTCGCCTCATCCCCCTGCCCCTCAGCATCTATCCCATCGCACCTCGCCAGCCTCGCGGCACATTCTCGCCGTAAACGATCTCTTCCGCGCCCAGGAATCTGGCCAGTTCTTCAATTGAATCGGCCACAGCCCGGCCAGTCGCGGCTGTCATGGGCGCATCCGGTTCGGCGTAGACGTTAGAGACGTTCAGCCGCTTCGCCTTGCGATCCATCTTGGGATCAATGCGACCGATTAGCTGGTCGTCGTGCAAAATCGGCAGCACATAATAACCGTGCTGGCGCTTGGCGGCTGGCACGTAAATCTCGATCCGGAAGTGGAAGTCAAAAATCTCATCAGCTCGGTCGCGATCGCAAATCAAATTGTCGAAGGGCGATAGCAACGTCGTGCGCGGTTCCCACTGTCCAGACAACAACCGCTCCAGGAGAGGCAGGTCGTCCACGTGAACATACCATGGCCCGGGCCACTCCTGACCATCTTCGACGACGGCCACCTGCAGAATGCGGCCTTCCGCCTGCAGCCGCTCAAGAGCGAGCTGTAGGTCTGGATAGTTACCCCGAGTGAAATGGCGTTCTATGTGGACCGGCCGGCCAGCGCCCAGGGCGCGAATCGACTTCTCGGCCGCCCGGTAAACCACTTCCGGCCATTCCAGATCCTCACGAGGCGTCCAGTCGGGCAATACCCGCTCGCGCAGGTCCCAGATCTTGGTGTTGCCTTTCCGGCCGCTGACCAGGATTTCGCCCTGCTCCCAGAGGTAGGCCAGCATCTGGCGCACGGTACCGCCATTGGTCCAACCGCTAGATTGCCAGCTAGACCGGGTCTCGTCGCGAAACTCTGTGGAGGTCATCGGCCCGTTGCGGTCCAGCTCTTCGAGCACATGGTCGGCCATAGCTTGATTCTGTGACACCCAGGCCCGGGCCCGCTTGGCCCACGGCCGCTCGCCAGTGGCCCAATCGCGCATGTGGCGCCAGTAGATGGGAAAGTCCTCGGTCAGTACAATAGACGCGGCGTGGGCCCAATACTCAAAAATCCGCCGGTCTTCCCATAAAGGTGTATCCAGCGCTGTCAGGTCGTATGGGCCGAGCCTGCTCCAAAGCACTATGTACTGAGTCCTTTCGACGGCGCGGATAGGATCGATCTGCACGCAGCGCAAATCCTCGAATAGCTCCATGATGCCCCGGGCATCGGCCGGCGGCCGCGGCCCAGCCAGGCGCTGGCGGGTAATGGCCAAACGGCGAACAGTAGCCGGATCAAGCGCCAATAATGTCATGATTCAAACCAGAGTAGGATCTTATATTAGTCCGTGGAATCCGTGCTACTTCGCGTCCCATTTTCTGAGCAGCTTAGGGAAACAGCTCATCGTTGATATCGGCTACCGTCCTGGCGCGACTTGGCGCACTGGTCCGGTCCTTGACCTCGTCGTAGAAGCGGTCATCATAGGTTCGGGTGCGAACTGGGATAGGCATCTTGACCCCCCAGCCCAGCAGCAGCACCTCTTGCTTTTCCTGGAGCCGGGCCAACATGCCTCGCAACTGTTCACGGCCGGCCAGGCCGGTCAGCACGGCCCGGATATCGTCGTCGTCACCCAACCAGCCGCTAATGCGGGTGCCTAACTGGGACATAACCTCGTCGTCGATGCCAGAAGGACGCTGATCGATCACTAACAATGTGACGAAATACTTGCGCATTTCGCGGGCGATGGTGCCGAAAGCCGTCTGGCTCGAGATTTGAGGGCTGAGCAGCTTGTGGGCCTCTTCGACCGCGATGACCAACGGCCGGGGCGCCAACTCGTCCTGCCGATGATAGGCTTCGGTCTTCTCCACCCAGCGCTGCCGAATGCGCCGGGTGAGTACATTCGAGACCAATAGGTAGTCGAGATCGCTGTCATGATGGCCGAAGCTCAGCACCACGTGCCGGCCGTTGTCCAGCTGGTCCACGATGGCCGTTACAGCGTCGGCTGCCGGCTGCTCCACCACATAAGGCTTGTCATAGACTAGAGTTTTCAGGCGCCGGTGCAGCGCCTCGGCCGCCTTTGGGTGGACGTTGTTGTCATCCGCCCATCTGGCTACCGAGTTGGCTGCCGGCACGCTTTTACCGGTCTCCGGGTCGGACTCAACTGCCCCAGGGATTAACTTCATGAACCGGGCAAACCACTTGCTCTGGCCGAAATCGCGCACCAAGGCGCCCAGCGTAACGTCGGCCGGATCGGTCAGGTTCAGAGCGTTGGTCAACAGGCGAATGTCGCCGGTTGTAAAGTCACTCAGGGCCAGCTCCAGGGTGAAATCGGGCACGTGCCCGCGTACGACCACCCCGCTACCCAAGGCGGCCACCTGCACCCGCTGGCCGAAAAATGACTTGAGCCCGCGCACGTTCGTTTGACCATCGGGATCGGGCAGGTCAAAGCCGTACTCATTGTGCATGTCAAATACCAGGGCCGCTGACACATCCTCTTTCATCAAGCCGGCCAGCATGATGCGGGTCAGGAAACTCTTGCCCGTGCCCGTAGCGCCGAAGATGCCGCTAGAACGTTTCACAAAACGCTCCAGATCCAGCCGCACCGGATAACCTTGCTCAATGGTATGGCCGACGGCAAACATGCCCTCGCCATCCTCGCCGAAAATCTGTGACACATCCCCCTCGTCGGCCAAGCGCACTCCCGCATGATGGGGCGGCACCGTCGTCAACGGCTTAGGGCCGGGAAACTCTTCTCCACGCTCGACGCGCTCTTCCCACTCCAGGCGTTCAGCTTTGCCAAGTTCGGGGCCGCGATCAAGCATCAGCGTAGGATACATAGCCAGATCGGTGTGTAAGACTTTGCCCAACAAGGCCTGGGCTACGGCCGGTCCGAGCCGGTCTCCCGGCGCTTCAGCATAGCGCGGATCGCTGGCCCCGAGTTGGAAATCGGTGACCAGCCCGTAATATCGATAGCGGCCGCTGTCGCAAACGACGAAGCTGCCCTCTTGAACCGTATCGGCCGGCACAGTCAGCCGGATACGGAAGCCTTCGCGGAGCCCACCGCCAACAATGTAACCTATTTGCTCATCCATCAGCGCCTCTAAAACAAATCGTCCATCGATCCGCCGACCGGCGAGTAGCCCGGCAAAGCGTCGCCAAGGCCTTCCAGAGTCGGCATCAAGGCATCGTAGTCATATCTCAAGCTGTCGATCAGGAATTGGACGACATCGGCCGCCCAGGCCACATCATGGCCACGCTGGGCGTACACCTGGCCCACATGGGCGACCAACAACTGGTCCACAGGCGTCGTATCGGCTGCCGATCGCAAGACGAGGCGTAGGTAACCGGGGTCCTGGGTGAAGGCCCGGAGCTCGTCTAAGTCCTGGCATAAGTAGACCGGGTCCAGATTGAGCGGCGGCCGGGGCGGAAGACCATGCCGCAGCCGGCCGTCCAACCGGTAACCCACATTTTGGACGCTCATCTCGACCGGCAACAGCCGGTTGGCCCGCTGGTCCTCGATAGTCGCCGGCTGTGGATTTTCGGCCAGGACCAGGCGCCGCACCAGCGGGTCGTCGTCGATGTGCATATCATAGATGATGCCGAAAACGGATTCGCGTTCGTCAGCTGGTTGGGCTTTCACCAGGCCGCCGAAACTGGGCAGCGAAAGCTGGCTCACCCGGCAGCCGATGGCGAAACCGGCCGAGCTGGCTCGAAGTACGCGGCCGATTTCCGGTTCAAGGTCGCTCGAATCTAGCCGGTCCATAGTTGTCTCTCTTTTTCTTCCTGTGGATCATGTATCGCCGAATTGTTTTCCGCACTCCTCTTAGCGCGGGATTGCATCCCGCACCGGTTTACAAAGCCGGGATGCGCGTCATCATTCTACATTTCGTGCCGGGTCTTGCCGGCGCGGGCGATATGCTTTGTTCGCTGCTTGGCCGTCGCCAAACCTGCCGCGCCTCGCCGCTGCATGGCATTCTCGATCATCACGTCCAGGTGTTCCTGATCTTGCCGTCCGACGACGGCGATCTCATCGGCGCGGGTCAAGGCGTAAGGATATTGGCCCAGAAACTGGCATTGATCATGCAAAAGGGCGTGAATATCGCCAACCGCCCGGGCGTCGTTGGCGACGGACACCGGGATGTCGACACGAGCGATCTGCCGGCCGGCCGGCCCCGGATTTAAGTAGAAAAAGCAAATCTCGTTCAGGGCCTCATTTTCGCGGAAATCGGCATTATGTTGGGAAACGTCCACGTATACTTTGCTACGCTGTCCTGGGGCTAATAGGCGAGCAAATAGCGCCCCATCGCTCAAACCCAGCGTCTGGTCACGCTTGGTCAGCCGGGTCAGGTCAAAACCTGGTTCCTCGATATCCAGCGCGTCCAGCATGGTCAGTACCGATTGCTTGCGTGAGCGCGCAATATAACCGGCCAACAATCCGCCGGCCCCGCGTATGGCGCTCATCTCATTCTGCCATGCCTGCAAGACCCGGCCGCCCTCACTATCGTTGGCGCCCACGGCCGGCCAGTAAAGCAACCGCTGGTCGAGCATAGCCAAAATCGGCCGCGGCGACTGGCGCTGCTCCCAGACTGCGCGGGCCAGGGTCTGGATCTCGGCCCGATCGCGGCGCAGACCTACCATCGCCGCCCGATCCTCAAAAGCCTGGTCCTCATCCCGGCCGGGGTAATCCAATGCCGGTGCGGTGTACTGCGAGGGCGCGTCGGCCGAACCGTGATGATAGATCAGCACGCCGATATTGATCAGCGAGTACAGAAAAGCGCCGTGGCGGTCGGGCATGATCTGTGAACCGTCAGTAGCCACGATGGTCGCCTTGTCCGGCAGCGGCGGCGGATCGACGGCCGCGTCCAGCGGCTCGTTTCTATCCAGGGGTCGGGCCGCACGCAACTCCTTCAAACCGGCCTGATCCTCGGCCAACTCCAGGCAGTGCTTCACTTTTGCCCACGCTTCGGCGTGAGCCTGCAGCTTGGCCAACGCCTCATCAAGCAGCTTGTTACGTACTTGCTGCCGCTCATAGACGTTGAGGGCCATCCGCTCCACTTCGGCGGTGAGTTTTTCAAATTCCAGGGTCATGAGCCTTGATCACAGTTTAGCACAAATGAGCTATTCTCCCAAACCAACAGATGGCGTCCAGGGGCCATAGAAATCAGGCGAGACAAACGGGGCCAGGGCATAAGCGACGGCCACGGCGAAAGTTTCCTGGCGCAGCACCAGGCCGGCCGTCAATGCGCCGACCGCACCGCCTTTCTGTTTCACGTTCTGCTGGCCCATGAGCGCGTCCATGACCGGACCCAGTTCGGCCCCAGCCAGAACCCTTTCGGCAATAGACGAGGGCAGCGGCAGACGGGCCCCGCCACCAACGCCTTCCCGGCCGTCTTCGTCCACGACGGCGACCCAGCCGAGCAGCATCAAGCCGGCCGACTCCGGGTTAACACCACCTTCCAGCCCAATACCCAGCGTCGCGCCGGTGGCCGCCTGGACCGCCCTGGCTCGGTAACGAGCCCCGGCCAGGCAGTCGGCGTCACTCATGGGCATAGCCGACACGCCGGAAGGCACAGCCAGGCTTGCCACTTCGGCTTCCGGCCAAACGCGCTCGACCACAGAATGCACGGCCGCTATCTTGACAGGGTTGGTCGATCCGACGGCGATTTTCATGGCTGGTGCTGAAAAGTCATGACCTGGCGGCCAATTCGCGCGCAAGATCTGAGCTCCGAGTCGTAGCCGGACCGGCCAGGGACGGCCGACTAATCCGCGATGAATTGGGTGATATCTTCCAACCCCACTTCGTCGCTGCTATCCACGAAGGTCTCAAGAGCCATTTGGGCCAACTGGAAAAACGCCCGCAGATCGTCGATTCGTTCAAGTACATAGCCGGCCAGGGCCTGTTCCTCGGTCGTCAATTCGTCTTCGGCCGCCTCTAACTGCTTGACGCTATCCCCTAGAACCTGTAGGGCCAACTGCACTTCGCGCATTTCCCGGCCGCTGAGTACATTACGTATGACCGTCCAGAAATCTGACTCGGCCATGTAGTACTTCTTGCGCTCGCCGCGAACCCAGACCTCCTTGGCCATGCCCCAGCGCTCTAGGGAGCGCATGTTCATGCTGACCGATCCTTTGCTGATCTGTAAGCCTTCGGCCAGCTCATCAAGCGACATAGGCTCCGGGCTGAGCAGCAGAATGCCATATAGCCGTCCCATGACATCGCTAAAGCCAAAGAAGCCGGCCAATCGGCCGAGTCCGGCAACCGTACTATCCTGGACCCCAATGAGACTATTGTGCATTTTCCGTCCCTGCGTTCAAAACGTTCTAAACGTAAAAGATAGCAGATTTGGGACGGCGGGGCAAGTCGTTCAGAAATGACTGACGGGGCCGTGGCCACCGCCCAACTGCCAGCTGGCCCCGCGCAGGATCGCCTTCCTGGTATAGTCAATGGCGCTCTCCACGGCGGTGTTGATCGGCTGACCTTGAGCCAGGAAAACGCAGACGGCGGCCGACAGTGTGTCACCGCTACCATGTGTATTCTGCGTGTCTATGACCGGCTGGTGGAATATCTTTTGCCCTGCGGTATGAACCAGGACGTCCACCATCTCATCACCTTCGCGGTAACCCTTGATCAAAACATGCCTTGGGCCAAGCGAGAGAATTGCGTCAGCCACCTCCAAGACGTCGTCCAGGCTGGCGACCGGCTTACCAGACAGCAGGGTTGCCTCCTCCGGATTGGGTGTGACCAGGTCCGCCAGTGGCAGCAAATGATCGACGTAGGCCTGGGTGACAGCAGGCGAGAACATGGCTAGACCCTTATGGTTGACCAGCACCGGGTCGACGACGATTGGGCCCGGCCGGTATTCCACCAGACAGGCGGCGATGATACTTATCAGATCTACCTGGCCGATGAAACCTGTCTTTACCGCCGCCGCGCCGTAGTCAGAGAGAACGGCCCGCATCTGGCTCTCGACCATCTCGGCCGTCAGGGGCAGGACGGCTTCGACGCGCTGGCTATTCTGCGCGGTCACCGCCGTAACCACGCTCATACCGTAGGCGCCTAATGCCGTGAAGGTCTTCAGGTCGGCCTGCAGACCGGCCGCGCCCCCACTGTCCGAACCGGCTATCGTCAGTACCTTCACCGGCGTGTCGTTTGCTTTATCCTCGTCTAAGCACACTGTCGCTCAGTCGTGTCAAAAGGAGAGGCAGAATCACCCAGAAACCCGCAGGACGACTTTCCGCAGATTCACGCTTCTTCCCTTATCTATTGGCAACAATCAATTTTCGGCGGCGCCTAACTATCTTCATCTCACATATTGGCGATAATGGCCTCGGCGAATGCCGAAGTACTGAGCTTCGTCGCCCCTTCCATCTGGCGATGCAAGTCGTAGGTAACCATCTTGTCCTGGATGGTCTTTGTCATTGCATCGGTCACCAGGTCGGCCGCCTCACGCCAGCCCATGTAGTCCAACATCATCACGCCACTGAGGATGAGGCTGCCGGGGTTGACCTTGTCCTGGCCCGCATATTTTGGCGCGGTGCCGTGGGTGGCCTCAAATAACGCCACGCCGTCGCCGATATTACCGCCCGGCGCCATGCCCAAACCGCCAACTTGGGCCGCGGCCGCGTCGCTCATGTAATCGCCATTTAGATTGAGTGTGGCGATGACATCGTACTCGTCTGTGCGAGTCAACAGCTGTTGCAGCATGTTGTCGGCAATACGGTCCTTGACGACGATCTTGCCTTCCGGAACCTGGCCGTTGAAGCGATCCCACAATTCATCCTCACTAATAGTCAACTCGCCGAATTCATCGGCCGCCAGTTCATAGCCCCAATTCTTGAAGGCGCCCTCGGTGAATTTCATGATATTGCCCTTGTGGACCAGGGTGACGCTTCGCCGGTTGCGATCAACGGCGAATTGCACGGCTTGCCGGACCAGGCGCTTGGTGCCAGATTCGGTGACCGGCTTGATGCCAATGGCGGCCGACATGCTGACGTTCTTGCCCAGTTCCTCGTTCATGAAGGTAATGAGGCGCCGCGCATCGTCGGATTCGGCCAGCCATTCGATGCCGGCATACACATCTTCGGTATTCTCGCGGAAGATGACGATGTTCATCTTTTCCGGCCGGGTCATGGGGCTGGGCGTACCCGGGATGTAGCGAACCGGCCGCACGCAGGCGTACAGATCCAGCACCTGGCGCAGGGTGACGTTCAGGCTGCGGAATCCGCCGCCGATCGGCGTGGTCAGCGGACCTTTGATGCCCACGACAAATTCGCGCATGGCGGTGAAGGTTTCTTCGGGCATGTAGGTGCCGTAGAGTTCGTTGGCCTTTTCGCCGGCGTAGATCTCCATCCAGGCGATCTTGCGCCGGCCGCCATAGGCCTTGGCCACGGCTGCATCCCAAACCTTCATCGACGCCGGTGTGATGTCGATGCCAATGCCATCACCCTCAATGTAAGCTACGATGGGTTTGTCGGGCACGTGCAGCCGACCTTCACTGAAGGTTATCTTCTGACCATCGGGCACCTTTATTTTCTCATAAGACATGATCGGCTATTCTCCTAGTAGGCTAAACAAATTTGGCTAACAACGGGTTGGCAGCTAAGCGCCAGTATCGTCAGGCGCGGGCGCCGGCCTGACTGAGGAGAATTATACAGTTAATCGAGAATTGGTGGCAGTTTAGACGATGGATCACTCGGCAAGGCAGTCATACTGAACACTGACAGCCAAAACCACTCAACTTTTGTGGTTACTTCGCAAAACCCATTTGCTTGAGAAGTGAGCGGCCGATGCCGTGATTTCCACCGTTCTGGCCGGCCGGGCGCAGTTGAGGACGTGGCTTTGGTTGGGTGGGGCCGGACATGACCTTAGCTTCTTCTTTGTGGGCTGGCTTTCCTAGAATATTGGCCAGATCTTCGACGAGGCCCGATATTTCGTGGTTGGGATGGGCGTTGATGAAGGGCAGCCCCCGATTTATGACGCCGGTCATCTCGGCCGCGTAGGGCAAGTAGGCCAAAATCGAGTGATCGACTATCTCTTCGATCTGGCTCAATTTGCCGCGACTGTTTGGCCGCGTATCGACCAGGATCAACTCAACATTTGCCGGCTTGATGCCCATAGCGGCATATGTTTTCAAGGCCTTTCTTGTCAATTGCAGGGACACGGAATCCGGCGACAGTAGATAGAAAATCGTCTCGGCGTCTTTCATTAGCTCGAAAGTATTGTCGCGGAGATCGTGGGCCAGATCGGCGACGACATACTCGTACCGTTCCCGCAACGACCCCAGGCTGTGGCCAACCATCCGCGGGGTGAACTGATCGGCGTCTCCTGGGTCGCGAGGAGCAGCCAACACGTGCATACCACTCTTATGGACGATGGATTCATCCTCAAGTATCCGGCTTGCAGCGTCCCTCGAGCTGGCCCGAAGCAAATCGCTCCAGCTCAACCTTCCTTGCCAATTGAGACTCATGGCCACCTGGCCGCTGGCGAAATCACCATCCAGCAGAAGGGTTGGTGCCTGCCACTTCTTCTTGAGGGCATATGCAAGATTGACGGCCAGGGCCGTGCAACCCAGACCACCGCGAAGGCTATGCACGGCAACGAGTTTGGCTTGCCTGCTGCTTTCCGGCGGCGTCTTGGGGCTATTGAGCGCCTCATAGGAGTCGGCCGTCATGGTCTTGATCAGAGCCACAATATCCTGAACCGAGAATGGCTTGATTACAAAGGCGTTCATTCCGGCTTCGGCGGCTGCTTTCCGGCCACGTGGCGTAGCGAAGGCGGTGAGGGCCATGATGGGTATATGGGCGCAAGCAGGATCGGCGCGCAGCCGCCGGGCCACTTCAAAACCATCCATGTCTTGCATTATTATGTCAAGTATTATGAGATCGGGCTTTAAGGCCTTGGCTTGCTCAAGACCTGCGGCGCCGTTCTTCGCGCAGGTGAGATCGAACTGATTCTTGACCAGGATTTTGGTTAGCAATGTGCGCAGATTTGGATCGTCGTCTACTAGCAGTATTCTTGTCATATCAGACCCTATCATGTAACAAACTCGAATAAACAGTGCTTGGCGACCTCAGGCATTAACTACCGCGAACTCCAGTGATCCTTCTCGGGTAGCGTGGCCGTTACTGGCAATCTCGAATTGTCGACCTGAATCACTCAATGACCTCTGGGCGGCCTCAAGGATCTGTACCACCCTGGCGCCACTGTAGCCGTCGGTCAGAGGTTGCCTGCCTTCGGTTATGCATTCCAGGAAGTGACCGCACTGAACGCGCAACGGTTCCTGGTGCTGAATGTGGGGGATGACGACATCGCCGTAGTGATAGGCGAAGGAGAAATCGCCGAAGGTCTCGGTGCGCCGGATGACCTTCACCCGCTTGTCGTAGATCTGGATCTTCTCCAGCGCCGACACATCGTCATAGATGACCATCTTCTCGCTACCCACGACCGTGAATTGGCGCGTCTTGCGTGGGTCCAGCCAACTCAGGCGCATATGGGCCAGGACGT
>JBFFWQ010000028.1:0-53210 GCA_041570195.1 Promineifilaceae bacterium (SeqCode) | reverse complement strand
TCAAGACGCCCTCTTCAGTCGTCTCCAGCGTCACCCGCCCGCCGATACCCGACTTCTCTCGCAGTTCAGGCGGTATTTGCAGCCGGCCGGCGCTATCTACGACGATAAGTTCCTCCAATATCATGGAATCATCTTCCGGCCCAATGCCCTGCCCAACTCCTTGGGCCCCGATTCCTCGGGCCAGGGCCGCTTCCACCTCGGCCACGCGCCGGACCGCCTCGCTGCTGGTCCGGCCGTCGCGAATGGTCACCACCCGGTCGGCCACTCGGGCTATCTGCGGGTCATGAGTGACGATAATCGTTGTCAGCCCGTATTCTGCATTCATGCGCTCAAAAATGGCCAAAATATCCTTGGCCGTCGCCGTATCTACCTCACCCGTCGGCTCATCGCCCAGCAATAACGTCGGCTTGTTGGCTAGCGCCAGAGCGATGGCCACCCGTTGCTGCTGGCCGCCGGAAAGTTGGGCTAACCGGTGCCGGCGATGCTCCCATAAGTCAACCATTTCCAACAATTCTTGCGACCAGCCCCGCTTCTCCCGCAGTCCCATGCCAGCCACCGTCATGGGTAGCTCAACATTTTCGCGGGCCGTCAGGTATGGGATCAAGTTCCGGCCCGTCTGCTGCCAGACAAATCCCACTTCAAAACGCCGGTAGCGATCTAGTTCGCGATTGGACAATTTGAGCAAGTTTCGACCGTTGGCCGTGACACGACCGGCCGACGGCCGGTCGAGCCCGCCCAGGATGTTGAGCAGCGTACTCTTGCCGGAACCGGAAGCGCCGACGATGGCCAGCAATTCGCCCGGGCGCACGGTCAGGTCCAGGCCCTGCAAGGCCACCACTTCAAGGTCGACGACCTTATATATCTTGACCAGGTTCTCGCAACTGATTAATGGTTCCATGGTCGAAATCAGCTTTCGGTGATCGTCCAGCTGGATTTTTCCCGGATGATCAACTCTCGCTCGTCCCGTTCACTCTCCAACAATCGTCTGTCCTCTCTGCAGGCCTTCGAGTATCTCTACCCGCTCTTCATTCTCGATGCCCAGGCGCACGTCGACCCGTCTCTGACTGCCATCGTCATCCTGAACCACCACAAAGTCGCGGCCCTGAAAAGTGCGAATGGCCGCCGGCGGCAGCCACAAAGCATCGTCCTTTTCTTCAAGCGTTATGATGACCGTCGCCAGTTCACCCATTTCGAGGGTCACATCGGGATCTTCAAAGGCCACCCGGGCGGCCGTGTCATCTTCGCCAGCTTCAACCGTGCCCCCACCGTATGGGTATGGCAACTGGCGCACGGAGCCTGTCATTTCATCTTCCGGCCGGCCACGCAGTTGAATCATGGCCACCTGGCCGACGCTCATCTCCTGCAACTGCTCGTTACCCAGCTCGGCCGTGATCTCCAACGCCTCAGGGTCAGCTAAAACGATGACCGTCCTGAAGGCACTGGCGCCATCGCCCGGTCGGAGGGCGACCGACAATAGCTCTCCGTCAAACGGCGCGATCAGTTGGGCGTCCTTTATCTGCTGATCGGTGCCCGCTATCTCCAATCGGGTCCGCTCAACGTCAAGCGCCAGCAGCGGATCAACACCCCGTCGCAACTGTTCGATTCGATGTTCGGCTAGTTCGATATCTTTCTCCAAGATCTGGGCGCCGTATGCGTCGGCGCTCTGCGTTGCGTAGGCATCGCCATAATCGGCCCGGGCTACGGTCAGGTTGTCTTGGGCCACGGCCATTCTACGCTCTGTGGCCGCCCGCTCATTCTCCAGACGCTCCCGGAGTGGTTGGCCGGTGCAGGGAATACCCCCACCCTGGCCCGGCAGGCAGGACGGCTCATTCATGCTTAATTCCCAGTCCCGGGCCGGTTCCCACGCTGTGTCGTATGCCTCTTGGGCATCGGCCAATTCTCGCTCGGCCGCCTGCAAGCTTACCCCGGCCGCGATCGGCCGGCCCGATCCCGGATTTGCTTGCTCTCGCTCCAGCTGCAGCCTGAGTTTCTCCAGGTTTATCTGCGCTTCCAGCAATTGGTCGGCCGTCGCCTCCTCTGCTTTGGACAACGTTATCTCGGCCGTTTGCAGAGCCAGCTGTTGTTGGGCTAAACGATTCTGCAATTCGCCGATCTCCAATTCTGCCAGCAAGTCACCCTCGTTCACTTGATCCCCACGGGCGAAGAAGACGTCGGCAATGAAACCATCGCTCTTGAAGAAGAGTTCTTGCTCTAAGACAGGTGATACCCGGCCGGTGAATTCCAACGTCTTCACCACCGTGCCTTGCTCCACGGTATACAGCGGTTTCTCAGGCACGATAGGTGTAGGCAACGGCGTTGGCGTTGCTGAAGAAGACGCGCCCTGTTCGCCTAATGAACAGGCTGTCATTAGCAGCAAGATGGCGACGGCTATCAGGCAGGCCCCAAACCGGCCACGTTGGTTTCTACTCTGCATCTCTTTCATATCAAATACCTTATCAGACGGCCTCGCCCAACTTAACTGCCTCAAAGATCTTCATCCTTATCAACAAAATACTGAGCACGACAACGGCCACGACGAACATGGCGCCAAAGATGGCGTAGATCGTGCCCAGTTGTCCCCAGGCGACTTGCACGACGAAAGGCGGTACCAGGGCCGTTTTATCGCTACCCACCTGAAAGTAAGGGATGAACAGAACGCTGGCGATGAAGCCGAGAGTCGTGCCGATTCCAAGCCCGGTGAGGATCAAGGCAGCTTGTTCACCGGCCAGGTACGCCGACATCTGCCCTACGGAAAGGCCGATCGCCCGCAACATGCCCAATTCGATAAATCGGCGCTGGAAGGAAACGACAGCATAGACCAGGAAACCCAGCACCGTCAGGGCCGCAGCCGCCATAAAACCGACCGATAGCAGACCAAAAAGCCCTTGCCGCTCCGGCCGGCCTTGCTCTTTCGCGATCGTCTCCCGCGAATCCTGGGCGGTTACAACCGCGAAGCCTTGTGCGCGCACCCCTTGGACGATGTCCTGTCCATCGACTGCCGGATCGGTCGTCAACCAAACGCCATAGGGATAGGTTCCTCCCAACCCTTCATGGACGTAATCCAGGTTGGCCACGAAGAATGGTCCGTCTTGTGGATATTGGGTCGGGAACAGATCCAACGCCCCGGCCACCACAAACTCAACCGGAGCGACATCGCCGGCCGCGCCAACGGTTAACCGAAGTGGATCGCCGACCGTCAGGCCATTTAGGGCCAGGAATCGCCGGTCGACCAGGATATTGGATCGGTGGGTCGCCAGGCGGTTCAGGACACCACCCAAAGATTCGTCCAGTGCGAAATCGGGCCGGAAGAAACCCACCTGGCCAAAGTCATAACGGTCGATGGCCGTCAGCCGTCCGGCCTGTTGCCGGCCGCCGATATTGGCCGTCGCGCTGTATTCGCCGACCCGGGCCGCGCTCTCTACCCCGGTCACCCCCAGGTGATCCGAAACCGGCAGGAACAGCCAGCGCGGACCTTCTTCCTCTTCAGCGCTGGTCGCCGTCTCGGCTTGTTGTTGCCCGGACAAAGACCCGCCCTGTTCCGCTTCCTCCGTGCTTTCGCCCAGTTCGGCCAGGTTCAGGTCGGCCCCAATCTGGTAATAGACCCGATCCCGCAAATGCCTGTCCAGCGTCAGGGCCATCGAAGCCGTGAAAAACGCCAGGCTAACTGTTAAACACAGGAGTAACAGCGGGCCGGAGTACAGGCCAGCCGAACGGGCCAACTGGCGCAGCGTCATGAGCGGCGTCGTAAATGGTAATCGCGCCGCCAGTTGGGCCAGGCCACCCATCAAGGGCGGGAAGAAGCGCATCAGCAACAGCCCCAAACTAAAACAAAATAGGATGGGCACCAGGAACAGCATCGGGTTGGAGAAGGGATCCTCGCCCGATCCGAGCGCTGCCACCGAACCTTGCCTGCTGAGTTGATACCAGCCGTAAACCGGCGGGATAAGCAGCAAGACGTCAAGATAATAACGCTGCCAGAAAGGTCGAACCAGTGCCCGCGCCTGTTCCCAGCGCAGTGAAATGATGGTATGGCGCGATGCAGCCAGGCCAGGCAGCAGAAGCGCAAGCATTGCCAGGGCAATGGCCAAAAGGCCGTAAAGGATCGCATCGCTGGAAATAACTGTCACCAGCGAGCCTGACGTCACGCCGGCTGAAGTCAGGTCAAGAAAAGATTGCGTTCGGCCCATCATGCTCGCCAGCCACCGGCCGAGGAACAGCCCGCCGGCCAAACCCAAGGCACCGACTAACAGCCCTTCTAATAAGTACACGGCCACGATTTGACCGCGAGTCATGCCCCGGCTGCGTAAAATGGCGATCTCGCTTTGCTCGCGGCGCACGACCATACCGGCTATGAGCACAATGAAATACAGGATCAGGCCGACAATAGGCAGGCTGAAGATGGTCAGGACGACCGAGAGTTCACCCGACGACTCGCCGTAATCTTGCAAGTTGCTGACCGGCGATACATCCAGCGTCGTATTGTTGAGCAGGGCCGTCACCCGCGCCTCGACCATCGCCACGCCATCCAGCAACTCGCCGACCGTCGCCGGCCGCACCCGGCTGCCATCGTAAATCTGGTACCAGACGGCCGTATCCACCGGCGCTTCCAGGGCCGGAACGATATGCTGCTCAAATAGCGCCTCGTCTGTCAGCAGCATCTCGTCGAATGAGTCAGGCTCGTAAAACCAGTAGGGGTTGTCTGCGTCGGCCGCCCGCCAGACACCTCTGATCCGGACCGGAATCTGGACGGCGTCTCTTCCAGAATCAAAGAGCGTATAGAATTCGCCGACCTGTAAGCCTAGCTGATCGGCCATCGCCTGGCTGATCAAGACCGGCGCCGCGTCGCCCGGTGATTCGCCGGCCGGATAGGCTCCTTCAACCACCTGGATCTGCTCTTCAAGCCCGCTCACGAAGCCGACGGCGCTCCACAGGAGCGGCGCATCGTCGGCGAAGGCGGCACCGCTCTCAGCCGGGAAAAGACGTAATTTGGGGCTGGTCACATGCCGGACGCCGACTTCTTCCGGCAGGCCGACGACATCGGCTGCCTGCTGGGTGAGGTAGCGATCAACCTGAGTATATTCGTCCCAGGCGATCGCCCCATGCCAGGCACCAATATACCGCCACAAAAAAGCAAACGGCGGCCGGTAAGTGCCCGCCTCGGTCAGTTCGCCCTGCAGCAACTGGTTGTGGACAGCGTCCGCGTAAAGCGGTATGCTGGACAGAAGACCCACGGCCGCCACCAGGCCGACTAATAGGCACAGCATAAGCAGACGCTGGTGCCAGAGTCGCTTGGCAGCTACGATGAAGAGGGCCAAGATCGCCGAAATGAAACGCATGTTAGTGAGAACAAAAACAAGAGCCGACCATACGACCGCTCAGAACATATATCAAACCAGCAACAACGGCTGCTGATGATTGAAGTGTAGCTCCTAATGCGGGTGCTTACATCGGCCATTTGGGCCAACTCTGACCTAGCCACTTGGTGAATTTCCACCTGGAGAAATTCCAGCTGGGGGATTTCCAGCCAGATCTGACCCCAAACTACCTGGGATAAGCTGATTTGATTCTTCCACCGCTCGTCAAAGGCTGTTTTGTCAGGCGCGATAACCGCTTCAGGGCCACGGTAACCGTCGCCGGCCGGCAGGCCTGGGCCCACGTACCCAACTCAGGCCGTTTAAGGGAACTGTTCACGCCCGGCCAGTCAATATGGCTATCGCCGGCCGGCGACCCCGGCCGCAAGACCGCCTACGACCTCAGGGTAGTCAAATACTCCGGCACGTTGGTCTCCGTTGACGCCAGGCTGCCCAATCCCCTGCTGGCCGAAGCGCTCACCGACGAGCGCTTGCCGGGATTTACCTACCCGGAGATACGGCGGGAAGTTACCCTTGGCGATAGCCGCCTGGACTTCCGCCTTTCTGGTCCTGAAGGCGTCTGTTGGATCGAAACCAAGTCCGTCACGTTGGTGACAGACGGCCTCGCCCAGTTCCCCGATGCGCCGACCGCTCGCGGCCGCAAACATCTTTCAGAACTGATGAAGGCCCGGGCCAGCGGCGATCGAGCCGCCGTCGTATTTGTCGTTCAGCGCGCCGACGCCCACCGATTCAGCCCCCATGGCCAGGCCGATCCGCTTTTCGCCACCAGACTGCATCATGCGGCCGCGGCCGGAGTTGAAATCTACGCCTTCACCTGCAACGTCTCTTTGGAATCCATCTCCCTCGCGGCCGAGATCCCAATTGCTCTGCTATAGGCTTCTCTGGTACACGCGGTGATTCTTGTATGGCTCCCCGCCCAGCGTTTCCAGGTCTTTGCGCATTTGCACCGCCGATTCGGCCACTTGGGTCAACTCGCATTCGGTGAAGCCGGATTCGGTCAGCGTCTTTTCCATCTCGCTGTACAGCAGCGCGTTAGCGCCACGCCCCTGGTAATCGGGCAGTAGGCCCATGCCGTTGCCGGCCATGAATTTGGTTCGCCGCATCTCCAGCAGCAAATCGACGATGCCAAATGGCAGCAATTTTCCCTTGCTGCGTTGCATCGCCGCCGAAGCATCGGGCCAGCCGAAAGCAAAGCCGACCACCGCCTCCTCATGAGCAATGATCTTGATCAACTTGGGATTAGCCACCAACATGATGTTATCGACGACAAATTTGAGCTCAGCGTCAGTTAGGGGCACGTATTCCCAGTTGTCGACGAAACTGTCGTTGTAGGTCCGGCCGATGCGATCGGCCCAGCGCCGCAAGTCGCGCTTGTTTTTGAAGCGTTGCACGCGTAGGTTCTGGCGCTGGCGAACCCGATCAGCGATTCGATGAACCCGCTCCGGCATCTTGAAATCGGCCGTCTGGATATAGTGCGAGATGAAGTCAACTTCCTTCTCGAAGCCAGCCTCTTCCGCCAGGCGCGGATAATAGGCGTAGTTATAATTCATCATGTTCATCATCTGCCGGTGTTCGTATCCCCGCTCCAGCATGCCGTAGCCATCGAAGACAGTGAACCCTTTTGGGCCAATCATCTTGTCCAGCCCTCGATCGGCGGCCCACTCAAATGCCCTCTGGAAGAGCGCCGCCGCCGCTTCCGAGTCGTCGGCGCAGTCGAAGAAGTAAAACTGGCCGGTTCGCGCACCGTGATAGTTGTTATAGCTGCTGTTCTCCAGGACGGCGATGCGGCCAATATCCCCGCTATCGCCAACAGCAATGAAGAAATCGGCCGTCGAGTGTTCGTAGAATGGATGCTTATTCCGGTTAAGCGTGTCAAACATATCCATACGGATCGGCGGCACCCACTGAGGACAATCCTTGTAAAGCCGGAATGGCACGTCGATGAAACGGCGGACCTGGCCTTTTTGTGTCGTGTCGACCTTCTCGATGCTCAGCATGGTGCTCTCCTTAGTAAATCAATCTTCCAGATTGATCCGCAAACTGGTAAATCGTGTCGAATCGTTTGCGATACGGTTATCGTCCATGGTGGTGTCTTATGGATCATGTTGTCTGCCCTGATAATAGCGGTTAGCCATGAGCAGCTAGCGACTAGCTACTCTCATCCATGATGGTGCCTGTTCCACAATAGTGGGCGACCTATGGCGATGGGCTGGCACATGTGAACCCGTGCTCGGCGGGGAAGCAAATCGTCGAACTTATCAGCCACAGACAATGCTTTTCAGCTGCTCAAGGCGGTTGTAGTCTATGTAAATGGATGGCGCCTGTCAAAGGGGGATGTCGTCACCGGGCTATAAGTTCCGCTTAAGGTCACCATAGGCCTGTTTTAAAGATAACGGACCGTCCTTCCAATATACTGTGGCGGCAATGAAGGGTTGCGGAACGTTCGTTAAGACGCCAAAGCCCATCATTGTAGAGAGGGTTGGCGTTTCAGGAACTCTGGTCACTCCTTACCTCATCATCGCCAACCTTGCAGTAGCTCGCACTATTAACCCAGTGCGAGCTACTGAGTCTATGGTTAGTTGAAACGCCGATGATTCTGAATATGGATTACTTTGCAATGAAAGGAGTCAAAATTAGCTAGCCCATGAGTGTGGGCAACTAAGCAACACTGAACAAAGACAGCTAATTGCTAACGGCTCACAGCCAACCACTATTCTCAAAAGAGACGGCACGCGCGCCCGCTACCATGGGCAATGCACCACCAGATATGAGAATCGCCAACTGCTGGAAGTCACGAAGCTGAAAGCCGAAAGCTGAAGGCTATTCTTGAAGGAGACAACTATGCAGCGAATCGTAAGACTTACAATTCTTCCCATGGCCGTCATCGTATTCATCTCCCTGGCGGCATGTGGCGGCGCCGCCCAGTTTGAACCGGCCGCCGGCCTACTAGATCAAGTCGGTGCATCTATCGGGGATGAGGTAGCGGCCATCGCTCCCGGCTCCAAAACGGTTCTTTCGCCGGCCACAGTCGCCGCGGCCGACGGCCAATTGGCGACCATTTACAGCGACGTCAGTCCGTCAGTTGTCCATATCCAGGTCGTAAAGGCCCCAGGCGAACTGCCGGCCGACCATCTGGAGATCCCCGGATTGCCCGGCATGCCGCCCCAAGCCTTCGGCGAAGGATCTGGTTTCGTCTGGGACGCCGCCGGCCATATCATCACCAACAACCATGTCGTCGACGGCGCGCAGAACATCATGGTCCTTTTTGCCGACGACACGGCTGTCGAGGCCGAATTAGTCGGCGCCGATCCGGACAGCGACCTCGCTGTCCTGCACGTCGACGCCCCGAAGAGTCTGCTGCGACCCGTCCGCCTGGGCGATTCCATGGACCTGCAAGTAGGTGAACTGGCCATCGCCATCGGCAATCCCTTTGGTCAGGAAGGCACCATGACCGCCGGCATCATCAGCGCTTTGGGCCGGCTGCTGCCCGTCGAAGCGCAGAGCCCGCTGGCGCCTCGCTACAATATTCCCGACGTGATTCAGACCGATGCCGCCATCAACCCCGGTAACTCTGGTGGCGTCCTGCTGAACGGCCGGGGCGAGGTGATAGGCGTGACCACGGCCATTATTTCCGCCAGCCGGGCATCCTCCGGCATTGGCTTCGCCGTACCGGCCGCCATCGTGAAACAGGTTGTGCCGGCCCTCATAGCCAACGGCCGCTACGATCATCCGTTCCTGGGTATTAGCGGCGGAACTCTGTCAAACGAGTTGGTTGAGGAATTGAACCTACCCGAGGGTCAGCGTGGCGTTCTTATAGCCGAGGTCATCGAAGGCGGGCCGGCCGGGGAAGCCGGTTTACGAGGCAGCGATAAGCAGATCGAGATCGATGACCTGCCAGTTGATGTTGGCGGCGACATCATCATCGCCGCCGATGGACATACCATTGAAAGCATAGATGATCTCATCGCCTTTCTAGAGCGGCACACCCAGGTTGGCCAGAAGATCGAGCTGACCATCTTGCGCGAAGGCGAAGAAGAGATGATAAAGGTCAAGCTAGCTGCTCGTCCCGAACGCGAAGTAGCTCCTCCTAAAGAGGAAGCGTTACGACCGGATGACGAAGAAACTCCTGCGGCCTCTTTGGGCATCGCTGGCTTGCCGCTCAACCCGGAACTGGCCGAGGCGCTAGATCTGCCAGCCGTTCTTGAAGGCATCCTGGTACAGCAGGTGAAGCACGGCAGCCCGGCCCACCTTGCTGGCCTGAAGGGTGGCTACATGACCCTTGAGGTTGGCGGCCGGCGGGTCTTGACCGGCGGCGACGTGATCCTGGCCGTCGACGAGGCGGCGATAACAGATCTTCAGACCCTGCAAGAGACGCTGAACCTATACGAGTCCGGCGATGAACTAACAGTGCGTGTCCTGCGTGAGGGCAACGAAATTGACCTTGTCCTGAGCCTGGGCGAACCGACAGAGTAAAGCCACGCCGGCCAGGTTTACAGACACATCCACGGTGGATTGGGCATGTTGCTTCCCAATCCACCGTCCTCGTTGTGATTCATATGGGAGCCTTTTCAGTCGGTACAAGAAAGAGCAGGCATCTAAGAGGAGGTAGGCATCCTCAAATGCCGGTCGTATTTGAGAATACTCCCGCCCCGATCAGGAATTGAGCCCGACTTGCAGCGAAAAACGTCTCCATCCAATGCGGCTCGGCTGACGACTCGGCGTTTCCTTTCCGGTGAGCAATCAGGCGAGAACGTAAGGTTCGTCACTGGCTACGAGGATCGTCAAGGACTACAATGTAGTTACTATTATGAGCCGATTGCCGGTTGATTCAGCTTGGTCAAACAAACAAAACAAGGATCAATTACCTTGACACTGCCTCGCAAGCCGCGCCCGGTCGAAATCATTCTTTTCGCCAGTCTCATTTTCCTGTTTGCCTTTCTGGCTTTCGCCCAGCCGCCGCTCGTTTTCCTGACCTTACTTCTAGCTCCAATTGCCCTGGCTGCCATGCTGTACGAATTCGCCGGCGGCGCGCTGGTAGCCCTGGCGGTCATGATCGGCGTGGCCTTGTTGGTAGCCCTCGATCCCGACACTTATCGCCGGGCGACGATGTTGCAGGAGGTGTGGCCGATCCTCGTCGCCTACCTGGCCGTAGGACCGCTGGTCGGCTGGCTTGCTGCCCGAGAACGAGAGCGGCAACTACAATTGACGGCCACCACGCGCCGCCTAGATGTGGTCCAGGAGATCATTCAAGCCATCAACAACTCCGTCGATCCCCAGGAAACCTTGCAGGCGATCATCGCTGAGACCCGGCGCCTCATCCCCTTCGATCAAGCGTCGATCATGCTCAGGTCCGGCGACTTACTGCGGGTCGTGGCTACCGGTGAAGATGATCCGGGCCGGTCAGAACTACGATACCAGGCCTTTAACCTGGCTGGGTCGGCCGCCGGAGTGGCCGTGAAGCAGCGCCAGATGTGGTCCGTTACACCGGCCGAGGCGGTCGGCTATCCTGACACCAGGCTGCTTTGTGCGCCCGGCTCTTCGACCTGCCTGATCATTCCGCTGCAAATGCAAGGCGAGGTGATCGGCGTCTTCTCCCTTGCCGGCGAGGAGCTGGCGAAAATCTCGGCCGCCGAGCGCGAGAGCCTGACCCGCATCGTCGACCAAACGGTCATCGCCGTGGAACATGCTCGCCTGCACCGCCATGAGCATGATCGGGCCAAGGCATTGGCGGCCATTAGCGAGGCCGGCCGGGAGATCGCTGCCTCCCACGATCTAGACCGTACGCTGCATCTGGTCATGGCCAAGGCCGCCGAAACCCTACCCATGGATGCCGGTGCTCTGTTTGTCTTCGACGACGACGCCCAACTCTACCGGGTCGCCGTCAGCCACAATTTGCCGCCTGACCAGGTCGATAAAATCACCTTTGCCTTTGACCAAGGCGTGCCAGGTTGGGTCGTCAGGCATCGCCGACCGTTGATCATCAACGATGCCCGGGCCGACGATCGTGTTCACCCTCATGTCGTTGAAGTGGGGGTGCAATCGGTGCTGGCCATTCCGTTGATCACCCGCGAACAACTGCTTGGTGTGCTCAATCTCTTCTGCCTGTCGGGCACTAACGCTTTCGACGACGAGGCGCAACGCCTGGCCCAGGTCTATGCCGATCAAGCGGCCGTCTTCGTCGAGAATGCCCGCCTGGTGGAAGAACTCAGGGCCGCCGCCGCTGAACTCGAGGCCCGGGTGGAAATACGCACCCGCGAGCTGCGCGACACCCAGGCTCAGGTCATCCGCGCCGAGAAGATGGCCGCCGTCGGCCGCCTGGCCGCTTCCGTGGCTCATGAAGTCAACAACCCGTTACAGGCCATCGCCCTTCATCTTCAGCTCGTCGCCGACGAAATCGTAAGCGAGGGCAACCAGGAGCAGATCGAAATCGTGCAGCACGAGCTCGATCGCATCGCCGTAATCGTCAAGCGTCTACTCGACTTCCAACGGCCCAAGCACAGCCGGCGTTCTATCCAGGCCATCCCGGACTTACTGGGCGATGTCCTGGCTCTGGCTGGCAAACAGTTGCAGCGAATAGGCGTGAGCCTGGCCTGCCATTTGCAGGATAACTTGCCGCTGGTGGTGGCCAATGGCGATCAGTTGAAGCAGGTTTTTCTCAACTTGATTTTAAACGCCGCTGAGGCCATGCCTGATGGCGGCCGGCTAACCATTGATAGTTTCCGAGACGGCGACGTCGTCGCCATTCGCTTTGCCGACACCGGCCGAGGCATAACCAACGAGAATCTGGACCAGCTCTTTGAGCCCTTCTTCTCGACCAAGCATACCGGCTCTGGCCTTGGCCTGGCCGTAAGTCACGAAATTGTCGGCAATCATGGTGGCCACTTGCTAGCCGACAACCTGCCGGGCCAAGGCGCTGTATTCACCATCACCCTGCCCATTCTGCCTCAGGAAGAGGCAGAATCAGTTGCTTAGTGCAGACAGCCACAGCTGAAGGATGATAGCTAAGGTACAAATGGAACCAGGAAAGATCCTCATCGTCGACGACGAAGCCAATATTCGCCGCGGCCTGCGGGCTGTTTTAGTCAAGGACGGTCACCACGTCCAGGAAGCGAGCAGTGCCGAAGAAGCCCTGCCTATCCTGGAGACGTTCCCCTGCGAGGCGGCTATCGTCGACATTCGCATGCCAGGCATGACCGGTGATCAACTCCTACCCGAAATCCGTTCCCGCTGGCCGACCATTTCCGTCATTCTGCTCACTGGGCACGGCACCCTAGAAACGGCCATGGTCGCGATTAAGGCAGGTGCGTTCGACTACCTGCTCAAGCCAACCCAGCCTGATGCCATCCGCCAAACCGTCGATGCGGCTCTGGCCGCCGCTCGCCAGGCCAGCGAAGAGGCCCGATTATTCGCCGCTATTCGCGGCAGCATGGAGCGTCTGGACCAGCTACCGTCCTCCAGCCAGCCGTCACCAAGCACTCAGGACGCCAAACCAGACGAAGAACGATACTTGACGGCCGGCGACCTGGTGATCGACCTGCGTGCCTACGATGTGCGCCGTAACAATGAACCGATCGCTCTGACCCCATCCGAGTTCCAGTTGTTGATCGCCCTGGCGAGCCAGGCCGGACAAGTCATCGACTACGTCACCCTGGTTCGCTTAAGTCTCGACTACGACGCCGAACCCTGGGAAGCCAAAGAGCTGATCAAGCGACACATCTTCTCCCTCAGGAAGAAAATCGAGCCCGAGCCTTCATCGCCCCGCTATATTCTGAACGTTCGTGGCATTGGCTACCGTTTGGCTTCGTGACGCTACCGATAGCTCGGTTTTGTAGACGGGGCAGGATTCCAACCCATGCTACAAGGTTCGTTACTATTTCGTCACCGATTGGTTACCGGGTCGTTTCCGCAGCTCACCCACTCCGGCCCTATACTGAAACAGCATTCGATAATTATTCTAGAAAGCAAAGCGGAGCGCCCAGAAGGAACTTCCGTCAACCTGAGATATGCGCGTCCCTGAACTTCGCTCAGGCATCCGCGCCCTACTAATAGCAAGGAGTGGCGACAATGGGCACCTTATTCGGAATACTAAGTGTAGAACAGTGGCTGGCGATACTGCGCATCGGCATCGGCCTATGGTGGCTGAAGAGCGTCCTGCACAAACCGCTACGGAAATTCGTTTCCGGCCAAATGACCAATTGGACCATCGCCCTGGCCGAGAACCACCCCGTTCCAGCTTACGGCAATCTCATTAAGAAAACGGTCGAACCAAACGCGTCCTGGTTCTCCTACTTGGTCTTGGCCGGCGAGGCGGCCGTGGCCATCGGCATGATCTTTGGCTTCTTAACGCCGATATCTCTTCTCGTCGCCATTTTCCTCAATCTCAATTACCTGGCCCTGGCCGGCGTAAAGCCCAAAGACATCACGGTGAACAAAGCCTACCAATGTGAACAGGGCCAGAATTACACCATGATCATCAGCGAAGTCGTGCTGCTGGCGACAATGGCTTGGAGCGTCTGGAGCGTCGACAATCTGCTAGGAATCTTCTAGAAGGCCTTAAGACAACTAACCACCAACAGCCAATTGCTAACTGCTATCTTCAAGGAGACGATAACATGACAAGCAAACCTCAATTCCCCACCCTGACCGACTGGGACGCAACGCGCCAGACGCTGCAACTGTACAGCCGCGCTATCGGAGTTGTGCCGCGAATCCATGCCGAATTTCACCCGAAGTGGTGGCACATCAGTCTAAAGGTCCAACCTGATGGCCTGATCACCGACAAAATGGACCGGCCGGAAGGCGGTACTTTCTGGCTGAAGATGGACCTGAAGCAGCACAAAGTCATAGTATTCACCGATGAAGGCCCACAGGCCGAATTCGATATGACCGCTGGCCTGTCGGCCACCGAGTTTGGCGACAACCTACTGGCGACCGTCGCCGAACTGGGCTTGTCTGGCGACTATACACGGGACAAATTCGAGAACGACGATGTCCGTGAATATAACCCCCAGGCGGCCGAGACCTTTTTGACCGCCCTGGTGAACGCCGACCGGATCTTCAGAAAACACCGGGCCACATTGAGCGGCGACGTTGGCCCTGTCCAACTCTGGCCGCACGGCTTCGATCTCGCCTTTGAGTGGTTCGGCACACGCGTCGAGCGTTACGAAGAGCTCGGCGAGGTGCATGAGTACCCGTCACAGATTAATCTGGGCTTCTATCCAGGCGACTCAGCCAATGAGCCCTATTTCTACTCCAACCCCTGGCCTTTTGAGGCCGACCTACTGCTCGCCCATCCGCTGCCCGAGGGCGCCAGCTGGCACACCGAAGGCTGGCAAGGTACTATCTTGCCTTATGCAGAGTTAGCCGGCGATGAACGAGCCGAGGAGCGCCTCCAGGCTTATGCCCAGGCAGTTTACGATGTCGCCTCGCCTACTTGCCTAGTCACGATATAGTGGTTAATCTGGACGTTATCGACCAGCGTGGCTATTCTGCGTCCTGGTTACAGTGAAGACTGTGATCGACCATTGAACTAGAACAAACCCTGGGCGGGACATACCCGCCCAGCGATCATTGAGGGGAATTGACCATGAAAGCACCCCTGAGCGCCGATAAACTGCGCCGCTCGTATGACGCCGACAATTTGAAGCTGAAGACGACGGCCGACATCGGCGGAGTCACCAAGATCATCGGCCAGCCAAGAGGCGTCCAGGCCATTGAGTTTGGCATCAAGATGAAGAGCCCTGGTTATAACATCTTCGTCCTCGGCGGATCGGGCACCGGTCGCACCACAGCCATCCAGCAATTCGTAGAGGAGCAAGCTGGAAATGACCCCGTGCCCTCTGACTGGCTGTATGTCAATAACTTCATGGAACCCCACAAACCGCTGGCCGTACAACTGCCGGCCGGCGAAGGTTGCCGCCTCCGCGATGCACTGGGTCAGTTGATCCGAGAACTCAGGGTCGAAATCGCTAAAGCCTTTGACAACGAAGCCTTTCGCGACGCCGCTTTGGAAGTGCGCCACGATCTAGAAGGAAAGCGCGAACAAGTATTCGTCGCTCTTCAGCAGCACGCGAAAAAGATGGGCGCGGTGGTGGCCAGCACCGCCGAAGGCTTCCGGATCGTGCCTGGCAAGGACGGCCAACCGCTGCAACCGCAAGATTTAGCCCAACTGACTGAAGAACAACAAGCAGCCTGGAAACAGACTTACCATGACTTGCAGCATGAGTTGAATGAAGCCGTTCACCAGGCCAGGAAGCTGGAGCTCGAGGCCCAGGATGATCTTGAGGGCCTGAAACGACGGGTTGCCAGTTCGGTTGTTGATGTAGCCCTGGAAGAACTCAAGGAAGATTTCTCTTCATTCGAAAGAGTTGAAAGCTATTTAGAACAGCTTCACCAGGACATCCTGGACCATGTCGATCTGTTCCGTGAAGAAGACGAAGGCGCCGACCAGGAAGGCGAGCCAGTATCGCCCATGCCAGACGAATTCCGGCGCTACCAGGTCAACGTGCTGGTCGATCATAAACGCAGCGAGTACGCGCCCGTGATCGCCGAATATAATCCGACCGTGCCCAACTTGTTAGGCCGCGTCGAGCATGAAGCCCGCTACGGTGGCGCTGTCGTGACCGACTTCACGCTGATCCGCGCCGGCATGCTCCACGCCGCCAATGGCGGTTATCTGGTCTTGCGGGCGCGCGATCTCTTCACCGAACCCGGCGCCTGGGACGCCTTGAAACGAGCCCTTGTCGAGGCCGCGGTCCGCCCAGACGACCCGGTCACTCGCTCTGGCGCCCTGGCCCGCTCCCTTGAACCGGAAGCGATTCCCCTGGATATCAAGGTCATTCTCATCGGCCCGCCCGGCCTTTACTACCAACTCCATGCGATGGACGAGGATTTCCAGACGATCTTCAAGGTCATGGCCGATTTCGATGAGACGGTGTCCCGCACGGCCGAGAATGAGTTGGAGTATGCCCGTTTCATCGCCAAGCGCAGTCACGAAGAGGGTCTATTGCATCTCGAACGACAGGCCGTCGGCCGGGTTATCGAATACGGCTCGAGATTAGCCGGCACCCAGGACAAACTCAGCACCCGCTTCGGCAATATCGCCGACCTGGTTCGGGAATCCAACTACTGGGCCCAAGAAGCCGGCCGGGAAGTCGTCAGCGTCGACGACGTAGAGCGGGCCATTGACCACGGCGAATACCTGCGCAATCGTATCGAAACGCGCATGCGCGAGCACCTCATGGAAGGCAAACAACTGGTGGCCACCGGCGGCGCCATCGTCGGCCAGATCAATGGCCTGGCCGTGAGCCAGATCGGCGACCATGCCTTCGGCCACCCGTCACGGGTGACCACCCGCACCTACGTCGGCAAGCAAGGCGTTGTCCAAATCGATCGTGAAGTGGAGCTTGCTGGCCGCATTCACAATAAGGGCGTCTTGACCCTGATCGGCTATCTCGGCGGCCAATACGCCGACGATCAGCCCCTCTCCCTTTCAGCCCAGATCACCTTTGAGCAGAACTACGGCGGCATAGAAGGCGACAGCGCCTCGTCGACGGAGCTTTATGCCCTGCTCTCCAGTTTATCCGACATGCCAATTAAGCAGTCGATCGCCGTCACTGGCTCGGTAAACCAGCTTGGCGAGATCCAGGCCATTGGCGGCGTCACCCAGAAAGTCGAAGGCTGGTTCAGCGTCTGTAAGGAGCGCGGGCTCACCGGCGAACATGGCGTGCTCATCCCCGCTTCTAACGTGAATGACCTGATGCTGCGCGTGACCGTCGTCCAAGCCGTGAACGCCGGTCAGTTCCACATTTGGGCCGTCGAGACGGTCGATGAAGGTATCGAGATCTTGACCGGTATATCGGCCAAAAAGATTCACGCTGCGGCCAAAGCGCGGCTGAAGAACCTGGCCGAGATATTGGAGCAATACCGGGCCAGCGCCTCCGGGTGAGCGCCTCGGGATGAGCGACATCATCAACAGCCAGGAGACGCCCGACATCTTTTGCGCCGATCTATCTCGAGAATCGGGCGAGCCCATGTTCGGCACAGCGCCCGCGGTCGATGCCTGGTTCCTGCTGGAATACAACGGCCCCTGGACGGCTAAAGCCAACGGCGACAACGATCTACCCGGTTCGGTACAGGAGTGGCTGGCCGAAGGCATTGCCATTACAGGGAACGGCCGGCTTCAGTTCATCAAGCAGGACCGGCCGGGATCCGCGGCCGGCATCACTTTCTTCGTCGCCCTGACACGAGAATTTGCGCCCCGCCTTTACGAATTTCACCTCGATACATACGATGATCTGTACTCACTGGACTTGCCAGCTCTGCTCTCGGACGCTGCCAGTCACGATCGAAACCTACAGAGTGAGCCCCTATACCTGGTCTGTACCAACGGCAAGCGGGATCGGTGCTGTTCGCGGGACGGCCTGGCCTTGTACCAGGCGCTTTCCCGGCAAGTCGGCAATGCGGCCTGGCAATGCACCCATCTGGGTGGCCATCGCTACGCCCCGACCCTGGTGACTTTTCCTGACGGCGTCTATTACGGAAGGCTGGCCTCATCTGATCTGGCACCGCTCTTGCAAGCCCAAGCACAAGACGAGCTTCTACTCACTCATTTGCGCGGCCGCTGCTGCTACGACGACGTGGTTCAGGCGGCCGAATTCTTCCTGCGCCAGAAAACGGGTCGCCTGGCCCTTGACGCTTACGGGCTACTGGATGCCCAGCTCAATGACGAGACCAACTGGTCAGTGCGCTTTCGCGAGCCGCCCGGCGGCCAGATCCATCGGCTCACCATTTCCCGAACGCTCACTGATGAAAGACGCCTCGTCAGTTGCAGCCCCCACAAAACCAGGCCGGTTGTTCAATTCCGATTGGTCTCTGGCGGGAGTTAATAGTGACCACAGGATCGAATGTCTAAACACAAAGATCCGTTGCTGGAAGCCTTGAAGAAAGGCCGCTCCTACACCTGGACAATTATTTTCTTGCAGCGTGGTCCTCAACCCAATCGGCAACGAACTTCATCACTTCCTCGCATCCACCTTGCTCGATGAAAGCGGAGTAGTCTTCTAGATCCTGAAATTGTCGTTCGATGATTTCGATGCACAACTCGCTATCGTAACAGTCGATAAACCCAAGCCTCAATTGGGTGGCAGGACCTCGGAAACTGGCCCCAGTGAGCTCCTGTATCGATCCGCGCATCCGGGAATCGCGTTTCTTGTGTTCATCTTCCAGCTGGCGAGAGAGGGACAGTGCGTACACACCGGTCGCCAACGCGCCACACACGTTGCCAAGAAGGCCCACGCCACCGGCGAGTCCGGCGACAAGCACAGCATCTTCGGCCTCAATGCCCACATGGGCGGCCATCTTTTCCATGGTCTTAACTGCGCAATTCGAACATGCTCGGTCCAGCGGGTGTTCCTCAAATTCCGCGAGCGCCTTGTCGATCAACGCGTGCGCCTGCGGAGACCACTTCAAATGAAGGCGACCGCACATGCGCGCTTTGCCTTCGCCAAGATAGCGCAGACGCCCTCTGAGTTTGGTGAACTCTACCTCGGTGATATCACGGCAATTGACCGATCCGGTGAGTTCGGGATGCGCCTTAGCGAGCTGTGCCGTCGCATAAAGTGCAGCCGCGGATCTAGTGGCGTCGTCGCCAAAGCGCTCTCTGGCCAGAAAGCCTGTCGCCAGGGCCGCACCCGTCAGCAGGCCACATGCATAACCCAGGTACATGAATCCGCCGGAGAATGCGTGTGAGGCTTCTTCGTAAACCGGTTCCTCATAACCAAACCCGCGCATTTGAGTGGTCATTGAGGCTTCCGAACAGGCCACGCATTGCAGCCACCAATACTTGGCCAGATCTCTTGTGATTCCGTCGCTCATGCCTATCCCCTCCTAAGTGCCGTTCGAGCCAGCGCAACCTATCTTCTTTCGCGCGACTATTGCCATTATGCTGTGGCACGTCAACGTTTGTCAACCCCACTAAACAAACCGGCGGAAAGAACCTGCTGGCATTTGAACCCGTTACCACGAAGATCGTAAACCAAACCGCAACCTCCCCGTAACGAATCCGTTTCCGCCAGCACCCCCTGGTCAGCATAAACTATCCTCATTAGATTCTTTATCTGCAAGCTTAACCCCTGATGTGAGGCTCCCTGGAATGTAAGGCACCTCATGTTGAAAAAATGTTAAGTCCTGTAGCGTTAGGACCGAACCATTGGAGTAATTGACTATGCTGAACTATCTACCACAGAGACTTCAAAGTATATCTATTCCCAGGACGGCCCTGATTGGTGTTGTGGCCCTGGCGGCCGTTTTATTGATCATCGTCGCCGGTGACGGATCGGGCCCTCAGGCTGGGGATACGACCGGACTGGGCGGCCAATCACTGGCCGTTCTTGCTATGCTCGCCTTCGTCGGCGGGGTCGTTAGTTTCGTCTCGCCCTGCACCCTACCCATTCTGCCGGCCTACTTCGCCTTCGCCACGCAGAGCGGCCGCCGCAAAATCCTATTCAATACCCTGGCCTTCATGCTTGGCGTGGCCACGATGTTTAGTCTGCTGGGCGCAAGCGCCTCGGCCCTCGGACGGCTGATCATTCAGAGACAGGACCTGCTGCTGCTCATCGGCGGGGCCATCGTCATGGTCTTTGGCGTGATGAGTTTGCTCGGCCGCGGTTTTACCGGCGTCGGCAACAAACAGTCCGGCGGCAGTTCGTCACCCGGTGGTACATCGGCCGGCGGATCTTACGTCTTCGGCTTGACCTTTTCATTAGGTTGGTCGAGCTGCGTCGGCCCCATCCTGGGCGTCGTTCTGACCCTGGCCGCTTCGACTGGCGACGTGACCCGCGGCATGTTATTGCTCTTCATCTACGCCATTGGCCTTGGTTTGCCGCTGATTATCGTCTCGACCTTCTTCGGCCGGGCCAGCCGTAAGAGCCTCTTCTGGCGAGCCCTGCGCGGCAAGGGCTGGCTCGTGGACGCCCACCGGATGATCGTGGCCTTGGTCTGGGCCGTGGCCCTGTGGTTCGTCTTGTCCTCTTTCGGAGAATACGCTTTTGAGAATCTGGACTTCTTTGCCGGACAGACCTTCACACTGACCCATCAACTCGGTCTGCTGGCCATCACTCTGGCTGGCGCGGCCCTATGGGTCTTCTCGGCCACGGGCGATCGTCGGACGACCCTGCAACTCCACTCAACCCAATTGCTCAGTGGCGTGCTGTTCGTCTTCATGGCCGTCTTGATGCTTAACGGCACCCTGGCTGAGTTCAACGCCCTCATCCCGGCCGACCTGGCCATCTGGTTTGCGGGTGTAGAAGACCAGCTAATCAACCTATTTGGCTAATCAATAAGCTGACAGCTAACTCAAAAGGAGAACCCCATGTCTACCGAAAACATAGAACGAACAGAACAAGAACCTCAAGGCCGCAATCCCATTGTATTGATCGCCGGCCTGGTTATCCTGGTCGCCGCTCTTGCATTCTTGATCTTCGGCGGCAGCCTATTCGGCGGCGACGCATCGTCCCAGCCGGCCGCGGTCGATTTGACGCAGGGAGAAGTTACCACGGCGCAGTTGCCGGAGAGCGGCCCACCCCTACAGGTTGGCGACCAACCATACGAATTCAACTTACAGGGTGTAGACGGGCAAAGCGTGGCCCTGAGCCAATTCATCGGCCGGCCCATATTGGTCAACTTTTGGGCCACCTGGTGCGGTCCATGCCGGATAGAGATGCCCGAGATACAGGCCATCTGGGAGGAGCATAAGGATGATGGCCTGGTGGTCCTGGCCCTCGATCAGAGCGAGACAGCCGAAGATGTCCAGGCCTATTTTGACGAACTGGGCCTGACCTTCACGCCGCTACTGGATGAGGGCAACCGCACGGCCAGGAACTTCGGCCTGCAAGGCACCCTGCCCGCCTCCGTCTTCATCAACCCCGATAGCGAGGTGAGCGTCATCCACCGTGGGGTGATGACTCGCGGCCAATTAGACGGTTTCCTGGAACAGACATTAACCAGTTAACAGAGGAAGAACTGTAGTTGATAGAAGAGAAGAGGCCAGCCTCGCAGATGCCGGTCGCATTAGAGAGTGCTCCCTCCTCGCTATTCGTATCGGCTCCGAGAATCTCCCGACTAATAAACAATGACGAATCGGAGAATAAATCATGAAAAACAACAAGAAACGAGTGCCATTATGGCTGGCCCTGGGTCTGTTCGCCCTGGTCTCCTTAACGGCTTGCAGCGGAATAGTGGCCAACGGCGGTGTGCTTAGTAGCGGTGTGCCAGGTAATGGACCGGTCGATGAAGTAGATACTGCCCCGTCTGAAGCTACCAGCGAAACGCATGGAACCGAAGTGACTGACGACCCAGCGACAGAGCTCGCAACAATCGACAGCATTGACGATCGCTCGCCGCGGCTCCGTCAGTTGACAGCCGCCTGGAATACCGATTTCAGTAAGCACTCAGTCTCCTATGACGAGATCCTATCCGGCGGCCCGCCACGCGATGGCATCCGCTCGATAGACGATCCCAAGTTCATCAGCAACGACGAAGCGGTCGATTGGCTGGCCGATAACGAGCCGGTGATAGCCCTGGAACTCAACGGAGACGCCCGAGCTTACCCGCTGCAGATCATAACCTGGCATGAAATCGTCAACGACATTGTCGGCGGCGTACCGGCCGTGGTTACTTTTTGCCCCCTCTGCAACTCGGCCCTCGCCTTTGACCGCCGGGTGGGCGACCAGGTCTTTGAATTCGGCGTCTCCGGCCTGCTGCGCAATTCAGATCTGATCATGTACGATCGGACGACTGAAACCTTGTGGCAGCAGTTCACCGGCGACGGCATCGTCGGCCAACTAACGGGCGAAAGACTGACATTCTTGCCTACCTCCATCGTCAGCTTCCGTGATTTCCGCGACGCCCACCCCGACGGTCAGGTTATGTCGCAGGACACCGGCCTGCGAGGCGGCTACGGCAGTAATCCCTATGCCGGCTACGATACCTACGACCATGTGCTCAGCGCCGGCGGCAACCTGGCCCTTTTTCAGGGTGAGACAGACGGTCGTCTTGAGCCCGCCGCCCGGGTCGTCACCGTGTCGCTAGGCGAGCCAGGCTCGGCAGAGGAGCAGGGCATTGATATCGCTTATCCCTACGCCGTGCTCGAAGAGACCGGCGTAGTAAACGATAGTCGCGCCGGGCAAGATTTGGTCGTCTTCTTCACCCCCGGCACGGCCAGCGCCCTGGGCGCCAGGGTCATCGCCAACGCTGACGATGTCGGCGCCACCGGCGTCTTCGATCCCAATCTGAACGGCCAGAAATTGACGTTCCGCGTCGAAGATGGCCAGATTCTGGACGACCAGACCGGCAGCACCTGGAACATTCTGGGCCAGGCCATTAACGGACCGTTGGCCGGCGAAAGCCTCGAACCTATCGTTCACGGCGACCACTTCTGGTTCTCTTGGGCCGCTTTCAAGCCCGACACAATCATCTACCAGAGCTAGACCGCGCGTCGCACCTGGGAGGTGCGACGCCCATCGACCCAATCCAACAGGCGGCCGGCGCCAAACACCGGCCGCCTTTCTTCCTGCTCCCTCCATTCCTACCGCCGACGGCCATCGTTACAATTCCGTCACTAGCCCGTTTCCGCAGTGCAACTTTTTTCCAGCTATAGTGCCAATGTATTCCAGACAGGCACGGTATCGTTGAACATCTAGTGGATCGATACCGGATGATTTGCAAAGAATCCCTTCATCCGACGAAGCGAAATTGCAAATCACCAAGTTTCATTCATAAGGAGAATGACCTATGGCACAACCACTCGCTAAACTGGAACGGGAAACGACCGGATTGAAGTTATTCCCACTGCTGACCCTTTTGGGCTGGACCTCCATCATGGTCGCCGTCCTGATCGGTTTGCTCGTTCTCAGTTCTACCGCCTCCTCGTACTGGGGCGGCAATCCCAAGGCCGTACGCGACGCTGCTGATGTCGGCTCTTCGCTGCTCGGCCAACTCACCACTTTACAGTGGTGGCCCAAGTTCCTGGTGCCTCTGGCCTTCCTGGGCGTCGCCTCATTTATGACCGGCATCGCCCTAGAGTTCGCCAGCATCCCCGGCATCCTTGACCGTCGCATGGCCGTCCTCAAGCAAGCCATCCCCCTCATGGCCAGCAAATAGGTCCCCGCGAACTAGATTGATACTCGACAAATGGTCAAGCTAACTGCTAACCACCAACAGCTAATCGCTGTTATTCAAGGAGTTTGAAATGCAAAGAATGATGAAAGCTTATCCACTATTTATCGTCATGGGCGCCATGATTGTCGTTGCCGCCGTCGTCATCGGCGCCATCAACGCCAACAATGCCAACGCCTATTACGCCGTCGACAAGGTCACCCGAGAGACCGACCTGGTCTGGGCTAACGTCCGCGCCGGTGTTGAGAGCACCGGCATCTGGCTGCCCTACTTCAAGTTCTTGGGTCTGGCCATGATCTTGGGCGGCATCACCATGGCCCTGGGCGTCATCGCCACCAAGCTCTTGAAAATGGGCCAGGAAGTGATGGCCAGCGTGCCCGAGAGCGCCCGCGTTGCGGTTCCAGCCAAGCCCCGTTCGGCCATGTTGATGCGCCTGTTCATGATGTTGGGCATGATGATCATCATTGTCGGTTTCATCGTCGCCCTCTTCACCGCCGGCACTGCCACCTCCGTCTACGGCACACCTGTAGCCGAAATCGACGCCGCCGTTACCGGCTCAGCTTTATTGCAGGACCTGGCCAGCGTCCACCGCGCCGAGTCCTGGCTTGAAGCCTTCAAGTTCGTCGGCGTCGCCGCCCTCTTCCTGGGCATCATCAACGGTCTTTCGACCATCATCTTCGCCCTCCAGTTCCAGAAGAAGGCCATTCCCGAAGTTGTACACAATCTGCCGGCCGCCACTGTTCCGGCTCCGGCTACCGGTGACTAAGTTCTATACGCCACGGTTGAAGACCGGGCACTAGAGATTGAGTAACTCAGCATTCTCAGAAAGTGGATCAGTCTCCAGTCTCCAGCCTCCAACCCATACTTTTCTGTCCGACAGCAAAGAAATAGGAGTTACTAATCATGGAAGAAATGCAACAGACAGTGATGAAGCACTACAAGATGTTTGCTGGCCTGGGATTCATCATCGTCGTCGTCGCCTTCATCTTCTCCCTCCAGGCTTCCGAGGCCAACGCCGTCTTCTTCTCGGTCGACAAGGCTACCCGCGAGGCGGCCGCCGCCGGGACGAATATCGTCGCCGCCAACGTCACCCGCCAGAGCATCCCCCACTGGGTACCTTCACTGAAGTTCCTGGGCCTGGGCATCATGCTCGGCGCCATTACCATGGCCTTGGGTCTCATCGCCACCACCTTGCGCGAGCTGGGCACCGGCGTGATGTCCAACTGGCCGAAAGAGCTGAACCCGGGCGCGCCGGCCAAGCCCCGTTCGGCCAAGATGTTCCCCATGCTCATGATGATGGGCTGGATGATTCTACTCATCGGCTTGATTTGGGCCCTGGCCAGCAACGCCACAGTCACCTCTTATTGGTCCAATTCCATCGCCACCGTGCTAAACCCGGCCGAAGCCGGCTCCAACCTGCTGCGGCAATTGGGCGTCATCCAGGGTGTGAAACCCTGGCTGACCGCCTTGCGCTACGCAGGCATGGCCCTCATCTTCACCGCCATCACCGTTGCCCTGACGGTCATCATCCGCGCCTTGCAGCACCAGGAAAAAGGTCTGCGCAAGTTTATCCAGGCCCGGTCAGTCGCCAGCTAGGCGACAGCCCACTCCCCCTCCCGGCCCCGGCCCCGGCCCCTCGGTGCAAACCAGAGAAGCCGGGGCCGTTTTTCTTCCAGCTATTTGCTAAACCATCAATTCAGCCTATTATTTGGGCGATCGAGTGTCAGACTGCAAGAACGGATGAATACCAAGTCCACCCAAAGTCCATCTAGTCTGAATCCGTCGAATCTGTGTAGATCTGCGTCCTATTTCTTGAGGAGGGTTTTTGTATATGTCTGACTTCACCGGCCGGGTCGTGATGATCACCGGCGCATCGGGTAACTTAGGCAACGCCACCGGCCGCGCTTTTCTAGAGGCAGGCGCCAAGCTGGCTCTCGTCGATCGGCACGAGGAACAACTACTTAAAACCTTTCCCGAGTTGATCAACGAGCCAGATTGTTTCATGAGCGGCTGCGCCGACCTGACATTACAAAAAGAAGTAGATCAAGTTGTGACCGCCGCCATCGGTTACTTCAATCAGATCGACATCCTCGTCAATACCGTCGGCGGCTACCGGGCCGGGACGCCCATCCACGAAACATCAACCGACACCTGGGACTTCATGATCAACCTCAACGCCCGGACCGCATTCATCACGACCCACTGCCTGGTTCCCCACATGCTCCACCAAGGCTATGGCAAAATCATTCACTTGGCCGCTCGCCCGGGCTTAAAAGGCGTCGCCAATGCTTCTGCCTACAGCGCCTCCAAATCGGCCGTCATCCGCCTGGTTGAGAGCGCCAGCGCCGAAGTTAAGAAACAGGGCATCAATATCAACTGCATCTTGCCCGGTACTATCGATACGCCCCAGAATCGCGAAGCCATGCCCTATGCCGAGTTCAGTCGCTGGGTAACCCCCAAGTCCATAGCCGACGTGATCATGTTTCTCGCTTCAGATGCCGGCCGGGATATCCACGGCGCGGCCATACCTGTCTATGGCCTGAGCTAGCAGATAAAGCCTCCCTGGTCTCACTTTCGATACCTGGCCTCAAACTCCTCGTGTGGTGGCACCTCTTCGCCAACCACGTACAGTAGATAGTAGACGCCGGTGGGGCCCATGAATTTAAAATCCTTCTTGATTCTGGCTAACGTGGCGTCGAAGTCGCCTTGGGAGCGCAGGTACTGCTGAAACGAGCCATACGCTTCGTCCAGGGCCAGGATCTGCTGTGCGTTATAGACCACGGCTTCGAGCTTGCGCCGGTTGCGGATCACCCGCGTATCCTGAGCCAGTTCCTCGATCTCAAATGGGCCGATGGCGGCCACTTTCTGCACGTCGAATCCCGAAAAGGCCTCCTGCGTTCCCGGCCATTTAGCTTCGACAACTTTCCACGACATGCCACTTTGAAATACGGCTTTGCTCATCACCTCAAGATAAACGTTTAGCGAATCGGGGGCGATCTTTTCTGGTGGTTGCATAATACCTGCCTCCTACTGAAGGATGTTCTGTGGTTCAACTTCTTGTATACACCATGTAGCACTGAAATACCAAATCACTTGGAGTACTCAACCAGGGACGATCACCATGCGGGCGGCCGGTTTTTCGATTACAATGATAAGCATGAAAGCGGTCGTTCTCACCTGGGTTCTATCGCTGCTATTCCTGGTGGCCTGCACCTCGAAACTCGAGCCGGCACCTGAGCCGGAGCCGGGACCCGGGCCGGCAACCGAGCAGGTCACTCCGGTAACGGCGGCCGAGTCAACCGCGATGGCCGTACCATCGCCCACGGCCGATCAATATGCGCCGCAGCGCCAAGAAATGGTCAAGAACGGCGTCATTGACTGGGGCATAACCGACGAGGCTGTTATCGAAGTCATGGGCGTCGTCCCTCGCCACGCCTTTGTCCCGGAAGAGGTCTTGTCTTTGGCCTATAACAATCACCCCCTGCCCATCGGCTACGGCCAAACCATTTCGCAGCCCTATATCGTCGCCCTTATGACCGAGTCCGTTGAGCTTTCACCCAGCGACCGGGTGCTGGAAATCGGCACCGGTTCAGGCTACCAGGCGGCCGTCTTGTCCCGATTGGTTGACCAGGTGTATAGTGTCGAGATCATCGAGCCGCTGGCCCAGCGGGCCGAAGCCGCGTTGGAGAGCGTAGGCTATGACAATGTGACCGTGCGCCACGACGACGGCTACTTCGGTTGGCAGGAACACGCTCCTTATGACGCCATCGTCGTTACCGCCGCCCCGGATCACATCCCCCAGCCACTGGTGGAGCAGCTGGAGATCGGCGGCCGGATGGTCATCCCGGTAGGACCGGTCGGCGGCTTTCAGACGTTATGGTTGCTCACCCGAACCAGCGAGGAAGAAGTTCAAACCCGCAACCTGGGCGGCGTCCGCTTTGTGCCCTTTACGCGTGAAGATTCCACGAGTGAGGACTAAACGGATTAATCGCTCACGACTTATGGACAGGGGTTTCAGATAACCGTCCTGACCATAACCTGCCGAAGACCAATAACGCCACGCCGTAAGCCGCCGCACCCAACCACAGCACGGCCGAGAAACCCCACGACAGGGCGATCATCACCGCCAGGACCGAGCTGATGACAGAGAAGCTGCCGTTGATGGCCCAGGCCCAGGGCACCAGGGCCGGCTCCTGCGCCTCGACCACCCGTAGTCCGCCGGCGAAAGGCATGCCCATCAGGAATCCGATAGGCGCCAGGGCCAGAATTGCCATCGCGACGCGGCCCCAGGTCCCCTGTTCGAGGGCCAGCTGGCTTACCGGCTCCACCAGCAATGGATAGGCCGCTATCAGGGCTATCAGCCCTCCCAGCACCCAGGGCATAGGCCACCGTCCGACAGTCAGACTGCCCAATCCCGAAAAGAGCAGGATCGAAAACAGGACGATAGCCAGTGCCGTAACTGGCTTGTCCAGGACCAGGATAAAACGTTGGGCCAGCGGAATCTCCACAAACAAGAAGGCCAGCCCCAGGCAAGCGAAATAGGCGAATACCCGCCAGCGCCAATAGGGCACGTTGACCGTGGGGCTGGGCGCACTTCTCCGCCGTCTCAGCAGCAGCGGCCCGATAATGAGGATCGCGGAGGCCAGGCTGACGAGTATCAATAGCGCGACCAGCACGAAATAGCCGCTCCCGCCAAAGGGCTGCCAGGTCATCCCGAGACCGGCCAGGATCTCCGGCGTTTGTCGCCATTTGAAGAAATGATAGAAGAACGGCCGGTTGTCAGTCGTAGGGCGGATGTCAAAGCGGTAGTCGGCGTACACGTTTGAGGGATCAGCCAGGATCTCCTGAAACAACGCATGGTAAGCCGGTTCAGGCAAGATGCTATATCGATTCAGATCCGCGGCCGAGACTCCCGGGTAGTAGACTGCATCAAAGTTCCGCTCATTCAGAAAATCACGAACTGAGTCGATCTCCTGATCAACACACGGCCGCCGTCCGGCCAGGATCGTCATTGTGCGCAACGTCCGGAAAGCCATCAACTGCTCGGCCGCATCGGTCCCGGCTGCGACGAGGGCGTCCGCCAGAGCGCCGAAAACCCGGCCGCTTTCGCTAGGCGGCGTCTGCAGCCAGCGTGTGACGACCAATAGGCCATCCGGGCCCATCAACTCCAGGTAATCCTCAAAAGCCTCGACGGTATACAGATAATCTTCAGTCAGGCCATAGGCGCCAGAGGTCACCGGCCGGTGTGGATCGGTCAAGGCGACAACCACGACATCGTAACCGGCGCCACCAGCCAGGCCGCTTCCTCCTTGCTGCCGGGCGAATACGCGACCGGACTGATTGACCACCTCAACCCGCGGGTGCCCATAGAGATCGTAGCTGAAGGCCCGGTAATCGCCGGTCAGTTGATCGATGATCAAATCATTTTCTTCAACGGCCGTCACCTGATCAGCCCCGGCCGCCACGGCCATCAGGACATCCATCCCCGTTCCGGCTTCGATCACCAGGACCCGCGCTTCAGGCCGCAGCCGGTAAGCAACCCCGGCCGGCAGGTGATCGACCAGGCCGGCCGCCTCGGCTGACTCCGGCGCCAGGCTGGAGATGGGCATCAGGCTATCGCCATCCAGCATCAAGCCGGCCTGCGGTGGCAGGCCAACCGGTGACAACAAGCTCAAGCCGGGCATCACGTGCAACGTGCTGCTCTCGATCACGTCCAGGCGGGCCGTTGCATCCCACTCCGTGACCGTGTGCCGGGCATCAAAAGCCTGGGCCAGGATCGATAACGTTTTGTACGGCGACAACTGCTGCGTTAGTTGATCCGGTGGTCTCAGCAACACCCATGAACTACCCAGGATAAGCAGCCCGGCCGCAATTGCTTGCAGCCGAACGCTCGCCATGGCTGTCAGAGCCCGCCTATCGGCTAGTCCAAACAGAAGGCCGGCGACTGCCGCCAACATCACCGTCACGACGACGGCTCCTTCCCCGCCCACAGCGTTCAGCACCAGCAAGCTAGCCAGGCTGCCCAATGCCGAACCGATCAGGTTTGCGCCGTAAACCTGGTTCGAACGGGGCCGGCCGGACACAGAGCCACCGGCGGCCATCAGTTCGCCGCCAATCAGCAAACCGGCAAAAAGAAACGGTACGGCCGCGGCCAAAAAATAGGCCGCCAGGTAAGACAACTGCCGGCTATCCCAGGCGATACTGAATGAATCGAAGGGCAGGTAATTGATGACCAGGTAGGCCAGCAAGGTCGCCACTGCGAAAGCAAGCGATAGGGAGATCGGCCGCAGACGTCGCGGCCATACGCTGAGAATAGATCCACCGGCCCCGGCCCCTAGTAGCGCCAGGCTGACGGCCATGAAAGCAAAATGGTAAAACTGCTGCACCGCAAATAAGCGTAGCAGCGTCAGCTCCAGCAGGATCGTCGCCGCAGAGATTATTAGTAGCCCGCCATAGTAAAGCATTGCTACCGCCTCGCCTCGGCCAACTACTGACCCGTAACCGGCTTGCTATGTACGCGCCCCTCCGGTCCTTGAGGCATCATCGCTAGTAATACATTCACTGCCAAGTGAGCACAGAACCCTTCAGAACCTTACTACGTATAGGGTATTTGAGGCAAACAGTGATTTTCGGCACCCGGGAGGGTGACAAATGACATCTGACAATCATGAGCAACTCATTGTAAAGTAGTAGTGGGCGGGGTAACCGGATGATGGCACGCATGTTCAATAGCGAACCTTCAGCCGTCGGTTGCTCGCACCATACCACCATCGATGAGAACAGGCCAAATACAGCGGTATGGGCATACCATCCGGCGAACCCTGTCCAATCGTCTGAGGAGTATATACAATGCACGACAAACCGGTTTACGTCACCGAAGAAGGCAAAGCTGGACTTGAAAGAGAATTGCACCGCCTAAGGGAGGTCGAACGGCCTCAAATCATCGACCGCCTTCACGAAGTGAAGAGCGGTGGTGACTGGATGGAAAACACAGAACAGATGATGTTCGAAGACGAGTTGTCCTTTGTCGATCGCCGCATCCAGGAGCTGGAGGATATGCTGGCCGATTCGAAGATCATTGAGCCCGACCACGACAATTCCATTGTGAACATTGGTGACACCGTAGACATTCAGGACGAAGAAGGCGAGTCAGAAACTTACACCATTGTCGGCGTCGCCGAAGCATCCCCATCAGAAGGATTCATCTCCAACGAGTCGCCCCTGGGCAAAGCACTCCTGAGCCACAAGGTAGGCGAAGAAGTCACCGTTGTCGCCCCGGTCGGCGAGATGAAATTCCGTATCATCGCCGTGAAGTGACGGCCTGCCCAGCTAAAGAAAAGTCAACATCATCCCCAGTATGGTGCCGCGTGCAGCTTCTTTAAAGATTCCGCCGAACTGATCTTCACAATTCCTATCTTCTGATCGTACCCTCGGCCGCCGCCAACTGCCGCTCCAACGCCTCGGCCGCCGTCCCCCCGATCACGGCTCGACTGTTAAGCGAGTGAGCCACGTCAAAGACGGCCGTCACATCCTCGTCGAATCGGTCGCTGATCGTCTGTAACTGGGCCAAAGTCAATTCGTCCAACGCCACGTTCTCCTGCTCGGCCAACTGTACCGCCCCTCCGGCGATCTCGTGCGCCTGGCGGAACGGCACGCCCCGCTTGACCAGGTAATCGGCCAGATCAGTCGCCAGCAAGCCAGGTTCCAGTTGGGCCGCCATCCGCTCCGGTCGCAATCGCATCGTCTTGATCAGACCGGCCATCACCGGCAAAGCCAGGCTCAGCGTATCAAAAGCGTCAAAGACCGGCTCTTTGTCTTCCTGCAGGTCCTTGTCATAGGCCGACGGCAATCCCTTCAGCACCGCCAAAAGACCGGTCAGGTTGCCGATCAACCGGCCGGCCTTGCCTCGCGTCAACTCCAGCATATCGGGGTTCTTCTTCTGCGGCATCAGGCTGGAGCCGGTGCTGTAGGCGTCGTCCAAAACCACGAAGCCAAATTCCGGGCTGCTGTAGATGATGAGCTGTTCCGACAGCCGGCTGAGATGCAGGCCCAGCATCGCCGCCGCGTAGAGGAAGTCGGCCGTGAAATCACGATCGGAAACCCCGTCCAGGCTGTTCTGGCTGATGGTTGCGAATCCCAGCTCTTCGGCCAATGCCTGCCGGTCTACGGGGAAAGCCGTGCCGGCCAATGCCCCTGAGCCCAGTGGCAAGACGGCCGCCGCGGCCCGGGCACTTTTGAACCGTTCGACATCGCGGGTTAGCGGCCAGAAATGAGACAGCAGCCAATGCCCCCAGGTGATCGGCTGGGCATGCTGCAGGTGGGTGTAACCGGGCATCGGCAGCAGCAGATTAGCCCGGGCGCCAGCCACCAGCGCCCGCTGTAACTCGCCCATGTGACCCAACAGCTGATCGACGGCGCTCATGACCCACAACCGGAAGTCGGTCGCCACCTGGTCGTTGCGCGAGCGGCCGGTATGCAGCTTGCCGCCAACCGGCCCGGCGATCTCCGTCAGCCGGCGTTCGACCAGGGTATGAATATCCTCGTCGGCCGGCTCTATCTCGATTGATTCATCTCGCAGCTCGGCCCTTACTTGCTCCAGGCCTTCTACTATCGCTTCCATCTCGGCCGTGCTCAGCACGCCCGCGCCAACCAGGGCCCGGGCCCAGGCCACGCTGGCCGTGATGTCTGCCTCATACAAGCGTATGTCAAAAGATAAACTGGCGTTGTACTGCTGGGCCAGCGAGTCGGTGGCCTTGGCGAAACGTCCGCCCCAAAGCTTCATGCTCGATCTCCCTGTAACTTTTCCGGAAACTCCATGGTCATTAATAAACTGATCCAGTAGTAAACAGAGTATCGCTAACTTGTCATGCTGAGCGGAGTCTTCGTAGCGAAGCATCCCTGGCACCTCTCGTTTTGAGAACGGTGCGTACACGGGCATCCTTCCCTGCGATCAGGCTTGTCTTGAGCTTGCCGAAGAGACGACACGGGCGTGATTCTTAGACGAGAGTTACCGGACTACTTTGTAAAGCTTAATCAAGTTTCCGGGAAAATCTAGATCTACGTCCGATAATCCGCGTTGATGGTCACATAATCATGGGTCAAATCGGTAGTCCACATCGTATCTTCCGCCTCGCCCTGGCCCAGATCAAGCCGGATGAGAATCTCGCGCCGGCCGAAGATAGCTGCCGCTTCATCCTCATCGTAGCCGGTCGGCGAGCCGCCATCAACCAACTGCAACAGTTGACGCTCTGGATTGGCGATCCACAGAGCCAGGCGTCCCTGGTCGAGCGGCACGCCGGCCCGCCCGGCTGCGGCCAGGATTCGACCCCAATTGGCGTCGCCCCCGGCAAGGGCCGTCTTCACCAGCGGCGACGTGGCCACAGTTTCAGCCACCGCATGGGCGGCCGGTTCACTCGCCGCACCAGTCACATGAAGCGTCACGAATCTACTGGCTCCCTCCCCATCAGCCACGATCATCTGGGCCAATTCGGCGCATAGATATTCCAGCGCTTCGGCAAAAAGGATCCGCGAAGCGTCGTCGTCGGCCGGCACGCCGCTGGCCCCATTGGCCAGCAACAGGACCGTATCATTGGTACTGGTATCACCGTCCACGCTGATGCGATTAAAGGTTCGATCGACGACCGCGCCCAAGACTTCCTGCACAGTACTCGCCGACAGGGCCGCATCGGTGGTCAGGATGGCCAACATCGTCGCCATATTGGGGTGGATCATGCCCGATCCCTTGGCCACGCCGCCGATCGTCACCATGCCCTCGGGCAGCGTTACACGAACGGCCAGATGTTTGGACCTGGTATCGGTGGTCATAATCGCCTGCGCTAAGTGAATCCCGTTGTTTGGGGTAAGATCTTTTGTAACTATGCGAAGACCGGCGACGATTTTGCTTAGTGGCAACGGGACGCCGATGACGCCTGTAGATAGGACCAGCATCTGCTCCGGCCGGCAATCCAATAGCGCGGCCACCTCAGTCAACATCTTGCGCGCCGCCGCCATTCCGGCCTCCCCCGTACAAGCATTGGCATTACCGGCGTTGGCCACGACACCGCGAATCTGATCCGGCCCAGCCGCCAGCACTTCCCGATCCACGACCACCGGCGCCGCCACGACCTGGTTCCGGGTAAACACGCCGCCGGCCGTGGCATCTGTCTCCGAGTAAATAACGCCCAAATCCAGATCGCCCGATTCCTTCAATCCACAGGCCACCGCCCCGGCAACAAAACCCTCTGGACTCGTTGCCGATCCCTCAACCATTACTTCGTAACTCAATCATCACCTTCCCTTGGCACCTAGCTATCAACCTTCATCCTTCACCAACAACCAAGCACCAGCGACCAACCGCCAGCCCCCGACTTCCAATCCCTAATCCCTCTTAAACTTCGAGTAATCCGGCGCCGCGTACCGCGTCCGGCCGCCGTCGCTGACCTCCATCATCGCCTTCACCTTCATCTGCAAGCCAAAGAGGTTGATAAACCCTTCCGCGTCCTGCTGATCGTACACATCATCCTGGCCAAACGTCGCGAAATCCTCTCGGTACAGGCTATGCTGACTCTGCCGGCCGACGGCCATGATATTGCCCTTATACAGCTTCAACTTAACCCAGCCGCTTACCGTTTCCTGGGTCTGGCTGATGAAGGCTTGCAGCGCCTCGCGCAACGTGTGATACCACTTGCCGAAGTAGACGAGCTCGGCATAGCGCAGGGCGATCTGCTCCTTATAATGCGCCGTATCCCGATCCAGGCATAACGATTCCAGTTCTCGATGGGCCGTATAGAGCATGGTCCCGCCCGGCGTCTCATAAACGCCCCTCGACTTCATGCCCACCAAACGATTCTCAACCAGGTCGATCCGGCCGACGCCGTGCCTGGCCGCGATCTCGTTTAGCGTCTCAACTAACGCCGCCGGGGCCATCTGCACCTCGTTAACCGCTACCGGCGTGCCCTTCTCAAAATCGATTCTGACCACTTCCGGTTCATTGGGCGCCTCTTCCGGCGAGGCGGTCCACTGGTACATTGCCTCTTCGGGTTCATTGGCCGGATCTTCCAACACGCCGCCCTCATGGGACAGATGCCACAGGTTTCTATCGCGGCTATACATGGACTTCTCAGTCTGGGCCACCGGCACCTTGTGCTTCCTGGCATAAGCCAGGGCGTCTTCTCGCGAGCGAATCTCCCACTCGCGCCAGGGAGCGATCACCTTGAGCGTTGGATTTAGCGCCTTCACGGTCAACTCAAATCGAACCTGATCGTTACCCTTGCCGGTGCAACCATGGGCCACCGCATCGGCTCCCTCGGCTTCGGCGACGGCCACTTGCCACTTGGCGATGATCGGCCGGGCCACCGAAGTGCCTAACAAATACTGGCGCTCATAAATGGCCCCCGCTTGTAACATTGGGAATAAAAAATCCTTCGCGAACTCGTGCCGCAAATCCTCAACATACACCTTGCTGGCCCCACTGGCCAACGCTTTCTCCTCCAACCCCTCCAATTCACCATCGCCCTGACCGATGTTGGCGCAGAAGCAAATCACTTCGCAGCCATAATTCTCGCGCAACCAGGGCACGATGACCGATGTATCCAGGCCGCCAGAATAGGCCAGCACCACCTTGTTAACGCCAGACTCAGTTGACATCTCTGCTCCTTTTCTTTTCATTTTGTGTCTATACGAAATCAGGAATCTTGTATGATTGCCTCGATAGCAAACTCAGCCGGCATGGCGGCCAAGTCGAGAACAGTCGCAAATCTCTATTCACATACGAAGCCGATCTGCAACTGTTCTCCTAAAAGCAAGCCACCAAATCGGCAGGTTAATTCTCATTTTCACCCCTGGCTTGCTGAGGCCGCCGTTAACTCTAGCACCATCGCCGTTTCGTCGCAGTTGTTGATCATTGGGCACAAACTGCAGTCGTGCCAGACTTTCTCAGGGAACCGGCTCCGCTCCGTAATCAAAAACCCGAAGCGCTCAAAGAAGGCCACCTTGCGCGTCAGCGCGAACAGCGTCTGGATCTGCCTTCCCCGGGCCTCGACCAACAAGGCCTCTAACAGTTTGCTACCTATGCGAAGTCCCTGGTAGCGTTCTTCGACGGCCAGTGATCGCACTTCGACCAACCCTGACGTGTAGCGCAATAGCGAAACGTTGCCGAGAATTTCATCGTTGGCACAGGCCACGATCCAATCTGCTAGTGTCGCCTCAATGGCCTCCGCCGAACGTGGCAGCACTTTGCCTTGCATGACATTGGCCAGAACCAGGCGTGCTATACCGGGCACATCGGCGACCACTGCCGGTCGGATAGTGATGGTCTCTAGAGCAGTGAGGCGTCTTGGGCTGGATGGCAGCATATCGGTTATTCCTCCAGCGCTTCCAGGCATTGGCCCAGGATCGCGACGCCGGCCACGATTTGCTCCTGGCTGATGATCAGCGGCGGGCACAGGCGCAACACATTCTCGCCGGCGCTAATGACCAGTAGCCCCCGTTCCCTGGCTGCTGTTATCAGGCCGGCCACCGGCGTCGAGAATTCTAGGCCCAGCAGCAGTCCGGCGCCACGTACCTCGACCAGCCCGGGCGACTCAAGCGCCAGCAGCTGGCTCCTCAGAAAGGCCCCATTCTGGCTGACGCTGGCCAGAAACTCCGGCCGGCTGACCCGGTCAAAAACAACTTGAGCCGCCCGGCATACAAGAGGTCCGGCGGCGAAGGTGCTCCCATGGTCGCCTACTTCCATCACCGCCGCCACATCCTCCGTCACCAACGTCGCTCCAATAGGCAGTCCGCCAGCCAACGGTTTGGCCAACGTCATCACATCCGGCGTCACGTCATAAGCTTCGTGTGCCCAAAGATGCCCGGTCCGGCCGAGACCGCATTGCACTTCGTCAAAGATGAGCAGCGCTTGATACGTGTCACACAGCTCGCGCAACCCAACTAGGAATTCTGGCTTGGCCGGCCGTACCCCACCCTCGCCCTGAACCGGCTCGACGATAACCGCGCAAGTATTTTGGTCGATGGCCCCGGCCGCCGAATCCAGGTCATTGTACTCGGCGAAGGTTATGCCGGGTACCAGCGGCGCAAATGGCTCCCGGTAAGCGCTCTTGTAAGTGACCGATAGAGCGCCCATGGAGCGACCATGAAATCCGGACGTGAAGGCCACGATGCGTGACTTTTCGAATGGCGCCGTGCCCTGTTGGTGGGCTCGCGCATGCTTTCGGGCAAATTTGAGCGCCGCCTCATTGGCCTCCGCCCCAGAATTGCAGAAGAATACCCGGTCGGCGAATGAATGTTCCACCAGCCGGCGGGCTAAATCGACGTGCGCTTCGGTATGATACAAATTGCTGACATGAGCCAGTTGGCGAGCCTGGTCAGCCACCGCCCTGGCCCAAATCTCGTCACTGTGGCCCAGCGCTGTGACGGCGATGCCTGCCGTGAAGTCGAGGTAAGCTTTACCCTGGTCATCATACAAATACGTCCCTCGCCCGTAACTGAAAACCACTTCGGGCCGGCGATAAGTCGGCACAATATAACGCGCCTCCCCGCTCATCACTTCCTCTGCATCCATACTTTCCTCCATTACCCATTCCTTCGATCTGTTGCCTGCTCGAAGCCCCAGCCTGCCTGTGTGTGTCCGTACCCCGTTACTGGAACAGCGTCCCGCTGTCGGCCGCCAGCCCATTCAGATTCACGATCCGCGCCCTGGGTACACCCTGTTCGATCACTGCCAGCGCCGCCCTCACCTTAGGTACCATGCCGCTGTGAATAACCCCTTGCTCAATTAGCAGCTCCGTTTGCTGCGCAGTGAGCGACGAGATCGGCCGCTCCTCCTCGTCCAAAACGGCCGGCACATTGGAGATGAAACTCACGACCCGAACCCCCAAGGCGGCCGCCAATGCCCCGGCCGCTTCGTCGGCGTTCACATTGTACACCTGTCCTTCCAGGCCCAACGAAATGGGTGAGATAACCGGCCTGATCCCTTGAGCGATCAGGCCTGACAGTATCGCCGGCCGCGTTTCGACGATCTGGCCCACGTACCCGAGATCGGTCGTCGGGTGTTGTTTCTTCACACAGCGCAACAGGCCGCCATCCACGCCGCTGAGACCGACAGCCTGAACCCCGGCTGCCAGCAAGGCGACGACAATGGCCTTATTTGCCTGCCCTGACAGCACCATCTGGCTGATAGCCAGCGACTCGGCGTCAGTTACCCGCAAGCCGTCGACTTTCACCGGTTCGAGGCCCAGTCGCTCTTGCATGTCGGCGATGGCCCGGCCGCCGCCGTGGACGATGACGACCGGCTCATCGATTCTGGCCACAATGCCGGCCAGGCTCTCCAAAAACCCTGGCTCGCTCAACTCGTTGCCGCCGATTTTCAATAGTTGCATCGCTTCACTCCTACCTTGCCGAGTCCCCAGAAACTTCATCCAGCCTCCCTTCACGAATCTCAGGTGCTATTTTCTGGGGAATTGCTTAATTGATCCGAAGAATATGGGGTGTGCTCTTTGCTTAATACAGAGTGCGCAGGTGTCTGATAAGTACACAAGACTTATTCCGGTTTAGCTAGATAAGCCCCGCCGTCTCCGGCAAGCCATACATCAGGTTCATATTTTGCACTGCCTGTCCGGCCGCGCCCTTGATCAAGTTGTCGATGGCCGAGGTCAAGATCAACATGCCGGCCACCGGCGTCAAGCCAATGACACAGCGGTTGGTATGGACCGCGTGAGCCAGGCTCGCCAATTGCCCGGCCGGCAATACTTTCACAAACGGTTCGTCCTCATAAGCGCCCTGGTAAAGCTCGTGCAGGCTCTCTTCCGAAACACCCGGCCTCAGCGGCGCGTAGACGGTCGACAAGATACCCCTGGGCACCGGCAGCAAGTGCGGTGAAAAGATCAACCCCGGCGCATCGTCCTGCCAATTGGCCAGCTCCTGCTCCATCTCAGGCAAGTGCCGGTGACTGCGGCCGATCTTGTAGGCCGAGAAATTGTCCGCTACCTCGACGAAATGGGTAGCCTGCTTGGGCACACGTCCGGCGCCCGACACGCCAGACTTGGAGTCGGCGACAATGGTCCCGGCCGCCAGACCAGCCCGCAAAAGCGGCCACAGAGCCAGTAAGATGCTGGTTGGATAACACCCTGGATTGGCCACCAACCGCGCGCTTGGCAACAGATCACGCGAGAACTCGCTCAGGCCGTAAACCGCTTCATCCAGCAATGCCGGCGCCGGGTGAGCCTGACTGTACCATTGCTTGTAAAGCTGGGCGTCCTTCAAACGAAAATCAGCGCTCAGATCGACGACTCGCGCTCCGGCAGCCAGGGCCATAACCGCCGTCGGTGCCGCAGCAGCATGCGGCAGGCAAAGAAAGACCACGTCTGCATCGGTCAGCGACGCTTCATCGACGATTGTTAATTGAAGATCAGGGCCGGCCGGGTACAAGTCGGACAGGCGCCGGCCGGCCGACGTTGTCGAGGTAGCAAAGATAATCTCGACCAGCGGGTGTCCGCTCAGGATCTTGATCAACTCATAGCCGGTGTACCCGCTTGCACCTATGACGCCTGCCTTGACCTTCATTTAGTTCACTACCTCCCGGCAACAAAAAACCCGCCAGCCGTTGGTTCGGTCTGGCGGGTTATGAAGCGCGTTCTGTATATCAGTCTACTCAGACAACTCCAAACACCAGACCTATGATCTGGCTACGGCGACGCAAACGGAGCGCGGGCTGAATAGTTTCCTCAAACATGGTCGCGTATAGTAGCACGTAACCTCGAAATGTCAACCGATTCACGATTTTCGTTTTTTGGCGCTCTGTAAAGCAGCTTCCTATCATTTTCCCAGAAACTTGCCGTCTTGTTTCCCAGAGCAAATCGCTAGAGATCCGCTCGTTAATCAGTCCTCGGGAAAATTACCCAGCCGTTTGGTTAACAAGGTGCTTAGCCGCTGAAATTCTTCAATAAGCCCAGGTGGGCCAGCAACTCAAAACGGCGTACGATCAGTTCGGCGTCACGGATGCCGCACTCCAACTCGACCAGTTCGATGACTTCCAGCGCCGTTCGCCGGCCGTCGGCCCAATATTCGGCTAGGGTGATCACCGTACCGGCGCCATTCTTGCGGCTTCTCAGCAACTGTTGCCAGGCCAGTCTATCCTCCAGCGGCAATCTAGCCATCCCACCGATAGCCGCCGCCGGACCCCGGTACAATCGCCTTGGCACCATGTCGGCCGCCTTCTTCTCCCACGCGTCCGGCTCTCTTTCCAGAGCCGTTTCTCGGCCAGCTTTGCCGCCCAATAGCTGCTCGGCGAAACGCCCTACCCGGCCGCTCTCTTGTTTGGCGAAGCGCGCCGCATCATAGTAGAGCACATCCGATAAAGAACTGGTTTCACCAGCCAGGCCGATCAATTTCTGCAAGGCGACACGATGCCGATCCAGCCGAAACGCTACCTGCCTGTCTAGCATCGCCTCTTCGGCTGTCACGGTCGACGTGTCAGGCTCGGCTGCCATCGTATTGATGGTCGCCTGAGCGACGTGCGTAAGGCGCTGGCGAAACCGGGCCAACATCTCGTGAGCCAGCCAACTTACCTCGACTCGCCCGGCGCTGGCGATGAAGTAGGCGTAGCCGGCGGCGATGGCGCCAGAGCGGGCCAGAGATTCCGTGCTCACTTTCTCCAATGTATCGGCCGAAGTATGGTAGAACTTATCCGGCCACTGAATCAGCATCGGCATGGGCACGCCGACGGTTGGGTCCGAGAAGATATAGTGATCCGAGCCGCCAGAGAACCTGGTGGTGGCGTAGCGAAACAAAGAATATTGATCCAGGCCGCCGTGAGTCTTTACGTCCATCAGGACCAGTTCGCGCAAGTATTCAAGCAAATCAACCACGTATGACGAGCTCACCTCGGGCGGCCGTTCTGTGACCAGCACCGATCCGGTTTGGGCTTGATCCGCGCCAACCATGTCTAGATTGAGCCCGGCGACCATGTTGGGTATTTCGTCCTCATGCCGGGACAGGTAAGCGTATGATCCGGTCATTTCCGGCATCCACAAGAATCGAATACTGCGCCGCGGCCGCGGCAGATCGCCCCGGCTGATAAGGCCATACAGCGTCCGAGCCGCTTCCAGGTTGGTCGCCACGCCGGTCGCATTGTCATTAGCCGAAGGCTGCGGGTGGCAAAGATGACTGGCCAACACAACCGTCTCGAGTGTTTGGCCGGGAATCATAGCGCTGACAGCCTCAAAGCTGCCGTCGTACAAACGCGCATCTATCTCAACTCGGACCTTGACCGGCCCGGCGCCGGCCGCTTCTTGCTTTCGAATCACTTCCCGCAACCAGCTGCCCTGGCGTGGCGTCAGCACAAAGCCAAAACACTGCACTTCGTCCTTAGCCCCGCTCCACCAGAAAGATGTGTATTGACGAGCATCGGGCAGATCGCCTGATTCGCGCACCGGCGGCGCGCTGCGCATGCCGTCGAACAGTAGACCGGCAGCACCATACCGGTCCACGGCCATTTGCCTCACCAGCTCCACTTCGCCACGGGTCAGCACCATCTTGCCTGATACATCCAACCCTTCATAATCCGCTGCCAGCAAACCATCCTCCAGGACCACTACTTCGACCTCGCCGCTGAAGGCTAAGCTGCGCTGGATCAACGATAGCTTCATTTCCCGGTAGTCGGCCAGCTTGCGCGCTTCGTCGGCCGGCTCAACCAGGTGCAAGGTCGCTTCTTTCGCCTCCCACTCCTTGAAAGAGCGAGCCGTCCAGAACCTGGTCTGGGCGTTGGCCGGATAGGCTTCGATGCTAGCCTCCAGCCCAGCTCGCTTAAGCTGATCCAAAACGTATTGTGCCGCCTCGCGGTAGCCTGGGCTGGCTTGGATACGATGGTGCCGAATGATCTCAGCCACGTCGGCCTTGGCCGCTTCGCCTGAGAATGTCTCGACGATTTTCTCCAGTGTTGCTGTGAACATGAACCTTTACCTTTCTAAAGAACGGTCTGCCATTAATGGTCTGCCATTAGTAACCTGGAACCAAGTGCAGAACAGTCACGGATCGCTCCGGCCGTGCAAAGTGACTACCAACCGGCGCCGGCCGCCGTGATTCCGATGCTCGCACAGATAGATGCCTTGCCAGGTGCCCATATTGAGCAGGCCGTTCAAGATAGGCACGCTTACCGAACTGCCCAGCAGTACAGCCTTGATGTGCGCCGGCATATCGTCGGGCCCTTCATAGGTATGAACGTAATACGGCGCTCGCTCCGGCGCCATACGATTGAAGTGACTCTCCAGATCGTCGCGCACCGACGGATCGGCATTCTCATTTATCGCCAGCGAAGCCGACGTATGTTTGATGAAAATATGGGCCAGGCCTACCACATAGCGGCCGATCTCCGGCATCTGGCCCTCTATCTCGCGTGAGATCAAGTGGAACCCACGCGGCTTAGCCGGCAGTACGATCTCCTTCTGAAACCATTCAACCATCGTCATACGTACCCTAATGTCATAGAAGCTTGGCTTTTGGAGAGCAAGTTCCTACCTATTATCACTGAAAAGCCAGGCTTCTCTCAGCGGTTGCTTCATTCACCTCAAACATTGAATTTGAAGTAGATCACATCGCCATCCTGGACCACGTACTCCTTGCCTTCAACCCGCAATTGACCCGCGGTCTTGGTCGCCGTCCAACCTCCGTAGTGGATGAAGGTTTCAAAAGGCACGACCTCAGCCTTGACGAATCCTCGCTCGAAGTCGGTGTGAATGACGCCGGCCGCCTGAGGCGCGGTCGAGCCTTGATTGAGGGTCCAGCATCGGACTTGCTCCTCGTTCATGGTGAAAAAGCTAATCAGGCCCAAGATTCCATAGCCGGCACGAATCACCTGCTCTAGACCGCCGCTCTCCGCTCCGGCCAGTTCCAGGAACTCCAGGCGCTCGTCGTCGCTCAAGCCGGCCATATCAGCTTCCAACTGGGCACATATCTTTATGACTTTGGCTTCAATTTCCTCCGCAACCTGGCGCGTTTCAGCCACGTAGGTGTTGTCCTGGGCCAGGCCGTCTTCGTCGACATTGGCCACGTAAATCTGCGGCTTGCCGGTCAAGAAGCGCATATCGTGGTTGAGTCTAAGAAATGCTTCGTTCTCCGGATCAGGATAATGAGCGATCATTTGACCTCGCTCAAGATGATCCTGAAGTCTTTGGGCCATCTCCATTAGCGGGATGGCTTTCTTATCGCCCTTGATCTGGCTGGTCAACTTCTCGATCTTGCGGTCCAGTTGCTGCATATCGGCCAGGATCAATTCGGTGTTGATGATCTCAATATCGGTTCGTGGTTCTGGATGTTCGCTGATGTGGACAACATTGTCGTCGTCAAAACAGCGTACCACGTGCACGATTGCCGCCACATCACGAATATGGCCCAGGAATTGATTGCCGAGTCCTTCGCCCTGGCTGGCTCCCTCCACCAGACCGGCGATATCGACAAACTCAATCGTGGCCTGGATCAGGTGCGTCAGGCCGGTCAGCTCGCCCAACTTGTCTAGCCGACCGTCAGGAACGGGAACAACCGCCCGGTTGGGCTCTATCGTGCAAAACGGATAATTGGCCGCGGCCGCATGCTGGGCTTTGGTCAGCGCGTTAAAGACCGTGCTCTTGCCCACATTTGGCAGGCCGACGATGCCGATGCTCAATGCCATCTTTGCCTCCCTACCCTATTTTGGCACGAACAGGCCATATTCACCAGATCAACCATCGGTAGACTTCCTCTGAAACTCCATACTGTTTCTCCACTGAAGACCGACCCCAACTTTCCGGGGAAGTTCTTGCGACGATTCGTATGCTAATAACTGGTATCAGCTTTCCAACCGCCATCTTCGCGCTAGAATAACGACATCAATCTTACAACCAGTTTCGTTCATTTTTGGCCACCCAACGGGTCAGTACTCAATTCTGTACATGCCAGCACCACCTGAGCTAGCTGAAATGCCGGTTCCAAAGAATGCCGGAACATACGCCCTTATCCTGCAGCTGATCGCCGGCCGGCTCATCCAGGTGGGTAAATTAGGCGCCTTTCACTTCCCGGCCGGTCACTATATCTATATCGGCAGCGCCTTTGGACCGGGGGGGCTTGCCGGCCGTATAGGCCGTCACATCGCGCCGGTGAAGTCAGATAGCCGCTTACACTGGCATGTGGACTATTTGCGCCGCTGGGCGCCAGTAACGGAAATCTGGTGCGCCGAGCACGCTGAACCACGCGAGCATGATTGGGCCGAGATCGCCGGCCGCCTGCCGGGCAGCACTCTACCCGTGCCTCGTTTTGGCGCATCCGACTGCCGATGCCGGTCGCACCTGTTTCATCTTGAGGGCCCGCCTTCTGTCAAACGATTTCAAGCCTCGCTCAACCCGATTTTTCCGGCCGACCGGCCGTTGCACGCTATCCGGATGAGCGAAAAGACGGATCGGTGAATTAGCCAACCACTCGAGGTCAGCGCCCGGATATCGATCTTGTTTTTTAGATCATTTTTAGAAAACAGGAGATGAGGATGTTTTCTGTGAAACAAAAGGTCCTGGATGCCTTCTTGACCCATTTTGGCCACCCGCCGACCACCCTGGTTCGTTCGCCAGGCCGGGTCAATCTCATTGGCGAACACACCGACTACAACGACGGTTTTGTGTTGCCCATGGCTATCGATCGTGCTATCTGGATAGCCCTTCGGAAGCGAACCGACGGTCAGGTCTTCGTGCAATCGCTGGACTTCGAAGGTTCCGGCCAATTCGCTTTGGCTTCCTTCCAACATGAAAACGAAGGCTGGCTGGAGTACATTAAGGGCACCGCCTGGGCCTTGTTGGCCGAAGGTCATTCGTTGTCCGGCTGGGAAGGCGTCTTTGCCGGCGACGTGCCTATCGGCGCCGGGTTGTCGTCCAGCGCGGCGCTGGAGCTGGCTACCGCCCGCGCCTTCGCCGCCGTTTCAGATCTGGCCTGGAACCCGGCCGCAATGGCCTTGCTGGGTCAAAAAGCGGAAAATGAATGGGTGGGACTGAACTGCGGCATCATGGATCAGATGATCTCCGCTTCCGGACAGGCCGGTCACGCGATTCTCATCGACTGCCGCTCCCTGGAGACGACAGCCGTGCCCCTGCCCCCCAGATCGACCGTCGTCGTTTTGGACACGGCCACCCGGCGTGGTCTGGTCGATTCGGCCTATAACGAGCGGCGGGCTCAATGCGAGGCGGCCGCCGCCTATTTCGAAGTGCAGGCCCTGCGCGACGTAACCCACGCTCAATTTGAGGCCCTCGCGGCCGGGCTTGAACCGCTCATCCGTCAGCGCGCCCGTCACGTGATAACCGAGAACGAACGCACGCTTCAAGCTGTGGCCGCCATGGGCCAGGGCGACGCCCATGCCCTGGGACATCTAATGGACGCCAGTCACATGAGCCTGCGAGACGACTTCGAGGTTTCCAGCGACAAACTCAACATCATGGTCGAAATCGCTCAGGACCAGGTCGCTTGTTACGGCGCCCGCATGACCGGCGGCGGCTTTGGCGGCTGCGCCGTCGCCTTGGTCCATTCGAGCCAGGCTGAATCATTCGCGGCCGCCGTCCATCAAGCCTACCAGACGGCGACGCAGTTGGTGCCCCAGATCTACATCTGCCAGGCCAGTGATGGCACGATCCTCATGAACTAATCGAGGATGCAGATGTAGGCGGCACAGATATCGAGGAGAGAGCATTCTCAAATGCGACCGGCACCGGCGCCGAAGCGGTCGGCGTCACTGCCCGGCACCCATCCGAAGGCTTCAGCCGCCTTTTGCATCCCTCAGGCATCCATGCTACCATTAAATTCCAGTGCATAAATGCGGCTAGAGGAGATTTATGAATTTCGCCGTCGCCTGGACTGAAGTCAGTCAGGAAACTGAACCAACCACATCGACGAGGCCCGATCCTTTCTGGATCGGGCTTTTTTTGTGCCTGGTCGATCGCCAGAGCCAGAGCGAACCATGACCAAGCTCATTCTGCCGGGCCTGGTGGACGTCCATACCCACCTGCGCGTGCCCGGCGGCGAACACAAGGAAGATTTCACCAGCGGCACGGCCGCCGCCCTGGCCGGAGGAATCACCACGATACTGGCCATGCCCAATACCAGCCCCCCGCTCAGCGATCCGGAAGTGCTGGGTGAAACGCGGCGCAGGGCGCGGCCGGCCATCCGTTGCGACGTCGGCCTGTTTGCCGGAGCCAGCCCCGATCACATGGGACAGGTGGTCGCCTGCGCCCCGCTCACGGCCGCGCTGAAAATCTATCTAAACGATACGTTCGGCCCGCTCCGTGTGGACGATTTGCCCACCCTGCAAGCTTGTTTTCAAAGCTGGCCGGCCGATAAGCTCATCGCCATGCACGCCGAAGGGCAAAGCGTCGCCATTGGCATTGGCCTGGCCGCCGCCTACGGCCGCCCTGTCCATTTTTGCCACATCAGCCGCCGCGATGAGATCGAGTTGATCGCCGCTGCCAAGGATCGTGGATTACCGGTTACATGCGAAGTAACCCCGCACCACCTCCTCTTGACCCAGGCCGACGCCGAGCGCCTGGGCCCACGGGGCGATATGCGGCCCCGGCTGGCCACCCCCGATGACGCCAAGGCGCTTTGGGCCCACATCAACGATACCGTCGACTGCATCGCCACCGACCACGCGCCCCATGCGCTGACCGAGAAGCTAGGCCGACCGGGCGAAACGGCGCCTCAGTCGCCACCGCCCGGCGTCGCCGGGCTAGAAACGTCCCTGCCCCTCATGCTAACCGCCGTCCACCGCGGCCGCCTGACGATCGACCGGCTGATCGACCTGATGGCCAATAATCCGCGGCGTATCTTCCAGTTACCAGAACAGCCGGATACCCGCGTCGAAGTAGAAGTCGGCCCGGCCTGGACCATCGCCGATAGTGCCCTGTTCACCAAGTGCGGCTGGAGCCCCTTCGCCGGCATGACCGTCCACGGCCGCGTACGCCGCGTCGTCCTGCGCGGCAAAACCGCCTACGAAGCCGGCCTGGTCCTGGCAGCACCTGGTACCGGTCAACTCTTGCCAGCTGTCAACAGCCAAAAGATGAATACCTAATCCTCAAAATCTACGCAAATCTGCGTCCCAAGTCCTTAGGAGGAATAAGTATGGAAGCCCTATTTGACCTGAAAGAGATGTCACAGAAGCAGGCCCATGACAAACAAAACGGCATGTTTGGCCAGGACATCCTATCCGTCTCCCAGTTCGACAAAGACAAGCTAAGCTTCATCTTCCACCGGGCGCGCGAGATGCGCGAAATGGTCGAACAAGTCGGCGGCGCCGATCTACTGCTCGGCCGGGTGCTGGCTTGCCTCTTCTACGAACCCAGCACCCGCACCAGCGCCTCCTTCATCTCCGCCATGGAACGCCTGGGCGGCAGCGTCATCCCCATCACCCAGGGCGTGCAATTCAGTTCCGTCAGCAAAGGCGAAACCCTGCCCGACACCATCCGCACCCTTGAACAATACAGCGACGTCATCGTCCTGCGCCACCCTGAGATAGGCTCGGCCAAAGTAGCCGCCGACTACGCCAGCGTACCGGTCATCAACGCCGGCGACGGCCCCGGCGAGCACCCCACCCAGGCCCTGCTGGATCTCTTCACCATCCAGGAAGAGTTAGGCCACGTCGACGGCCTGAAGATCGCCATGGTCGGCGACCTGCGCTACGGCCGCACCGTCCACTCCCTGACCAAGCTGCTGCTCCACTACGACGTCACTCTACGCTTCGTCTCGCCCGAGATCCTGCGCCTGCCGCTGACCACCATGAACGCCGTCATCGACGCCGGCAAAAACGCCCGCGAGACCCACGACGTAGCCGACGTCATCGAAAACGCCGACGTACTCTACGTAACCCGGGTTCAGAAAGAGCGCTTCTCAGACCTGGCCCAATATGAGGAAGTCAGAGACCACTACGAGATCACCCCCGAGTTGATGGAAAGAGCCAAGCAGAAAATGGTCGTCATGCACCCCCTGCCTCGCGTCGGCGAGATCCACTACGCCGTCGACGCCGATCCCCGCGCCGCCTACTTCCGCCAGGTCAAAAACGGCATGTACATCCGCATGGCCCTGCTGGCAGCCGTGTTGGGTAAGGCCTGAGTCAAAGCCCCGGCCTCAGATACAATCAACTAAATATCGTCTAAATCACATACAGACGCTTGATTCTCTATCCAGCTATAGACCCGAATACTCAACATGCAGCACCGGCGCGCCCGACGCATCCCCATCATACGCCTCGGCCGTCTGCTTGCCCGTACCAGTGAGGATCACCACCAACGAATTAGCGCTCGACCACCCCGCCCGGCCGACGATCTCCTGTATGATGGCCGAGATATCCGGGGTTCCGTTGATCCGCGCCTGCCTCACCGATAATGAGCCATTCAGGCGGCGACCAGCCCACCTCAACCGCCGTGGTCAACCTGGATGAAATGTCGCCGCCTGAACTATCGAATGCCGGCGCATTATCATTCGCCTGACCGGCAATGGTCAGCTCAGTGTTGCCCGAGCTCGTTTCATCCACCTGGAACTGAACGTAAGCCTCAGAAATAGTTGCGTCGGCCGGAATCGCAACATCCGGAAAGCGCAGGCCGACCGTTTGAGCGCCGCCGCTCACTTCTGCCAATTCCAGGTTCAAGCTATTGAGCGATACGCTGCCCGTGTCGAGCTCTTCCGCGTCGTCTGAAGAGGCGCCAATGCGCACCTCAAGGCTATACATGCCCTGCGACAGCGTACCGATTGGAGTGTACGTTGCGGCGCTGAAGCCTGACTCGTGCATGCCAAAGTCCGGCGCCGTTCCATCATACTCGGCCGCAGACATGTCCAGCACCACGTCGCCATTCCAGGCATAATAGGCCGTGCCGCTGTCGATAGCTGCCTGAATTGTGCCGTGATCTTGCGGCACCCGTAGCCTATCCACGGCTTGGAGCGTCGACGGACGCAAGCCGAATAGAATCGCGGTGACGGTCAGAAATATCAGCCAGGCAAAGGTTCGGGTTCTCGATCCTAGCATTCTTCAACCTTTTCGTAGTGACCTGGTGCTGCCCATCGCCGAGCCGTCTCGACCAGAGATAGTGGCCCAGCAGACAGTGGAGCCAGGTAGGTGGCTATGTTTTATTCGGTTGAATGAAGATTTGGAACGCTAACCCCTGTTCTCGCTAACTCCTGTTAGCCGCTAACTCCTGTTAGCCGCTAACTCCTGTTAGCCGCTAACCTCTAATAACTGCTAACCGAGGTTAGCTAATAAGAGCATTGCCGAATGATATGGTTATTTGCAGGTCGATTAGCGTTTTATCCAAGATAATTACTGACCAGTCACGAAGCCTTCAAAATGAATAATATTCGGTATAAAGGCAAGACTTTTAAGAAGCATGGTACCAGGCCAGAAATGCACCGTAGTATCTCCAGAAACACGACTAGCATCATGATAGCGTTTCTTAAGATCATAAGTCAAGCCGTGTGACTGGTACTACGGTACCAATCGGTCGTCAACTGGTCGCATGTTAGCCGGACCCAACTCGTTACCGCGCAGTCATTAACTTGGGCTGCCTGCGACCAACTCCAGCGGCAGCAATTGCAGCGTCTCATCACCGCCGTCAAATGGCGCTCGCTCCCCCGTGTAAGAATCGTACAGCACCAGGTCAAGCGAGGCCGCCCCTTGCGCGGCCTCTGGCGCCACGGTCAGGTAATAGACATCCCGCAGGCGCCAGCCCGGCTGCCACCAGCTTGTCGGCCGGCTGGCCTGAACCGGCTGGCTATCATATTGGGCCACCAGGGCCCCGGCCGCGTCCTCCACCCGGACTGACACAGTGCGCTCAACCTCTGGCGCGGCAAGCGCCTCCCAGTACAGGGTCACCCGCAATTCCTGTCCGGGCGACACCATCAACGGCGCTTCTGTTGCGGTCTGATAAACGCCCTCCTCGTCGGCCACCGCCACTTCCACCCGATCCAGGCGGATGGCGTCGTCGGCCGTCCGTCCCATCTCAAAGGCCGGGTTTTGCACCCCGCCCTGGCGCAGCAGATAGATACCGTCAACCTCCATGTCGACGATCAGCTCCGGATCAACGACCAGGTTATTGATTTCCCAGTCCAATTCGCTGCTGTGGATGGGATATGAATCGAAGTCCCGGCCCATGACGAAGTACTCGATATTCTCCCGGCCGATGGCGTACCAGGGATACAGATAGATATGTTCGCGATGGGCCAGGGGCACGATGAAGTCCACCTGGGTCGCCACCCTGGCCTCATCTGGAACAGCGTCCAGCACCTGCCAGGCCCGCACATGGCGCTCGGTCATCTGGTAGCGATAGGGTTCAAAACGACCGCCCAGTGGACCTGGGCTATACAGGATGTAACCGATGGCCGTGGCCAGCAACAGGCCGGCGGCCGCCCAGCCGGCATAACGACGTGGTATTCGAAGTAGCGCCACTGCCAGAGCGGCAAAGAATATGGGCAAGAGCGGCGCCAGATACCAGCGTTCCAGCCGGTGCATCTCCGGTTCGCTGCTTAGCAGATACAGGCCAAGCAGCGGTGCGCTCATAAGCATGATCTCGGGCGCGAGGAATGGCAATAATAGCCCTAACGGCAATAACATGCGCCACAAGGCAGCCGTCCCTTCGCTATCAAACATCGCCCGCAAAGCCATGCCGGGTTGAGACAGGATATTGCCGGCGATTTCTTGCGGTGACGATCCCCAATCTGAGAAGTAGCCGATTTGGTCGTAAAAACCACCGCGGATGGCCGGCAAGACCCAGGCGACCATGGCAACTGTCCAAACCAAACCCAATAGCGTAATTGGAATACCCCACTTCCAGTCACGCTTGACGACCAACAGGTAAACGCCCATGGCTGCTACCAGCAGACCAAGATCCTCCTTGACAAGCAAGGCCAGGATGATCCCCAGCAACATGAGCCAGCGCCTGTCCTTATAGAGCCCATATATCGCCAGGGCTATGAAGGGCATGGCCAGGGTAACTCGCCTAAATTCTAGCAATGTCACTTGTTGCAACGAGGCATTCAGGTAAAAGGCGACGAGCAGGATCAGGGCCAGCCACGGCCGCTTGTCCTCAATCATTTTAAAAAGTATCAGGCCGGTGGCGGCGATACCGACGATTTGCGCCGCAAACAAGATCCGTACGTCGGACCATATCAACAGCAACGGCGACAGCAAGGCCATGTAAGGCGAAAAATGGTAGGCCAGGATCGACTTATTAGGGATGGAGCTGAAAAGGAAACGGCCGCGCAGTGTGTTCCACAATGCCTGGTCAAACCGGTCGATATCCGGCGCTTGTAGCGAAAACGTGAGGTACTGGCGGGTGTTCAGGTAGAGGAAGATCGCCGTGAATACCAGGGCCAAGCCAATAGCCAACAACCGGGGCAATCTCTTATCTTCCTTTAGCTGCTCAAGCATAATGGCCGGATTCTACCATTGGGCCAGAGCCGGCAACAAACCTGGCGGCCAGCTCTCATATCCGCCAATGTGTGCGCCGGCCGGTTTACCGCGATCACCTCTTTTTGACGATACGCTGCCGGTCAATTGGTATCAGGGAACTATTCACTTGCTCCGTCCTGCTCTGTGAAGATGGCAGACAGTGTTTGGTGTGCCACAAGAGTGGCACCCAACTTTGCAACTGGATGGCCTTGACTCCTTTGACGTTCCAGGTAAATAAACGGCGGCTCTTGCTGCTCTGCACGCTAGTAGCCGTCTACCTGGCCGGCCGCCTACTCTTCTCGATGCGCTTACCACCCTTCATAGATGAGGGTCTGCATAGCTACTACGTCGAAGTCATGGAAAGCGGCATCATTTCGGCCGGCGCCGGAGACGGCAAATGGCTATCGATCCTGATCCTCTATGGCCTGACACGCTTGCCGGCCGATGTGCTACTAATCATCCGCCTCGCCTCCGTTGCCAGTGGAATTGCCACGCTGGTAGCCATTTTCCTCATCGGCCGCGAACTATTCGGTACTAACGTGGGCTTGCTCTCAGCTACCTTCTACGTATTTTTGCCCTTTGCCCTGATCTATAATCGCCTGGGGCTAACAGATGGTTTCGTCATTGCCTTTGGCGCCTGGACGCTATTGCTATCTATTCGGACGGTCCGTTCAGAGAATGGGCTCTATTCAGTGCTGCTCACCGCGCTGCTGCTGGCCTCCGTCCTGGCCAAGGCTTCCGGCATCGTCTTTATACTTTTCCCCGTGCTGTCTCTGCTTTTGCTTACCCCACAGGCCCAGTGGGCCACAGTTTCACGAAAGATCCTGGCCCCGGTGCTGGGAGCGACGTTCATCGTGATCCTGATGATCACCCAGGAAATGGGCACGGCCGAGATAGCCCACAAGACTTTGGAAACGAGGCAGTCCGGAATCCTCGAACTGATCGTCAAGAACACGGCAACGGCCGCCGGCTGGTTCTGGATATTGCTGACGCCACCACTGGCCATCCTGGCCGGGCTGGCGGTCTTATTGTTTGCTACCGGTCGGCTGGAACGCCGGGTAGCTTTTTTGTTGGTCATCCTGGCCGTCGTTCTTTTCCCATATGTAGCCAGCGCCACAATCTGGTATCCACGATACCTGCTGTTCTCCCTGGTGCCATTGGCCCTGCTATTAGGTCACTTCTGGCATCGATTCACCAGGACCGTGCTCAGGGCGGCCCCCTCGCGCCGGCTGGGTACGATATCCGTTTTACTGCTGCTGGCGCTGCTCTTGATCTGGCCCGCCGTCTCCGGTCTCCGCTTTGTTATCTCGCCGCAGCAGGCTCAGCTCCCCACCATCGTTCGTCGCCAATATATCTCAGCCTGGACGGCCGGCTACGGAGTCGAAGAACTGACCGTATTCCTGGAAGAACAAGCCCGGGAGACGCCAGGTGATCTTCTGATTCTCCGGCCATACTATTTATCGCAAGTCAACCACGGCGGCCTGGACCTCTTCTTGGGCGACGATGAAGGGCTCCACTTCGAGGCAATCGGCCAGGATCTAGATCAAGAGCTTCAATAGGCGGCTGCGCGCCTGGCGGAAGGCCAGCGCACCATCTTCATCTTCGATTCAACCCACCAGGAATCGCGAAAGCTGTCCAACATGGTTCGCCAGCAAGCGACCGTTAACCCGATCTGGTCCCACACCAAGCCCTACTCAACAGGGGGATTACAGGTCTGGGAACTCAGCGCTAGCAGCCGCTAAACCCCGGCCTCAGCGAAAGCTGCTTGTACAATGCCCTGCGCTTCAGCCTGGATCTGCTTAAGATGATCTGCGCCCTTGAAGCTTTCGGCGTAGATCTTATAGATCGCCTCGGTACCCGACGGCCGGGCCGCGAACCAGCCATTCTCCGTCGTCACCTTCAACCCGCCGATCGGCGCGCCATTGCCCGGCGCGTGCGTCAGCTTGGCCGTGATCCGCTCCCCGGCCATTTCTGTGGCCGTCACCATCTCTGTCGAAAGGCTCTTTAACGCCATTCTCTGCGCCGCGCCGGCCGGCACGTCCAGCCGCTCGTAGACTGGCCTGCCGAACTGCTCCGTCAAAGCCTGGTAATGCTGGCCTGGGTCGCGCCCGGTCCTGGCCGTGATCTCCGCCGCCAGCAGGTCCAGGATGAATCCATCCTTGTCGGTCGTCCAGACGGCGCCTCCCTGGCGCAAGAAAGACGCACCGGCGCTCTCCTCGCCGCCAAAG
>JBFFWQ010000027.1:0-54788 GCA_041570195.1 Promineifilaceae bacterium (SeqCode) | reverse complement strand
GTGACGTCAACGTCACGCGCCCCATCTGCTCGACGGCCGCCTGCCTTATCGCCGGATGGCAGTGTCCCTGGCTAACGGCCGAGTAAGCGCTCAGGCAGTCCAGGTATTTGTTGCCTTCCACATCGTACACCCAGACTCCGTCTGAGTCACTGATTACTACATCCAACGGGTGATAGTTCCGCGCCCCATAAGCATCTTCAAGCTCGATGAAGTGCGCCGCAGTGGTGTCAACAAGCGTTCCGTTGTCGAGAACTCCTTCTTGTTCAAGTTGCTTTATGGTCATGACTTTCTTCCTTCATGGGCCCCACGGGGTGGAGGGTGTTTGCTGCAATTGTAGGTCGGTACTTTGGATTGTATTTTATCTGACCTTTCCGTATTTTTCACCCAGGACAATCTGGCCGTCAGGGGACTGCAGCCAAGCCAAGAACTCCCGCAGCTCGCCTTCCGGTTCGTTCCGGGCGACGAAGTATATTGGCGTCGTAAGCGGGTAAAGCTGCCCGCCCACCTTGTCCGTTGTGGCGGCATGGTCTTCGAACAGGATCACATTCCCTCCGCCTGCACTGCCCATCATGGAAAAGCCGATAGCGCCCGGGTTCGTGGCCACAGCCTGGCGCATGAATTCGTCGTCGGGAGCGACCTGGGCCAGACTGGAATAGGGAACATTCGCCATGATCTGCTCTTGAAGGATAGCCATCGCACCAGATCCGGGTTCCCGACTGTACAATTTGACGGGCAGATCTGGGCCGCCCACTGTTCTCCAGTTGACGATCGAGCCGCCAAAAATTGCCTGTACCTGACTTTTGCTTAAATTGCCAAGGCCGAGATCCGGGTTGGTTAAGAATACGACGCCGTCGAGCGCAACCGGACTGAACCACATAGGACTGTCGGCCGGCAGATGGTGAACGATGACTGCCTCGAAAACGCCCTGCTCAAGGTCAGCCAGCAATGTTTCGTCGTTGCCGGTAACGAATAAGGGCGCCGGCCGGCCATCTAGGGCCTCATATGGTGCCGAAACCAAATCAACCAGCGGTGCGGCAGACTCACTCATTCCGATGACTAAGTATGGCGGGAATGGCGTCAGAGTAGGTGGGGAGGGCGGCATCTCTTGCTCAGAAGTGCAGCCAGAGCCCAGAATGACCAGCAGCAAAATGCCGATAAACGCCTCCGGCCGGAAGTCAGACCTTATCATCTCAACCAGTTAATCAGCAAGTACGACGTGCCAAAGACGATGCAATAGGCCGCAAACAGGTACAGATTGCGCTCCCGAAGCCAGCTCAACAGGAAATGAATGCAAGCATAACCAACGATCGCCGCCGTCAGAAAGGTCACCAGCAGTTGAGGAATTTGCTCCGAGGCTGTTGGCGACTGAGCCAGTTCGGCTGCCGCCAACAGGCCGGCGCCGGCGATGGCCGGCACGCCTAGCAAGAAACTGTAGCGGGCGGCGGTCTCTCTATCAAGGCCCCGTCCAAGGCCGGCGGTGATGGTCATGCCACTGCGCGAGATGCCTGGGATAAGTGCAGCGGCCTGGGCGACGCCGATGATCACTGCATCGGTCCAGCCCATTTGGGCCAGGCCCTTGATCCCGGTCACCAGTTGCTCGCCGATAATCAGGATGATCCCGGTGACGATCAAGGCAGCGGCGGCCGAAGCCGGATTGGCCAATACCCGATCGATGGCGTCAGCGAAGAAGAGTCCGATGAAAACGGCCGGTATCGAGCCGGCGACCATATACCAGCCTATCCGGGAGTCGGTTTCGGAAAGCAGCCGCCGGGCATGTATGCCGGCGACGACTGCTCGAATGATCCGCCGCAGCTCGTGACGGAAGTAGATCAGCACGGCAAGCAGGGTGCCCTGATGGGCGATTGCGATGGCGTTCAGGTTCGGTTCATCCAGATTGAAAATACTCGGGATCAGTATCAAATGGCCTGAACTGGATATCGGTAGAAACTCGGTGGCTCCCTGAACAATGCCCAGTATGATTGCTTCGATATAGGTCAAGATGCAGCTCGTCCTGTGAATTATGTAAAGTAAACTTGGTCGACAACCACCTGAATTGTTGCCTGGATCGATGGCCAACTAGCAGGCGCGCAGTTGGGCGATCGTCGATGCTCGACCAGAACGGCCGTCGCACCGTGCACGAAACGCCCGTGCACGAAACGCCTAAGTATACGCGGACAGGAATTTGCCAGCGAAATCTGAAGCCCCTCCATTCAGGATATGGCTGCGCAACCGGCGCATGAGATCAAGTAGAAAGTGAATATTGTGAGTGGTGAGTAAAATGTGACCCAAGATTTCGTTGCTCTTGACCAGATGTCGAATGTAGGCCCGGCTAAAGTAGCTGCAGGCATAACACTCGCAGGTCAAGTCGATGGGCTCAGGGTCGCGCCTAAAACGGGCGTTGTTCATATTCAGGCGGCCGCCAATTATCATTGCCGCGCCATGGCGAGCCAGGCGGGTGGGTAGGACACAGTCGAAGATATCAATGCCGCGCATGACACCGTTTACGAGGTCTTCGGCCGCGCCGACGCCCATCAAGTAACGCGGTTTGTCCTCAGGCAAGATTGGGTTTAGCACGTCAAGCATGGCATACATTTCCTGCTTGCTTTCACCCACGGATAGTCCGCCGATCGCATAGCCGGGAAAATCCAGATCCATCAGGTAGCCAGCGCTTTGCTGACGAAGATCTGCGAAAATGCCTCCCTGGACGATGCCAAACAGAGCCTGGTCGGTCCGGGTCTGCGCTTCTCGGCAGCGGACAGCCCAATTGTGCGTACGGTTTAATGACTGCTGGACGTAGTGGTAGTCATCTGGCGGAGGGCATTCGTCAAAGGCCATGATGATATCTGCGCCAAGATTTTCCTGAATCATTACGCTTCGCTCAGGTGTGAATCGATGCTCGGAGCCGTCAAGATGCGAGCGAAACGTGACGCCATCCTCGTCAATTTGGCGGGTATCGCTCAAGCTAAATACCTGGAAGCCGCCGCTGTCGGTCAGAATAGGTCCTTCCCAGGCCATGAATTGATGCAGACCGCCCAGATCGCGCACGATTTCGTCGCCTGGCCTCAAGTAGAGATGGTAGGTGTTGCTCAGCACCAATTCGGTGCCCAGGTAGGTCAAATCGGCCGGGCGTAAGGCCTTGACCGTACCCACTGTTCCGACTGGGGCGAATACGGGTGTGGGCAAGACACCGTGAGGCGTATAAAACAGTCCGGCTCGAGCACCACTCTCCGGGTCTGTGGCCAATAGCTCAAATTCAAACATACCCAGGATTATACACGGCCCATCCGAAGGTTGACATCCGGATAGGTCTCTGCTAAGATGTTGGCCACAACCGAATACAAACACACGCTTTTTATCCAGAGAGGTGGAGGGACCGACCCGTTGAAACCTCAGCAACCGCCGTTCATTTATTAAGATGACGGAGCTGGTGCTAATTTCGTCAGAGGTGTGAGTCTTCGTTAATCGAGGGCAAACTTCTGAAAGATGAGGAGTGGCAATACTAAAAAGTAGGCCTCTTCTCTTAAGAAGAGGTCGTTTTATTGTACGGCTCTTCGTACTGGATATCTAGACGAAGAGCCGTTTTGTTGTTAGTTTGGAGGTTTCCATGATCGGCACAGTTGAAACATTGAAAGTCGCTGACCCGGTCCAGTTGAAGGAGCGGACGCCTGGCGTAGCAACTGAGAGCATTCATGGCCAAATGGCGAAGCGTAGGACACGAGCTCATCACTCACTGGTGACGCCGCTGGTACAGACGGCGACGTATACCTTCGCCAATACGGCCGACCTGCGGGCATTCATGGAGGCCAAAATGTGGGGCGGCGATCCGGCCATGGCCCAGCGCGGCGAGTACGGGCGCTACGGCAATCCAACGGTCAGGTCTGTGGAGCAAAGGTTGGCGGCGATCGAGAATGGTGGCGACGCTCTGTTGTTCCCGACGGGGATGGCGGCGATTACAAATGTGTTGTTATCCATCCTCTCAAGCGGCAGTCACGTCATATTCACCGATGATTGTTATCGAAAAACCCGGCACTTTTGCAAAACATTTCTAAAGAAAATGAACATCGACAGCAGCCAGGTGTCCATGGGCGAATATGAAGCGCTTGAGGCGGCGATTCGGCCAAATACAAGGTTAATCATAAGCGAGAGCCCGACCAATCCGTACCTGCGAGTTGTTGATCTGGTTCGCCTTTCAGAAATCGCCCGCCGGCACCGGGTTAAGACAATCATCGACGCCACCTTTGCCACGCCGGTCAATCAAAGACCACTAGATTTCGGTATCGATCTCGTAATCCATAGCGCGACTAAGTATCTCAGCGGTCACAATGACATCATGGCTGGAGCGGTCGTCGGCCAAGCGGGCTTGATTCACGCGCTGCGGCAGAGCCAGGGCATGCTGGGTGGCATTCTTGATCCCCATGCGGCATTTCTCCTGGAACGAGGGTTGAAGACGTTGGCATTACGCGTGGCCCAGCAGAACCAGAGTGCTAAAGCGGCAGCCGAGTATCTGGAACGACATGCCCGAGTTTCACGGGTTTGGTATCCCGGACTGACCAGCCATCCTGATCATGGCGTGGCGGCGGCCCAAATGAGCGGCTTCGGAGGCGTGGTCAGCTTTGAACTCGCCCCTCGTGAGGGTGAGGATCCACTGCACACCACTTCGCGATTCATCGACGCCATGACCATCCCATTAATAGCCCCCAGCCTTGGCGGCGTTGAAAGCCTGATCGAACAGCCGGCCTTGATGTCCTACTATGAACTTTCGACAGAAGAGCGACTGGCCATAGGCATCAGGGACAATCTGGTGCGTTTCTCAGTTGGCATTGAGGATACTGTGGATATACTTGCCGACCTGAATCAAGCTCTAGCGCAGATCTAAGCAAGCATAACGGCTGCGGAATTACTGCTGTCAGTCAATTCGGCATGTTCGATTAAGGGGAAGGATGAAAATGAAGTTGGTAATGAAGTTTGGCGGCACTTCTGTAGGTAGCGCCGAGGCCATTCAGCGGACAGCTGGGCTGGTGCAGAGATTCCAGCGTGAGTGGACTGATGTGATAGTCGTCGCTTCAGCAATGAGCGGCGTGACCGACCTGCTGACCCGGGCAGCCGACGCGTCGGCTGCCGGTGACTCCAGGACCTGTAGTGAAGCGGCCCGCGAGCTGCGGCGCAAGCATTATCAAGTGATAGACGACTTGTTATCGGCTCACGAGGAAGCGTTGCCACTGACGAACGAAATCGACCGATTCATTGAACGCTTTGAGTCGTTATGTAAAGCAGTGCTGATTCTGGGCGAGTTGACGCCCAGAGCCATGGACGCAATGACGTCGATGGGCGAGCGTATGAGCGTTCGGTTATTGGCGGCCTATTTGCGCTCGACGGGGACAGCTGCTCAAGCCGTCGATGCCACGGATCTCATCGTGACTGATGGGAATTTCCAGTCAGCCACGCCCATGTTGGATCTGACGGCTGGAAAGAGCACCGAGTGTCTGGAACCGATGCTGATGACAGGGGTGACACCTGTCGTGACTGGTTTCATCGCCGCGACAGCCGATGGTATCACGACAACTCTGGGCCGGGGCGGCTCTGACTATAGCGCAGCGATTTTAGGCCAGGCTCTGCACGCCGACGAAGTGTGGATCTGGACTGATGTGGACGGCGTCATGACGACCGATCCGCGGCTGGTTCCCGATGCCCGGAGTATCAAGCGCCTTTCCTATCGCGAAGTAGCGGAGTTGGCTTATTATGGGGCCAGGGTTCTGCATCCCCTCACTATTCGACCTGTGGTCGAGGTTGGCATTCCGTTGCGGATCAAGAATACCTTCAATCCAGATCATCCTGGTACGCGCATTGCCAAAGAGGCCAAGGAGAACAACGGAAAAATCAAGGCCGTGACCGCTATCCGCGATTTGAGCCTGGTCAATGTCGAGGGCAAGGGCATGATGGGTGTTCCGGGTATCGCCGCTCGGACTTTCGGCGCTGTTGCTCGCAGCCAAGTCAGCGTTTTGCTCATTTCGCAGGCCTCGTCGGAACAGTCTATCTGCTTCACCATTCCAGAGAATTGCACAGACGAAGCGATTGGCAGTCTGGAGAATGAGTTTTCGGCCGAATTGGCCCGACGGGATGTCGACCGGATTTGGGCCCAGCCAGCGGTGGCAATCGTCACCGTAGTTGGCGCAGGAATGCGTGGGACGCCAGGCATTGCCGGACGTCTTTTCGGCGCTCTGGGCGAGAAAGGCGTGAATATCATTGCTATAGCCCAGGGCTCATCGGAGTGCATCATTAGTATGGTCGTTGACGATCGTGACACAGGATCGGCGTTGGCGGCCATTCACGGTCTGATAACTAGAAGCTGATCATCGAGAAGTCGTCATCGCTTGTTGCCCGTGAACCGGGCCCTTGGCTGCCGGGTAAGCTGAACGCCAGTGCCAGCCAATCCCTGATGCGATAAACTTGGCGTCGACTTTCAAAGCCCGGAGATCTAAATGGAATTGTCGCCATTCTGGCTGGATGGCCTGAAACAACCGGCCGATCTGAAGTCGGCACCCTTGCCAGACAGAGTCGACGCGGCCATAGTGGGTGCCGGGTATACGGGTCTCAACGCCGCACGTGTGCTGTTGAGGCACGGTGCATCGGTGGCGGTGCTGGAACGCCACACAGTTGGATGGGGCGCCAGTTCGCGTAACGGTGGCCTGCTAACCACCGGGTCTAAGGTTCCTCCAGAGGTGATGTTCAAGCGTTACGGTCGGGAACTCGGCCGCGAATTCTGGCGTGTGTCGCTCGATTCGATCGATATGGTCGAACAGGTGATAACGGAAGTCGGTATTCATTGTGATTTCGCGCGTACGGGACAAGTGGCCCTGGCCTACAAACCGGCCCATTTCGAGGCCATGAAGAAGAAGGCGGCCTGGTATGAGCGGAACCTGGAACATACGTTGCAACCAATAACGGCAGACGAGCTACAGGGGGAACTGGGCAGCGACGCCTATTTCGGCGGACTCGTCGACGAGAGGGCGGCCAATCTGAACCCGGCCGCTTACGTCTTAGGTTTGGGCGCGGCAGTGGCTCGAGCCGGCGCCTCTCTGTGCCGTAATACAGAAGTGCTAGGCATAGAGAAAAGCCCGAACGGTTACCACATTCAGACGAGCCAGGGTGTACTGAGGACTAAGGAGGTGCTGATTGCGACAAATGGCTATACCGACCGGCTAGTCGCTGGGCTGCGGCGACGAATCTTCCCTGTTGGGAGCTATGTTATCGTCACCGAGCAATTGCCGCCTGATGTGCGTCGTAGACTGAGTCCCAAGAGTCGTGTCTACTATGATTCCAAAAACTTCCTCAATTACTTCCGCTTAACGGCTGACGGACGCTTGCTTTTTGGCGGCCGCAACGATCTAAGCACCGGTCTGGACTTGAGGCAAAGCGCCCGCCGACTTCGCCGGCGAATGCTGGAACTGTTTCCATATCTGGAAGAGTATGCGATCACCCATTCATGGACCGGTCAGCTTGGGATGACATTCGATTTGATGCCCCATATCGGCCGGATCAATGGCGTTTACTACGCCCTTGGTTTTTGCGGTCACGGCGTTTCACTGGCAACCTACGCCGGCGCCGAGGTCGGATCGCTCATCGTCGGCGAGAGGAAGCGCAGCCCATTCATGGAGATCAAGCACCCGACGCGGTTCTTTTATAGAAACAGAGCCTGGTTCCTGCCTTTCGCGGCCCAACTCTATCGATTCCTGGATAGAATGAGTTAACCGAGGACCCAAATGCAGCCTGTAAACGGGTTAACAGACTAATAACTCTCCAACAATATGCTACCTGAATTGTGATATACTATGCTTATCTGGGGATGACAGGCTTCGACGGGGAAGGCTGGTCCTGGATTGCAAGCCGAGCACGCTTTACATCTCGTTAATCTGGAAGCACACGCACAAGTGCCAATCGCACGACTGCTTATAACGCTTTGCCGGCCGTCGCTTAAGACGGTCTAGAAGCGGAGGACCCTGAAACAGGGTCCGCGTCTGTCTCCTCCGCTCGTTGGCCGGGCGAGTCACAGGCGTCATAAATGCCAACGTGCTCTTCCTTGACACCGATGAAGGAAGCCAAGAGGCCCTTTAGGGGGCCATCGGTTAGCGGTCGAGATGACCCTGTCGGCCGGGGCCCTCCACCGCGAAAGCTCAAATGGGTCGACTAAGCTTGTAGACGTCCAGAGGTCGAATTCTTCGGACGCGGGTTCGATTCCCGCCATCTCCACTGGGGCGTTCCAAGATTGGAACGCCCTTTTCTTATGCCTAAACGTGTCTGATACGATGGTGGTCTTACGAAGAATGTGGTCAACTTGACAGTGGATTTGTACTCGAGTTAGCGGTGTCTGGAACGGCGTTTTGTGTTAGACTAGAGAACTTTCGTTCTATGAGACAGCCCTTAGCATTGAGCGGTCAGCAGTGAGCCGATTTCGTTCAATCACAAACACGTAACGTGCACGATTCGGTTCGCGGCCTTGTGCAGAGGCGCGCGAGATTTGACGCGTCCTCAGGCGATCGACCAAGACAGGTGAGATGATGCAGCGATTTGAGTTAGTGTCCGATTTTCAACCCTTGGGTGATCAGCCAGAGGCGATCACCAAGCTAGTGCAAGGTCTGGAAGATGGGAATCAGTACCAGACTCTACTGGGGGCGACCGGCACCGGAAAGACATTCACCATTGCTCAGGTAGTTCAGGAAGTCCAGCGGCCGACACTGGTCATCGCGCACAACAAGACGCTGGCCGCCCAGCTGTATAGCGAATTTCGCGATTTCTTTCCCAACAATGCCGTCTCGTACTTCGTCAGTTACTACGACTACTACCAGCCGGAAGCGTACGTGCCGCGGCACGACCTGTTCATCGAGAAGGAAACCGAGATAAACGAAGAGATCGACAGGCTGCGCCTTGAAGCGACGACGAGTATTCTCAGCCGCCGGGACACAATAATCGTGGCCTCCGTGTCGTGCATCTATGGCATTGGCGACCCGGAAGCATATGGGAAAGTGACGGTCAAATTAGAGCGCGGCCAGACCTATCGCAGAGACACGGTACTGCGCCATCTCGTCAACATCCAGTACGAACGCAACGATCTTGAGCTGCGTCGTGGCGCGTTCCGCGTTCGCGGCGATACACTGGAAATCGTTCCGGCTTATGCCGAGATCGCTTACCGGATAGAGTTCTGGGGCGACGAAGTTGAACGGATTTCGGAGATCGACCCGTTAACCGGCGAACTGCTCTCGGAGCACTTCGATATTGAGATCTATCCGGCCAAGCAGTTCATCACCGACGAGGAGAAACTGGGCGACGCCATCAACGACATTGAGACAGAACTAAGCGAGCGCATTGGCTTCTTCAAGCAACGCAACATGTACCTTGAGGCCCAACGAATCGAGCAACGTACGCTCTATGACCTGGAGATGTTGCGCGAGATTGGCTATTGCTCAGGCATCGAGAACTACAGCCGTCATATGGACCGTCGGTCTGAGGGCGAGCCACCCTGGACCCTTATCGATTACTTCCCGAGGGACTTCTTGCTGGTTATAGACGAAAGCCATATGACGGTGCCCCAGATTCGCGGCATGTGGGCCGGCGACCGCAGCCGCAAGCAGACTCTGGTAGATTATGGTTTCCGGTTGCCAAGTGCCCTTGACAACCGCCCGCTAGATTTTGAGGAATTTGAAGCCCGGGTGAATCAAGCCATTTTCACCAGTGCGACGCCAGGCCCATATGCCCTCGACAATTCGCAGCAAGTGGTCGAGCAAGTGATCCGGCCGACGGGCATCCTGGATCCGGTGCTAGAAGTGCGGCCGGTGATGGGTCAGGTTGACGATCTGTTGGGCGAGATCCGGCAGCGGACGGAGTTGGGACAGCGAATCCTGGTGACTACGCTGACCAAGCGCATGTCCGAGGACTTGAGCGATTATCTGCTTGAGATGGGCGTCAAGGTTCATTATTTGCATTCTGAGATCGACACGCTTGAAAGGACGGAGATCTTACGCGATCTGCGAATGGGAGTCTTCGACGTCGTGGTAGGCATCAATCTCTTGCGCGAGGGCCTTGACCTGCCAGAGGTTTCACTGGTGGCCATTCTGGACGCCGATAAAGAGGGTTTCCTGCGGTCTGGTACGGCGCTGATACAGACCATTGGCCGGGCGGCGCGACACGTCGACGGCAAAGTCATCATGTATGCTGAGAAGGTGACTAACTCGATGGCCTGGGCCATGAATGAGACTGAGCGGAGACGCGAAAAGCAATATGCCTACAATCAAGATCACGGCATCGAACCGCGAACTATCGTCAAAGAGGTTCGCGACTTGACCGGTGAATTGGCACAACGACGCGAGATGGCAGTGGCCGAATCTAAGGCGGGTTACGTTACTATGGCGGAGCTACCCAAGGACGAATTGAATCGCCTGGTCAAGGATCTGGAGAAGCAAATGAAGGCCGCCGCTCAGGCCCTTGAGTTCGAAAAGGCGGCCGTCCTGAGAGATCAAATCGTCGAGCTACGCCAGATCATGGTGCTCAAGGAGGCCGGAAAAGGAACGGACATCCCGGCCTGGGAAAGGCTGCGCATGTTGCAAGAGGCGGGCATCGAAGTAGAGCCGAGCTAAATAGGCAATAACCTTTTCCGCGTGGGATGAGCTAATGTCAGGCCTGACAATTGTGTCAGCGGCTGATATGTAGATCGCCGTCCGCTTCGACCGTAATCCGGTCACCTGATCGCAGCGCGGCCGCGTCATCCGGGCTGACGCAGATGATTGGAATGGGCGAATCGTACATCTCATCGGCGACAATGGAGGCCAGGGCGAAGAAAGAGTCGACGTTGGTGGTGATGATTGCAGCTGGCGCCGTGCCGGACCTGATCGCCTCTAGCAGAACGGCCGTCGTGGTCGAAGACCCACGGCTGAACGGAACGACCAATACGCGTCCGGCGGCTATGCTGCCCGAAAGCGGATGCCGCCGGTCGGTGATTTCGCCGTTGCGGTGATCGTAGCCGCCCCAAAAGGATAGGGGGGCATCGGTGACCAGCGCCTCACCTTCAGCCCGACCGGGAACGATAGCCTTACCGCGAATTAAGTCTGCCATAACGTATCATCTCGCACCACACGGCCTATTTTGGCCGATCGAACGCAGTCGACCAGTGAGCCATAGGTGACCTCAGTGCCCAATAATCCCGGCGCATAATAGGCATACTTGGCCGAATTGGTCATCAGGGTCTTGATCTCGGGCGGCAACATGGGCGTGGCCAGAATGCATGTGTCAACTGTTACTCGGCCGCCGAATGCTACCAAGGCCTGCAAATAGCCGGCCTTCTGGGCCAGAAGCGTCATTGCTCGGCTAGAGGTGACCAGAAACTGTACGTTCGGGTGAGATCTGGCATCGGCCAACAGAGGCGCCAGCAACTTGAATTCGGCCAGCGAAAAATGCGGACTGCCCAGTACAACCATGTCCAGTTCGGCGCCGTCGGCCGTCGTGAGTTCGGCCCTGGCGCTGCGGAGGTCGTCCATGGTAATCTCAAATTCGCGCTGTGGCGTTCGCCCCTGGAAGGCTTCGGCCAGCGATGGCGCTTCGGGAGTGATGCCGACCATGTGAAACAAGGCGACTGTACCCGATGAGGCGGCCGCTGCGCCCAAGGCCTTAAATTGATCGTCCGTCGGCCGGACTGTCATTCCGGTGACCACAGGAATGCGATCCCGGGCGATCTTGCCCATCAGATGGCCCAGAACTGGGTAGAAAGAATCGTCCCTCTGTAGCGTGGGCGGGACGTCCACCAGGTTCATTAACAGCTCGCCGGCGCGATTCTCTGTCAGGTGCAGGCCGACCGCCGGGGCGCGGCCGGTGATGGCGCAGCAAATGTCCAGCAGGTCGGGATAGCGCTCGGTACGGGCGCCAATGACAGAGTTGGCGAAGACAATGGCATTGGATTCGCCCCAGGCGATTTGTTGGCCGAATATGGGGCGCATATCGGTCTGGTAGGGCGCGCACGTCCAGGTAGGGGCGCAACCCATGCTCCGGTAGGCCAACATCTGGCGGTGGGCGTAGTGGGCCCAGTCGTCGGGCACGGACCACTCCTGCCAATGGTGCTCATCCAGGCCACTAACGTTAACCGTCGAAGGCACTACCACGCTCGCTCCTAGAGAGGCCAAGCGCTCGGCAAATTCGAGGCCTGCCCGGCCGATATATATCGTGCTGTCGATATGGGCGGCGCTGATGTCGAGCAACTCCGGCGCCCCGTAAACTCCAGCCATGCGGACCAGGATTGTCATCGCCAGTTGGGCGGCCGCTCCCCTCTTCCCATCAAGCATTGCCTGATCGTTGTTTGTCAGTTTGAGGAGCATGATAAGGTGGGAGCTTGGCCTGAATAGGGATGTGGCGGTCAGGTGATCGTCGTCACCGTAGGCGCTTCTTTGGGCTCGCTCTCGGCCCGGGGAGCAGCAGCTACCAGAAAGCCAGAAAACATGAGGACAGCGGCCAGTAGTTCGCCCAAATACAGCACTGAACCGTAACCCAGTCGCGTGAACGTGCTGGCTGAGGCGATTGTCAGCGCCCCAATGGCGATAAGAACATTGCCAATGACCCGGTTTGGCAAGATCCGTTTGCGCCAAAAGAGATAAGTTGAATAGAGAGCCCCGCCAACCAGCGTGATCACCCCGTAAATGTTGAAGAAAGGCGTCGTCAACCGCACGTAGCCTCCCTCGGAGACCACAGGCATGATGTCACGATATTGCTCGCTGATGGGCTCATCGGTTGTGTAGATAGTCGACTCGAGGTCGGACATCGTGCTCAGCAGCATGATGGCGGCGATGATGCTGGCGGTGACCAATATCATGGTCAATAAATGGGCTCTCTTTTTCTTTATCAGCAAGTACACCGTGCCCTGACCAATCCACGCGGCCGTCAGCACCGCGCCAAAGAGATACCAGGCGAAGAATACCCACTTGTTCCAACCGAAAGCAAGGAGTGCTTCCGATAAACTGGCGATGCCAAACATGGCCAGGCCTATCCCCCAGAATAGGAAACATAACCTGCGCCGCACAAAATAGCGCTGCAGAACGTAAGCGGTGAAGATGAACATGACTACTGCGGAAAGGAACGGCAGGATTAAGTTAATTGACATAAGAGAAAACCTCTAAGTCGAATTGCGGGCGGGCTGAAATTCTGTCAATCGCCGACTGGTGAAATCTATGACCCGCCGATCGGCCGCTATCAAATGATTGGCTATATGATGCCTAGAAGAATGCCGGCGGCGACTAGAATGATAATGATAGTGATCACGCCAAGTGCAATCAATATGATCGGTACCAATCGGTCGAAGAAGACTGAATCGGAGGGCATCCTGTTCGCGCCTTCTGGCACCTGGCGACGTTCTTTTCGCTTTTCAGACAACTTCACCTCGAGGATGTTGATCACTACGAGGGCGCTTTGGGCCTGGCCGCGGCCGCTGGCGCCTCCAGCAAAACCTGGCAAACTATACCAACTTCTGTATAGATTTGCTAGCTTTCTTACCCCATTTGTCTACGGTATTTCTGTCTCCAGTCACCAGTAGTATCCCCTCTGCCGTCCTGTCCTGCGTTGGTGAGCCCCTTCCCTAAATGCTATACTCTGGGCATGGAAGCTGTATTGAGTCCTGAACAGGAACAACTGCTCAAACAAGCCCGAACAACCCTGGGCGAGCTTAGGGACGCCTTGGCCGATGCCGGTGCGCCTGGCGATGCCAGGACAGCCCTGAGCGACTCTATTCGCCAACTAGATGAGCTGTTTCTGTTGGTGGTCGCCGGGGAGTTTAATTCGGGCAAGTCAGCCTTCATCAATGCCCTGTTGGGAGCAGAATTGCTGGCCGAGGGCGTGACCCCAACGACAACCCAGATCTATCTGGTCAAATACGGCCCGGAAAAGAGTCGCGCTACCGCCGACAAGGGAGTCTGGATACAAACGGCGCCGGTAGAGACGCTCAGAAATCTGAACATCGTCGATACGCCGGGCACCAACGCCATTATCCGTGAGCACGAGACGCTGACGGCCGAGTTCATTCCACGCAGCGATCTGGTGCTTTTCTTGACTTCGGCCGATCGACCGTTTACGGAGAGCGAGCGCGCCTTCCTGGCGCAGATTCGCGACTGGGGTAAGAAGATCGTTCTGGTGGTTAACAAGATCGATATTCTCGGTAGCGACGAGGCAGTCGCGGAGGTCATGGAATTTGCCAGTCTAGCCGCCAACAGGTTGGTGGGCGAAATACAAGCCATTTATGCCGTATCAGCCAAACGGGCCCAACAGGCTAAGGCGGGCGAGCCTCGCTACTGGAATGAGAGCGGGTTCGAGCCCTTAGAGAGTTTCATTCATGAAACGTTGGATGATGACGGTCGTTTTCGTCTGAAGCTTCTTAACCCGCTCGGCGTAGGCAAAAAACTTGTCGACGGTCATTTAGCGGTCATTGAGGCAGAGTTGAGCGCACTGCAAGAGGACAGCGTCCTGCTCGACGACATCCACGACCAGATGCTCTACTACAACGACGATATGCAGCGCAATTTCCAGGCTCGTCTGGGCGAGATAGATAGCTTGCTATTAGGCATGGAAAAACGCGGCCGGAGTTACTTCGACGAGACGATCCGTTTTGGCCGTATCCCGGACCTGGTGCGGCCCAGTATCGTGCAGGCTGGCTTTGAGGAACAGGTCGTGGCCAATACGCCCGAGCAAATCGAAGCCCGGGTGGACGAACTGGTGGACTGGCTGGTTGAACAGGATTTGCGCCAGTGGGGGGCAGTCTCGGAGCATCTGGCGCGGCGTAAAGAAGAGCACGAACAGCGCATCATTGGCCAATCCGGCCCCAGGGAAGGGACGCTGGCCTATGACCGGCAACGCTTGATCGACTCGATCGGCAAGTCAACCCGGCAGGCGGTGGCGAGCTATGATAAGGAGAAGGAAGCGGCCGACATTGCCGAGGCGGCCCGGTCGTCTGTGGCCAGCGCGGCCCTTTTGGAGGTTGGCGGATTGACTGTGGGCGCGGCAATCGCTGTTCTGGCAACGGCGACCTGGCTGGATGTAACCGGCGTCGCCTTTGGTGTCACTTTCATGACGTTGGGGCTCCTGGTCTTGCCGGCTCGGCGGCGGCGCGCCAATCAGGAGCTGGAAGCCAAGCTTAGAAAGCTGCGGCAGACGCTAATGCGCGATCTGACGGATCAATTCGAACGTGAAATGCGTCGTAGCACCCAACGAATCGATAGTGTCATCGCCCCGTATGCTCGATTCGTGCGCGCCGAGCGTGATAGGCTGGAGGGCCAGCAGACCGCCCTCGAGGAGCTTCAAGGTCAGATAGCAGGCCTAAGCCACCAATTGCAGTCGCAGACGACCAGCCCGTAAGCGGAATTTTTGACCCAGCTCCCAGCTACCTAAGGCCCTAAAACGATATTCCCAGTGATTCAGTGAGTGGGTCTCCCCACCAGAACCATCCTGATGCCAAGAAAACACAGCAACAGCATAGAAGCAGCACGATAACGATGGCAATGATCAGGGTCCTGTTTTGCTTGAAGTCCATAAATCAAACCCTCCTCGAGATGAGATCCGCAACAGCCCGCAGAGATTAGCACAAATTGACGACATCGCCACTCATTGAGTTCATTACAGACCCGGGAAGCCGGTCATCGTGCCGGTTGCCGAGAATCTTACAAATGAGATCAAGGCGACCTGGATCAGTGCCAGAAGTAGGCCGATAGTCAGAGGCAAGATCGCCTGCTGCCAGCGGTCGGCCCGCGCGTCACGGTGACTCAGAATCAGCATCGCTGTGGTATTGACTGCCGTTAGCACGAGGAGTACGCCGAAGGCGCTGACAAGACCGAGGACGTATAGTAGCGTCGGCTGCTCGCTGAGCACGAGCAGCACGACTACCAAGGCGATCAGGACCAGGCCCAGCAACTCGCGAACGCTGCCGATAGCCGGTCGGGTCTGCTGATCTCGCCATAACGTCTGGGATAGGGCCGGGAATAAAATGACGCCCATAGCCAATCCGGCCCCGATACCGGTTAGCAATCTGAGCCAATTGCGAGGTTCGTAGAAGTGAGGCAGATCGGCGAAGAAATGACTGTAGGAGTTGATGCCGTCGATGGCCAAAAGCGCGATGAAGCCCAGCAAGACCAGGATGACTCTTAGCGGCGGAAGATAGGCCCAGCGTCGCCGACCGGCCAAAGCCAGGACGGCAAACGTGAGGCTGACGCCAAGATACATCCCGGTGCAGCGAGCGCAAAGAGGCAGTTGCCGGCCGGCGATGGTGAAGGAACGATCAGTGATGCGATGGCACACTGAGTAGCCGACGTAATCGGCACCCTCGAGCACGTGATCGTCAGCCAACCGGCCGCCATCAGTAGCCGAGTAGAAGGCCATCAACAAGAGGGCCCCGGCGATGGCCAGCAAAGGTACTAGTCTCCGCGTAAAGTTTCCAAAAAGATGGCCGACTGTTACGTTTGTCATTGGCAAAGGTTCTAACGAAGTGGATGATTTCGGCTAATGGCCGATTGAACATAGCATACTAGAATAACGTCTTATGGCAAGCGCGGCGCGCTTGACGAACCAAATGGCCAGTGTTACCATCATGCCGTCAAGTTGACCAGGTGGTCGCGGTTTGCTTCGGCGAGCTGAGGAAAGTCCGCACTCCACAGAGCACGGTGCCGGCTAACGGCCGGGCGGGGCGACCCGACGGAAAGTGCAACAGAGAGGCGTATTGCCGGTCGGAGGTTGTGCTTCCGACCGGTGAGGGTGAAACGGTGGTGTAAGAGACCACCAGCAGCGACAGTAATGTTGCTGGCTCTGCAAACCCCACCGGGAGCAAGGTCAAGTAGGATGGAGCATTGTGCTTCGGCATGATGTGCGGCGTTGCTCGCGCCGCCGACATCCGGGTAGATCGCACGAGCCAGCCAGTAATGGCTGGCCAAGATAGATGACCACCACCCGTCTAGCGATGGGGACAGAATGCGGCTTATCGGTCAACTTGGCGGATAGAAGAGATTGCTTGGAAGGATGTGAGGTTTCACTACCAAACATCCTTCGTTTTTGTCAAAAGGAAGTAATGACAGTTCGCGTGTTGTTTGTGTGCCTGGGCAATATCTGCCGCTCGCCGATGGCCGAAGCCGTATTTCAGGACCTGGTCGATCAGGCAGGATTGAGCGATCAATTTGTGGTTGACTCGGCCGGAACGGGATCATGGCATGTTGGCGAAAGAGCTCATCAGGGTACACGTAGGGTACTGGCTGCCCACGGCATTTCCTATGACGGCCGGGCGCGGCGTGTAAAGGGAAAAGATCTGGCCGATGATGGCGGCTATGTCATCGCTATGGACAGCAGCAACGTAGCCGACTTGCGAGTGGCCTATGGCGACCATCCGCGACTTTACCGCTTGCTCGATTTTGCCTCACAGAGTCAGGTGAAGGACGTCCCAGATCCCTACTATAGTGGCAACTTTGAAGCGGTCTATCAGCTCGTGGAAGACGGCTGCCGAGGCCTACTGCAGACGATACGTAGGCAAGAGAAGATTTAACAGCTAGGAGAAGATGATGGAGCGAGAGATCGTCATTGTTGGCGCCGGGCCGAGTGGCTCGGCAACGGCAATTTCATTAGCTAAACAAGGGCATGATGTATTGCTGCTGGACCGCAAAGATTTTCCGCGGGATAAGACTTGCGGTGATGGCATTCCTGCCGGAGCGGTCGAGGTCCTGTATTCACTGGGCATGGAGGAAAAGATCCACCAGGCCGAATTCTATCCGGTGGACAGGATTCTACTGAGCTCGCCGCGGGAGTATGTTCTGGAGGCCGACTTGAAACCTGGTGAGACCGGCGCCAGCTCCTATGTTGTGCCACGCATGAAGTTCGATACATTGATTCAGGAACACGCCGTGGATTGCGGCGCCGATTTCAGGCAAGCTCAGGTGCAGGAACCCATCGTGGAAGACGGTCGGGTAGTTGGCGTTCGGGCCAAGATGAACGGTTCTGTTGAAGAAATCCGATCCAAGGTGGTGATTGGCGCCGATGGTGTCACGTCCGCGGTAGCTCGGGCCTTGCGACCCGACAAGCATGAGGATGGGCACCGGGCGATTGCGCTACGCAGCTATACCGAGGACTTGGAGGTCCGGCCACATCAGGTGGAGTTCTATCTCTACAAGGGTATCTTACCGGGCTATGCCTGGATATTCCCTTTCAGCGAGAACCAGACCAATCTGGGACTCGGCATGCGGCTGGACAAGTATCGGGATGTCGACAAGAGTCTAGAAGACATGGTCGAAGTATTCCTGGAAATGCCGGTCATCAAGCAGCGCCTCAAGCGAGGCGGTGAACTCAAGGATGTCGCCGTATGGCAACTGAATTTCGGTTCCCGCCCAATGAAGCGAGCTTATGACGGCGCGATCCTGGTGGGTGATGCGGCCGGGCTTATCAATCCGCTGACCGGCGGCGGCATTCACAACGGCTTGCAATCGGCTTTGCTAGCCGGCGAGATCGTTCATGACGCCTTGGCGAAAGACGATCTAACGCTCAATACCTTGCAGCACTACGACGCGCAGTTGGAAGAGATGATGCGCGGGAATATGCGGAAATCTTATTGGATTCAGAGGACACTGATTCGGATGCCGTTGTGGGTAGATTTGCTGATTCGCTTTGGCGGAGCGAACAGTGAAGTAGCCAAGATCTTTATCGACAAGCTCTAGGCCGGCCGTAAGAGACTTCCCGGCCGCTGCCGCCGCTCAAATCAATTGCAAGACTAGCAAAAAAGGCCCGCTTGCGAGAGCGGGCCTTGCTTTGTCAGGGGGACTAGGAGCGGAATCTTGATCAGGAAGGGGTGCGCAGTGGATTAACCCTCTTGGCCTGCGGTCCTTTGCCCACGTCGACTTCCATGAAGGAGACCCGATCGCCTTCGTAAAGGTTCCGATAGCCCTCTCCCTCAATGGCAGAGTAGTGAACGAAGACCTCATGATCGCCTTCATCGGGATTAATGAAGCCATAGCCCTTAATGCGGCTAAACCACTTAACGACGCCGTGCTTGCGTTCCATTCGCACTACCTCCAATTGTTTACTACAAGAGAGCCAGACTAAATCTAGCATGGGCTCTGCGCAGTGTCCAGAGGTCAGCGACCGTTTTCGCGCATTTTTCACGCCGAGCGAAGTACAGAATTGTTGGCTACGATGGCCGGGGCCTGAGATTTCCTTCCAGTAAAATATCAGTCGCGCCGGTGTCTACGAAACCTACGGAATCGGCCAACTGTATGGAGGCGTCGTTCTCAGCGTCAACGGCGTACAGAGGTATCCGGCCGCTGGTGAGGGTGTTTTCAACCAGGGCCGCGACGACACTGCGCCCAAAGCCCCGACGGCGAAATGCCGGCTTTGTGTGGACATAGATCTCGGCGAAATGGGGTGATCGCCAATTCAAACCAGCCGAAGCGGCGATTTCTGCCGATCCTCTCCCGCTTGAACCTGCGCTGGAGCGCACCAGGAATCGTGGAAGACCGTTGTACGTTTCGGTCTGGGTTACCAGGACATTGACGATAGGCTCATACCTTTCTTGGTCCAGGACCATGATCCGCATCCGTTGTTCACTCTGTAGCTCAAATAGAGCCGAGACGATTGGGTAGTAATCTTGCGGAACGCTCATGATAACACTTGTGCCGGCCGGGAGGGCCGAATAGAGCAGCGATGCGGCAGACTCCGGATTGACGCCGGCGCTGGCTGAGGAAAATGGCAGCCTCATCGTAAGCAGCGGCCTGAACAGATCCATGCCGGTGCGCGACATACAGAGGTATCCTTCGGCCAGCCCGTCGCTGTTCGCCAATGTGAACAGTTGCGTCTTCTCATCTGGGTGATGAAGGGCGTAGTAGGCAGCCTGAGCATCGGCCGGACTTCGTTCGTACAGCAGTGCTTGTATCTGGCGTCTCTTTTCGGTCAAGGACATCAGCCTCAGTTTACCCGAACGTAGCCTCGAGCGACAAGCGCCAGTTACCAGCAATCAGCGCACTTATGAAGGCCGTTAGCAATGGTTGCTCGAGCGATTCAACTCTGTACAATTAAGCGCTTGTCTGCGCCTCGACTGCGCGGGAGGACTGTGTGGATTTACACTCTGGCACATACCGGCGGCTGCTTGGCTACCTGGGACCCTATCGAAAGCCAGCAGCACTCGCTTACGCCTCTATGATGCTGGCCACGGTCCTGAACCTGGTGATTCCCCAAATCATCGCGTCAGCAATCGATCTTGGAATTTCGACAGGGGAGGTCTCGTCGCTATTCACGGCCGCCGCCATAATCCTGGGAATTGGCGCCGTGAGAGCCGCCGCCGGGTATGGCCAACGCTATTTCGGGGAATGGCTCACCCATCGCGTAGCCTACGATCTCCGAAACGATTACTACGACCACGTCCAACGACAGCCTTTCGACTTCCACGATCGAACGCAGACCGGGGATCTAATGAGCCGGGCGACAAGCGATATCTCGGAGACTGAGCGATTCGTGGGCATCGGTTTAATGGACCTGCTGGCCACGATCCTGCTTTTGCTTGGCGTCGCCATCGCCATGATTCTAGAGAATGCCCGCCTGGCGTTGCTGGCTTTGATACCGTTGCCGATCCTGGTTGCTGCGACAATCCGGTTTGGAGGTCGGATTCGACCGCGGTTCAAGAGTATTCAGGAGCAGATGGCCGTATTGTCGACCACCATGCAGGAAAGCCTAACCGGCATTCGGGTCGTCAAGGCTTTCGCCCGCGAGCCCTACGAGCTACAGAAATTTGATCTAGAAAACGATAAATGGTTCCATCGACGACATCGCGTGATCAGGATGTGGGCCAACAACTGGCCGTTCTTCTCTTTCACCTTATCGATAAGCGTCTTTCTACTGTTGTGGTTTGGTGGACCACAGGCGCTGGCCGGTACGATCACGGTAGGCACGCTCTTCGTCATGATTTCCTACGTTCTCATGTTGAACGGGCCGGTGCAGCGCCTTGGCTTTCTGGTGAACCTGGCGGCAACAGCCAGCGCCAGCGCCGGCCGCGTGTTCGAAATCATCGACCAGCCGCCCGAAGTGGCCGAGGCGCCTGACGGCCTGGCCCTCGATCACATTGAGGGCGCGGTCGACTTTGAAGATGTAGGATTCGCCTACCAAGCTGACAGTCCGGTGCTAAAAGGGATCTCTTTTCAGGTCAGTCCCGGTCAGACAATTGCCCTGATGGGTCCGACCGGATCGGGGAAATCGACGATTACTAGCCTGGTCGCACGTTTCTATGACCCGAGTCATGGGAGTGTGCGCGTCGAAGGGATAGACACTCGCGACTGGCAATTGGCCGCGCTGCGACGTCATATCGGCGCGGTGCTGCAAGACTCCTTTCTTTTTAGCGCTTCGGTAGCGGAAAATATCGCCTATGGCCGACCGTCTGCCAGCCGTGATGAAATCATTGTCGCCGCCAAGGCTGCAAGGGCGCACGGTTTCATCAGCGCGTTTCAGGATGGCTATGAGACGCAGGTAGGTGAACGAGGTGTAACTCTGAGTGGCGGGCAAAAGCAGCGAATAGCCATCGCTCGCGCCCTTTTGACCGATCCAAGTATCTTGATTCTAGATGATTCGACCAGCAGCGTAGATACGGAAACGGAGCATATGATACAGCAAGCCTTGAACGTCCTCATGGAGGGAAGGACGACCTTCGTCATCGCCCAACGGTTGTTAACGTTGAAGAACGCAGATCTCATCCTTGTGCTGCAGGACGGCAAGATAGCGCAGCGCGGGCTGCACGAAGAGTTGCTGGCCGCTGGAGGCCCATACAAGGAGATTTACGATATACAGTTGAAGGATCAAGAAGAATTCGCCCGGCTGCAAGATCGTATGGAATCCACGGAGGATGGCGGTTGATGATCGCTGACGTGATGCAGCATGAGCCAATCCCTCGGCGCGGCTCAGGCACCGGAAGGCCAACGGCATTATGAGCGATAGTCACCGGACAACTGGTGGGCAATCGGCTGACGGCCGAGCGTTGCGACAGCGTCCAGAAGATGAGGCCCGCAGCCAGGAACAGCTGGTCGAAGAACGTTTCAGCCAATTGCTGGATGAGGAAGACGAAGACACACTGGGCAAGGCCTATGACGGCCGGCTTGTGCGACAACTGCTGCAGCAGACCACGCCCTACAGAGACCGGCTGGTGGTGGCCATCGTGTTGATGATTGTTACTTCCCTGCTCAGCATTGCCGGTCCTTGGATCATCGGCCGAGCCATTGACGAAGGTGTCGAGGCTGGCGACATTGACCGCTTGCGCTTCTGGTCGGTCCTGTTCTTGGTTTTCGCCATCGGCGAATGGTTGAGCAATCGTCAACGGATCGCCATCATGGCTTACGTGGGCACCAAGGTGGTAGCCGACATTCGTAGCCAGCTTTTCCGGCATCTGCAGTCATTGTCGCTAAATTTCTACAATCGTTACAGCGTCGGCCGGCTGATGAGTCGCCTGATCAGCGATGTAGGGGTCATGCAGGACTTCATAACCTGGTCGCTTACGGGGCTGTTTCGATCATTCTTCATGCTGGCCGGCATCGTAGTGGTCATGGTAAGCATGAACTGGCGACTGGCCCTACTCACCTTTGCGGTTCTGCCCCTGATGGCGATTCTGACGAATTACTGGCGCGTGCGGGTCAGGGACGCCTACCGGGTGACACGGCGGCGTCTATCCCTGATCAATGGTTACCTGAACGAGTCGATCTCGGGCATCCGCGTGACGAAGAGCTTCGCCCGTGAGTCGGATAATTACGCCCAATTTGAGGGTCTCAATCACTCGTATTATGGGGCCAATATCCGCGCGTCGCGGTTATCGGCCCTCTTCTTCCCTGGAGTGGATTTCATCGGCGCCATCGCAACGGCCGTGGTCGTCGCAGTGGGGGGATGGCTGGTGCTTGAAGACACGCTCACGGCCGGCGTCTTGGTGGCTTTTGTACTCTATGTACAGCGCTTCTTTGAACCCATCCGCGAATTGGCTCAACGCTACAATACTTTTCAGGCGACGATGGCTGCCAGCGAGCGCATATTCGAATTGTTGGGCACCGTACCAGATCTCGTCGATTCTCAGGAGGCCGGTTTGCTGCCTGACATAGAAGGCGCTGTGGAGTTTGACCACGTGTCGTTCAGCTACACAGTGGGCGAACCGGTATTGAATGACATTAGTCTGCGGGTAGAATCCGGGGAGCGGGTCGCGCTCGTAGGTGAGACTGGCGCCGGCAAGAGTACCATCATCCGCCTCTTGGTACGTTTGTTTGACGTTAGTGAAGGTGTAATTCGAATCGATGGGACAGATATCAGACAGGTAACACGGGCAAGTTTACGCTCGCAGCTAGGAATCGTTTTACAGGACACGTTTCTGTTCGGCGGAACGATTGGCGAAAATATACGCTACGGCCACCTGGAAGCGCCCGGTGAAGCGGTTGTCGCCGCCGCCAAGGCGGTCGGCGCCCACGAGTTTATCACCCGCCTGCCGGCCGGCTATGAGACGGAAGTCGGCGAAGGTGGGGTTAATCTGAGTGTGGGTCAGCGACAGATCATCTCCTTTGCGCGGGCGCTTCTGGCCGATCCGCGGATATTGATCCTGGATGAGGCGACAAGTAGCGTCGATACGACGACCGAGAAACAGATCGAGTGGGCCTTGGCAAAACTCATGGAAGGCCGGACTAGCTTTGTGATCGCTCATCGCCTGAGCACCATCGCCGGCGCGGATAGAATCGTAGTGCTAGATAGCGGCCGGATTGTCGAGCTAGGCACTCACCAAGAGTTGCTGGCGAAGAAAGGTCGCTACTACAAGCTTTATACTATGCAATGGGCTCAGAGTGGAGCAACCTTCGTTAACCTTTGAGCCGTTCTTGTCGTTTTGCAGAAGCTAGAAAACCTTCTCCACTAGTCCCCAAATGAAACGCCCAAGTCACGGGCGGTCAAGATAGTGTCGCTGTCGAGGGGTACCCGCTTCATTCGGTTGGTTGCCCGATCGAGCGGGACATAACGAACATCGGGCGGATCGAGTGCAACCATGACATTGGTCTGCCCCTGCTCGAGGGCTCGCACGGCCGCCGCCCCGAAACGTAGCGCGAGCAACCGGTCGAAAGATGATGGCTTTCCGCCGCGCAGCAGGTGACCCAGCACGACGCAACGGGTCTCCTGGCCGGTCATCTCTCCCAACGCGTCGGCGACCCGCTGGCCAATACCGCCCAGGCGTTCCGCACGGCCGACTTCCTGGGCTTTTACAACTTGCTGGCCGCCGCTGGGAAAGGCGCCTTCGGCCACGACGACTAGGGCAAAGCGCTGGCCGCGGCTGGCTCGGAGATAGATCTTCTCAGCGACCCGGTTTAGATCATAAGGAATCTCCGGAATCAGGATGGCGTCGGCCGTGGCCGAAATGCCGGCATTTAGGGCTATCCAGCCCGCGTAGCGGCCCATTACCTCGATGACCATTATGCGCTGATGGGCTTCGGCGGTCGAATGGAGGCGATCGATACATTCAGCGGCAAAGTCGACGGCTGTGTCGAAGCCAAAGGTCACCAGGGTGCCACTCAGGTCGTTGTCGATGGTTTTCGGCACGCCGACGATGCGCAATCCTTTCTGCGTCAGGGCATGAGCGATGGCCATTGAGCCGTCCCCGCCAACGGCGATCAAAGCATCTAAACCATGATGATTGAAGGAGGCGACCAGCTCATCGGAGCGATCGTGCTCGACAATCTCCCCGGACGGGCCGACTGCCGGCATCTTAAAGGGATGGCCCTTATTTGTCGTGCCCAGGATTGTGCCGCCCAAATGAGTGATTCCGCGCACACTCTCGCGGCCAAGGGGGATCAGACCCCCGTCTGGATATAAGTCAGGCATGAGCAGTCCGTTGTAGCCGTCGCGGATACCGAAACACTTCCAGTTGCGCTGAATCGCGGCCAGTACCGCCGCTCGAATAACCGCGTTGAGACCCGGGGCATCGCCTCCACCGGTGCTGATCGCGATACGTCTAGTAGTCATCATCATTACTCCGAAGTTGAATCATTGTTTTGCTGCCGACCCCTATCGAGATCTAGTATACAATGGACCAATCATCAGTGCTGCAGAGAATGAGCTTGAATTGTGAGCTACGCTAGAGAGCTATCTAAGAGAGGCCGATTGGCTGGCCAGGCATGGCGCCAGTTGGTAAGTTGGGGATTTCGCCTGCTCTACAACGAGATGGCCTGGACCTACGATGGCGTGAGCTGGCTGGTTTCAAGGGGGCAATGGCGGGCCTGGCAACAGGCGGCCATACCATTCCTGATTGGCCATCGGATATTGGAGTTAGCCCATGGGCCGGGCCACATGTTGCTGGCCCTAGAAACTGTCGGCTATCAGGTCACGGGCCTCGATCTGTCTCCGGCAATGGGGCGTATAGCGGCCCGCAGAGTTGGGCGAGCGGGGGCGCCGGTTGGGCTGGTACGTGGCCGGGCGGAATTCCTGCCTTTCGCTTGTGAAGCCTTTGATGGCGTCCTGTCGACGTTTCCAACGGAATTCCTGGCCAGGCAGGCGACTATTGAGGCCGTTTTTCGGGTCCTCCGCGCCGGCGGCCGCCTGGTGGTTGTTCCCCAAGCGCGAATGACCGGCAACGGCGGAATTGACAGATTTGTCGAGTGGTTATATGCCATAACCGGGCAGCGGCCGCAGGAACTGGGGGATGAACATACAGGCTTCTGGCAGGTAATTCATGAACGATTCAGCGCGGCCGGTTTCATGGTTACACTGGAGACCGTCGCGCTTGAATCCAGTGAAGTTATTGTCGTCATCGCCGAGAAACCCCTGGCGAGCGGCCGGCAGGCTGACCCTGGGTCATGATAGCCATCAGTCAAGAATCGCGTCGCCTTCTACGACCATAGAGAACTACGACGTGCAGGCTCAGCGCGTTGGTTCAATGGGATCGCACTTGGTACAATTCGTGCTATGAGTGAAGAATCAACTTTAGTCGTTGCAGACGAAGGTAGACAAGACGACCCAATACCGCCGGATAACAAGGAAAAGGCTTCCTGGCAAGAGCAGGGCATCGTCTTTCTAGTGATGGGCCTGGTTCTACTGGCGGACCATCTGAGCAAGGTCTATGTCGAAGCGCGCCTGCCGCTTAACAGCACCTGGGCGCCTTTTCCAGAGTGGGAGTCGCTGTTCCGTATCACGCATGTTAGTAATACTGGCGCGGCATTCGGCTTGTTCCGCAGCGGCAATCTGGTCCTGTCAATTGTGGCCGTGATCGTGTCGGTGGTGATAATTCTCTATAATCGTTACCTACCAGCGCATATGTATTGGTACCGTCTGGCCCTTGGACTTCAACTGGGTGGGGCGCTCGGTAACCTGCTCAGCCGGCTTCGGATTGGACATGTCACCGATTTTCTTGATTTTGGACCTGTGCCTGTGTTCAACGTGGCCGATATGAGTATCGTGACCGGCACGATCTTGCTTGGCTTTCTGATGCTGTTTGACCAACCTCGGCAAGACGACGATACAGAATTGCTGGACGATCGTGGGACGATTGAGGAATAAGGTCCGCAAGGTGATGCGGCTGAGGATCAAAGCTGTTGCTAAATGAGTGATCGCCAGATCGTCTTGACACTCAATCAACCAGGGGAACGCCTTGACAGGGCATTGGCCAGCAAGCTACCTGATTTGTCGCGCGTTCAATGCCAGCGCTTGATCATACAGGGTCGCGTTAAGCTCGACGGCGCGCCGGCAAAAGCGTCCCGCCGCCTCGAGGGTGGTGAACAAGTGACGATAGATCTCCCGGCCTTGCTGCCGGCCGATATTCGGGCGGAGCCAATGCCGCTTGACATTCGTTATGAAGACCGGGATATCCTGGTTGTCAACAAGCCCGCCGGTCTGGTGGTTCATCCGTCACCAGGTCACGATAGTGGAACGCTGGTCAACGGCATCTTAGCCTACTGCCCGCAGCTGGAGGGTGTGGGAGGCAAGAGGCGACCTGGCGTTGTCCACCGGTTGGACAAAGATACCTCAGGACTGATCGTCATCGCTAAAAGCGATCGCGCCTTGTTGTATTTGCAGCAGCAATTCAAAGAGCGTCAGGTAGGAAAGCGATACCTGGCACTGGTAGAAGGCCATTTCCGGCCGGATGAAGCACTCATCGATGCTCCCATAGGCCGAGATCCTGGCAATCGCAAGAGAATGGCCGTCATCGCTCCGGGATCGTCGGCTGTGTCGAGGCCGGCCCAGACCCTGATCCGAGTTGAACAACGCTATGAAGAGCACACTTTGCTTGACTGCCGGCCGCGCACCGGCCGTACCCACCAGATACGGGTTCACCTTTCATACGCGGGTTATCCAATAGTCGGCGACCGGGTTTACGGTCGCCGAAGACAACAGAACGGTGTTGCCAGACACTTCTTGCATGCGGCCGGCCTGACGATCAGACGTCCTTCAGACAAACGGGAAATGGAGTTTGAAGCAGAACTACCGGCGGAGCTGGAAGCGGCGTTGGCGACGCTGAAGCCTGCCAACTGAGCAACTGGCCGAACAGTTTGGACGCTTCAGGTAGTCAGGTGAAACAGGGACGGCGGTCAGTCTGTCTCGGTGTGAATAGGCAGGGCGAGGTAGAAGGTGCTGCCCCGCCCAAGCTCGCTTTTACACCAGGCCCGACCGTTATGACGGTCGGCGATGGATTTAACCAGCGCCAATCCGAGTCCCGAGCCGCGGATCTGCTCTTTGCCTGTATTCTCAACTCTATAGAATTTCTCGAACAGCCTGAGATGATCGCGATGAGAAATGCCAGGTCCGTTGTCGGCCACGGCAACGACGACCTCGTCTTTGCCGGCCATAGCCCGAATCACCAGCCGGCCGCTGTTTGGAGCGTACTTCATGGCGTTACTAACATAGTTTGCGACGGCTTGGCGAGTCAGTGCGGCATCGCCGCGAACAGGGGGTAGATTACCGGCGATCTCGCTGACCAACGTTAATCCGACAGCCGCGGCCGGTTGCCGGTATTCTTCGACTATGCTTTCGATGATTTCTTCCATACGCAGCCGGATCAACGTTAGATCGACGCCCGCATCCAGGCGACCCAAATCCAGTAGATCTTCAACCAGGGCCGACATCTGATCTATGCCGCCCAATATTTTGCTCACGTACTCTTCCTGCTTTGGATCGAGCTCTCCAACCATGGGCAGCATCGTGGCATAGCCCAACATGAAAGTCAATGGGCTGCGCAGATCGTGGGAAACGGTGGCCACGAAGTCAGACTTCATTTCGTCCAGTTCTTTCAGGTAAGTGACATCGTGTAGAACAGCGACGCGTCCGATCGCAGCACCGTCATAACTGTAAATCGTCGATGCACTAGCCACCAGGATCTTACCGTCTTCTATTGGCACCTCTAGATTGCTTGTCTTATCTGATGCCGTGGCCAGCGCCTTGACCAGCGGCTCCGACGAGATCACCTCGCCGGCCGGCCGGCCGATCACCTCAGCCGCGCTGAGGCCGAAGTAACGCTCCATGGCCGGATTGACAAGCAGGACATGATGTCCCTGATCGGTCACGATTACTGCATCGGACGTGCTGGCAAGCACGGCCGCCAGCCGGCGGCGACCGCCCTCAGCTGTGGCATACAGGCGCGCATTCTCGACCAGAACCGAGGCCTGGCTCGAAAGCGTACGCAGAAATCCCAATTCGGTCTGGTCAAACATGTGCGCCTGTCGGTAGGACAGCCAGATGATACCCTGATACCGCCTCTTGGAGACCAAGGGAAAGGCGACAAGAGCGCTGGGTAACATCTGCGGCCCGCTGCCGTTCGTGATCAGAGCGGCCGTTTGCTCTGGAGAGGAAAGAATCAATTCCTCGCGCTCCTTCAGTAGGTCCATTATTTGCCTGTCATAGCGGACCATTTCATCGCTGGCCGGGCCTTCACCAAATGTCAGCGGTTTTCGGTTACCTGGGTTCACGACGATTACCCTGGCTCCGGCCGCGCCCGTTCCACGGAGAGCACCCTTCAACACTGATGGCATGCCGTGACTCAAATCAATGCTCTTGGACACATCCTGGCTTACGTCGAGCAGAAGCGACAGCTCGTCAAGACGACGCTTCAAGGAAATTTGCATTTGGCCAAAGGCTTCGCTCAGGCGTCCAATTTCGTCGTCTCCGTGAGCGGCGATAGGCGTATTCAGACTGCCGCTAGCTATCTCCTGGGACGCCTGGGCCAGATCTGTCAGCGGTTGGGTAATGCTCCGTCCCAGAAAGATTAGGAATAGACCAAAGAGAAGCAGAGCTGCCGTCAGGATAACTGCCAATTGGGATGCGATCTGTAACGCTTGCCCCAGAATCACTTCGTACGGCACTGTGATGACCACCGTCCAGGGATGATCGGGGCCAGTCTGATAGTAAACAAGTTGGCGAGCGTTGGTGTTGCCTTGAAGCCCCTCATAGGCCTCGCCGGCTATGTTGTTGTCAGTTTTGATCATTCGCTCTTGGCCGGCCGGACTTGCCCATTGTTTGAGGATGTTCCCAGAATCGGGATGGCCGACGATCTGGCCTTCTTCGTCAGCGACAAACCCCACGCCTTGACCAAAGGTGCCTTGCAGGGCCACTACCATGTCCTCAAGGGAGAATCCAGGTACACGGCCCACCAGGGCTGATTCTCGCCCGCTATCGCCGGAGGTGATCGGTATGATGTAACTGAAGAACAGTTCGCCATCTTTCGCACTCTGTGCCGGACTGATATACGGCGCTTCCGTCCCAGCGGAATCGTCCAGCACGCTGTTTTCGAGCTTGGTCAACGACGATGAGAAATCGTCATCTGGATAGTGAGCTTCAATCGACCTGTTTTCGTCGACCAAGATCAGAGTTCGGAAGAAATCCCCGGCGCGGAAGAGCTGGCGCAATCGCTCCTGCTGCGTGTTTTCGTCACCCGATAGCAGCACCTCATCATTGCCGGCCTCGACCAGCAGATGTTGCCGGTTGTTGAGGAAAGCAGGGATCATGGTCGACGTTGCCTGAGCATCGCGAGCCATCTGCTCTACGGCAAGGTTGGTCGCGACCTTGAGGGCTATGTCAAAGCCGAAGAAGAAAAGCAGGATACTTAGCGGCACGGCGAAAACCAGAAAGGTGGCCGCAAGTCTGGCGTTTAAGCTCTGATTTAACGGGGGCGCCCGCTGGACACGCATTTGCCTGACCTGGGGAAGGCCAATCAGCAATAGCGTGACGATCAGTCCGTCGAGAAAGGCCGCAATTAGTAGCGGCCAAAGATATGCGCCTGTTGTCGATATTGCCAGATCAAGCGCCTCAAGGACCGAGGCACTGGCGTCGGCATAAACAAAGGCGCTCAAGCCAATGAGTGGTAGCAGTAGAATTGCGGCGAACAAGCTGCTGATAATCGGCTGGCGCAGCCAGGCATAGAGCCGGCCGCTGTAATTCTGTTGCATCAATATCGCCGCCAATGTTCCAGCAAAGGCAAGTTGAAAAACATCCGTCAGTTGGTGAGTCTGCCACAGAGACCGGCCGAGCCCACCTGCCAGCCCGACTAGAAGCGCTGCCAGCGGATTAAGGGCCGCTCCCGCCAGGAGCACGGGCAAGAAGCCGAAAGGCGCGACCGTCTCAACGGGATTCTGGGCACTGGAAAGGGGCGGCAGCTGGCTCTCGCTAGTCAGCGAAATCAGAAACACCTGGCTGAGGATGAATGAGGCAACTGCCAGACCCAGGACGAGTAGCCACCGGCCGGAACTGAACTCGCGGAAATCGCGGCGCCGAGCAAAGACAATGCCCAAGAAGATAACAACATAGATCGCCAGCACGACTAACCCAACGGTACGTTCTGGCAGAGAAAGATATGGCGCCCTTGTCGCCCCCCACGGCTCAATGTGCATGTGAACCCATTGCCAGCCAGACCGAACCGGCCTGATTAACGCCGCCCGAGTCACTCAGGGAGCTAGCTGAATTCACGGCTTCAGTTCCGCAATCTGCAATTGTCATGATCCTCAGTTAGCCGCGACGACTCGAGAGTTTCAATCATAATGGACTGTAACATTATGGTAACTAGCTTGATTATACCACCGGCAAAATATGTCTGCAATTGGGCGGCCAGGCGTAAGCCAGGTGCGAACTGCCTCGCTTGGCGCTGTCTATGGTGCGACGGCGGCCTCTCGAGCTTCAGACGTAGTAAGGGCGGTCGTGTTTAGCCAGCCCGGCATTTGTCAAAGTTCGTTTTTCAATTATCATCTTCAGACGTCTCTGATAGACGGGGATGTGTCAGAACCAAGCAGCGCCATTATATGGACTTGCGTCGCAACACTTACGCCATTCTCATTGGTATAATCCTCCTGACAGTTCCTTGTTACTGCCTAGGCATCTTCGCCTACCTTCAGGCGCCAGGCCAACAGCCCACGCTACCACCGCCGGTAATCACTCCCACGATGCTGGCTACGGTCGAAGGTGTCGAGGCCACTTTCACGCCGACGGCAACAACTACGGCAACGCCCCAGCTGGATACGCTTACGCCCACGGTGAGTCCAACCGCTTCGGCCACCAGCCTGCCCACGTCTACGCCCACACCAACGACTACCGAGCAGCCGACAGCGACCCCGTCGCAAACACCCACCAATACGGCGACGGCAACTGCGACGGCCACTAATACAGCGACCGCAACTGCCACACTAACGCCAAGCGCTACGCCAACTGGGACATCAACAGCAACGCCGACAGCTACGCCTACTTTGACAGTCACGCCGGCACTGACCGAAACGGCGACGGTTACGCCGTCTGTCTCACCTACGCCTTCTGAGACGCCAACGGGCACGCCTGAAAACAATGGCTAAAGGACGAAGCACATGATGGATATCGGTGAAGTGCTCAAGCAATTAAGCGAGACGCCTGGCCCTTCCGGTATGGAGAGACGAGTCGCCGACGCACTTGAAGAATTATGGAGTCCACTAGTCGACGTGATCGAGCGTGACCGCGTAGGTAGTTTGCTTGCGACAAAGTACGGTAAAGGGGACGAGCCGCGATCCAGAATACTGTTGGCTGCCCACATGGACGAGATCGGGCTTATGGTGAAACAGATCGTGCGCGAACCCGACGCGCCTGGAGGTAGTGGCTTCCTGCATGCGACCAAGGTCGGCGCCGTCGACACACGTCACTTGTATGGACAGATGGTCGTAGTTCATGGCTCGGGTGAGAAGGGCGGCGACGCAGCAGGCGTTGTCGGCGCGCTTCCGGTCAGGATGTTGCCGGAGGCAAAACGAAGTAAGGCACTCGACCTTGACGATTTGGTAGTGGATACCGGCTGCTCGTACGAAGAACTGCTGACCAAGGTTCAGGTGGGCGACTTCATCAGTTTTCGCCAGCCCGTGCGCGAGTTGCTTAACCGCCGCGTGACCGGGAAGGCATTGGATAATCGAGCGTCTTTAGCCGCCATGACTGTTTGCTTGGAGTATTTGCGCGGCCGGCGGCACTCCTGGGATGTGATCGCCGTCGCAACGGCGCAGGAGGAGACCCGGTTGTTGGGTGCCTATACGAGCGCATTCGCCCACGAACCTGAGGCAGCCATCGCAATTGATGTTACCTTCGGCAAGGGGCCAGGCGCAACAGATGAATTGACGTATGAACTTGGCGGCGGGCCAACCATTGGTCTCGGCCCCAATTTCCATCCAGGAATGATCCAAGGCATAAAGGAAGCAGCTAAGGCATTAGAGATGAAAGTGCATGATGGGCCGCAGGCGCGTCCTGGTGGGACCGATGCCTACGCCTTGCAAATCGCGCGTCAGGGCATACCCACTGGCCTGGTCTTAATTCCGTTGCGGTACATGCACACCATGGTTGAGTCGGTGGCCTTGGTAGACGTCGAGCGCACAGGGCGCTTACTTGGTGAATTTGTGGCCCGCCTAGACGACGTGTTCCTGGGCAAAATTGCCCGCGAGATGCTGGATAATGAATGAACTGCTTAAACAGCTAACGGAGGTCTCCGGCGTTTCGGGCGATGAAAAACGGGTCCGGTTGCTAATTCGAGACCTGGTCGTCGATCACGCTGACGAATTGCGGGCGGACACAATGGGCAATCTGCTGGTCACCAAAAAGGGCGACGGCACGTGGCCGCTGAGGGTAATGGTCGACGCCCATATGGATGAAGTCGGTCTGATGATCACCGGTGTCGATCGCGATGGCACGCTGAAATTCGCCGGGGTTGGCGGTTTTGATGACCGGGCATTGCTTGGCAAGGTCGTCCATGTCGGACCAAAGAAGTACACGGGCGTGATAGGAGCAAGGCCGATCCATTTGCTCAAACGTAGCAACGTCAAGAGTGTCGTGAGAATGGATTCTATGCGGATCGACATTGGGGCCAAGAGCAAGGACGAAGCGGTTAGAAGGGTCAAGCCGGGGCAAATGGCAGCGTTCGTGACCAGCTACGAGGAGTTGGGTGACTCTGCTATTGGAAAGGCCTTCGACGACCGGGCTGGCTGCGCGGTGTTAATTGAGCTGTTGCGCGGCCGACGGCTGCCTTTTGACCTGATCGCTGCCTTTACTGTTCAAGAAGAGGTTGGCCTACGGGGCGCCGGTGTCGCCGCATACGGGCTTAAACCTGATGCTGCCTTTGTCGTCGAATGTACGCCGGCCTTTGACTTGCCAAACGAAGAGGACGTGAGCCCCAATGTCAGTCTGGGGCGCGGGCCGGCGATCTATGTGATGGACCGGGGCACAATTCAGGACCCGCGCCTAGTCGCGCACATTACCCGAACGGCTGATGCGAATGAGATACCTTTTCAGATTCGCCAGCCAGGTGGGGGCGGGACAAATACGGCGGCCATCCAGCGCGCCGGAGCAGGCGTGCCGGCGGCGACAATAGCTACGCCGGCCCGGTATACGCATTCGCCAGTATCGATGATAAATTTGAACGATTTTGCTCAAGTCGTCGAATTGGTTGAGGCAAGCCTGCGCAGCCTTACCCCTGAAGTGCTGGCGCGAGTCTGAAGGACAAAGGTCAGCATCGAATCCAACGAGAAAATGGATACTCAAGAGGTCAAGCATGGAAGCTTTAATTCGTAAGCTGGTAGAAAGCTACGGCCCTTCGGGATTTGAAGGAGCAATACGATCACTAATCGAGGAAGAGATACGAACTTACGCCGACAGTGTAAGAGTCGATACCATGGGTAATCTCATTGCTCACAAGGTCGGCGATGGCACAGGCATGAAAGTGATGATCGCCGCTCATATGGACGAGATCGGTGTGATGGTTACCCATATAACCGAGAAAGGGTTCCTGCGCTTCACCAATATCGGCGGCGTTCAGCCGCACGCGCTCATGGGCGCTCGGGTTCTTTTCGCCGACGGGACGATAGGGGTCGTCTACAGTGAGAAGCTAGAGTCGCCCAGGCAGGTGCACCCGCTGCCGAAACACTATATTGACGTTGGGGCAAACGGCAGTGATGACTGCCCTGTCGAGGTAGGGGCAGCGGCTGGATTCGCTCGTACCTTTGACGCTCGCGGTGGCCATTACACGTCGAAAAGCATGGACGATCGAATAGGATGCGTGGTGGCTATCGAGAGCTTGAAGCGGCTGACGGTTACGCCGCATGAACTCTATTTCGTCTTTAGCGTTCAGGAAGAGGTTGGCACCAGGGGCGCGGAGGCGGCCGCCAATGCGCTGGCACCTGATGTCGGCATCGCCGTAGATGTCACAGTAGCCGGGGATACGCCTGGAGCGCCGGTGATGGCTGTCGAGCTTGGCGATGGCCCGGCAATCAAGGTTAAGGATTCGGGCATGATATCCCATTCTGGTTTGGTGCAGCACATGAGAAAGACGGCCGCCAAAGTTGGAATCCCTCATCAGTTGGAGGTATTGGAGGGCGGCAGCACCGATGCGCGCTCGATGCAGATTGCCGGCGCCGGCTGTGCGGCCGGTTGCCTCTCAATCCCCTGTCGCTATGTTCACAGCCAGAGCGAGACTGTCGACGCTGAAGATGTCGAGAACTCCGTTAGTTTATTGACCGAGATTCTTTCGAACCCGATTGAACTATGACCCGGCGTGTGGTTCCATTGTATTGAGTATTCAACACGCGAACGCCAAGCCAACATAATGTCATGGTCGGGATCAATTGTGTCCCTGGCAGGAGCGCTTCAAACGTGGCAACGCCTCGGAGGGCTTTAAGACCCAAGCGGTCGAGAATAGCCCAGCTTAGAGGCGCCGCCAGTATGTCTAGGGCGAGATCTAAGAGGTCAACGGCGATGACGATGGAAAGCGGGGTGAGCAGCAACGTTTCGGCAAACGTAGCATCGGCCGGGATATTCAGCCCCCGAATCCGGCGATAGGCGAAGATGAGTACAAAGCTGCCAATCAAACCGGCCGCCAGCATCAGACCTAGAACAACCAAAGCGATGTCTCGAAAATCCTCAATACTCATAAAAATCTTATCCTCTTAGCACCTGCCAGACGAATATGGCCAGGATGAGCATTCCGCCGCTAAACTGAACCACGGTGGCTACTCCCCAGCCTGCCAGCCCACCCACGCTGGCCCTGATGGCCAGGTTCCAGTCGCGTTGCTTCTGGTATTCGCCTAGGAGTACGCCGGCGCTGTAGCCCAATATCCCGCCAAACAGGCTGCCGACGAGAGGGGCGACTATGCTCAAAGCGAAAACGCCGATAATAGCCCCTACAAGGCCGTAAACCATCGACAGAAATGAAGCGCCGCCTGTTTTGGAACCAAAAAGGGACATCCAAATGTCGGCCGTGCCGGTACCCAGGGCGATCAACGTGATGACGGTAAATGTGATCCAATCTATGGATTGGAATCCTTCAAGGATTGCGTATGCAAGCACCGTGAGCCAAATGAGCAAGATGCCGGGCAAAATAGGCACGATGACACCTACGATGCCAATCAGAATAAAGGCCACGGCCAGCCCAAAGAAAAAGGCATGCAGCAATGTGCTCAGGTCCAAAGCTCTGTTTCCTTACGCGCCTATCTATGCCAGGTTCTCCGACCACCTGGCAATCACTCCTATAGCGATCGATAATCTCGCAGGAAGCGGTCAAAGACCGTCGCTAACGTCACTCTTAGGTCTGGCAACTGCGCGAAGCCAGCCTCGGCGAGTTCTTCATCGGATATGTCACCCATTGCCTGCCAGGTCTCACCGTCATACCGTAGCTTCTCCGATGACTTTCCCAGGATGGGTAGCCATTTGGTCAGAACGAGCAGACAGCGCGCGGCCGGTAACGCTTGCCGGGTTGCGCGGGCATCAAAACTAGTGCCAAGCTCGCCTCTCATGGCCAAAATATAGCTATCAACCATTGTTTCCTCGGTAATCTGCACTTGTCTCTCATCAGGCAGCAACTCCATCTGATCGATGAAGTTCAATAGGTCACAGACTCCGGGCCCAATTGCCGTGTTTTGCCAGTCCAACAGGTAGTAGTCGTCGAACAAAGTAAGACACCAGCGTTGTGCCGATGGATCGCCATGGAGCAGCGTATAAGGAAGTTGCCGCAGCGGATGAAGCATTGGCAACGGATCGTCTAAAAGATCAGCCAGCGCCACTAAATGCTGTTCATCGACAATTCCAGGCCAACCGTTTACCTGTCTTAAGGCAAAAAGAGCACTACTGGCCTCGGCCAGTAGCGGCGTCAACGGACCGGCCGTCCGTATCGCATGGTCGGTCAAGTGGCGCCGCTGACCCTGTAACCACCTCTCTATACGTGCCATCTGGTTGAGTGGTTGCTCGGGCGATTGTTCGTCGCCGCTGTCGTCGGAAACCATGTCGGCCTCGGCCGTGGATTCTCCCAGCATATCTGGCAGGCCGTACTGATCCAGGATGTCGCGCTTGCCCCAGAAAGCGGCGTGCAGGGAAGCCAGGTTGCCAATGAGGATGTTGACGTCGTTGCCAGTCCAATGTTCGGGTGGGTGATCATTTTGGACATCGGTCAATACCAGCCAGCCATCTTCCACCCCAACGTAGCTGAACCAGCACGTAGGCGTGAAATGGGGAAATTGGGGTGCGAATGCCTCATAGAACAGCGCCTCAGCCGGGTTCGTTCGTTTGCCGATGAGGCTGAAAGGCTCATGGTAGCCTGACAGGCTGAGTAGGAAGCGCGAAACGTTCTCGCTGCCCGGCAATGGTTCCTCACCTACTGCAGCAACAATAATGTCAGTGATCTCGGTGTCTTGCGTTAGCAACAGCGTCCATGCCCGAGGGTTGCGGTTCTTCAAATCTTCAAGTTCGACCATAAGTGGCAGACATTTTAGGCAGGAAATCATATTTGGCAAGCTGGACGATATGATATTTCAATCAGCATGCAGCCCAGGTATAATGACATTATGCTACTTATCTTGACCCACGAGAATGCCGATTTTGATGCCGTTGCTTCTCAATTGGCAGCCTACAAGTTGTATCCTGAAGGAGTGCCGCTGCTTTCCTGGCGAGTGAATCGCAATGTGGAGCAGTTTCTAACGCTGTATTGGGATGCTTTTAGGTTCGTGCGCCCAAAGGACTGGCGAAGACAGCGAGTCCGTCGAGTCATATTGGTCGACACATTAGCATTGCCCAGCGTACGTGGCATTCGACCGGATAGGGTGGAGGTACGGGTCATAGATCATCATGAAGTGACCTGGAACCAGCAAGATCATTGGTCCTATCACGTGGAAGCGGTCGGGGCGGTCACGACGCTTCTGGTTGAGATGCTACAGTCGGCCGGAATGGGCCTCACGGTCAATGAAGCGACCTTGATGCTGTTGGGCATTCATGAGGATACCGGCTCGCTGCTTTACGACACAACTACCCTGCGCGACATGCAAGCGGCGGCCTGGCTATTAGAGCAGGGCGCCCAAGTCTCGGTTGTACGCCGCTTTTTGGATATTCCCTTGTCGGCTCAACAGATCCGCCTTTACGAGCGCCTGCAAGAGAGCGCACAGTGGCAACGAGTGGAAGGGCAAACAATCGTCGTTTCGGCAGTGGAAGCGCCCGAGGGTTTTGACGACGAGATATCGGCCGTGGCCCACCGTCTCCGCGATGCTCTTATGCCGGACGGTATGATCCTGTTGGTTGAACTCAAGTACAATCATGTTCAATTGGTGGGGAGGTCAGGCACTGATAGCATAGACGTCTCCGTGATCGCTCGTGGCCTCGGGGGAGGCGGGCATAGCCGGGCGGCCGCGGCGACGATCATGGATCGCAAGCTCGAAGATGTGCGGGACCAGGTGATTGAACTGTTGCCGTCAGCTACCAAGCCAACATCTAAAGTTGTCAAGATCATGTCGTATGGCGTGCAGACCATTCCGTCTACGGCGCCGATCAGCTCGGCAGCGAAACAAATGCAGCGCTCTGGTCACGAAGGTTATCCTGTGCTTGACGCGACAGAGGGTAAGCTGGTTGGCCTGTTAACGCGACGCACTGTCGACCGGGCCATGAGTCACCAACTGGGTGCGCTGCCCGTTAGCCAGGTGATGAAGGCCGGGCAAGTGACCGTGCGGCCGTCTGATTCGGTCGAGAAACTACAGCGACTGATGATCGAGGAGGGCTGGGGCCAGATTCCCGTGGTTAGTGAAGACGACGGGCCGGACGATACGCCGCGCCTCATCGGGGTCGTGACCAGGACCGATCTGATCAATCTGCTGACAAACCCGGTTCACGGCGATAGTAGGCCTGAGATGAGCGCATTATTAACGAACAATCTGTCGCCAGCCGTCTGGCAATTGGTGCAGGCGACCAGTCGGGCCGCTGGCGAACTAGATCTGGCGCTCTATTTTGTTGGTGGCCTTGTCCGGGATTTGCTGCTAAATGTGAACGCCAAGGACATCGACATGGTCGTTGAGGGAGACGCCATCGGCCTGGTGCACAGGATGCGCGAGCAATATGGCGGCGATATCAGGAGCCATGCTCAGTTTGGTACTGCCAAGTGGTTGCTGACGCCTGAGGTCTGGCGACAGCTCGCGCCGGGTGCAGCATCGGAAGACGCGCCAATGGTGATTGATTTCGTCACCGCCAGGTCTGAATTTTATACCCGGCCTTCGGCGCTGCCTGAAGTAGAAAGAGGCTCTATCAAGCTCGATCTTCATCGCCGTGACTTCACGATCAATACCCTGGCTATTCGTCTGGATGGCGCTCATCTTGGGGAACTTTTTGACTTCTATGGCGGACTACGAGATCTTGACTCCAAGTTAATCCGCGTTTTGCACAGCTTGAGTTTTGTCGACGATCCAACGCGCATTTTGAGGGCCGTACGCCTGGAACAGCGCCTAACGTTTCAGATCGAGAGAAGGACGGCCGAGCTGATCACTAGCGCCCTGCCAATGATTAACCGGGTTACAGGTGAGCGCATACGAAACGAGCTGAGTTTGTGCCTTGAGGAGCCTAACCGGGTCGAAATGATGGCTCGGCTGGCAGAAATCGGCGTCTTGGGCCAGATCCATAGTGGATTCGTCTGGCGCCCGTCAACGGCCGAATGCTTTGCCATCGTAAGCAGAGTGCTAGCCGATCCGTTGTGGATGGATGTTACCAGCGGAGAATCACCTGTATTCATCTATTTTGCCTTGCTCATGTTGCCTCTGACTGATATTGCTCGCGAGCAAGTGATGGACCGACTAAAGGTTCGCAAGAGCACACGTGACGACCTGGGCGCCGTGCGTAGATTGCTAGCTGAAATGACCGACTTGACGGCTGAATCCAAGCCGAGCGAGGTGGTCCAGATATTGCGACCTTATCCGGCCAGGGTACTGGTTGTTGCATTGTCCTGGCTTGGCCCGCAGACAACAGCGGGTCGACAAATCGAGCGGTTCCAGCGCGAATGGCGAGATGTACGTTCGGCCCTCAATGGCAATGATTTGTTGGCAATGGGATTGGAAGCTGGGCCGCAAGTTGGGATTTTACTCGACCGACTATTAGCCGCGCGTTTGGATGGCATCGTGACTGATCTGGCCGGAGAGCACACCCTGCTTGATTCGCTCATCGCCGATGGGGCAGCAGGGGCAGAAACTGGGCTGCCAATTCAGTCGCCGCCCCCAGATAATTCGGCGGACCGGCCTCTAGAAAGTTGATACGGAGCCCTTCCCATCATCTTTATCCTTCCACTCGCCGATTTCCAGGAAGCCAATCGCCTCGTCCCGGCTACCGTCCATGAGGATTGTGAGTCGTTTGCCTTCAGAGACCGCCGGAACGTCGATGACTCTTAAGTAGGGTGCAAGATCAGCGTCTTCCGGCGCGATCGTTGCCAGGGCATTCTCTGACTTGCGGAAGAACGACCAATCAAAGCTACTGCGCTGATCTTCCAGATGAAGGGGGAGGGAATGGATTCCCGCTTCAACAAGATCTTGATAGAAATGGGTGCCGTAAGATAGCGCTGGCACGCCTTCGGACGACGCAACAGCCATCTCGACCAGGATCTTAGTGTTGTATATGTCGGCATATGTGACGCGTACGCCGAGGTCAATGTTTGTGCTGCCCCAGCGGCCTGGTCCCATAATGATGAATGGTTTTCCCTCTAGAGTCTTGTTCAGCCGGCCTATAGCCCGGCCGATTTCCAGCTTGGTAGTTTGATCGGGAACCTGACGGTATGTTTCGGGATCCACGAACAAGACGTATCTTATGCCCTCGGCCCGCCCATCGGGGATCAATTGATAAGAATTAAACAGGGTATCTTCGGGAGCCAGATTGGACGGGATCTTGACGGCTACATCTATCTCGCGCTGGCTCAGGGGCCTGCATTGCAGGATGTGAAGGCGATAGGTGGGCTGAGGATAACTAGGTTCAATTTCAATGGTAAACTCGACGTCGACCGGCCGCTCGTATTCGGATTCCAGACGCATGAGAGCCGATCGAATCAACTTTACAAACTGGCGATCGTTGGTCAGGTAGTCGAACGTCAGAAGTAGTGTGTTCACGTCGTCAATGTCCGTCGACGAGACCATTCCACGGACGTAATCACCCTGATCAACCGATACCACGTAGCGCAACTGCGGATAACCGACATCAATCAACTCTTTCAGCACGCTGCGTACTGGCAGGGTCTTGAAGCAGTTCTCCTGCATGTCGATAACGTCCACATAGCGCTGCGAATACTGGCGCATTGAGCGGGCTGTAGTTTCAGGGCGCAGCTGAGGGTGACTTAACGCCACGACACGCACATAATCGTCCCCACTTCGGTCAACGGCTCTTGTGCCCAGCCCCCAGACCATTCTAAGAAAGCCATCTTCGCGACGGATTTTAGGATTCCAGCGCAGGTTATTCTGACTGAAACCAACGCCGGCGACGCTAGGCATAAAGTAGCGACCGTGCCGGCTTCCGCGTACAGTCTGCAGCAAGATGGCCATTCTCTCATCATAGTCGATCAGCCGGTTATTTTGACGGTAGAGAATTGCGTCGGGATTCAAGGTACTGGCATAGATTCGTCGAATTGCATTCAGTAGTTGCTCGAGATTCTCTTCTGGCGAACCTTGATTAGGGCAGAAGATGCTGTCGTATTTGCCGGCAAAGGAGAATCCAAAGCTATCTTCGAGTAAACTGGATGAACGAACAATCAATGGCACCTGGCCGATCGAATCCAGCAGGTCTCTCAATCGCTCGAGAATCGTCTGGGGAAAGCGGCCATTCAAATGCTGTTCGAGAACAGCTGGGTACTGAGCGCGTATCTCCGAAAGAGGGCGATACTTCTGATTCATCAAATAGTCGAGGTTATTGGCAAGACGAAATTGATAGATGACTTCGGTGCCAATGAAATAAGACTCCGGAATAACGGTTTGTTGACTGATATCTGGACCGATTGCGGGATCTGGCCTTTGCAATATCTTCCAGGCTAGAAGCATGCCGGCCGCTTTGCCGCCAATCTTGCCCCGCCCAATTCGCCGCCGGTGAATTCTTTCTAGATCGCTAATGTCAAATACCCGCCGGGCCACGCCTATATAGGGCAATTGATCGCTGATCATGCCCTTGATCAATACAGCCTTAATCTCCTCCAAATGGTGCCGGATCTTGTCCTGTTCTGGTGGCGGCAAGGCCTCGTACTTAGCTCCCTGGCGAAACAACATCTCCCAAGGCGCTAGCTCTGGGTTGAATGACAACTCTTCGTCGTCAGAGGGCGTCGGTTGCTCGCGAAGTATTTCGTGGACTATTTGTTCAAAGAGAGTGGTTGGTAGATTGAAACCGAAGTAGAAGTCTGTCTGGTAATCGCGGACCCGGGCCTTGCGCTCCTGCCATATACTGGTCGGCTCCTTCGTAAAAGGGTCGAAAACGCCTTCCCGTCTTTGCGACTCAATGGCCTTTTCCTTTACCGCTTCTTCGAATTCATCCGGGCTGATTATTCCGCGGCGAAAGATCTCCTGTCGCATCCTGTCCCGAATTTGCTCGGCCAAGATCGGGTATTGCGCCAACTTTATGTAAATATCAATCGTGGACGTTTTGCTTCGCAGTGGTTGATGAGACATACCATACTATTATAGCAGCTTGCACGCTTGCTATGCTGATAACACAATAGGGTCAGCGGTCAACAGACCCGCAGGAGGTAATCATGACAACCATCTTCTCGAAGATCATCAGCGGCGAGAGCCCGGCCGATATCGTTTATCAGGATGATAAGGTGACCGCATTTCGTGACATTAACCCGGTAGCGCCGGTGCATATTCTCATTGTTCCCAACGAGGCCATCGCAACAGTCAACGATCTTGAAGAGTTGCACGAGGCTGTTGCCGGGCGAATGTTGCTGGTTGCCGGCCGTCTGGCCAAACAGGAGGGCATAGCCGAAAATGGCTACCGGCTGATAGTCAATTGCAACCGACATGGTGGACAAGACGTCTTCCACTTGCACATGCATCTTGTAGGAGGCCAGCCGCTAGGGCCAATGGTCAATAGATCGTGGTGAGACCCGCTTAGTTGGCGGTGATGGCATTGATCTCTTCCCGACATTCGCACGCTTCTTTGACCTGATCGCCTTTAACCAGCAAGCCGTCATATTCGCTGCCCAGACCTTGCGAGATCCAGCCGTCCATAGTTAATGGGATCTCGCCATCGGCCGAGATCCAGCGGCCATTATAGGCTCGGGCCACGTGGACATGGGTGCCATTGGAAAAGCCGCCCTCGCATGATGGGTGCCCAATAGCGTCGCCTGATTGAACGAAGCTGCCGGCCGGTATACGATCGCGAGTTTCAACATGCATGTACGTTATGGTCCAGCCGGTGCCGTTATAACCATCTCCGTCAAGGTCGACCACGACGGCTCCAGCATCGCTGCGAGTCACAAGGCCATCGGCCATGGCCGTGACCCAAGCATCGGATTCGTAGCATCCAAGCTGCTCGTGCGGTGGGGCGAAGTCAAGGGCGGCCCAGGCGCTGCCATTGGCCCAACCGCCATGAGGTCCGCCCGTCAAATACCAGGTTTCGCCGGGCGCCCACGGCAATGTCAATGCTGGTTGGCTCAGATCCTCCGGAACAATCGGTTCGACGGTATAGGCGAACGGATTGCCAAACAGTCGACTATAAGTGGCGTAGATACCGTCGGGCCCGACATCTCGTTGCCACTTGTCGAGCGTCGCACCGGGGAAGGCCCCGAACAGTAATTGGACGCCAGCCGTCCCATCATTAATCCCGGGCTCGAAGTTGATTCGAGCTTCCTCGCCCACATCGAAGGCTGTCAATCCGCCTTCTGACCGGCCGTAATAGCCCAGACTCAACAGATTGGCTGCCCAACTCAGTTGTTGATACAGATCTTCGTATCCGGGCCTTGTATATCCCAGGGCGAAATCGGTGCTGGCGGCTGATGAGTGAGTGACCCAACCGGCGAGATACTCTACCAGAGCAACCAGAAGGCGGGGATTTACGCTCTGCCGGTCGGCGACAAGTTGTACGATCTGCGCACCGCTGAGTGTTCGACCCTCGACCTCGGCCTGGTAACTCAACAAGTAGCCGCCATATTCGGCGACCAGCGCTTCGACGTCGAAGTCCATAGCGGCCGGACCATAGATTAGTTCGCTGTCGGGTATCACTTTGAACGCTGGACCGAACTGGGCAGCATCTCCCGGCACCAAGAGTACCTGGTCGACATCGATCATGTCGCTATTGGCCAGGCCGTTGATCTCCACAAGCTCTTCAACCGTCGCGCCATACAGCTGGGCGATGAAACCGAGCGTTTCGCCAAGAGACACGGTGTGGTTGCCGTAACTTTGATCGCCTGGGCCAGAGAGCGGCCGAGTCGGATCAGGTGTTGGCGTTCCCGAGTAGGTAGGCAAAGGGGTCCTGGAGCGTTGAACAATGGGTGTCGGCGGTATGAATCGGCTTGGTGCCGCCGAATCACCTTCGGCCGCTGCCTCCATTTCAAGTGGCGCGACAGTAGGCGTGATGATGGTTACTTCGGGATCAGGACGCACGCAGCCTGCAAGCAGTAGCAAGAGACCAGGCATGAAACAGTAGCGCAGTACGTACCACGGTCTAGATGATGCCATTTGTCTGGCTTGGGCCGCGTTCTTCACCATCACCCTAGCACTATTTTAGTTAGCCTCGCGCACACTGCAAGGGTCAACTAATCGCTCACGCGAGTGGCTCACGATAGAATTAGTCTATGCAAGCCAATTATGTTCAACGACTACGTATTACTTTTGCCAAGTTCGGACCGACACGCTTCATCGGCCATCTGGATCTAGCCAGGGCGCTCGAACGATCGCTCAATCGGGCGCAGGTGCCGCTGGCTTATACACAGGGCTACAATCCACGACCGCGCATGCAACTGGCGGCAGCTTTGCCGCTAGGGTTCACCAGCGAGTGTGAGATGGCCGACTTCTGGCTATTGCAGACCCTCGAGCCAGCGGCGGCTCGCAAAGCAATGGAAGCTAAAATGGCTCCCGGAATCGAGATCAAGGACGTGGTCCAGGTCGAACTTGCCGAGCCTGCGCTTCAGAATCGAGTTACCGAAGCGGATTACGTTGCCCAACTCACGGAATCTATCGATTGTGGCAGTTTGAGAGAGACGATTGCTAGCTTCCTGGCGGCTGAGAGGGTCATGAGAGAACGTAGAGGCAAACAATATGATCTTCGCCCCCTGGTGCTCAGTTTGTCATTGGTTGACAATGGGCCAGACATTCCAGAATTGGAGATGCATCTGAGCATGACTCCGGGTAAAACGGGCCGGCCCGACGAAGTTCTGGCGGTGCTCGGCCTTGATCCTCTGGCGGCATTGATTCACCGGCGACAACTCATTCTGGCAGATGGTTAAGAGATACGGCTTAGTTTTCACGATATTCTTGTTGGGCTTGCTGCTGACCAGCCTGGCCTGCAGGTTGCAGGCTGAACCAGCCCAACCCTCGCTGAGATCGCCATCGGGACTGATTGTGTCTCCGGCGCCCAGTCCGCTGGTCACACCTACGCAACCGCCCAACCTTGACCCAACCCCAATGGCTCCGCCGGCGACTCAAGAAATCGTCGTTCCAACCGCGACCGTGGCTCCCGATTTGGGTTGGCAGGTACTAAGTCCAGGATTGGAAAGGCGGTGGATTAATCTACTGACGAGCGAGGGCGGAGTGCAGGAATCTCTGTACGTGCTGCGGATCGATCCTGCCATGTATGATTTTGACGTCGGCTACAAGCCGGGAGCGCCGCAGAGACTGATGGATTGGCAGAGCGAGACCGGTGCCCTGATAGTCGTCAACGGCGGCTTCTTCACTGCAGACGGCCAGGCGACGGGCCTGATAATCGTCGACGGCCAGGCGGCCGGTACAAGTTATGCCGGTTTCGGCGGGATGCTGGCCGTGTCTGGGGCTGGTCCCAACTTAAGATCGCTGCGACAGCAGCCTTACGATCCCAATGAACCTTTGCTTGCCGCCTTGCAGTCCTTTCCATTGCTGGTAGCGCCAGATGGCCAGATCGGCTATCCGCAAGAAGATGGCCTGGCCGACCGGCGCACGATTATTGCCCAGGATCGTCAAGAACGTTTTCTCTTCATCCTGGCCGCCAGCGGAACAATGACCCTGCATGAGATGAGCCGCTTTCTCGTCGAGTCAGACCTCGATCTGTCGATTGCCCTGAATCTAGATGGAGGAGCCTCAACCGGCATCATGTTGGCCGAACCGCCTGAAGGCGTCGCGCCGTTCACTCTGTTGCCGACCGTAATCACCGTTCGTCCCAAAGCATGAAACTGGCCGTCTAGAATGTGATCGTCTAGGTCAGCTTGAACAGGCGCTTGTGTGCATATTCGATCAACGCGTAGGGCAGCAAACGTTTCAGCATGGGGACAAAGCGAAAGAAAGTGGGATCGACGATGTAACGCTTTCTCGGCCGGTTAGCTGTGATGGCTCTTTCAAGGACCTGCGCCACCTTCACGGGTTCAGGTGCGTTCAGCTCATCCTTCTCCATGACGCCCAAAGCGCCCCGGAAGGTCCCCTGGAAGACAGAGTTGGCATCCGAATTGGCCGTAGTCAATCGACTGGCCGTGAATCCGGTGTGGTAGTTGCCGAGTGACAATAGAACTACGCGTATGCCAGAAGGCTCTGCCTCAAGTCGAAGCGCCTCAGAAAGCCCCTCCAGGGCGAATTTACTCGCACTGTAGATACTCTGAAAAGGAATGGCTAGGTTGCCGGCGATGGAACCGACGGCGAAAACCTCTCTTATTTCTGGCTACTGATCTGTCCCATAGTTTCTGACGTTACACATGCTTAGGATCGTTAATGGAGTGGATGCGTCCGGGATCGCTTATGGAGTGACTGTGTCCAACATTATTGGCAGAGTGAGCATGCCTCCCCACCGATCTGTTTTCTCCGTTCGACAATGCATTTCCCACAGTTATTCCTTTTGCACCGCCAGCAGGAACGCCAATCAGGTATCGGCCTCGAGCATTAGTGTATTCACTCCATCCAGTTGGGCAGCTGCTTAGGTCAAAGAACATAATCATACCTGATGGGACACCCTGTGCAGAAATCGGGCCCATTGAGCGCCGTTCCAGGTCAGCACCTGATCTGCGGTCGGAATCGTACTGGTGACAGGATGTCCCTGCAATGCCCCCGTGGAAAGGGAATAAAGGGTGTAGGGAGCGGCCGTCAGCTCTAGTCCTCCCAAGCCCATGTAGGCCACGTCATTGGCGCATATTTTCCTCCTCCGACCATTGGCGATCGATATGCTACGGCTAGTATGCAATAGCTGCGGGTCTCCCCGATTACTGTCTTGACAAATGAAGAACAGCAGGACGTCAGTTCTTGCCCAGCTTGTTTCTCGCCAGCCGATATTGACGATCGGTGATCCACCGCACGAGCCAAGGAAAGAATCTGCTCATTCTCCAGACAAACGCTGCTTCTCCTGGAAGGATCAGATATTGGTTCTTCAGGAGGCCCTCAACGAAAGCCTCGCCAGCATCTTTCGCCGTTATCAGCTTTACGTTATTCGACATCAACGCTGTTTCTTCCGGCTTCGTTCGGTTTTCTATCTCGAATCCGGGCGTGTCTGTGTCCGGTGGAAATAGGATTGAGAGACGAATGCCATAAGGCTTCAATTCATTGCGCAATACCTCTGTTAGGCCAACAATCGCGAATTTTGTCGGCGCGTAGGTTGCATATCCCATTATTCCTGTGAAACCCAGGACTGAAGACACATTCGCGATATACCCTTTGCGAGCCGAGATGAAATGTGGAAGTAGAATGAGTGTCGGGACTAACTGCCCGAAATAGTTCACGTCCATTGCATTCCGATAATCGGCGAGCGATAGGTCTTGGACATATTGAGGGTAGGCATACCCGACACAGTTTATCAGGTAGTCCGGTACTCCATGTTGATCAACGAATTCAGTCAGCAGCGGCTCTAGCCGCTCAATATCTGTGGCATCGCATTTTATGATCTCCACAAACTGAGAATCCTCTCGCACCAGCTCCTGCATCTCACGGGCGGCAGCTTCCAGAGGCTCCGTGTGCCTTGCGATTACACAAACGCTGCCTCCCAGGAGGACGATTTCCTTGGCCGTCTCCTTCCCTATCCCCTTCGAGCCACCGCAAACGATAGCCGTCTTGTACCTCAGCGGTTGTTTCCTGATCTGATCTTGCTTCGCCATGTCTTCCTCCTTGCCAAGCCAGTGCAGCCAACAATGCATTGCGCTGCGAGTACACTGCTGGGCGATGTCTGCCCAGAGAGATGGTTCGAAGATTGAGTTGGTAATAGACTTGATGAGGGTACTATGCACAAATGCGCGGCAATGTGCATTAGGGCCAAAATTGCAAGAAGAAACATATTTGTGAGAATTCTTTTTGTCATCCTGATATCAACAAGCCGATCCATCCTGTTTATCGGAATTCAAAAAGCCAACGAACCATTCCATATATCTGGATTCAATATCCAGAGGTAGAAAGCCTCTGTTGCACAATTTAGAGCAAATATGCACAGTACCCTCAAGAAGCCGCGAGTGCGGCAATTCCTGTGACAAAGGATATTACTTCGAGTATCAACTTCCGCCAGCTGAAGTCTTTCCTAGATTTTCGGACTCTATTTGCATCTATTCTGTCACGCTCTAAGGTGGTTTGAAGCAGGATGAAGCTGCTGCTTAGGAGAGGGAATACGGCTCCTGTAAGCGTCGCGCTGACTAGATCGTCCTGTACCAGTGTTCCGTAAAGATCGTAGTGCATAGCAGAGGCGAAAACGACGCTTACTACTAGGGTTGCCAGGATCGCTCCCTGAGGTCTGTACGGCCCTTCGGCTGGTGCCGTATACACGATAACCTAGCCGATGTAGGTGTAGAGCGCAATGATAGCCGATGCCAGACGAGGCGCCCGTTATAAGCACAACACGGTCTTCATCTTTCATGTCTGTCTTCCGGTTACTTAAGTCGTACCGATTGGGCGTGAGAAACAATGGATGACTATTCTATCACACCTGCTCACTTTCTTTGACAATGAATGAATGCCCGGATATAATCACTTGTTGCTGTAATGGTGCTCCGACACAACCTTTATAGCTTAATCGATGACCAGCCGGCATCTTCGAAATGCCGGTTCTTTTTGGGAGGTTCAAGTGTACGCAATCGTTAAATGTGGCGGCCGGCAATACCGCGCCGAAGAAGGTGATAGCTTCGTCGTCGAGAAGCTACCTTATGAAGTCGGTAAACAGATTGATCTAGAGAATGTGTTGCTCGTTTCGGACGGCGTTAGCACCAGCGTGGGCCAACCAAGTGTAGAGGGCGCATTGGTGAAGACGACCATCGTCGAACAGTTTCGTGGCAAGAAGATTTTCGTTTGGAAGTATCGGCCACGCAAGCGCTATCGCCGCCGCCAGGGCCATCGTCAATACTACACCCGATTGAGGGTGGATGAGATAGTTTCTGGATAAAGCCCCTGGGTTGAAGAACACGATTATTGGATAGAGCATTATCCGGCCCCGCGCGTTGTTCGTGGGCGACGGAATGGATACATTTAGGAGAGAGCGTCATGGCGCACAAAAAAGGTGCCGGTTCAAGTAGAAATGGCCGTGATAGCAATTCAAAGCGTTTGGGCGTGAAGTGCTATGGTGGCGAGTTCGTCATTCCGGGTAACATCATCATTCGCCAGAAAGGTACGAAGTACCATCCGGGCCGGCATGTTGGCCTGGGAAGCGACTACACCATCTTTTCCATGATAGAAGGTCAGGTGAAGTTTGAGGACCGCCGTGGACGTAAATACGTAAGCGTGGAACCGCTGGATCAGGCATAGGTAGGAAAGCAACGATGAAGAAAGACATCCACCCGACCTGGTACCCGGATGCCAAGGTCATTTGTAATGGCGAGGTCATCATGACCGTGGGTTCAACTAAGCCTGAGCTACACGTTGAGATCTGGTCTGGCAATCACCCTTTCTATACGGGCCAGCAGCGTCTGGTAGACACTGAAGGTCAAGTTGAGAGATTCCTGAAGCGATTGCAGCGTCGCGAAGAGATTCGTACTGAAGTTGAAGAGGAAGCGGCGACTTACTCAGCTGCTGCGCTGTCGGTTGAGGACATGCCGTTGAATGCCAGAGCCATGAAGGCCATCAGAGCAGATGGAATTGAAAGCGTTGGCGACGTATTGACCCGGCTTGAGCAGGGCGACGACGCACTTCTGGCCATTACGGGCGTTGGGCAGAAGGCGTTAATTGACATAAAGAAGTATCTTCGGGCCAATGGATTGATTGAGTAACCGGCCCGAGTCCGTTAAAAATTCGCAAGGCAGATACGACTGTTCGTATCTGCCTTTGTTGTTTGTTGATGTTTCGCCGGGAAAGGAGGTGTGATGAGCAAACATTCACGCGGCCGTGTCGAGCTAATCTGTGGCAGCATGTTTAGCGGGAAGACTGAGGAACTCATACGGCGCCTGAGAAGGGCCGTCATTGCCCAGCAAAAGGTTCAGGTGTTTAAGCCCTTGATTGATACGCGTTATCATGAGGGGCAAGTTACTTCCCACAATGGAATGGGTTTTGAAGCAAAGCCTGTCGAATCGGCCGGCAACATTCTGGGGGATCTGGCGCCCGATACAACGGTGGTGGCCATCGACGAAGTGCAGTTTTTCGACGCGGCAGTGATTGATATTTGTGACCAATTAGCTGAGCAAGGCAAGCGGGTCATATGTGCAGGATTAGACACCGATTTTCGCGGCGTGCCTTTTGGCCCAATGCCAGATTTGATGGCCCGGGCTGAACTAGTTGACAAACTGCACGCCATTTGTGTCCTCTGCGGTGAAGAAGCGAGCCGTACCCAGCGATTGATCAATGGCCAACCGGCCCGTTTTGACGACCCGGTCGTTTTGGTCGGCGCGGCCGAAGTCTACGAAGCTCGCTGTCGCCAGTGCCATGAGGTTGGGGCGCCAGTTACCGGAGATAACCAATGAACGAGACCGGGCGTAATCTTGAAGAGGACATAGCCAGAATTCTGATTGAAGAACAAGTACTGCAGAATCGCATATCGGAATTAGCAGCGGAGATCGAAGCCCACTATCGAGGCGTCGAAGATTTGCTGCTGATTTGTGTGCTGAAAGGCGCTTTCATGTTTTTGGCTGATCTGAGTCGAGCGCTAAAGAGACCCCACCAGCTTGATTTTATGGGCGTTTCCAGTTATGGGGCGGGCACCGAGTCGAGCGGCGCAGTACAGATATTGCTCGATCTTAAGCAAGATATAGGCAATCAACATGTGTTGATCGTCGAAGACATAATCGACAGTGGCCGAACGCTGGACTACATGCGCCGTAACTTGCTGGCCCGGTCGCCGGCCTCACTGCGTATCGTCACGCTGCTTGACAAACCTGAAAGGCGCGAAGTCGATGTGCCAGTCGATTACACAGGTTTTGACATTCCCAACGAATTTGTCGTTGGCTACGGATTGGACTTCGCTGAGATTTATCGTAATTTGCCCTACATCGCCATCTTAAAGCCCGAGATATTTGCCCATCTCGGCTTGTAATGGCCAAGTAGCGCGCCGGTGGTTGCGTGATGGATGAGAAAGCTGCCAACCAAGATCGGCAGTCGAACCACGATCTGTCCGTCTACGCTGGGCGTTGGGTTGCCTTGGTGGACGATCAAGTAGCGGGGGTTGGCGAGACGGCACTGGCTGCCGAGCGGCTGGGAAGGCGCAATCGATTGCGAGAACGATTGGCCGTTTACTTTGTTGAACCGGAAGGGGGCCGGCCGTTGTCACTGCCAGAGCAATTGATCCAGCTTGACTTGATTTTCCGGCGCCATGATCAGCCTGTCTACCTAGTAGGGGGCGCGGTACGCGACATGCTCATGGATCGGCCAATCAAGGATCTTGATTTTGTCGTGCCCTCGGGCGCCATCAAGCTGGCCTATTTGGTCGGTGATTCGCTTAACCTTCCGGCTTACGTTCTTGATCGCGAGAGAGATGCTGGCCGAGTAGTCCTGGGCGACAAGGAAACCACGTTGGATTTCACGTGCTACCGAGGCGAAGATTTGTTGCACGACCTACGAGAGCGCGACTTCACGATGAACGCAATAGCTTTGCCGGTCGCGGCCCGTACGGAGTCCAGCCTAATCGATCCGTCCAATGGCCAGGAAGACCTTGTGGCGGGGATCATTCGACAGACTCAACCATCGGCGGTCGTGGACGATCCTGTGCGAGCCATGCGAGCGGTCAGGCACGCGGTCGACTTCGACTTTGAGATTGAAGCGGAGACCCGCGATGCTGTTCGGAAAGGGGCGGTCCTGCTGAACAAGGTTTCGATCGAGCGGGTGCGCGATGAACTGCTGAAGATGATGCGCTCCCCGTCTCCTGAAAAGGCGCCGGGGATCATGTTGGACCTTGGCCTGTTACCGGTAGTCCTGCCAGAATTGGCCGCGCTGGACAAGATCCCTCAGACGCCGCCTCATTTTGAGTCGGTGCTGGCTCATTCATGCAGCGTACTGCACTGGCTCACTCGAATGGAAGGGCTGATTACTCTTGAGCGACCGCCGGCCGAAACAATGCTGGCTGAAGCTCATCAAAAGCTGGCGCCGTTTCGGCTGCCGCTGGCGGAACATTTGAAGCGCCGCCTTGATGGTGGCGTCGACGGCCGACAGGCATTGCGACTAGGCGTCATGTTCCACGATGCTGGCAAGGCGCAAACAATGTCTGTTGACCCTGACGGCCGCATCCGCTTTTTTGGCCATGCTGAGGCAGGCGCCAACCTGGCCGCCCAGAGGATGGCAGAACTGCGCCTGAGCAGGGAGGTGATCCGGCACGTTCGAGCGGTAATTGGTGGGCACATGCGGCCGCTGTACCTGGCCGAGAATACAACGCTTAGTCGTCGAGCGATCTTTCGTTACTTTCGCGACTACGGCCGTGCTGGCCTGGATATCGCCATCCTGGCTCTGGCCGATCACCTGGCGATCGCGGACCATAAACACCCTGACCAGCAATGGAGGCGCCTGCTAGACGTCGTTTCAGGATTGCTGGAGCATTATTTCCAGCGCTTTGAGGAAACCGTGCAGCCCGAGACTTTGCTTGATGGGCGGGAGTTGATGAAGACCCTGGGAATCGGGCCGAGTCCTGAGGTGGGACGGTTGTTGGGCTTGCTGATCGAGGCTCAGGCGACCGGAGAGATAGTGTCTCGACAAGAGGCCATCGAATTCCTCAAGCAACTCGCAGCCCAAGAGCCAGATTAAGATCGGATCGCGGAGGCGCTGGGTAATCCGGTTCCTAATTGCTTAACTCGGCCGGGACCGGGTACGGAGTCAAGCTGCTCATTTGATCAGATCGTCACTCTTGGAGCCGCAATGAAGTGCAGGAACTCGTTCCTGGTCATCTCATTTTCCTTGAAGCAGCCTAGCATCGAACTGGTGACCATCCGAGTATGCTCCTTCTTCACGCCACGCATCTTCGCGCACAAATGCGACGCTTCGAGGACAACGGCCACGCCGTACGGGTGCAGAACCTGGTCAATGATGTCCGCAATTTGCCGGGTCATGCGTTCCTGAACCTGCAGTCGCCGGGCATACATTTCCACAATGCGAGGGATCTTGCTCAGCCCAATGACCTTTTTCGAAGGAGCGTAGGCAACATGGGCCCGGCCGAAGAAGGGCAGCATGTGATGTTCGCACATACTGAAGAACTCAATGTCCTTCACTACCACCATCTCGTCGTATTCGACATCGAATAGAGCTTCGTTCACCAAGGCTACCGGATCCACATAGTAACCGGCCAGGATTTCATCATACATCCTGGCGATTCGATCGGGCGTATTGCGTAAGCCTTCGCGGTCCGGATTTTCTCCGACGCTGATCAAGATCTGGCGAATGGCGTTTCTGATGACGTCCTTTCTGGAAAGATGTTCGGCCGGGGATGGCGCTATCAAGCTGGTATTGGGTATCAATTCTTCCATCGTCGACTCCGTTTTCAGTTATCTGTTACCGGGCACGACTCTATAGCGAGCCTACTATGACGGCATATCCGCAGCGCGGGCAGATTCTTTCGTCGTCCATAAGAATGAGCTGACACTCGGCGCAGACGTTTTCGCCGCAGGAAGTACAGGGACCCGTTGCCGGGTTCAGATGCCGTCCGCAACCCGGGCAGGCGATCATTCTGATAAGCTGCTGGCCAACCAGAAACGAATGGATGGTTCGTGCGCTGTGACGGTGTTGGATCGCCACAGGCCGGCGGCACGCTTGGCACCTAGTATCCGTCGCCTGGACTCCACCTCCGCAGCGACTACAGACAGTGGGAAATAGGGCATCACAATTGGGGCACATCTCGGTGCCGGCCGTCAATTCAAAATCGCATAATGGGCACGAGAAGAAAAGCCTGATTCCACAGGCCGAGCATATGTCATCATTTTCGTCGACGCTTTGGCCACAGGAGGTGCATAGCGACTGACCGCATTGCCCACAATAGCCATCTTCGATGTACAGATCGGCGGTGCACCTCGGACAGGCGCCGCTGTAGGCTTCTTCTTGCGAGTCAGCCGTGTTCCGGCGAATACGCGTATACTCTGGGACTTTGATAGGTGCTTCCTTGTGAAGCGCCAGCCCGCACTCCGGGCAGAAAGCAGCCGAACGACTGATTTCTCGCTTGCAGCCAGAGCACCTCATCAGCAATTGTTCGTCGCAGAACGAGCAGAAAGCCGTGTCGTCAGCCGCCGGTTCATGACAAGCTTGGCAAAACACCTGGCCGCATATGTGACAGCCAGTAGACAATTTGTCGAGCTGAGAATTGCAAGTAGGACAGGATATCATGGTCTGGTTGGCCGTATATGTATTGGACTGAGGACGAATTATATCAGATGTGCGAACGTTGGAAATCCGGGCCAAACCGCCTGCCCAGGCAAAAGCCAGCGCCGGCTTATGAAATACGCCAAAATTGGCTATACTAGCTGTACAATCCACACAACATGTGCAAATCGCGACGACGGTCGATTTCGCCGGCGTGGCTCAAGGTAACTC
>JBFFWQ010000026.1:0-58988 GCA_041570195.1 Promineifilaceae bacterium (SeqCode) | reverse complement strand
GTGCTCTAATCACGATGTGCTCTAATTACGATGTGCTCCAATCACAGATTTGGTTGACTGCATCATGAACCAATCTCGTGCGCTGGCGTGGCGATCACCATTATTCGCTGGGAATTCGATGAATAAGGCCAACACGAAACAAGCGTGATGCGTTCATCCAACGTCGTTTCGATCAGGCGAGCGTTCTCCAGCCGAACAGATAGCGGCTGGTCATTTTCCGGCGCCAGTTCTATTACTGAAACAGCGTAATGATACGATCTCTCGGCATCATAGAGGATTACTTCGCTACCGATCTCTAAATCGACCAGGTCGCGGAACACTTCGCCATGGATGCTGTTATGACCGTTCCAAACCGTGTTTCCGGCCTGGCCCAGCGGGGCGCTCGTGTTGTGCCAGCCGACCTCGTACCCGACCGGGACCTGCCACTGGAAGACGTTGCGGCCATTCTGTTCAACCAAAGCTACGCTGACGGCGCGAATGGGTGCATCGACACCCAAGTCCGGGATCACTAGCCTTTCAGGTTGATGTGCTACATCAATATGGAAGTTGGAAGGTGCCTCGGACGCGGCAGCAAAGGAGGGTAATTGCTGTTCATCTAGCGGCGTTTGGGGGGGCAGCACCGATCCGGATGGCACATCGATGTCTTGAGCTGATGTTGGCGTGATCTTTATCGTACGTACCTGCTTAGTCGAGGCCACGGTTAACGAAGAAGGCAGTAACGTGACAGTAGCTCGTAACTCTGTGGGCGCAAGGGCCCACAATAGGAAGGCAGTGCCAAAAATGATAGCCCCGACCGACAACAAGACGATGCCGATTGGAACCCTGGCCTCGCTTCTACCACCTCGAGATCGTGACGCCACGACCAAGTGCCTCCGGTTACTGGCCCATGCCCGCCGAACAGCGCTAACTGATTCCTGCCAAGAGTATAGACGAAGAAGGATCTTATCGGAAGTAGTCGATCAGTTCGGGTAGCAGCACGCCAGCCTGGCCCTGAAGCGCGAAATCCGCATGGCGAGTCAGCGGCGTGGGTTCGGCGTTGAGTTCAGCGACAAGCGCGCCGCGGTGCTGTGCAATATGGGCCAGATCCGCGGCCGGATGAATCAAGGCCGATGTACCGATAGATAGGAACAGGTCGCATGTAGCTGTGGCGTCCACGGCCGCATTCACTGCACCAGATGGCAGGGATTCGCCAAACCAGACCACGTCGGGCCTGAGAGGTGCCTGGCAATCTGGGCAGAGCGGCGGAAACTCTTCTGTGACCGGCCAGGCGTCGACGACGGTACGCTCGCTAGAACAGATAGTGCGGCCGATATTACCGTGGAGTTCGATAACGTCGCTGCTACCTGCTTGCTGATGCAGTCCGTCTACATTTTGGGTGATCAATGTCAGAGCTGGGACAAGCTGCTGCAGATCGGCCAGCGCTTGGTGGGCTGGGTTGGGGCTTGCCTCTGTAATCAGTTGGCGGCGCCAGGCATACCATTCCCAAACCAAACGCGGGTTGGCGACAAAGGCCTGGGGGGTCGCCAGTTCTTGTGGATCGTAACGGGACCACAAGCCGATTTGAGCTTGGCGGAATGTCGGGAGGCCGCTTTCGGCCGATACGCCCGCCCCTGTCAGTACAACCAGGCGCTTGGAATAAAGCAGGGCGTCGACGAAATCTCGCGGAAGTGTTGGCGGCGACCTGTCCGTCACGGCTGGCTCATGCCTGAAGCACGTAGGCGGCCAAAGTGAGGTAAATCAACATGCCGGTCGCATCGACAATAGTTGTGATCATTGGCGTGCTTACGACGGCCGGATCTATCTTGACGCGCTCGGCGACAAGGGGAACCAGTGTGGCGACCGTGTTTGCCCAAAGGACGACCAAAGGCAAGGTCAGGGCCAGAACCAGGGCCACCCTTGCGTCGGTATTGAGCAATAGCGCCCGGGCAAAGCCGGCCACGCCGAGCACTAGGCCCAGGATGAGCCCAACAGCTGCCTCCCTACCCAGCGCTCGTCCCAGATCGGCCAGGCGAATTTCGCCGACGGCAATACCCCGAATGATGGTGGCCACTGTTTGAGAGCCGGCGTTGCCTGCGGTGCCTATGACGACTGGAAAAAATATCGTGAGTGAAACAAAGGCAACTGTAAGCCAGTCGTAGCTACGCACTACGGCATCGGTAACAACGGAGGCAACAAACAATGGCAATAGCCATACCAGTCTCTTGCCAACAACTTGCGGGATGGAGACCGAGAAGTACGGTTGCTCAAGTGGTTCGGAACCGCCGAGGCGCTGAATATCTTCCGTTGCTTCTTCTTCGACGATGTCGAGAACGTCGTCGACGGTAACAACGCCTTGCAGCCTGCCTTCCTTGTCCACCACGGGAATGGCTACAAAATCATATTTAGAGACCAGCTCGGCTAACTCTTCCTGGTCCGCAGAATCTTCAATGTAAATAGCTCCTGGGACCATGATGCTCTCAATAGTTACTTCCGGCTGGGCCAGCAAGAGCTGACGAATTGGCACGACGCCGATCAGGCGTTGTTCTCGGTCGACTACATAAAGATAGTGTACTGTCTCGGCTTCGTCGGTCAGCACGAGAGAGCGTAGGTATTGAATCGCCTCGGCGGCAGTCCACATGCGCCTTAATGAAGCGACGTCTCGGGTCATCAAACGACCGGCCGTTTCGTTCTCGTAGCTTAGGATTTCGAGAACGTCTTGAGCCACCTCAGGCTCCATGAGATCGATAAGCTTTGTTGCCGTCTCGGGTGGAAGATCGTCCAGGAACTCGGCCGCGTCGTCCATTGGCAGTTCATCCAACAGATCGGCGAGGCGCTCGTCGTCAACCTTCTCGACCAGCTCCGCGCGAATGAGGCTGCCGGTTTCATCCAGGACCTCACTGGCGACTTGATCTGAAAGCAGGTCGAATACCGTCAGGCCGTCCTTGGCGGGTAGTTCGTCCAGGATGTCAGCGATGTCAGCCGGGTGATACTCGTTGATGATGCTCCGAAGCGCATCTAGCCGCCCTTGATCAAGGTAGGCTAGAATCGTTTCGGTCATTGACTCTTGAGGATTAACAGTACGATCTTCCACGATGAGTTTATCTCCTCAATCAAAGGGCTTGCTGTTGATGTTGAGAGGCGCGACTTTCCTGCTCAGTAACAGTCTGGCACGTGAGCGCCCGTTGGCAAACGTGACATCCACCCGTTTTTGCTCAAGCTAGCTTGAAATGCGAGCGTCGAAACCCTATTATAACGGAATCACGTTGTCTTTTCTAAGGCGAGATAATGGATGACAACACCGGCTATCGAAGTTGAAGAGACCCATCGGCCGGCGTAACCCTACAGCGTTTGTAATAGTTGAATAAGGAGAGTTGAGCAATGCCCGATGAGTTACAACAAGTCATGATTGGCCTTGGCATCATTGCCGGTAGCGTCATTTTGAGTCTGTTGGCCGGTTTCATACTGAAGATCGTTTCGGTGCGGTTTTCTAGGCGGACGGCGACAAGTCTTGACGATGTCATTCTTGATTCGGTAACAGGCCCGCTGCGAGTGGCGATTATCGTCGCGGGCGTGCAGATAGCCGTGAGCCAGTTTGGCGTAATTCAAGAGACCTGGCGCAAACCAATCAGTGATTTCTTTTGGGTTGTCTATTTGTTGATTATCTATGTTGCCGTATACCGGCTCACAGCGGGTCTGGCGGATTGGTATGGCGAGGAAGTCGTCTCAAGAACGGAGACGGAACTCGACGAGAAGTTCCTATCGTTCTTCCGGGCGCTGGCCAATATCATCGTCACTATCATCGCCTTTATTATTCTGCTTGGGCACTTTGGGATTGAACCGAGCGCACTGGTTGCCACTCTGGGCATCGGATCCCTGGCGATAGCCCTGGCGGCTAAGGAAACGCTGAGTGACATTATTTCCGGGTTTATGATCTTGCTGGACCAGCCTTTCGCGATAGGCGATCGCGTGGCATTACAGGATATTGACACCTGGGGTGACGTGACAGAGATCGGCCTGCGGAGCACGCGGATATTGACTCGCGACAATCGTATGGTCACGGTGCCCAATTCAGTAATCGGCAAAGGTTTGATAGTGAATTACTCAGACCCAAGTACAGTGTATCGCGTCCAAACCCATATCGGCCTGGCCTACGGGATAGATGTGGAGGCAGCCCGCAGGGTACTAATCGAGGCCCTGGAGGCAGAGGAATGGGTGATGGAAGAGAAGCCGGTTGATGCACTGATGTTATCAATCAGCGATTCGGCCCTGGTCTTTCGGGTTCGCTGTTGGATTGAGAATTATGTCGAGACACGAAGAGTGATTGACAAGATGAATACGGCCCTATACCGAGCAATCGAGCAGACACAGATTGAACTGGCCATGCCACAACACGAGGTGTTCCTGCAAGGGCCGACGGTGACCAGCGTGGTTGAATCGGGCTCGGCCGAACTCTAGGCAAGCCTGGGTTCAAACAAAGATATATCCGGCCGGTCTGGCGGCCGACTCCCAGGAGAACAGTTGCAGATCGGCTTCGTTCGTGAACTCAGTTCTGCAGTCGTTCTCTAGCATTAGAGTTACATGAATTGGTGACCAAATGCGAATCGACGCGAATGCCGTTGTCGACTCCTAGGCCGGGGGCGGCACCGGCAACTCATCTTCAGGCGTGTCCTTCCATTTTTCGCCTTCATCGATGAGCATGACGGGAATGCCGTCCCGTATCGGATACTTGAGTCCGGAATCGTCACAGACTAACCACGTATTATGTACCAGGCGCAGTCGGCCCGGATCGTCTCCGTAGCTCTCTTTATCCTGAACGGCTTTTGGACAACGGAGTATTTCCAGTAGCTCAGGGTTAATGGGCGGCGCTTCGCTTTCGCTGTGATTCATTTTGACCTCGGCATTCTTTAAAACGCTTATGTTGCTGACTGCCATTGCCGGCGTCGTGCGTGGGTACGGCAGGAACAACCGCAATGTTGTACGGTCCTTTGAATAATAGTACCAGACAACTGGGCGAAACGGAAAATCTAGACGGCGGTGCGGGCAACGTTGGACCGGTTAACCGTGAAGGGCGTGCGGGCAAGGCGACGAAAAACAGGCCCATGAAAATCGCTCGGACTGATATTGTGCTGGAGTACGGCCAGGACATCGGCCGCAGTGATTTGGCTGTGTCTGCGACCAAGGTGTCGATCGAACAGGGCATGGCACAGGCACTGTACGTCACCGGGATGGCCGGCGGTCAATTCGTGGATGAAGATACCAACTGGCTCGTAAATGGGCATGTGATCAGAGAATCGTGCCAATTGCAGCGTTTGGTGGCGCTTCAGATTGGTGAGGCGGTATGCGTTTGCCAGGCGAAAGGGCGATAAGCTGCTTTCGGTGATTGCTTCGACCCTTCCGGTAACCGTCAGTAGCAGATCCAAGGGCGCCCGCATCTCAAGCAATCCGTACAAGTAGGCGCGAAGCGTCTGTACGTTGTGGTCGCCATTTGATGTTTCGGCCAGCGAATCAAAGTTGTCCCAGGCCAACAGTAACGGTCTCTCATGGGCTCTGCTGAGTAGCGGCTGCCAGAAGCGCTGTTTGAACACCAGTAGCGGATTCAGTACCAGCATGCGCTTTTCGATAATTGGACCATCGAGATCTTGGCGCTTCATGCTGGCCATGATGGCCTTTGCCAGCCCCCAAAGAAAGGCGGACATGTTGTCCGTATCCAATGAACGAATGTCGGCATATAGCACGCCAACCTCGCTGCCCAAGCCGCCAGCAACGAGCTGGTTCAGAAAAGAAGTCTTGCCTAGGCCGGGCGCACTGCTGATGGTCAGCGGTTGGCTGGAAGGCGCCTGGCCTAGATTGCGCCGAAGCCACTCAATGGCCTCGGTTCGACCAACGAAGTCGTGACCCCCACGCACCGGACAATCGGGTGTGAACGGATTCTCAAGCGAGCGTTTTTCGATTTGGCTGTCCATTGGTTGTTGCGAGTCTATGGTCGATTAGCCGAGAATGTCACCTTCACAGAACTGGAAAGACGCACTTCAGGCGAGCTGCGCCGAGCCACCATACACATTGTAACCTGACCAGGCAGTAAGTAAACTGCGCCTTTGTGCGCGACTAACCATTTTTCTTCTGCTAACTCGAGCAAATACGCCAATATTACACCACAAGTTTTATCGTGAATGGTCACAAAGTACCAGCGGCCTAAAGAACGGGCAGCAATCTATGTTGCCTTGACACCGGGTTGAGCGGAGTTATTATTGATACAAAGTATCAGTAATGACGTCAAGTAAGAGATATATGTTGGTCCATGTAGAGCAATTGGCGGATAGAGTTCTTCCAGGGTGGATATTGCTTTTGCTGTTGCTACTCTCGGCAACAGTGGCATGTTCGGCAAGATCAGAGCTCACCGATGCCGATGGACTGCAAGAGACGGCGGCCGGCCAGCCGGATTCCCTTGACTTGCCGGAATTTGAGGCCATACCGGCAGGCGATGGCCCAGTCCGAATCGTAGCGACCACAGGTATCATCGGGGACATCGTTTCGCAGATCGCCGGCCAGAGCGCAGCCGTGAGTGTGCTAATGGCGCCCAATCAAGACCCACACGGCTACCAGTCCACAGCCCGAGATCTACGACTGGCGGCCGACGCAGACGTCATTTTTGTTAACGGCTGGGGGCTGGAGGAAGGGCTGATAGAAGATCTGATTAACGCCGCGGGCAGTGCGACGCTGGTGCCCCTGTCGGCCGGCGTGGAGCCCCGATATTTTGACGATGAGCCCGGCGCGGGTAGGCAAGAGGGCAACGAGCTTCGGATTGATCCGCATGCCTGGTTGGTGCCAGCAAATGTGATCACGTGGGTAAAGAACATCGAAGCGGTTTTAAGCGCTCTGGATCCTGGCAATGCCGAAGCATACGCAGAAAGGGCGCAGGTCTATGAGAATGAACTGGGCGTGCTGAGCGACTATTATGAGCAAAGGTTGGCCCCAGTCGATCTGCGTGACCGTGTGCTCGTCACTAACCATGATGCCTTTGGCTACTTCGCCGATGCTTACGAGTTTGAAGTTGTCGGAACCATCGTTCCGGGTGATAGTACCTTGTCTGAACCCTCTTCACGAGATTTGGCTATGCTTCTGCAGAGCATGCGTGAAGCCCGAATCTGCGCGATATTTATCGAGAGAAGCGCCAGCCAACAGCTGGCCGAACAGCTGGCCGGCGAACTAGACCATTGCGAGACGGTGAAGATCGTGCCTCTTTATAGTGGCGCCCTGGGTGAGGAGGGTAGTGGCGCGGAAACGTATTTACAGATGATGCGGGCCAACATAGACGTTATTGCCGACTCGCTGCCCCACGGCGCATCTGAGTCGGATGAAGGTTCGAACTAGGAGAACATGAGCACCCTGGTTACCAAAATCAAAGGCCGCGGAGTTGACCATGAGCCGGCCGCGCCGACACTTGAGCTTAAACATGTTTCGGTGTTGTATGGGTCGGGTGGCAGCCGGTCCGTTGACAGACCAGACCGGTCGACTGAAGATTACGCGCTACACGAGATTTCTTTTCAGCTCGGCATGGGCCAGCAAGCGGCGATTGTCGGGCCAAATGGAGCTGGGAAGAGCACGCTATTTAAAGTGGTCGCCGGAACAGTTAAGCCAATTAGGGGCATGGTCAACATATATGGACACGACCCTGACCAGCACATTTGTATTGGCTATGTACCGCAGCGCAGCCAGATAGATTGGTCGTTTCCGGCAACGGTTGAGGATGTTGTCATGATGGGGCGAGTAGGCCAGATAGGCTTGTTCCGCTGGCCTTCCAGACGCGACTGGGAAAAGGTGCGTGGGTGCCTAGAAAGAGTAAATGCTTCACACCTGGCGAAGAAACAGATAGGCGAGCTGTCTGGTGGTCAACAACAACGCGTGTTTATTGCTCGCGCTCTGGCCCAAGGGGCTGATCTTCTGCTGCTGGATGAGCCTTTCTCGGGATTGGATAGGCCAAGCTACGGGGCGATCCTGGACGTCTTGGGATCGCTCCAAGAGGATCGGGTCGCGGTCATGGTGGCTACCCATGATCTGAACCTGGCAAGGGAGCGCTTTGAGCTCGTGATGTTACTTAACAGAGAGATCATTGCCTTCGGACCAGCTCAAAAGGTGCTTGCGCCGAAAAACCTGCTCCAAGCCTATGGCGCTAACATGCATGTCATAGACGACAATGCTGAACAATTCATCGTGGCCGACGGCTTCTGCGCTCCGGAGGATGAGCATGTTCATTAGCTTCCTAGCTGATCCTGAATCTGCTTTGACGCGCTATCGGACGGCAAGGACTGTTTGCCAAACCATCGGCCGAAGCGCTACCTGATCGTGATTCTAGATTGGTTGGCCGAGCCACTTGCCTATGACTTTATGATTAGGGCGTTGCTAGCGGCGCTTATGGTAGGTGTGGTAAGTGCAGTACTAGGCGCATTTATAGTCTTGCGAGGCATGGCCTTCTTTGGCGATGCTGTTGCCCATACGATTCTGCCTGGTGTGGTCTTGGCCTTCTTGCTCGGAGTGCCACTGGCATTAGGCGCGCTGGTGACAGGTGTCCTGACGGCCATTGGCATTGGCGCCCTCACCAGTCGGGGCGTGCTAAAGGAAGATACCGCAATAGGTGTTGTCTTTGCCGGATTCTTCGCTCTTGGCGTGGCAATGTTGTCGGCGACTGGTAACTACTCCGTCGACCTGGCCCATTTTCTCTTCGGCAATCTTCTGAGCGTGAATAATAGCGATCTGTGGCTCATCCTTCTGCTTGGGAGCGTGGTTCTGTTCGTCGTTTTCATCTTCTACAAAGAGTTCATGGTAATGACCTTTGACCCGGTATTGGCCGTGACGCTGAGGTTGCCGACGACCTTCTTGCGTTACCTGCTGCTCGTGCTTGTTGCCGTGACTATTGTCATCTCACTTCAGGTGGTTGGTATCGCCCTCATGCTAGCTATGTTGGTTACCCCGGCCGCAGCGGCCTCGCTGCTTACCAGACGCCTGCCATCGATGATGGCTGTGGCCGGGCTAATCGGCGCCGGTGCGGGTGTCGTAGGTCTTTACGCCTCATTCTATCTAAACATCGCCCCTGGCCCGACGGTGGTGCTAGTGGCGTCAGCCGTATTCGTCGTGGTCTTCCTGTTCGCGCCGGAAAAAGGCGCGCTCTGGTCACTCCGACTACTAAGAAGATCGGTCCGTTAGATTCGTGCAGTGAAAACAGTGGATAGTACCTTGACGGAATTCAAAAAGGCGCTTGCCAGGCGTGGCTATCGTTTTACCGAAGCGCGCAAGGAGGTTCTTGCGGCGCTCGTCTCGGCCGGGGGTCATGTCAGTGCGGAAGAGCTAGTTGCTTTGGTGCACCATGGTGGATCAGATGTCGGACGCATGACCGTCTATCGAACGCTCGATTTATTGACTGAGCTGGGACTCGTGCGACCGATCTATCAGGGAACTGGCGCGGCGCATTTCATTCTTCTGGTCGAAGGGCATCATCACCATCTCGTTTGCACGGGTTGCAACCGGATCGTTGAATTGGACGCATGTCTCTTGACCGGCATTGAACAGCGAACGGAGAACAGTATGGGTTTTGAAGTTCGCGGGCACCTGCTGGAACTATACGGATTGTGCCGCCAGTGCCGGGACGCTGCAGGGTAAGGTTTCCAGGGGAGATCGATAAGTTGCGGCCGTTCCTATACCTTCTGAATTTCCTGCTCATGGTTACAATGCCCTTGCTGCTTGGCTGGCTGATAGCTCGCCGGAGGGAAGTGCCCTGGCGCCTCTTCGGCATCGGGGCAGTTACTTTCATCCTGGCACAAGTGGTCCACATTCCTTTCAACTACCTAGTTAGCTCTAATCTTCCTTCGCAGGTAGCACAACTGCCAGACACGACCTTGCTGCTTTTGAGCGCCCTGTTTCTGGGTCTGTCAGCTGGAGTTTTCGAAGAGGGTGCACGATATCTGTCATATCGATTTTGGGCTACCGACGCGCGAACTTGGGGTAGAGGCCTAATGATGGGCGCAGGCCATGGAGGGGCCGAGAGCATCTTGCTGGGTCTTTTGGGGGCGCTCAACGTGTCGATATTATTCGGCTACCAGGCAGGTTTCTTTCAGACTCTAATCCCTGACGAACAGGCGCCTCAAGTGCTAGAAGTCTTGAGGCAGATGGCGACGGTCCCATGGTTTGAAGTGCTGTTTGGCGCTCTTGAGAGGCTTTTGGTGCTATGCATTCAAATGGGACTGTCGATCATGGTGATGCAGGCCTTTGCTCGTGGCAAATTGCTATGGCTTGCCCTGGCTATCGGGTGGCACGCCTTGATCGACGCCTCGGTTGTTGTGCTCGTCTCCATGCACGGGATCTATGCTGCCGAAGCGATCACCGCTCTGGCGGCGCTGATCAGTCTGTTATTCATAGCCAGTCAAAGGAAACCTGAACCTGTGGACGAGGTACCGGAACCACTACCTGATGTCGAGTGGACAGGACCTATCAAGATTGCGCCCACCAATGAGAAATTGGAGGATAGCCGCTACATTTGACTGCCGTTGGCCGAGCGGGCATGATGAGTTGCCGATAGTGGACCAGGGTGAGTGCGCAAACGACACTGGAACTGAGCTAGCATGATAGAAACCAATGAATTGACGAAACAATTCGACGAGCATCTGGCAGTGGATCGCCTGACGCTGCAGATCGAGCAAGGCGAGGTCTTTGGCTTCCTGGGACCAAATGGCGCGGGCAAGACGACGACGGTGCGAATGTTGACCAGCCTGATAGCGCCAACCTTTGGGACTGCCAGGGTTCTCGGTTACGATGTGGGCCAAGAGGATCAGGCCATCCGTAGGCAGGTTGGCATTCTGACCGAGACGCCAGGACTTTATGATCGTTTGAGCGCATGGCGAAACCTCACGATTTACGCCAAGTTATACGAGGTCAAGGATCCGGCTCGGCAAGTGGAGAAGTATCTACGGTGGCTTGAGCTGTGGGATCGCAAAGACGACATCGCGGGTGAATTCAGCAAGGGCATGCGCCAGAAGCTGGCCATTGCCCGAGCATTGATTCATGAGCCACGTGTGTTGTTCCTCGACGAGCCGACGGCCGGCCTAGATCCCGAAGCGTCCAAGCTAGTGCGCGATTTCATTGCGGAGCTGCGCGGGCAAGGACGGACGATATTTATTTGCACACACAATCTTGACGAGGCCGACCGATTATGTGACCGAGTGGCCGTGTTTAAGAGCCAATTGCGTGTCGTCGATACGCCGGCTGGTCTTCGCAAACAGCTTTACGGCCGGCAAGTCGTGATTCACCTTTCGGGCGAGGCGAGTCAATTCGCGGCTTCTGCAGGCGAGGCGCCGGGCGTGAAAGCTTGTGAAGTGGTGGAGAACAAATTGCTTCTCACACTTGACGATCCAGAACGGGATAATCCTGAGATCATCCGCCGCCTGGTCATGGCCGGCGCAGAGGTGCAGTTCGTGGGCGAATTGCGACATTCGTTGGAAGATATCTATCTTCAACTGCTGGACGAGGAATGAGGCATGGAGAAAACCTGGACGATCATAAGTAAAGAGTGGGCCGAAGTTTTTAAGAACCGGCTTGTCCTGTTCACGGTCATTTTTCTGCCACTGATCTTCTTGGCATTGCCATTGATTACTCTAGCGATGATGAGTGGGATTGAGGGCGATAGCATAGGTTTGGGTGACGAATTTGGCCTCAATGACGCGGCCTGTGTTGGGCTAACAGAAGGTGAATGCGTTCAGGTCAATATGCTTGACATCTTCACGCTCCTCTTCATGATCCTACCTATCTCGATTCCGGTGACAATCGCCGCCTATAGTATCGTCGGCGAGAAGACAAACCATAGCCTGGAGCCACTTCTAGCTACGCCAATAACCACGGTCGAGTTGTTGGCGGGAAAAGGCCTGGCTGCTGCCGTGCCGGCGACCATCGCCACCTGGGTGTCATTCCTGTTGTACTTGATAGGCGTGTGGACAATGACGAGCCCGGCTGTCTTCAATCATCTCCTCGATCCTCTGTGGTTGGTCGCGGTATTTGTAGTGGGCCCGCTGTTGACAATTCTTGCCGTATGTACCGCTATCATCGTGTCATCGCGTGTGACCGATCCGCGGGTGGCAGAACAGTTGTCGGCTGTGGTAATCTTGCCGATCATTCTTTTGCTGGTTGGGCAATCCATGGGCCTGATAATTCTAGACCGGCGGATCATCGTACTAGGAGCGCTTGTCGTTGCAGTCGCCGACGTCCTGTTACTGTTTGTCGCGAAGCAAGCATTTCAGAGAGAGATCATTCTTACCAAATGGAAATGAACTACTTTTCATGCGGGCGTCAACAATATCCGTAGTTGCGTGACGCCGCGCAGGGTCGGGCACCAATCTGTTTGCGAAAAACATCACATTCGTTATAATTCTCAGGCCAATCCTGACTGGCGGGGTAGCGGATGCTAGCCCTTAATCACGCACATGCTCTGACTTGAATGGCTGTGCTTCTGGCGCATCTCCCGGATTGTCGTCCGAAGTTCCAAGATAGTGTGACGAGCATGGAGGCATAAAACAATTAAAAAGGAGTAGTTTCCCCATGTCTGTGATTTCAATGAAAGCGCTTCTCGAAACGGGTGTGCATTTTGGCCACCGAACACGTCGTTGGAACCCGAAGATGCGGCCGTACATTTTCACTGAGCGAAATGGCATCCACATTCTGGACCTTCAACAGACGATCTATATGATCGAGAACGCCTATAATCTGGTTCGTGATACGGTAAGTGATGGCGGTGCGGTTCTTTTTGTGGGCACCAAGCGCCAGGCACAAGACACTGTAGCGCGCGAAGCCACACGGGCCTCTCAGCCATATGTGAATGAGCGCTGGCTAGGTGGTACGCTGACCAACTGGCAAACGATCAGCCAGCGTATCAAGTATCTTGATGAACTGGAACAGCGCCGGGATGCCGGAGAGTTCGAGCTCTTGAAGAAAAAGGAGCGCCTGCAACTGTCGCGCGAGATTGAGAAGCTCAGCCAGCGATTGGGCGGCATCCGCAAGATGACCGGCTTGCCAAATCTGTTGTTCATTGTGGACGTTAATCATGAAGAGACCGCCGTGCGCGAGGCCAACAAACTGGGAATTCCGGTTATCGCCATGGTTGATACGAACTGCGATCCGGATCCCATCGACTATTTGATACCGTCAAATGACGATGCCATTCGGGCGATCAAGCTGATCTCAGGCAAGATGGCTGACGCCGCGATCGAAGGAACTACCTTGCGAGAGCAATCACTTGACGAGGAGATCGAGGACTTCGAAGGCTATCGCTATGACTTCGAAGATCTGGATGACGCAGAAGACGAGCGCCTGCTTGGTGAAGCCACGCTAGCCAAGTTGCGTGAAGGTGGGTATGGCACTGAGAGCAAGGGTGAGACAGCTGCCGAAGCGCCAGCCGTTGACAAGGAAAGCACCAGTTCCGAGACCGAGGAACATACCGAGTCGACCGACGAAACCGTTGAAGTGGCTGCCGAAGAGGCGCCTGAGGCCGAGGCGCCTGCTAGCGAGGAGACCTCTATCGAAGCAACTGCAGAAGAGGACGCCAAGGTGGCGGAGGTTGTAGGGGCGGACGAAGAAAACGAGTAAGCATTGGCCTTTCCGTTTCGACCAGATATCGCCCTCTGACCCTGGCGCACATGAGTATGTGGCGTCGGATGAGAATTTAGGAGTTTTTGGCTTATTATGAAGATTACGACCGATATGATAAAAGAACTGCGCGATGCTACAGGCGCAGGTGTATTAGAGGTAAAGAAGGCCCTTGAGGCGGCTGGCGGTGACACCGAGCAAGCTCTTGGCACCTTGCGAGAGAAAGGCGCGATACAGGCGGCCAAGCGATCCGAACGAGTGGCGCGCGAAGGCGTCGTCGAAGTGTACGCCCATCCGGGAAGCCGTGTAGGCGTCATGTTGGAGCTAAATTGTGAGACGGACTTCGTGGCTCGTAATGAGAGGTTTGTGGCGTTTGCCCATGACCTGGCGCTTCATGTGGCGGCGATGCAGCCGGCCTATGTGAATAGAGAAGAAGTCCCCCAGGATGAGGTTGACAGCCGGTCGAAAGAGTACAGAGAAGATGCCATTGTCCAGGGAAAACCGGAAGAAATCGCCAATAAGATCGTCGAAGGACGACTTAACAAGTTCTATGAGGAAAACTGCCTGTTGGAGCAGGGCTTCGTGAGGGATGATGACGTCAAAGTTCAGCAATTGCTCACCGATCTTATCGGCGTGTTAGGCGAGAATATCGTCGTCAGACGATTTATCCGCTACGAGTTAGGCGAGGAAGCCACCTAGGGTTTCTGGTGGCTTAGCCGAGATGAAGGGACCCGGAAATCAGCTCAAGGAGGGTGATTAGTGCCTGACGCTCGTTATGATCGCATATTGCTCAAAATGGGTGGCGAGGCACTGGCTGGCCCGGAAGGATTTGGCATCGATCCGCTGCGAGCAAAGGAAGTGGCCGAAACGATTGCCGAGGTATACCATCTTGGCGTGCAGATTGCAGTCGTTATCGGCGCTGGTAACCTTTGGCGCGGATCCGAAGGGGTCAAACTGGGAATGGAGCAGCCCACAGCCGACCATATGGGTATGCTGGGCACGGTGATGAACGCCCTGGCGCTTCAAGACGCCCTGGAACGCCAGGGCATCGAGACGCGAGTACAGACCGCCATAGAAATGCGCACCGTCGCCGAACCATACATCAGATTGCGAGCGATCAGGCACCTCGAAAGAGGACGCGTCGTCATATTTGGCGGTGGAACGGGCAACCCGTATTTCACTACCGATACGGCCGGCGCCTTGAGGGCCATGGAAGTCAGCGCGGACGTGTTGATCAAGGCCACTAAGGTCGACGCGGTCTATGACGATGATCCGCAGACAAACCCTGACGCGAAACGGTTTGATCGGTTATCATACATTGAAGCGTTGAATATGCGGCTGCGATTCATGGACAGCACGGCAATCTCATTGTGCATGGAGAATGAGTTACCGATCGTGGTTCTTGGCTTGTGGAAGACGGGTAGCGTTCATCGGCTGGTAGTAGGCGAGGCTGTGGGTACTCAAATCGGCAACTAGTATACTAGTTTCGCAAGCTAGATGGAGGGTTCGATGGTAAGAGAGATTCTTGTGGACGCTGAATTGCGCATGAGGGGGAGCATTTCTGCTCTGGAGTCCGACCTGCAGACTTTCCGCACCGGAGTGGCCTCGCCCCAGTTATTGGATCGAATTGAAGTAGAGGTGTATGGTGCGATGTTGCCGCTGAATCAACTGGCGGTGATTGCCGTCCCGGAACCACAACAGTTGTCCATCAGGCCCTATGATCCGAATTCGCTGTCGGCCATTGAGCGCTCGATTCTTAAGTCTGACCTTGGCCTGACCCCGAACAACGATGGTTCTATCATCCGGTTAAATATCCCCCGATTGACAGAAGAGCGGCGTCGCGAGCTGTCTCGCCTCGTCAACAAAAGAGTGGAAGAAGCTCGCGTGGCTGTACGAAACGTGCGCCGGGATGTCTTGAACGATCTGCGGGAGCTGAAAGACGAGAAGGAGATCTCGGAGAATCAGTTCTATATCTCGCAAGATGATCTTCAGAAACTGACCGACAAGTATGTTGCCCAAGTTGACGATCTCGGGCAGAAGAAAGAAGCCGAGATCATGGAAGTTTAAGGAGCCATATGGCCGGGCAGAAAGAGCCGCTCGACTTCAAAGATATCAGGGTGCCAACGCACGTGGCCATCATCATGGATGGCAACGGACGTTGGGCGAAGCAGCGCAGGTTGCCTCGCCAGGCCGGCCATCGAGCCGGGGTCGAAAACCTGCGCCGGGTAATCGAGGCCTGTATCGAATTTGGCATAAAGATTCTGACAATCTACGCTTTTTCCACGGAGAATTGGGGCCGGCCGGAAAGCGAAGTGCGCGGTCTGATGCGCATTTTTCGGCGCGTCCTTGATCAAGAACTGAACGAATTGCACGCCCAGGGGGTATGCCTTCATCATCTGGGCGATTTGGGTGGGATAGATCCGACGCTGCAAAAGAAAGTGCTGCATGCGACCGATCTCACCAAGGACAATGATCGTCTCATCCTGAATGTTGCCTTCAATTACGGTGGTAGAGCGGAGATCCTCCATGCGGTGAAGGAGATGCTTTCCGACGGTATTTCGGCCGCTGACTTGAATGAAGAGCTCTTCAGTTCCTATCTGTTCACTCATGGTTTGACTGATCCAGATCTGGTCATTCGTACGAGCGGTGAACTACGGGTTAGCAATTTCCTTATCTGGCAGGCGGCGTATGCCGAATTCTATGCCGCGCCAGAGTATTGGCCTGACTTCGGCCGCGAGCAGTTGTATCAGGCTCTTGTCGCTTACAGCCAGCGTGAAAGGCGCTACGGATTGCTGGCCGAATAATGGTTTTCGAAGGGTTGGCAGTCCATGTTTCTTAGACGTGCACTGGTCGTCTTCACGCTTGGTCCACTCACCCTGTTGCTGATCTATTTGGGCGGCTGGCTATACTTCTTGCCATTTGCCGCCCTGCTCGGTATTGCCGCCTATGAGTACTCCCAGTTGGTCGGCAAGTTGGGCTGGCGGTCGCCGCTCTGGCTGCTGCTGCCCATTTGCCTGGCATTGTGGATCGTCCCCGCGGATGTGCAAAGGATGCTGTTTGATGAGCGGCTCACCGAGTTCGATTTGGTCTCAGTCGTGCTTCTTATTGGGCTATTCGCAGCAATGGCCTATGCGCTGTGGTTATATGAGAAACGACAGGCCGAGAACGGGCCTGCGTCGTGGATGGCGACTGCCGGCGGCATAATGTTACTCGGATGGTTGGGGAGTTATTTCTTTCAGTTGCGCGGTGTGGGCGAGTCGGCCGCCTTATGGACGGCGCTAGCAATGCTCGGTACGTGGATCGCCGACTCGGGAGCTTACGTCTTTGGCAAGTCGCTGGGCAAACACAAACTGGCCCCTCGCCTGAGCCCCAATAAGACCGTGGAGGGGTACGTTGGCGGGATATTGTCTGGCACACTGCTAACGGTCGTGATCGCCTATTTCATGGACTTGCCGTTGGCAACAGCCCTGGCGCTGGGCCTGCTCGTGTCGGTGGCTAGCCCGGCCGGTGACTTGGGAGTTTCGATGCTGAAGCGTTCCGCAGGAGTGAAGGATTCGGGCACTCTACTACCGGGTCACGGTGGCGCACTAGACCGCATCGACAGCTTGATTTGGTCGGTGGCCCTGGCCTACTTCCTGGTCACAATCGCTGGCTAGCTGGAGGTCGGATCTTGGAAAAGATCGTCACAATTGAACGATTTATTCTGGATAACCAGCCGGAGACAGCGATCGGCGATTTTACCAGCCTACTATATGACATCGCTCTGGCCGCGAAAGTTATCTCGGCGAAGACTCTCCGAGCCGGCCTTGTCAGCATCTTAGGTCAGGCCGGACGGAACAATGTCCAGGGTGAAGCTCAGCAGAAGCTGGACGTGTACGCGGATCAGGTAATCGTGAATCTATGCAATCACACCGGCCGTTTGTGTGTCATGGCATCTGAGGAACATGCGGATATTATCGTCATTCCCGAAAAGTATGCGAAGGGTCGTTATGTGCTCGTATTCGATCCCTTGGACGGCAGCAGCAATATCGACGTGAATGTCAGCACGGGAACCATTTTTGGCATATACGGGTGCATACAGTACGAGAACCGTGGTCGACTAGAGGATTGTCTACAGCCGGCACGAAACTTGATTGCGGCGGGATACATTTTGTATGGGACCAGCACGATGTTGGTATACACGACAGGCTCGGGTGTACACGGTTTCACACTGGATCCCGACCTGGGCGAGTTTTTGCTGTCGCACGAGTACATTCGCGTGCCTGAAACGCCCAAGTACTACAGCACGAACTACTCCTACCGCGACCAATGGTCAGAAAGCACTGTGGCCTATGTTGACTGGTTGATTGAGGGCGCCGAGACCGAGCATGGATTGTCCGAGCGCTATATCGGGTCCTTGGTAGCCGATTTTCATCGCAATTTGCTGGAAGGCGGTATCTTCCTTTACCCGGGCCAGAAAGGTAGTCCAAACGGCAAATTGCGGCTCCTGTACGAAGCTGGACCGCTGGCGCTAATGATTCAGCAAGCAGGCGGGTACGCGACTGACGGCCGGCAACCCATTCTGGACATTGAGCCCAAGGAGTTGCACCAGCGAGTTCCGTTGATAATCGGCGACAGAAGATTGGCCAAGAAAGCGGAAGAGTTTGGAGGAATATCGGACGATAAGTTCTAGGCGTCGTTGGGCGAAGAGGCGATGAGCACGCCAATAAGAAGAAATCATCGAAACGTGGGCTCATAATTCTTTGACTTGCCCCGTCTGGCGTGATATACTTTTTCTGCCCAATTTTTGAGTTAACTAACAATCCCCTTAACAGTCAGCCAAATGGCGGGCCGCGTGTCGTTGATGTTCGCCCACATTTATCTGTAACGCAACAAGAAGATCTGCCGGGAGTAAGTCGCAGTTGATGCTTATCTCAATCCTGTAGATCCTGTACCACCGGGTCAAAATACGGGCCGATACGATAATGCAGCATTAGATGAAGGGGAATAACGATGGGAGCCGGAGAAAATCACATGGATATAAATGAATTGCAATCAATGAAATTGACCGAGTTGCGCGAAACTGCTCGAGATTTGGAAGTCGCTGGCTTCTCGACAATGCGCAAGCAGGATCTCATATTTGAGATCTTGAGGAAAAAGGTCCAGTCTCAGGGCCATGGATTTCGTGGCGGTGTCCTGGAAATCGTCGAAGATGATAAGCAGACGATGGGCTTCTTGCGGTCGCGGAACTATTTGCCCGGACAGGATGACATTTACGTGTCGAACTCGCAGATTCGCCGCCTAGGATTGCGAACTGGCGATATGGTACTTGGCCAGGTGCGCGTGCCAAAGGACAATGAGAAGTACTATAGCCTGCTCAGGGTAGAGGCGGTTAACGGCATGGATCCTGAAAAGGCAAAGCGCCGGCCGCGCTTTGAGTCGCTAACGCCGATCTTCCCTCTAGAAAAGCTCAAACTTGAACGAGAACCACACGTCTTGTCGACGCGTATGCTGGACCTGATCGCGCCAATCGGCCGCGGCCAACGGGGCCTGATCGTCTCGCCGCCGAAAGCGGGCAAAACGACGGTATTGAAGGACATTGCCAACGGAACAACCGCAAATTACTCAGATATCCATCTCATGGTGGCTCTGATTGGCGAACGGCCGGAGGAAGTAACGGACATGCAACGCTCCGTAGACGGCGAAGTGATCAGCTCTACTTTCGACGAGCCGGTCAAGCAGCACTGCCGGGTAGCCGAAATGGCCCTGGCTCGGGCGAAGCGTCTTGTGGAGTCTGGAATAGACGTTGTGATCCTGCTTGATTCAATCACTCGCCTGGCCCGGGCGTATAATCTCACCGTTTCCCCCAGCGGACGTACCTTGTCCGGTGGTTTAGATCCATCGGCGCTTTATCCGCCGAAGCGGTTCTTTGGCGCCGCGCGCAACATTGAAGAAGGGGGCAGCCTGACGATTATCGCTACTTGTCTGGTCGATACCGGAAGCCGGATGGACGACGTGATTTACGAGGAGTTTAAAGGCACCGGCAATATGGAATTGCTGTTAAGCCGTAGACTGCAGGAAAGGCGAATCTTCCCAGCGTATGACATCGAACGGTCCAGCACGCGTCGCGAAGAGTTGCTGTTATCTGGTGATGAGCTACAGCGAGTTTACACCATGCGGCGAATGCTGGCGCACCTTATGGATACGCCAGGATATGACATTAGCAGCGCGACTGGAGCCGTACTCCAGCGAATGCGCGAAACCAAGACGAACTACGAGTTTCTGGAAACGCTCACAAAAGACATGATGTAACCGTCGCCGGCCGAGTTTCCAGTGGCGTGAAAGGCTAGGCGGCCGAGACGTTTGGTCGGCCAAAATTGTGAATAAGTAGTGAGAAGACGGGCTGCTACCGGCAGCCCGTTCTTGATGTCAAGCGCCGTTATGGTAGCATGCTGCATCGTATATCAAAGCTGACCTATGGATGTAATACAAGTAATACTTCGCCGTTATGGGGCGCACATTGTACTCATTGTCGGGGCGATCGTTCTGTTTGTCGCCGCTGCCGCTGTGCCCTTTGACGATCTGCTCGATTTTAGAATCATGGCCGACCAGCAAGACGGATCTGATGTGGCCGAATACGGGGTTCTGCCCGAGAATCTGGTGGCTTCTGCTCCGGCCGATGTACCTGCGAGCGGTCTGGCCGATCTGAGCAACGTGCCGATACTGATCAACAATAGCCTTTCACCCGCTCTTGATCCATTCACATTCGAGGGCAAGAAGCCACAGCACCAGGTTATCACCTACACAGTGCAGGCCAACGACACTCCGATTGGCATTGCCGAGCAGTTTGGAATTAATCCAGAGACGCTGCTAGGGGGTAACGCGTTTTTGAGCGAAGAGGCCAGCGCGCTTCAGGCTGGCTCAACGCTCATAATTCTGCCTGTTGACGGCGTGTTGCACGATGTGGGTGAGGGCGAGTCGCTAGAAAGAGTCGCTCAACTATATGGCGTAACTGAGGAAGATATCATCGCCTACGAGCCCAATGCGCTAGAGTTTCCTTACCGTTTATATCCTGGAACGCAGATCATGGTACCCGGCGGCGTCCGTGACGTCTGGTTCTGGACGGCGCCACAATTACCATCTCGGCCTTCGTCATCCGATTCAACTGGATCGGGCATCGCGCCGCAAATTCAGGGCACCGGGACTTTCGTCTGGCCTGTAGGCTATCGTCGGATCACACAACACTACTGGTATGGCCATCCGGCAATCGATGTTGGCCTACCGGAAGGTACGCCTGTGGTGGCGTCTGATACCGGCACGGTTACGTGGGCTGGATGGAATGTGTACGGTTATGGCAATCTTATCGTGATTAACCATGGCAATGGCTATGAGACATACTATGGTCATTTGAGTGGCATAAACGTGGTGCCCGGCCAGGTGGTATACCAGGGCAGTCAGATCGGCAGCTCCGGCAACACCGGACGGTCATCGGGTCCTCATCTGCACCTGGAAATCCGCTACTTCAACAGTATGTTGGAGCCCATTAGCAATCTTCGCTGACGTCATCCAGTTTCGGTGATGATCCGGTCGCGCAATTGGCCGCAGCCGGCCTTGATGTCTATTCCACGGCGCAAGCGCACAGAACTGGTCACACCATTGGCCGCCAGAATCTTCTGGAAGGTGCTAACTGTCGATGGATCTGAGGGTTTACCTTTATATCCGGCCGTTGGGTTGAGCGGGATGAGATTGACGTGGCACAGCATGCCCGATAGTAGTCCGCCTAGCTGTTGCGCCTGCTCGTTCGTGTCATTCTCTCCCGCGATCAGGGCCCATTCAAAAGTCAGCCTGCGACCCGTCTTCTGTACGTAGTAGCGGCACACATCCATCAAGGATTCCAGCGGCCAGCGCCGGGCGACAGGGATTAGCTTGTTCCGTTCTCGGTCGGTAGCAGCGTGCAGCGAAACCGCCAGCGGCGTCTGGCGTCTCTCGTCCGCATAGCGGCGTATGGCCGGCACCAGACCGACGGTAGAGATAGTGACTTTGCGGGCACCCAGGTTAAACCCTTCGGGATTGGTTAGCCTGTCTAGTGCGTTTAGCGTGTTGTCGTAGTTGTGTAGCGGCTCGCCCATGCCCATGAAGACGACGTTGGTGATTTTGGCACCCTCGACGGCAAGTTCCCGGGCAAAGTGCAATACCTGGGCCACAATCTCGCCCACCGAGAGGTTCCGTGAAAACCCCATTTGGCCGGTGGCGCAAAATACACAGCCCATCGCACAGCCAGCCTGAGTGCTTATGCAGATCGTACGCCTCTTGTCATAGCGCATTAGCACAGTTTCGATGAAGTTCCCGTCGGAAAGCTGGAATAGCAGTTTTGTGGTCATGGCGTCCGAGGAGTTCTGACGAGCCGCTATTTTCCAGGTACCCAGAGAGGCGATCTCTGCGAGTTCATAGCGAAGCGACGTCGGCAAGGTGGTCATTTGCCCGTAGTCATGTGCATACCTTTGATAGAGCCAGTGCCATAGTTGTCTGGCCCGATAATCCGGCTGGCCGAGATCGCCCATGAAAAGCATGAGTTGGTCGAGGTCCAGATCATACAGATTCAGGCGCGTGCTCATGCTCACTCCTCGCTCTTATATTTGCACCAACAACCATTCCGGGTCGTAGTGTAAATGGACGGTCAGGATGACCAATTGTGTCCATTTTGCTCTTGGATGAACGCCGTTAGCGCTTGCAAATCATTCAAGATCCAATCTGGCTTGACATGGAAGCTATCTACATCCTCCATGCTAGAAATGCCGGACAGGAGCAGTATGGTGCGCATACCGGCTGCGTGACCGCCGGCAATGTCTGTGCCCAATCGATCACCGACCATGACCGTATCATGGGCCGTGCCGTTCAGCAAGCGAAGGGCTTCCTCAAAGATCGGCCTGCCGGGTTTGCCCAGAACAGTGGGCCGCACCCCGGTGGCTGTTTCTAGAAAGGATAACATGGAGCCGGCGCCGGGAAGGGGACCGTATTCAGTTGGGAATGTTACGTCGGGATTTGTGCCAACATAGTGCGCGCCGTGGTTGATCAGGTAGGCAGCGCTGGCCATCTGGTCATAGCAGAAATGAGGCGTAAAGCCAACAACCACGATGTCTGCTCGCGCACCGCCGCCGACAAAACCCGCGTCGGGTAAGAGATTGAACTTATGAGCCGTCATGGCCAGCTGAAGTCCACTGTCGCCGACGACGTACACTGTCGCGCCTTCTGGGTAGGCGGCGCGCAGGTGCAGTGCTGTCGCTTCAGCGGAGGTCAGGATTTGGTCCGCTGGGACGGATACGCCAAATCCGGCCAGCTTCTCACTGTATTGAGTGGCGACTTTGCGGGCATTATTGGTGGCCAGTACGAAGCCAAAGCTCCCGCGCCGCAATTGGTCGAAAAACTGGACAAGTCCTGGCACAGGTGTCTCTCCATGCCACAATACACCGTCCATGTCCAGAATGAGATTTCGTATCGAACCATCCGATTTGTCCATAGGTCAATTATACTGAAACACAGGATCGCGCGCCGGGATGTCATTGGAGGGCTTAATTGCGGATGCTATAATCTCGCAGCCTGGTAGACAGCCCATGTTTATCTCGTTTATCAATAGTTAGCCCGGAACACATTTCGCATAGTCATGTCGAGACAAAGCCAAGCCTTGCTTGTTATGCTGATTCTCATTGCGGCCGCGCTGCGTACCAATGGGATGCTTTTCAATACGTTTCACAGCGACGAAGCCTTATTCTCTTCATGGTCTAGATTGATCGCCGTACTGCGGGATCCATTGTTGCAGGACCAGCTCATCGACAAGCCGCCGTTGCTGTTCTATTTACAGGCTCTCTTCTATCCGCTTATGGGCCCGGTGATGTGGGCTGCTCGACTGCCGAATTACATTGCTTCCCTTTTGTTAATTCCGCTTACAGCCGTCTTGGCTTGGCGTATGTACCGTGATGAAAGCACCATGATATTAGCGGCTGGCTTCCTCGTGTTTTCACCGCTGGCGATCCAGTATAGTGGTTCAGCATTCATTGATCCGCTTATGACGTGCTTGATCGTTGCCACCTTGGTGATGGTCGTCAGTTGCCGCCCACCCACCCGCAGTCATTCCAGGAAAGAGCCACGGGCGCGAAAAGGTCGAAGGGCGCTCGTGGCTGGCGTGCTATTTGGGCTGGCAGTTGCCAGCAAGTACCAGGCCTGGCTATTTGCGCCTCTCGTCTTTGGCCTGGCTCATGCTAACGAGTGGCGGAAAGGTGAGTGGTTTCGCTGGTTGACAGGCTTCCTGCCCATGTTTGGCTTGCTACTTGCTTGGGAACTAGGGCGAGGTGGTCAGTTCAGCTTGCTAGAGAACCAGCTGCAGTCCTATGGCGGTGTCCGGTTGGCATGGTCGTGGGAGTTGTGGCCAAGATTAGAAGCCTGGGCCGGGCAATGGACGCATGTTCTGGAGTCTCCGGTGCTTGAGTTTCTGCTTCTACTGGCCCTGCCCCCATTTATTGCCCTGTTGATCGAACAGCATGATCGCCCGGCGGCCCTTGACCGGCTACTAGTCTTGTTTGTATTTGCCTATTTTCTCGTACATTGGTTTATAGCCGTGCCGGTATGGGATCGTTATGTGTTGCCGATCCTGCCTCTATTGGGCCTGGTCATGGCCCGCTTTGTGTGGCGAGTAGCCAGTTATGTGCGGCCGACGGTATCCGAATACATCGAGCTGCCATTAGGGTCAAAGCACCTGGTGATTCTGATACCGCTGATCCTGATTTTCTTCCAAGCAGCAGGTATTGTCGATGCTTACAACGGCAATCTACCTCTAGGCGCACGTAGGGCGGCCGATCATGGGGCGGCTGAAATCAGCGAGGCCCTAAAAGACGCGCCGTACGGCACGGTGCTCTATGACCACTGGTATAGTTGGCAGTGGCGTTATCACCTCTTTGACATGAAGGTATTCGTCAGTTGGTTTCCAGATCCCGCTGCTCTGGTGGAAGACCTGCAAGTCTTCGGAGCGGACAAGCATCCGCGCTACGTCGTATTGCCAGACTCAGCTGCAGCACGACCGGTATTCCGGGCGCTGAACGATGCTCAATTTGATTTGCAGCGTATCGCACAGGCCGCGGGCCAGGGTGATGAGCCAGGCATGGTTCTTTACCAGGTGCAGTGATCATGATACGTGGGGCGGGCAAACGACCTTGAGTGATTCTACTCGCTATCAGAAGCCACGAATAGGCCAGACGGTCGTCATCAGCGCTGCCGTGCTGTTGACGCTCGGCCTACTCATAGTGGTCTTCTTCAATCGCCTGGCGGCTGGCAATCTGATCCTGGCTCGCGGAGACACACTACTATACTTCTACCCGTATTGGGAGTCGGCGGCCGACGCGCTAAGGGCTGGTCGGGTGCCCTTATGGAATCCGAGTCTATTCATGGGTGTCCCTTTCATGGCAAATAGCCAGGTTGGATTCCTCTATCCTCTGAACTGGCCGTTTTGGCTGGCCTTGCCAACGCCTTATGCGGTTAGCTTCAGCATGATCTTTCATCTCTTGCTTGCCGGAACAGGCGTGTACCTGATGGGTCGACGCTGCATTTCACTGAACCGTCACGCTGCCCTGCTGGCAGCAGTGCTGTTTTCACTGGGCGGTTACCTAACAGCTCAGGTTGAACACATCAATCAGGTGCAAGGGATCGCCTGGCTGCCCTGGTACTTCGTCGTGCTATGTCCCTGGCGTCCAGGACCGGCAGAGCGTCGCCAGGCGGTAAAGATAATTGTGGGTATCACGGCCGTCCTGAGCCTGCAACTACTAACAGGGCATACTCAGACGGTCTTTATCAGTCTCACAGCAGTCGCCATGTGGCTGGCAGTGAGATTAGTCACAGATCGAGAGCGCATTGGTCCTTTGCGCGGGCGATCACGACTAGTGCTGACCCTTGCCCGTCAGCTCTGGTTCTATCTTGGCCCCGTTCTTCTGGGCATCCTTCTGTCGGTCTGTGTGACGGCCGCTCAGATGTTGCCGACGTTGGAACTCAGCCGCCATTCGCTGCGTCACGGCGGACTGCCAATCAACGAGGTGCTGTCATTTTCGCTGCAACCTCTTTTGTTGGGGCGGTCATTGCTACCGGCCTACGAACAGCTCGTGTTCACGGAATATGTGCTGGCTCTGCCCGTTACGGCGCTGTTGCTGGCGTTTATTGGCGCCCGCAGCGCCTGTATGGAGAAGCAAAGGTGGCCTCTTCTGATCTTAGCTGCGGCAGGTTTGCTACTGGCACTAGGACGCTACAATCCGGCATATCATCTGTTGGCCCGTCTGCCGGGATTTGATCTTTTTCGAGCGCCGGCTCGCTGGTCAGTCCTGTACGCCCTGGCAATTGCGCTGCTGGCGGCGGTCGGTTGGCAGGTGCTGTCGACTAGAACGCGCGATCCAAGCCCGGCAATGATCGCCAGAAGGCAATCTCGGGCGCTGATTGTTGGCGTAGCGGCCATCCTGGCGCTTATCGTCTGGAGCGTCATTTCGGCCGTCCTGGCGACGCGCATTCCTACCCCGGCCGAGGCCCGGGTCGAGTTTCCCAATGTGGTGACCATTGCTGTCTGGATCGGGGAGTTGATTCTGGCCAGCGCACTTATCTACGCACTTGTGCGGGGCGATTATAGGCGCATCCTCGCCAAATGGGCCATCTTGTTTAGTGCAGCAGCTATGCTTCTGCTAAGCACAAGGATCTTACCTTACAACAATCCGACCACGCCTGAGGCATACTTTGACCAACGATCGCCGCTCTCCCACTTGTTGGCTGCCTTCGCGTGCGATGGAGCTGCAAATAGCTGCCAAGCTGGCGCCGGTCGGCTGTTGAGTCTGTCGGATATCTTCTTTGGCTTGGGTGATCAGGCGGAAATTGATTCAATCTACGAGGAGCAACTCGGGGAAGCGGCAAGATTCGATTACACCGTTGCGATCAAGCAGAAAGAGATTCTTGGGCCAAATCTGCCCCTGGCTTACGGATTGCGGTCTGTCGACGGCTTCGACGGGGGCATTCTGCCACTGAGTAATTATGCAACCTTGATGCGACTGATTCTTCCAAAGGGCGCGCAGACGACTGACGGCCGCCTACGTGAACATCTTGATGCCATCCCGGAAGAGCGCTGGCTCGATCTGTTTGGCGCACGCTATATCATAACCGACAAGGTCGGCGATGAATGGCGGCGAGACGTCTTCTTCGATATGAAGCACCCGACCCAAGTCGCACAGGAAGGAGATCCCGTAACTGTTGGTTACATTCCGCCGTTTGAGGCAACTGAAATCTGGTTGATCGCCGAAGGATCGCCTGGGAAGTTCCAAGTGACTTCCACGGCCGGTGATCAGTGGCTGCTGGCGCCGACAATAATAGAGCCGGGCCTGTGGCGTGTATTGCTCCCGGCGCCAACTGTTTTGGATAGTATGACGGTAGATGCGTGCCAGAAGGGAGGGGTGAGCAGTCCATGCACAGACGATTGGCTCATCCATGGGCTGGCGCTAGTCGATTCGCGCGACGAAACATTCGCACCAATTGTCGCTGGCGAATATCGACTGGTGCATTCAGGCGACGTAAAGATTTATGAGAATCTGGACGTCATGCTACCGGCAGTGCTCGTTTACGATTGGCAGTACGTAGTGGATAACGCCAGCGGGCTGGAAATCATGGGCGGCGAAGGGTTTGATCCTGGTCAGTCGGCTATCGTCCTTGGAAGCGGACCAACGTCACCTGGTGTCGGGCAAGGGCAGGTGACTATCATGCGTCATGAACCTGAACGCATCGAGCTGCGGTCGGAAAGCACCGACATCGGACTGCTTTTGCTGAACGAAGCATTCTACCCTGGCTGGCAGGCATCTGTTGATGGCCGGCCGGTGGATGTCGTTAGAGTCGATATCCTGTTTCGCGGCGTGTTTGTACCGGCCGGCGAGCACGAGGTCGTACTGGAGTACCGGCCGTCTAGTTACCGCGCCGGGCAGGTCATTTCTCTAATGGGAGTAGTGGCCTGGATTGCTCTGTTCATCTATGCGTACCTATGGGAGCCCGTTCGCAGCAGGCTTGCTTCTGATTCGAGAACAAGGGGTCAGGTTCAGTAAGATCGGTACTGTGAATTGCTTATGAAACGAGGATCAATACCAGACATATTGGCCTTCTTTACCACTAGCGTTAAGGGTATCGAACACTGCCCTCCTAAGTTGACAATAGGTTGGGATTCCAAGATAATGAATTGATCTCGTCGTCGTCAGAGCAAGTAGTTGACGGGGTCTCAGTGTAGTTGCCCAGACATAGGAATCGAGCGAATGAAGCCAGCGCCATTTGAGTACGTTGCACATGATTCCTTGCCGGCTGTCTTGAGAGATTTGAGCGAGCACGGCGACGATGCGAAGTTGCTGGCCGGGGGACAGAGCCTTGTGCCGGCTATGAATTTCCGCCTCGTTCAGCCGTCGCTGTTGGTCGACATCAATCTCTTGAACGAATTGGCGTATGTGCAGCCATCCGGCGACGGAAGCTTGAGAATCGGCGCTCTTACCAGACATAGGGCTTTGGAGAATAGTGCCGTAGTAGCGGAACGGGCGCCGCTGATGCAAGAGGCGATGCCACATATCGCGCATTTGCAGATCAGGACGCGGGGCACCATTGGAGGAAGCCTTGCTCACGCTGATCCGGCAGCCGAGTTGCCTGTGATCCTAGTCGCGTTGAACGGCCGCCTAGTGATTCAGAACGAGTCCGGCCGGCGTGAAGTTGATGCTTCGGATTTCTTCCAGGGTCTCTTTACGACGGCGCTGCAGCCTGAAGATATGTTGGTTGAGGTGATCATTCCGCCCCTGCCGAAACGGAGCGGCTGGGCGTTTGTCGAGTTCGCCCGGCGCCGCGGCGACTACGCCTTATTGGGTGTTGCGGCGGGGATCGAGATCGACGAAGGTGGGAGATGCCGCAAAGCGAAGCTGGTTTATCTTAATGCAGGTGATGTGCCCATTGTTGCATCCGGTGCGGCCGCGACACTGGAGGGCCAGAAACTCGGTCCGGAGGCATATGAAGCGGCGGCGGTTCAGGCGGCCGAGCATGAGCTGACGCCGGTAGGCAACATTCATGCGTCGGCGCCATATCTCAGGCGTCTGGCCCATGTTCTGACATTAAGGGCTCTGAAAAGGGCCTCGAACAGGGCGCTATCCTCGAATGACGAAAGCTGATTCATTCCTAGCTTGCCGGACCATGTTCAGGTCCGCACTAGGCCTTGACAATCGTGAAAAAATGCTAAAGCAGATCAGAATTGGTACTGGTGCAGGCTAATGGTCAAGAGGCATAAGGTTAATGTCGTCGTAAATGGTAAAAGATTTGAGCGGCAGGTAGAAGCACGCCTGCTGTTAAGTGATTTTCTGCGCCATGAACTGGACTTGACAGGTACGCACGTAGGCTGCGAACAAGGCGTTTGCGGAGCGTGCACGATTCTGTTTGATGGCGAACCGGTTCGCTCCTGTATCCTCTTCGCCGTCCAGACAGATGGGCATGAGATCCTTACCGTGGAAGGTCTGACCGGAGATGCTGGGGACGACGTAGATGCACTTCACCCCTTGCAGCAGGCGTTCTGGGAAGCCCATGGTCTGCAATGTGGCTTCTGCACTCCTGGTTTTTTGATGACGCTGAAGGCATATCTAGCCGAAAATCCCGATCCGAGCGAAACAGATATTCGAGAAGCTATATCGGGCAACCTTTGCCGTTGCACAGGTTACCAGCATATTGTCGAGGCTGCTGTTCTGGCGGCCAGAAAGATGAATGCCATCGGTGACTGACAAATAGGAGCATGAACGGATTCCCCGTGCAGCCAATTCTAACGTTGGTAAACGCTTTGCGCTCGGGTGAGTTGCTGCTCCGCGACTACCTCGATGAACTGGAGGCTCGATTTGCGGAATTGGAGCCGAATATCCACGCATTTGTGCCCGAAGATGATCGATTCGACCGCCTTAAGCGCGACGCGCAGGCGCTCGTTGAGCGATACCCTAACCCCTTAAACAGGCCCCCACTATTCGGATTGCCTTTCGGTATCAAGGATATCTTCCGGGTTGACGGATTTGAAACGCGTGCCGGCAGCGACCTGCCACCTGAGACCTTTTCCGGTCGCGAAGCCAGGGCGGTCACGATCTTGAAATCGGCCGGAGCTCTAGTAATGGGCAAGGCAGTGACGACGGAGTTTGCTTACTTCGGCCCAGGCCCGTCGCGGAATCCGCACAATACAGACCATACGCCAGGCGGCTCAAGTAGCGGCTCGGCGGCCGCAGTGGCGGCCGGGCTTTGTCCGATTGCCACTGGCACCCAGACTATTGGCTCGATCGTTCGCCCGGCGTCCTTTTGCGGCATTGTCGGTTTCAAGCCAAGTTATGAGCGGATTTCAAGGTCGGGTGTAATACCCCTGGCCCCATCCCTAGACCATGTAGGCGTTTTTGCCAGCGATGTGGCAGGCGTTGAACTCGCGGCAAGCGTATTGTGTCCAGACTGGCAATTGGCGGTGGCGGAGATGAAACCGGTCCTGGGCATTCCGGCAGGCGAGTACCTTGACCACGCAACGCCTGACGGCCTGGATCACTTCGAAGAGACTTGCCGTTCATTGGCTAATAGCGGCTACACGATCAAGCAGGTGCGAGCCATGAATGACTTTGAGAAGACCGTGGCGCGCCATCAACTGATTCTAGCGGCTGAAGCGGCACAGGTGCATGCTCAGTGGTTCGCGGAATACGGTCATCTATACCACGAAGCCACCGTGGAACTCATCGAGCGCGGAAGACGGATCTCGGTTGGCGAACTGGCCGAAGCCTTGAATGGCCGGCAACAACTGCAACGCGAACTGACATCGCAGATGGATGAGCATGGTCTAGATCTGTGGATATGCCCGCCAGCGCCAGGCGCGGCGCCCCACGGGCTCGAAAGCACGGGCGATCCGGTAATGAATTTGCCTTGGACACATAGTGGTCTGCCGACGGTGAATCTACCGGTAGGGTTCGATGAGGACGGTTTACCAATGGGCTTGCAGGTTGCCGGCCGGTGGTACGAGGACGAGGCCTTGCTAGAGTGGTCTGCCCAACTAGAGCTGTCTCTCGGCCGGCAGGCATGAACAATGGCCCACAGTGGCGGAAGCCGACATTCACCGAATGGGCTTATGGCCTAGGTTGACATAAATGATAATCACTCGAAACGAAATAAGGGCTGGCGCCTACTATGATTCAGTTGTGTTGATGCAGTTACAGCGAGCTCTGGCCGATCTTCCCGGCGTCATTGATGCAGGTGTAGTCATGGCCACGCCGGCAAATTGCGAGCTACTGGAGGCCAGCGGGTTGCCGGCGGATCGAGATGCTGGTTCAGATGATTTGTTGATTGTGGTCAAGGCTGAGGATGAGTCATCCGCAGAGGCAGCGTTGGGACAGGTCGATGAATTGCTCATCCGCAGGCGCAGCAGCCAGGTTCAGGCGTTTCGCCCGCGCAGCTTGGAGGCCGCAGTCAAACAACTGCCTGGAGCGGATTGGGTATTGATATCCGTACCTGGTCGATATGCTGCATCGGTGTCAAAAGAGGCACTGCGCTTGGGAAAGCACGTTTTTCTTTTCAGCGATAATGTATCGGTGGCCGACGAGCTGGCTCTCAAGAATGAAGGTCGGGAAAAGGGCTTGTTGGTGATGGGGCCGGACTGCGGAACGGCGATCATCAATGGCGTTGGACTTGGTTTTGCGAACCGGGTTCGACGCGGGTCAATTGGGATCGTCGGTGCCTCGGGGACTGGCATGCAGGCAATCTCGAGTGTGATTCACAACCTCGGGGAGGGCGTTAGCCAGGCAATCGGCACAGGCGGCCGCGATCTCAAGCGGGCGATCGGCGCCATCACGACTCGCCAAGGACTGACGTTATTGGCCAACGATCCAGACACGAAGGTTATTGTGTTGGTGTCGAAGCCGCCGGAAAAGGGCGTTGCAGCCGAATTGCTCACAATGGCGGCCGCGTGCGGCAAACCGATGGTCGTTGATTTCATCGGTTATTCGCCGCCGGCGCGGAAGATGGGCTCGCTTCACTTCGCTTCCAGTCTGAAAGATGCTGCTCAGTTGGCTGTCAGTCTGTTAGCCGTGACAGATAAGGCTACAGCTGATGGACCGCCAGCTGGAATTGAAGGAGGCGGTGGTTTTTTGCGCGGCCTGTTCTCGGGCGGCACGCTGGCCTACGAGGCGATGCTGGGGCTGCAGGCATTTCTTCAGCCGCTGTATTCAAATGTGCCCATCACTGAGGAACAGTTGCTGAACGATCCCTTGAAAAGCCGTGAGCACACGGTGCTCGACCTGGGTGAGGACGTCTTTACCCAGGGCCGGCTGCATCCAATGATGGACAATGACCTGCGTCTTCGGCGAATGGCCCAAGAGGCAGCCGATATGAATGTCTCGTTAATCATGCTTGATATCGTCCTTGGTGAAGGCGCTCACCCGGATCCGGCGTCGGAAATCGGACCTGCCGTCGAAGAGGCGCTGGACAGGGCCCGCAAGGCGGGAAGCTCACTAGAATTTGCGGTCATTGTCATTGGCAGCGATGAAGATGCCCAGCAATTGGATGCCCAAATCGAAAGAATGGCCGAGGCGGGCGCGATCGTGTTTCAGGATACCGTCGAGGCGGTCAATTATGCTAGAATGAAACTAGCGCCAGCGGCTGTTTTGGCGGACCAGCTCGTCGAAGCAGGTTCCTTTCAAGGGGAGTTGTCGGCCATCAATGTTGGATTGGAGACGTTTTATGATAGTCTCGTGGCTCAGGGTGCGTCGGCCGTACAGGTAGAATGGCGACCACCGGCCGGCGGCAATGAGAAGCTACTTGCTCTGTTGGAGCAAATGCGATCCTGAGTCTGACGCCGGCCGGCGGACTTATGAAATCCGTGCGTTTGGTGCTGAACTGAAGACGTAAGGAAACGGATGCCAGGAGTAGAGGGAAATGGTGAACATCGAACAGGCTAACAATACGGCAGTTGAGCGAATGATGTCTGCCCGGCCGATCTTGACTCGAGTGATGCCGGCGCGGGACGTGATACCGGGTATGCGCGACAATCTGCTGCTTCATGCTGGACCGCCGATTTCATGGGAGCGTATGTCTGGTCCGCTAAAGGGCGCAGTCATCGGTGCTTTACTATTTGAAGGTTTGGCCGAAGACGAAGAGGTGGCAGAGTCCATGGTGAGTAATGGCGAGATCGACTTTGCGCCATGTCACCACCATCGTACTGTGGGCCCAATGGCCGGGGTAACGTCGGCGTCAATGCTCGTTTACGAAATCGAGAACACTACCCATGGCAACAAGGCGTATTCCAATCTCAATGAAGGTTATGGAAAAGTGTTGCGCTACGGAGCGTACAGCAAGGAAGTGATCGACAAGCTGCGCTGGATGAATGATGATATGGGCTCGGCGCTGGCTGAGGGGCTGGCCCTGAGCGATGGACTAGACATCCGGGCTCTCCTGGCCGAAGCACTGCATATGGGAGACGAAGGGCACAATCGCAATAAGGCGGGTTCGCTGATTTACCTAAAACTGTTGTCGCCCCTCATTGCCAGAAGCGGCTGCGATGATGGGGCCAAGGCGAGAATCCTACACTTCCTGGGCGACAATGCTCTAAGCGTATTGAATCCGGTCATGGCAGCCTGCAAGTCGATGGCCGACGCTGGTCACGGGGTTGAGGGCAGCACCATTGTAACAGCCATGGCCCGCAACGGCACCGACTTCGGCATTCGGGTAAGCGGCCTGGGCGATGAGTGGTTCACTGCGCCGGCCCAAATCCCCGACGGCCTATATTTCCCGGGGTTCACGAGCGACGATGCAAACGCCGACATTGGCGACAGCACCATTACCGAAACGGCCGGGATAGGCGCATTTGCCATGGCGGCAGCTCCGGCGATCGTTACTTTTGTGAGTGGCACGCCCCAAGATGCGTTAAACGCCACGCTGGAGATGTATGAGATCACGGCCGGCGAGCATAGCCACTTCACCATCCCGGCGCTGGAGTTTCGGGGAACACCGACTGGCATTGACATTCGAAAAGTGGTCGAATTAGGCATCACGCCGCGCGTCAATACTGGAATCGCTCACCGGGAAGCTGGAATTGGCCAAATTGGGGCCGGCCTTGTGCGACCGCCGATGGAGATCTTTGAGAATGCTTTGATGGCCTACGCGGCCAAATACCTAAACTGAGGCTAAGTTGACGACTAACATTAGAATTAGGAGAGTGTGATGAAACTATACGACTTGTCGCAGCCTTTGAACCAGGATGCGCCTTTCTGGCCGTTCTACCCGCCTTTTGAGGTCAAGTATTTCAAACGCAAATCTGAGCATGGGGTCAACGCACAGTATATCCAGACATCGAATCACATGGGTTGTCATCTTGACGCGCCTCGCCACTTCGTTACTGGAGGTAAGACCATTGATGAGCTGCCCTTGGAGTGGCTTTACGGCGATGGCGTAATCGTCGATTTAAGCGACGAGTTAGACGAACTGGACATCTTCACGCCGAAGATGATCGAGGATCGAGTCGAGGTTCGCGAAGGAGACATCCTATTCATTCATACTGGATGGCATAAGCACGCCCAATTTGGATCCCAGCCCGATGAGGAGAAGTACATCCATCGCCATCCGGGCCCTCACTTCGAGATCGTGGACTGGTTACTGGAGAAGAAGATTCATTTGTGGGGTGTTGATATGGTTTCGACCGATCATCCGATGAATCTGCCAATTGGCCGTTTCTTGGGTAAAGGAGGACTGGAACATTGGAAGAAGGTCCATAATCAATGCGCTGACAAGTTTGGCGAAGATCAGCTAGAAGTACTGTTCCCAGATATGGCCTATCAGTTGACGCACAACGCTTTGTTTCCGCACGATTGCGTCCATGTAGAGAACATGGGTGGGCAGATTGCTGCCTCCGAGCTGCAAAATCGGCGCCTCACTTTGGGTTGCTTTCCGTGGTTGTTTAAGGGTGGTGAAGCGGCTTTTTGCCGTTGTGTCGCTTTTGTGGAAGACTAGTAGCGTAGGTAGGGTCACTGTTGGCGGGCTATACATAGCCTTCCTGACCCTGTCAATATAACAGATCAACACCTGTTCGCCTGGTAAAGAAGGAATATCCCCGGGGCCAACGTCCAGGCGAAACAGGCCGTTGATCTATGATCATTTATTTATTTCTTTTCTATACAATTAACCGAATAATCATTCAGGGAGCGCTGTAGGGCCTTGAACGGAAAAACCATTCTAGTAATCGACGACGAGCCGCAGATGTGCCGTCTTGTATCGACGATCTTCCACCAAGAAGGAGCGCGTGTCATCAGCGCCGTCACGGCCGAAGAGGGTCTTGAACAGTTCCGGACCCAGGCGCCACATCTGGTCATACTTGACATCATGCTGCCAGGCGAGGACGGACGGGATGTATGCCGGGCTATTCGGGAGAGTTCGGACGTCCCTGTAATCCTGTTGACTGCCCTTAGCCAGGGTGACGAAATTGTTCGCGGCCTCGACGTCGGTGCAGATGACTACGTGACCAAGCCCTTTGATCGGCAAGTCCTCCTGGCCCGATCGAGGGCTGTCATGCGAAGGGCGGAGGCGCAATCGCGCAGGTTGGACAGCCTGATATTCGACGATGGCTACTTGATGGTGGATTTCGGCAATCGGCAAATCATCGTCGATGGTGATACCGTGCGATTGAGTGCCACGGAGTACGATCTATTGCGCTATTTAATGCGAAATCCAGGCCGGGTCTGCACATTTGCTGAGATTCTGGAGAACGTCTGGGGGAAGGAATACCGTTACAGTGACGAGTACGTCCACGTGTATATCTGGCATCTGCGTCGCAAGCTAGAGCGTAACCCTAAGAACCCAGTCTATTTGATCAGCGAACATAGTGTTGGTTATCGTTTCGCCGGCGAGCAGGGATAGGCGCTATTCGGGAATGACTGCCGAACTAGCTGCATCTTCGCAAGGCTGTCTGGCACCGAGCATTCCCATCTCGAAATCACTTCTCACGATTTAGGCCAGTTGCAATAAGGCCGCGTGTTTATGTCAAGCCCATTCCTGGCGGACACGATGTATCGCTAGGTGGGAGTCGAGGAAGGGGTCCATGGGCATGACGACCGCGAGGCGCAGAACGATTCAGTCGAGGTAAACCAGATGAACGTCACAGACAAGGTCGCTCTTGTTACCGGAGCTTCACGCGGTATTGGTCGAGCCATCGCGCTTTTGCTGGCCGAATACGGGGCCAGAGTAGCCATTCACTATCACGGAAATCGACGGGCGGCCGAGGAGACGTTGGCGTTGTTGCCCGGCGCGGGTCACAGGCTTTGTCAGGCCAACCAGGCCAATCCAGCCGAAATAGGAGCTTTGGTCGATCAGGTCGTGAAGGACATGGACCGGATTGACATACTTGTCAATAATGCGGGGATATTCGTGGAACATCCCATAGCCGAAATTTCATTCGATGCCTGGCAAGAGGCATGGCAGCACATTCTGGCGGTCAATCTATTTGGTCCGGCAAACCTGACCTACTGGGTCGCGCGGCAAATGATCGAGCAAGGCGGGGGTAGGATAGTCAATGTTTCGTCTCGGGGGGCTTTTCGCGGAGAACCGCGAGCGCCAGCCTACGGCGCCAGCAAAGCGGGGCTCAATGCAATGAGCCAATCTCTGGCTCAGGCTCTCGCGCCACACGGTGTGTTTGTGTGTGTGGTTGCGCCAGGGTTTGTGGAAACAGATATGGCCTCCAGCACATTGGCCGGACCTGACGGCGACGGCATTCGCGCCCAGAGTCCGCTCAATCGGGTGGCTCGTCCTGAAGAAGTTGCAAGGGCGGTTGTCTTTCTGGCTTCGGAGGGGACTGAGTTTATGACCGGGTGTATTATCGACGTAAATGGCGCATCATATTTGCGGTCCTAAATGAATTCCGGCGAGAGTAAGCATTCTCAAGTATGCTTTCACATGCGGCAGTGCGAGCACGACAGTTGCCGCTTTCGATTTCCCGCCCCAGCCGGGTTAGATGAAGACGCAGTCTGTCCATTGTGTCACGGACCAGCCCCCTTTATTGGCGAGCCATTCGGCAACGAGGTATCAATCCAATCTCCCGGTCCGGTCGGCTGTCGCCCTTTGGAGGTATTGCTGGATAATTTGCGGAGTAGCTACAACGTCGGATCCATTCTACGGACCTGTGATGGCGCCGGTGTTGAGCACGCGCACCTGTGCGGCATCACCTCGACACCTGACCAGGCGAAAGTCGCCAAGACGGCGCTTGGCGCAGAGCGGAGTGTGCCCTGGTCTTATCATCGAAACGGACTGGACGCAGTGTTGATGCTGAAGGAGGCTGGTTATGCTATTTGGTCCCTTGAAAATCGGGGCCAAACGCAGCCGCTGTTCGATATTTCTCTGGAGCTCGTCATGGAACCAGTGGTCCTGGTGGTCGGCAATGAACTGGCAGGAATAGATCCTGGCATCCTGGCGGAATCGGACTATATGGTCTCTTTGCCGATGCTTGGCAGCAAGAAATCCCTCAATGCGGTGGTGGCATTCGGAGCGGCCGTCTACTGGCTGCGATTTGGCATCATGACGCCGAGCAAATACTCTTAACGGTCGATTACTTACGAAACCGATGCCTCCGGTCGATCGAATAGCAGAATCGCCTTTCAACTTGCAGGCGACACTGATTTCGTTGCCAGCTGCCCAATGGTTGACTAGACGGCCAGAAGCCCGGGTACTGCACGTCTTCAACAGCAGCGTCAACGTGCTAGCGGAGGATGGTGAAATCCTATCGTTGGCGACCACTGAGATTGAGCCTGGTCCATTCTCGATTGTCGCGGAGTACCAGGCTGATCGTGGCGATACTAGCACTCGGTATTTCCATGGCGTTGAGGTAGCCAGCAGAGTCGTTGCCAATGCGTCTGGCCTAGAAATCGGCCGGCTGCGTGTTCAAGTCAAAAATGCGGAACGCTGGGATCCGCGACTCAGCGCAGGCTTGCTCAACCAGCAATCAGTTGGAGGCGGCCTGTACCTGCTTCGCGACCTAACGGTTCATGGCGCCTCCAAGGAGAGCCTCTTGTCCGCACTTCGCGCGCAAGACGGCTCCAGGTTTCAAAGGCGAATCGGGGAGGCCTGGCACGAGCTATGCCAAGGCATTCTCTCCGACGATCCAAGGCTATGTGCTGAAGGCGCTCGCCAGGCGGCCGGGGTCGGGAACGGTTTGACGCCGGCCGGTGATGATTTTCTGGTGGGTGTGCTTGTTGGTCTTTGGACTGGGCTGACCGATCCGGGTCGTCTCGCGAAAAGCATAGTCGCCGGCGCGACGCCGTATACCAGTCGGCTTTCGGCAGCCTGGATCACTGCGGCCGGACGCGGCGAAGTTGGGCAAGTCTGGCATGATCTGGCTTCAGCCCTATTAGACCACGATCAAGGTTCAATCTTGAGCGTCGGCCGAAGAGTACTAAGTACCGGTCATACCTCTGGATCTGACGCAATGAGCGGATTCGTGGCGACCTTAGATCTCTTTAGCGGCGGTTGGGACCAGGCCAGTTGAACGTCTGCCTACGTGTTCAGATTAGCTAGCGGGCAAGCCGTGAGGTACGATCCTGGCATGTTGCAGTGCACAAACAATGCGGCATATGTTTGGGCCGCGTATTTGAACCTGAGCCCAGGACGCCGGAATAACAAAAAGCCAATGGCAGGTAATGACCCATGATTCTCGTGACCGGAGCGGCCGGCAAAACAGGACGCGCAATTATCCGAAAGTTGGTCGACAAGGGGTGCGAAGTACGCGCGTTCCTTCGAAAAGAGGAGCAGAAGGAAGACATTCTAGCCTTGGGCGCTCGCCAAGCCATTTGCGGTGATCTGGACAGTTTTGACGACATTGAACGGGCATTTGAAGGCATTCAGAAAGTTTATCATATTTGTCCAAACGTCGATCCGCAGGAGGCGAAATACGCTGAATTGATGATTCGGGCCGCCGCGGCCGCAGGCATAGGTCAATTCGGTTATCATTCTGTATTGCACCCGCAAACCGAATCCATGCCTCACCATTGGAAGAAGTTGCGCGTTGAAGAGGCGCTTTTTGAGTCGGCCTTACCGTACACTATCATTCAGCCTTGCGCCTATATGCAGAATCTGCTGGGCCAACAGGAATCGCTTTTGAATACAGGCGTCATCCGCGTACCCTATTCAACGAGGGCGAGGTTTAGCCTGGTGGACCTGGAGGATGTGGCAGCCGCCGTGGCAATGGTGCTCACCGGGCCAGGTCATGTGGGCGCGGTCTACGAGTTAGCGGGCCCGGAGATTCTGGATCACGAGCAGATCGCGACAATGATCAGCGCTGAATTGGAACGGCCGATTCGAGCTGAACGGATGAGCCAGGCGGAGTGGGAGCTTGCCGTACGGTCGGCCGGATTGAGCGACTATCAAATAGATACATTATATTCGATGTTCAGTTACTACGAGCGGTTCGGGTTCTGGGGCAATCCGAATGTGTTGGCTTTTCTTTTGGGCCGCCGGCCGACCACATTTGAAGATTTCGTTAGGCGCGAGTTCACCGCCCTGAAAACGGGGTAGCGTTGCGAGCAAAATAAGGTAGTAGCCTATGAAGGGTTTGGACGTCTCCGATGTACGGTTTTTCAGCGGAAGTTCGCATCCTCAGTTGGCGGCCGACATTGCCGGCTACCTTTCGGTACCCGTGGATGTCACGACAGTAGGTCGCTTCAGTAATGACAATCTTACGGTTCAACTTGGAGCGAGCGTGCGTGGCCGGCGCGTCTATCTTGTGCAATCTTTGTCCCCGCCGGTAAATGATCACCTGATGGAACTGCTAATGATGCTCGACATCGCCAGATCGGCGGCCGCGAAAGAGATCCACGCCATCGTGCCTTACTTCTCGTTTGCCAGGTCTGACAAGAAAGATGCTCCACGGATATCGATCACTGCCCGGCTGATCGCGGACTTGATACAGACGGCCGGCGCGACGCATTTCATGACCATGATGCTGCACTCTCCTCAGGTCCATGGCTTCTTTGGCATTCCGGCCGATCCCCTTACGGCGCGGCACGTTTTTCAACGGTATTTTGAAGGCAAGGATCTAACGCAGACAATCGTCGTCTCGCCAGACATGGGACATGCAAAATCGGCGGGCCGCTTTGCACAGAGCCTTGGATTGCCAGTCGCCGCCGGCAGCAAAGAACGATTGTCCGACACCGAAGTGCGAATTACGGGCCTGGTTGGACGGCAGGTGACGGGCTTTCGCCGTGCCCTCATATACGACGATGAGATCGCAACGGGCAGTTCAATCATCGAGATGAGCGAGTTGCTGATTGACAGCGGAATCGATCAGATATACGCAGTCTGCACCCATGGCGTGTTTGTGCGTGATGCTTTACCGCGCCTGGGCGCAGTGCCGGAAATCGTCGAGATAGTCACCAGCGACACGGTCCGAATCCCGAATGAAGGTCGGCCGGCCAATCTAGTGATTCTTTCTGTGGCGCCGATCTTCGGCGAGGCCATTCGCCGCAACTACCATCGCCTATCAATTGAAGGCCTTTTCGTGTATGGCGATGACTGATCGCCGGCGCGCGCTCGCCGCGATTAGTATTGCCACCAGCCTATCTCTTCTGGGGGATACGGCAATGTACACTGTGCTGCCAACGCATACTGCTTCTGCCGGAGTGGCATTGGCAAGTGTAGGCATTTTGCTCTCGGCAAATCGCTTCATCCGCCTGTTCTTGAACGGTCCAATTGGTGTTTTGACCGATCGGTGGCCCCGACGAAGGATTTTCGTGCCGGCTGTTTTTCTGGGTGCCCTGTCGACGGCTATCTACGCTTGGTCGGGCAGCTTCTGGCCATTGCTGTCCGGCAGGCTGTTGTGGGGCATTGCCTGGGCCGGTTTATGGATTAGCGGAAACGCCATTGTTCTGGATGTCAGCCCGGAACACAAACGTGGCCGGAGTGTCGGAATATACTATTTTTCGTTCTACCTGGGCGCCGCAGCAGGGTCGATGCTCGGCGGAATTCTCACAGATTGGCTTGGATACCATCGGGCAATGGCCATCGCGGCCGGTTTTACCCTGATCGGCGCCATGGTGGCGTTGTTCATGCTGCCCGAGACGTCGGGATTGAACCCTGACCCATCATCATCAAGCTCTGCTGGCGCGCCAGAGGCTGTACGCGCGCCATCCGATACCACTGACTGGCGGCAGCTGTTCTCTGCGACCGGTCTTCTGGGAGTCAATCGATTTGTTATGGCCGGCGTTTTTCTGGCCACCTTTGGACTGTTTCTGGCTCAGATACTGGGAGAGTCGATTATAGTCGCCGAGCGGGCGGTAGGCGTGACGACGATTACCGGCCTGGGTATCGGGTTAAGTACCTTGCTCGGAATGGTTGCGGCGCCAGCAGCGGGCGGATTATCAGATAGGATCAAGAGCCGCTGGAGAGTCGTCAGCGGCGGCCTGGTAACGGGCATGACCGGTTTCGGCCTGCTTGCAGCGGGCACATCGGCCTCTATTCTGTTTGGATTGCCTTTAGTGTCCATTGCCAGCGGGGCAAACCAGGGTCTGTCGACGACTTTGGTGGGTGATCTCTCTCCCCGCAGGCGCCATGGTCGGCGACTGGGTCTATTATATACCGTTGGCGACTTCGCCAGCGCAATTGGCCCGCCAATTGCCTACGCCCTCATACCATTGATCGGACTCAGCAGTCTATACTTGATGAGCGCGGGTCTGTTCGGGCTGATGCTGCTTGTGGCTTTGTGGTGGACGGCCAGGAATCGGCGACAGGCTAGGGCGCTTCGTTAAGTAGATCGGTCAAGTAATAGACCGTGTGTCGAATCCTGGTCGCTTCTTCAGCTGTTGCCATCCTAGGCTGGCCGCCACGTTGGATGACGGCCGGCGCGAACTCAAGCTGACGAACGCCCTGGGCATCAAGCCACACGTTAAGGATCGCTGTGGAAGGATCGCCATCGATCTCAAAGGCAAAATTACCCAGACCATAAGCAATGACGGCGTCATCGCGAAACTCTGCTCCTTGAAGGACATGAGCATGATGCCCAATTACCAGATCTGCGCCGGCATCGACCGCCTTATGGGCAGCATCTTCTTGTGCCGGACTTGGCGGGAGAACATACTCATAGCCGCTGTGAAGGAGGACAATGACTATGTCAGCCTCTTTATCGGCCGCAGCAACATCCTGGTCGATATGGCTCAGATCGGCCCAGGCAAGTCCCGGCGTCGACTCAGTTGCAGACCACTCCCTTGTGTCAAAACCACCTACTTCGACTGGCACATCTACGTAGCCAAGAAAAGCGATACGCAGGCCCATCCTCTCAAGGATCGCCGGCTTTCGAGCCGACGTTTCGTCAACACCGGCGCCTACGGTGGCTATCCCTTTCGCGGCCAGTAGGGTCATGGCCTGATTGAGCGCTTCAGGTCCGAAGTCAAGGGCATGGTTATTGGCCAGGGTGAGCAAATCGAATCCGGCGCTGGCTAGCGAATCAGCCGCCGCAGGTGGAGCGCGGAACGTATAACTCTTGGCCGCGGGCTGTCCACGATCGCCAAGCGCTGATTCAAGATTACCTATCGTCAAGTCGGCTCGTTTCAGTTCTGGAGCTACCACGCTGAAAGGGAAGGAGGGATCGCCATTGGCAATCGCGTATCCGAGCGCCCTGTCTAGCATCAAATCGCCCACGGCACTCACGTGAATCACAGGATCGTCGTTAATGAACTCGTGCATAGCCTGTCCAAGCTGGTTGGCGGCCGGCTGAAAATCGGCTGATGTTTCGAGTACCCAAGACCGCTGGAGCGGGTAGTCCTTTTCAGCGGGCAGCAGGTCATCAACTCTTAGTGCTTTGCGATTCGGCGTCATCTCTGCCCAGTCCATGACTATTACATGTTCACGTCCATTGGCCAAGATATCTTTCGCCTCAGATACTCCGACGCCTTGCCAGTCCCGCGTGAAGGGCACGGTGAGCGCTACCGCTCTGTGACCAGCCGGTATACCTTTCTCGCCGGTGACAAGTCTGATGTCAGCTGCCTCAGCCGAGTCGACCATTCGCCAGTTCCATGTGCGACCGGCCGCCTCAACCTGCTGGATCGCCGCGGCCGCATTGCCGCGCAAGTGATCGGGCGCAAATAACCTGACCTCGGGCCATGGCGTAGGCGTTGGGCTGGATGTAGGAACCGCCGGCCGTGTCTCAGTTGGATTCGGGATCGAAACGGTTTCCTTTGCTTCAACTATCGCGGTCGGCAGCGGGCTGGTGGAAGTGGGCTCGGATTCGTTTGTTAGCGGCGGCCTATTTTGGTTTCCGCAGGCGGCGATAAGCGCCATGCTCAAGCCCAGTGCAGTCATAATAAGCAGGATAAGGGCCGACCTGATGCTTCGTTTTAAGGGATGCACGGCGGGGGTTGAGTATCGAGTAGGTAAGTAATAAGTGATCGATCCTGGTCGTCTAGCTCGGCGGCTATCTCCCGCCCAACATAGCGAAAGTGCCACGGTTCGTAATACATGCCGGTTAATTCAAACGTTTCACGCGGGAAGCTCAAGACGAAGCCATACTCATGGGCGTGATTGGCCAGCCATTGGCCTTCAGCGGTCATGTAGAAGTTGGTATGGAACTCTATGTCTTCGTCTCCCACTAGAGCCGGCAACTCCGGCGATCCAAAATCGACGGTTGTGCCGAGCTGATGTTCGCTATGACCAGGGGGAGCGCTGATGATCGCAGCTCTGTCTGGGTGCTCGGTTTGCCACTTATTCCAGGCGATAGACTGGGCAGCATAACTACGATAGCCCGATATGATCTTCGGGTGAAGGCCGTCGTTATGCATGGCAGCGATCATTTCGACAAGCGGCTGAACTGCTATATCTCTCATCTGGGTCGGGTAGCCAAGCGTGACCGTAATAGGCAAGTAATCGGAAAGGGACACAAGACCGGGCGGGACGAACTCTTTAGAAATGCCATACTGTAATGTAACCAGCGAGGCTAAGCCATCGGCTGGAAGACGATCGGCGCAGTAGCCGATCGGAGTTGACGTAGGCGTAGGCGTTGGCGTCGGCGTCGTCGAGGGCGTCGGTTCTGGCGTCGAAGTGGGACGGGCTGTGAGCGTGGGCGGCCCAACTACTGAAACAGCATCATACTGTTCGATGGGTGTATGTGTTGCAGTGGGATCAATAGCCGGCGCCGTCAGAGTTGATGGCGGTGATGTCAGGTCGGCCAGCGCTACGTCCTGACATGAGGTGGCCAACAAGATGATGCCGCCGATTAAAAGGGCCATAAACCCGTCAGGCGTGCCAAATCGGTTGACCCTTTTGCCTCCTTTGTTAGCAGTGCTCCGTACCATAGTTCGGTTTCGGCCGGCGAAGGTTTGAACGGACCGGCCGCACAAGGATTGTACTCTTGAGTTCTGGATGTTGCGAGCTGAGGCCGCCTTTTTCTAACGGATTACCGTCGTTCACCAGCGCGGTGAACCCTCGTGACACATTACTTATGGCTCATTGCTGGTCATGCTTCTTGAAAGCAGAATCACGTACATAGGAGAATCAGTCGACTCACCGGTGATTTGCCCGGAATAATGTACAGTTAGTCGTGTAGTCGGTTCGGCGAGATATTGGCTTAACCAGCCGAGTTGCTTCTTCTCCGTTGTCAGCAGGGCGTATCAGGCCTGAACAGGTATAATCCTTCCAAACTCACCTACCGATTCGATGTGGTCCCAAATATCACTCTATCTAAATAGACAGGCCGCAAACGTTTGGCGATACCTGTTAGAGCAAATGATGCTCCTTCTATTCGGCTGGATACCGACCATTGTCGGTATAGGGATTAGAGCGGTGATGTACCGATGGATTCTCAAAATGAATGGATTGGCGGCCATTGAGAGCGGTGTTCGATTGCGCTTCGCTAGCAATATAACTCTGGAAAATGGGGCATATGTCGATCACGGCAGCTATCTCCATGCATGCCCAAACGGGATTCAGGTTGGCCAGAACAGCATTATCATGCACGGCTCGGTGCTTCATGTATACAATTTCCGAGAGATGCCCCTTTCGGGCATTCGAATTGGTCGTGACTGTCTTATCGGCGAGTACACGGTGATTCGTGGTCAAGGTGGCGTAGCCATAGGTGATCGCGTCTACACATCGCCATTCACGCAGATAATCGCCGTGAACCATGTATTCGACGATCCTGACCAATCATTTATGGAACAAGGTATAACGGCTGAGGGTATCTTCATTGAGGATGACGTCTGGTTAGGATCGGGAGCGATTGTTACCGATGGCGTGCGTATCGGCAAGGGGGCAGTCGTTGCTGCCGGGTCCGTGGTAACCAAAGACGTGGCGCCGCACACGGTTGTTGCCGGCGTTCCGGCCCGCGTCATCCGTGAAATACGGAAAGAGGATCGGGCCGAGCAGGAACCGACAATATACGAGGGCGGTGGATGGTAATCAGGCTGCAGGCCCTAAGATAGCCTTAAACGACCGACCGTTAATCGCTCTTTCCCCAGCCGCCGCCACCGGGCGTTTCCAGGCGAATCGCGTCACCAGGTTTCAGGTCTAAGGTCACTTTGCCGGGCAACGGCGAGCGCCGGCCATCGCGCAACAGGGTGTTGCTTCCAGGGCTACCGGGCCGGCCGCCGTTCAGGCCATAGGGCGGGAAATCGCGACGTTCGCTGACGATTGTGGTCCTGGCCGGAGCCAAGAACTCAATTGTACGGATAAGCCCGTCTCCACCTTTCCGATATCCATCGCCGCCGGACCCTTGGCGCAAACGATATTCAGCGACACGCAGCGGAAAGCTATATTCAAGAGCCTCAACGGGGGTGTTGCGCGTATTACTCATGTGGACATGCATGCCGTGACCGCCAGCAGCGGCCGGTCCGGCGCCGACGCCGCCACCGATAGTCTCGTAATAGGCAAAAGGCGTCTTCTGTGGGTCACTGTCTATTTCGGAGGGAGTTACCATTCCGGCCGTATCGTGCAGGCTGCCGAACGTGAAGTTGTTCATAGTGCCCTGACTGGCCGCCGGCACGAGATCAGGAAGTGCAGAGGCCAGCGCGCCAAACACGACGTCAACAATCCGTTGCGACGTCTCGACATTGCCGGCTGCGACTGCATACGGTCGTCGAGGATTAAGCAGGGACCCCTCCGGCAAGTTGATCGCCAACGGCCTGATAGCCCCTTGGTTCATCGGCAGCTCGATTCCCAGCAACGCCAGTGCAATACAGCGTAGGCAATAGGCAACGGCTGAAATGGCAATCGCGGGTACGGCATTCAGATTACCGTTAACCGCGCTCGCGGTGCCAGAAAAGTCGAAATATAGCTCATTTCCACGCACAGTTACAGTTACTTTGATAGGCAAAGGATTCGTCGATTGACCGTCGTTATCCAAATAGTCGACGAAACTGTACCGTCCATCGGGAATCTGCTGGATCGCGGCGCGGGTCATGCGTTCGGCATAGTGAATCAGGTTTCGCGCTTGCCGCAGGCATTCATCCAATCCATATCGTTCTATCATCGATACCAGTCGCCGCTGACCGATGCCGTTGGCCGCAAGCTGGGCATGAAAATCGCCCCCCCTCTCTTCTGGCGTCCGTACGTTGCTCAAGAGAAGCTTCCAAAGCGCTTCATTGCGCCGGCCGGCCTCGACGATCTTTATTGGAGGGATGATGAGTCCTTCCTGGAATAGCTCACTGGACAGAGGCATTGAGCCGGGGGACATCCCGCCAATGTCGGCATGATGCGCTCGGCTGGCGACGAAGAAACTCGGCTCCATCATGCTCAGTTCGACCGGAGTAGAATCTTGATCACCAGCAGCCTGTGGCCCAAATACAGGCGAAACCAGGGTGATATCAGGCAAATGAGTACCGCCGAGGTATGGATCGTTAACGATGGTCACGTCACCTGGAGAATAGGGCTGGCAACGATCTAGCGCCGCTTTCACAGAAGCAGGCATTGCACCAAGATGAACTGGAATATGCGCTGCTTGGGCCAATAATTGCCCGTCGCCAGTAAAGAGCGCGCAACTGTAATCAAGACGCTCCTTGATGTTGGGGCTCAGCGCCGTTCGACCCAGGGTGACGCCCATCTGCTCGGCGACTGAGGCAAACAGATGCTGGTAGATGGCCAGCGTAGCGGCCTTCATTCGCGGAAGATGGGCAAGTTACCCAGGGCAATAACATGTGACCAATCCGCGTCACCCTCTGTGAAGACGGCAGCCACGGCGCCAATGTGTCCTCCGGCTAGTGTCACTACGTCGGTCATGCCTCGCAAAGTGCTACCGGTGCTGACCACATCATCCACGACGATGACCTTTCGATCGTGGATCAACAAGCGATCTTTTTGATCCAGGAAGAGCGTTTGCTTCTTGCCGGTAGTTATGGAGACGGTTTCGGCGCTCAGCGCCTCGCCCATATAGCCTTTGTACGATTTCCTCAAGACAACGTAAGGCAATCCCATGAGGGCGCTCATTTCGTGGATGAGCGGGATACTCTTGGCCTCAGCGGTCACCAGGGCCTGGGCGTCGACTTCGCGCAGGCGATCGGCCAGCGAGATCGCGGCCGCCTTTACAATGTGAGTATCGCCAAGCATGTTGAATATGGCAATGCGAATACCCGGGGACACCTCAAACAAAGGAAAGTCACGGACGAGTCCGGCTACTTCGACATGGTATGTTTCACGCTCGGTCATGGGGCAATAAACTCCTCTATCCGCCTGAGATCTGAATGAGTCTTTCGAGGGCGCCTCGGTCGATAACGGTTAGGCTGCGGCCTTCGACGCGCACCCAGCCTGCCCGGCGGAAGCGCCCGAGGGCTTTGTTGATACTTACGCGAGTCGCGCCGGTCATTTCAGCCAGATCTGTCTGAGTTAGAGAGATCGTGATCACCACTCCGTCGGCGGTCGTCTGGCCATGCTGTTCCGACAGCAGGAGCAAGGTGCGGGCCAATCTGGCCGGTAAATCCAGGAAAAATATGTCGCTGACTTGCTTGTTTAGATGCCTGATGCGCTTGGCCAGGATATGTAGTACATGGCGTGAGAATAACGGGTTATTGTCTATGTACTTTAGGAAGTCATCACGGTGTAGAGTGAGTGCTTCCGTAGGCTCAATGGTTTCGGCCGTAGCCGAACGAGGTGAGTCATCTAGTAGCGCAAGTTCTCCAAAAAAATCACCTTCGCCAAGAATTGCCAGAACGGCTTCCTGACCGTCGGAGGAGGAGTGCGAAATCTTGATCTTGCCACTGGTAATAATGTAAAGAAGACCGGCCGGATCGCCAAGGTGAAAGATGACCTGGTCTGGACCAAAACGCCGGAGTACGAGACGATCAGCCAGTACACCCACATCAGCCTGGCTCCAGCCAGCGAAAAATGGAACCTTCTGCAGTGCCTCGGTGGCGGCGTTGGTAAAGTTAGACATCTTCATTTACTCCCTAGCAGAATTAGCTACATTTCAGGACGCATTGGTCGTCAGCCTAACCATTGTTTCTCATTTCTAAACGACCGGCTCCGATGAAGCAAGCAGGAATTCGTCATAGGCGCGTTGCAGACCCATTGCGACCTGTAGGTCAATCCAGTCCGGTGAGGATGTGCGGGCCGGCGAGAGCGACGGCAATGGTGAAGGTGTTCGAGACTCGAAATGACGTGTGATCTCGCGGATACGGCCGGTCAAACCCTGGCGATCAAGGCCAGCGGCGATATGTTGATCTACCAGTTCGGCGATATGCCACAAATACGATACGAGGGTGGCAATCATCGCATCCGGGTCACCTGGTTCGCCACGACCGGGCACGATAGTCTCGGCATCATGTGTACCGGCCTCTAGACGCTCCAGGCTATCGATCCAGTCGTGGAGGCACATTTCGCCGAGCGGTGGATGAACTCCGGTTACGATGCTGTCGCCCGTGAATAAGATGCCACTGTCAGGCCAGCTCACCCAGATATTGCCAGGCGTTGGTCCAGGACGGCTGATCAAGATGAGGCTACGGTCGGCCACCCGAAGTGACATCTTCCCACTGAAACTCACGGCTGCTTGAACCACGGGACTACTAGTGAATTCTCGCCCAAGCACGGGATTACGTTGGATCAAGCTATCGATCAACTGCTGAGGGTAACGCCTGTCATAGGCGTTAAGCTTCTCGCTTACGACCTGATGGGTTATGATTGGCGCGCTCATCCAACGCGTGTTCAGTATCCGGTCGCCATGATAGTCGGTAAGAACTAGATACCGTACACCACGTCCGTGAAGCCGCTCGACCCGGTTTGTCCAATCACGGGCGTCGCGAGGATACGACGGCATATCAATGCATATGACACCGTCACTCGTCAAGATGGCGCCAACGTTCACACCTTCATACCCTGTTTCAATGAATACGCCGTCAGCGATTTCTTCCATGATGCTACTTATCCAGTCAGCATAGAGCGAACGATCTGTTCGGCAGCGTGCAGAACTTCGTGGATTTGTTGTTCACCAACTTTCTGTCCACCTCCCTGGGCGAACTTGGCCGATCCGCCGCCGGACGCGTCGCCCAGCATGGGTAGTACTTCTTGCAGAACGGCATTCATGGGCACTTCCATGTTGTCTGAACGGGCGAATATCAACTGCGCCTTTTCCCCCGATAGCCCGATCAAGACAATAGTATTGGCGCGCTTCGTCAGGAGGCCGACCAAAGCGCGCAGGTCTTGAGGATCACGTTCTTTGAATGCCCTGCGAATGAGGAGGACTTCGCCAAGATGAGTACTGGCACCGATGAGATTCTCAGCCTCGACAATATGCAGTTGGCTCGTTTTTTGTTTGAGTGCTCGACGGGTTGATTTCAGTTCGCTGCGGAGTTTAACAATTGACTTTTCCAGTTCCCAGTAGCCGGTAGTCATCTCGCCCGACAATCGCTCCAACACCTTGTTCTTGCGATCGTAGTCGGTCAAGGCCCGTTGACCACAAAGGAATTCGATACGGCATTTTCCCCCCACATGTTCTGTCTTGACGACCTTTATTAAACCTACTTCGCCAGTGCGAGCCACATGGGTGCCGCCACAGGCCGACAGATCAAACGAGTCAATTGCCACCAGACGAAGCATGCCGTCTTTTGCCTCAGGTACCTTGCGTAGTGGCAGGCGTTCAGCCTCGACCGCCTCAACCATGCGAACCGTGACCGGGCGATTCTCCCACACGATCTCGTTGCTCAGGCGCTCCGCCTCTGAGATCTTCTTGGCGGACAGCTGTTCAACGTCCAAGTCAAGCGTGCTTGATTCGGCGCTCATGTGAAAGCCTACAGTCGCCGCTCCAGCCGCCTGCACAAATGCCTGGGACAGAATGTGCTGGCCGGAATGCTGCTGCATATGATCGAATCGGGTAGGCCAGTCGACTGTTCCCTGTACCCGATCGGCCTGGAGCCTTGAGGTCAGTAGGTGAACGACCGCCCCATCCCGGTCTCGGGCATAAACGTCCTGAACAGGAACGTCGTTGATGAGACCGACGTCATGGCGCTGCCCCCCAGAGGTCGGGTAGAAGTAGGTTTGGTCTAGCACGAGGCCCATGTGGCCATTGTGGCTCAGGCGTTCGACCACCCGAGCCTGAAAGTGAATGGCATAGGAATCGTGGTAGTAAAGCAGTTCGGTCATGGCCAATTATCAGCCTGGACAGCCAGAAAATGCTCGATCGGCGACGATCTTCAGCAGGGATGCCTGAGTAGCAGAGAGTCCGGGGATAAATGCGGGCACCCTCGACAGCGAGACGATCCGATTATTTACACCATTGGTCCTGAGCGGCAGCCTCACGAAGATCGGTCAAGACAATCTGCTACCGGCCTCACTCCTAGTAATTCATGATGCAGGGTAGTATAGCACAGTGGAGGAGGCCGTTCTAATGTATAGGGCAGTTCGTGAGGCAAGAGGAAGGGGAGTACGGCGCAGCAAGGATATGTATCGCATTCGGAGGCGGATTCAGCGCCGACGCGTAACGGACCCGGCTAGTGCCCTACGGAGAAGGAGCAGCTGCTCTGGTTTGTCAACGTCCATGGCCAATTGGGCGTGGGCTGTTAACTGTACCGACACTGGTCTGCCGATCACCCTTTCCGCCCGGCGCTCGATACCTGCCAGTGTTAACCTATGTAGCCACAGCGCCAACAGGGTGCCCGTACCGACGATCCTGGCCAGTTTCCAAGGTCGCTTTCGGCCGGCGGCCATTTCGTGTATCAAATGGGGGTTGTCACCGGCTAGCCGCGCGTCCGCAATGAACATATCGGCTCCGGCGACCTGCATATCTTTGAGCGATACGAAGCTGCGTCCCGAGTCCGGGAAGCTACCTTCCATTGTCCTGCGATCGACCATGAAGTAATAGGCCGCTTTGTCGAACGGGCGGCAGGCGGTGACGATGTCGTCCACGATGAAGCTATTTACGGCCGGTATGTCAGCCGAGCTAAACAAAACGTGCCTCGTTTCCGGGCGGTCTTCTTGAAGCCGGGACAATCCGGCCAACCCATTGGCAACGAGGCCGCCCTGATCTGCGATCATATCCGCGGCTTGATTGAGGTTCAAATCAGTGCCGCTATCCAGTCCGACCAGCACGACGCGATCGATGCTTTGAGCTTCCAGAAGCGCTTGCAGCACAAATTCGACAATGGGTCTACCGTCGATTTCCAGCAACGCCTTGGGCTTACCCTGCGTTTCGTCATACAGGGGATCCTGTGGTGCAGGCCGGCCTCCGGCAATAAGTACGCAGTCCATCGCTATCTCACGCGGATTGCGTCAATTGAGCTGCTGGGTGCATTGTTGAGAATCAGGGGCAATCTGATCTTAGCCAAGGCGAGGCGTACGGCGGCGACGGCGTCGATGCGACCATAGCCATATACAGCATTAGGGATCTGTCCACCGAGTATATCATAGCAGTTCTGAGAAGTTGTCTTGCGCACGGCCGAAGCCTGGATCAATTCCTCTAACTTGTCCACGCGGCCGGCAAGATCTGGAGCAGCTGAGATTAACAGAGCGGCTAGGCCGGCGACGTGGGGGGCAGCCATGCTGGTTCCTTGAAGTGTGGCGTAGTTGCCGTTCAAGTAACTTGACTTTATGGAGGTGCCGGGAGCCACAACGTCCGGCTTTTGTCGTCCGCTTTCGTCCACCAAGACAGGTCCGCGACTGCTGTAGCTAGCTATCTGGTCTGAGGATGACGTGGCGCCAACGGTGAACGTAGCATCGTATATGGCGGCCGGCGTATCGATCGTCGCGCAATGCCATCCATCATTGCCGGCCGACTGAACAGTCATGATGCCGGCCGCGCGCACGGCTTCGACTGCAGCTTGCATGATCCCTGGATCGTTACAGCCTTCGCCTGGTGGACAGCTCCAGGAGTTGTTTATGATGTCAGGCGCCATGGATGGGTTCGGATCACTGCCGTCGATTCTGGTCGGGGCGATGAACCATTCGAAGCATTCAATGTAGGTAGCCGGCGTGCCCACGCCTTGTTCCATGTTGCGGCAGCCGATCCAGCGAGCGGCCGGGGCGACGCCGATCTTGTTGCTGCCGCCGTCATCGCCGACCATAGTTCCCATGGTGTGGGTACCGTGCCCTTGGTCATCGCACGGTTCGGGTGAGTTGGCGCCACAAATGCTGTCGCTAGAATGGATGGCATCATGCCAATTGTAGTCGTGGTTTGCATTCTGGCCGTCCCAACCACGATATTGATCTCTCAATGCGCTGTGCTGCCAGTCATAACCTGTATCCTGACCGCCGATCACGACTCCACGGCCGTCAATGGACCGAGCCCAAAGATCTGGCGCGCCTATCAGCGAGACGTTCCATTCGACTGCATCGCTGGCGGCTAGATCTATGACAGCATCCTGGGGAGCCGGAGCGTCGAATGCGAGTCGTGGATTACTGTGGATGTACTTTACATCCTGACGCATCGCCAGACGCCGGAGCGTTTCTTCATCCGCCTTGACCCAAATAGCATTTATGATCCAGAAGGGCCGGAAGCTTACGCCCGGCGAAAGCCCGGCATCCGACAATTCCGCCAGCAGACCAGCTTGCGAGGCGCTGGCTGTTTGGCGAAGGGCCCTGTATGTAAAGCGCCCCATGGCATCCTTCGATGACTGTTGGCGAGCCTGGCTCAGATCGGCCTGTTCGTTCAGCACGACAATGAATTCGGCTTCTTCGACTTCTTGATAAGCGGCCAAAACATCAGGATCAACGCCTGTCTGCCAAGCGGTAGCTCCCACGCTTCGCCCGGCCAGCAAAGCAGATAACGTAAACACTAGAAGCAATACGGGGGTGATTCGACTGATTTCTATTTCCAATATTGACTCCTGGCCAGGTCGCGAAATTCGCGAGCGGTGATCGTCGAGACGGCCGGAATACTCAGGTATGTGAATCGCGCAAGTATCGGAGGTCATGACCAACGGAACGGCCGCTCAGTTTTGGAATCAGCGGCATCGCGCGCTGCGCGTGAGATCCGCGAAAGCGGCTTATTAACTCGCTAATCAGACCCTCGTCGAAGCCAGCATCGGCCGCCTCTTCTGGAGTGTATCTCTCGTCAAACAGCAGGTACAGCAGCGGATCAACTTCGCCATATGTGTATTCCGACATGACCCTACCCAAATGGGCGCCGAGTACGTTCGAATCGCCACTGACCATCAGTAGCTCTTCCGGCAGGCCAAGCTCGGCGGCCAATCGCTTTGCCTGAGTTCGATACAGATCGCCCAGCGGGTTAATGGCCGACGCCAGATTTCCATGTACCGTACCCAGGCCAAGTAAAAGATCGGACTTGTTGCTGGCGCCGATCACGACTGCGTCTAGGGCGGTCGCTCTGTAATAGAGGATCATCATTCGGACCCGGGCGATGGCATCGCAACGGCGAGCAGCAAGATGACTCTCCGAATCGGCCAGGACGAGGTCGATCAACGGACTAGGGTCGACGACGTGGCAAACGATGCCAAGCTCAAATTCAAGCCGCCTGATGTCGTGCCAGGGCGCTGATTCTGAAGTGGTAGCTGGCACATGGAAAGCGGTCACGTTTTCCGGCCCCAGGGCCTTGACAGCCAGATAACAGGCCATTGTCATGTCAACGCCGCCCGTGGCATTGAGGACGGCCTGAACGAAACCGGACTTGGTAATCTCGTTCTTTAGAAAACCAACCAATACCAGCTGAGAAACTTGGGGGTCGATTCGCAAAGGATCGCTGTTCATGGAAAACGTTTCCTTGGCCGCAAGAATAACTGGACGGGGATTGAAGGAGATAACGTGGGAAAACCATGGCCCAGTATTGAGATATCGTTCACAGCCGGGGCGAAATCACTTACTCTGAACCCTGATCGTAACGGGCGCTAACGGTAATCGCGATTCCGCCTCGCACGCCGAACTCAGCTATGACTTCGCACCTGCGTGGTTCCAAGGCGCCGACCAGATCGTCCAGAATGATGTTAGTGACATGTTCGTGAAACACGCCTTCGTTTCGGAAGGACCAGAAATAGAGTTTGAGCGATTTTGACTCGACGATCTTCTGATCTGGCACATAGCGTATGGTTATCCTGGCGAAATCCGGCTGACCGGTGGCCGGGCAAACACAAGTGAATTCTTCGGTAGATAATTCTACGGTGTAGTCACGGCCTGGATGTCGATTGGGGAAGGTCTCCAGCTGTTTGCTCGGTCTGGTTACGCCAGTTCCTAGGTGGGTAAGGCCGGACAGATCAGATTCTTGGGTCATTTCAAAATACCTCTCTCTTCCAGTAGCTGGTCCCTGATCTACTGGTAAAGCCCTTGCAATATTATGGTCAACGAAAGGTGATCTTAACAGGTAGAATGAGTAGCGGTTTGTCCAAATACTGAGCAAGTTGCTCGCGGGACAGTGTCTTGAGCAGCGCCTCCGGTTCGTCGAGTGGCTTGGGCAGAACGTGCTGACCGCCGTCCGGATGCAGATTGTACACGGGCACATAACTATGATCGTCAATCGGCAGGCCAGCCTTTTCGGCGGCCTTCTTTATCGCGTCAACAAAGTCGCCGTGCCCGTCGACCAGCTTCTTCTCCCTAGCCTGGTGACCGGTCCAGACCCGTCCTTCGCAGATTTCGTCAAGTTCATCGAGGGGTATTTCGCGACCCTCTGCGACGATGCTCTTAAAACGCTCATAGGTGTCGGCGACCTCTGACCATAGTAGTTGTCGTTCCTCTTCACTCAGCGGGGCCATATCGCTGTTGAGATTTGCCTTCTCGCCGCGCTGAAGGGCGACTCGCTTGACACTCAGCTGTTCGAAAAGACCTTGTGTACTAATGTGTACAGTGACGACGCCAATAGAGCCGGTTAAGGTCAGAGGCTGGGACATGATGTACTGTCCCGCAGCGGCCACGTAGTATCCTCCGGAGGCGGCGATGTTGCCCATGTAGGCGACAACCGGTATTCGTTTTGCGATTCGGTGTACCTGGCGCCAGATGAGGTCAGAAGCGAGGGCCGAACCACCGCCGGAGTCAACCCGGATGATGAGGGCAGCAAGGCGCTGATCTTTCTCAGCCCGGCGCAGCAAGGTGCTCATCGTTCTTTCGCCACTGACGGCGCCGCCGAGCCATGGGATGGGCAAGGGAGAACTGCGGCTGGCGCCCATGCCGATGCGCCCGACCAGTGACACCACGCCAATATACTTGCGTGACGGCCGGCGAGGCTTCTCAAGAAGCGCGGATCTGGCCGCGGACCAGGTGGCCAATCTGGCCCTGGGATGAGCTAACCTGGGGTCTTCATCGCCCAGCTCTTCGTGGCCATTGGCTGTTGACTCCGCAGCATTTACCTCTTGGCTCTTTGCTCCCAACCAGTGAGACAGCGCATCTTCGTAGGCGATGTGGTCGACTAGCCCGGCCGCCATAGCCTTTTCAGCCGGCATTGGCGCTTGATCAATGAGGTCTCTGATTTCGACGACGGCTAGCCCACGCCCAGCGGCTATCGCGGCCGTAATCTGATCATAGGCATCGTCCAGGATCCAGTTGAGTTGTTGTTCCTGCTCGGGCGTTATGTCGCTTTCGCCGAGCTCGTTGTAGGCGGTCTTGAAGGGTGAGATCTGGACTACATCGGCCTCGATCCCGAGCCGGCCGAGGGCATCTTTCAAGAAGATCGTTTCCGAACGCATCCCTAATACTTCAAAGCGGGTCATGGGCGGTACCACTATTTGGTCGGCCTCCGTAGCGGCTAAGTAATGGGCCAAGTCCAAATAAGGGGTAAAGACTACAGTCCGCTTTCCGGCTTCTTTCACTCTTTGCATGGCGCGCCGAAGATTTTGCAGCGTGGCAAGTCCAGCGGTTAGTCCCTGGAAAACGAAGACGACGCCTTTCACGTTTTCGGCGTCGGCGATGACCTGCAGCTGATAGTTGAGCATCTCCATACTGAACGGGGGGGGCGGTAGGGGCAACCGGCGTTGCAGAAAACCACGCGGCGGCCCGGATCGCTCCGGGAGTGAGCCGCTCAAAGGTATGACTACATAGTCAATCTCAAGGCGACGCAGGCGGCGCATATGATTGCGGAAACCGGCGCCGGCGCGAGCCAGGCCAAAGGAAACCGTCTGCCAGATCTGGCGTAGTTCGCTGGTTAATTCACCAAAGAATGTCGTGTTCGCTTGTCTGCTTTCCATCAGATACCGTCGTCGTAGCTAATCCTAGGGATACCGGCAAATGATAGTTTACTGCCGGTAAATCGCAAAGTTGGTCTGGTCCTGCTATAATTATTGCTAGAGATGCAGTAGAAACAGGGAGCTGGGATAAGCCCGGCTGAGAGCGCGGCCCCTATTGTCGCGGACCTGCGGAACCTGATCCGGGTAATGCCGGCGTAGGAATCATTGGAAACGCCTTCGAGCCAAAGCCAGCGACCGCCCGGGTAGGGCGGTCTTTTTGTTTGTAATGAGCAGTGGTGTTCAATGTCTATCTTGATCTTCGCCAATGGCGAACTGGATCCGGCCGGGTGGGCACAAGTTCACCTGGATACAGCCACCGCCATCATCGCGGCCGATGGCGGTGTACACCATGTATTGGCGCTGGGCCGAATGCCCGATGTCGTGATCGGCGATTTCGACTCAATCGCGTCGTCCACACGAAGCGAACTACAGATGGCGGCCGTCGAGTTCGTCGTTTATCCAAGAGATAAGGATGCCTCTGATCTTGAGCTGGCTTTGCGGTACGCCGCTACCAATTACCATGAGGAGATACTAATCTTGGGATCGTTAGGTGGTCGGCTCGACCAGATGTTGGCCAACGTGTTGTTGCTTACCGATCCTTTCCTGCAGGGCAAGGAAGTCAGAATTGTCGAGGCGCATCAGCAGGCGTGGGTCGTTGGCGAGGGCGAGGGTCATATCCGCGGTAGGCGTGGTGATTTCGTCTCTCTGTTGCCACTCCGTGGGGACGCGTTCGTCAAGCGTACAGTGGGCCTACAATGGGAACTCACAAACGAGCGCCTGGAATTCGGCAGGTCGCGGGGTGTTAGCAACGTCATGACAGCCGATTCGGCGCTGTTCGAAGTGAAGTCGGGCAAAGTTCTGTGCATTCATACCGATAAAAAGTGGCGACGTTGAGCTTCAACTGCGCCGGCCGGCGAGCAGCATGACTAAGATCGTGATAGGCCGTTGTTAAGTTGACATAAAAGGTAGTAAGAGAATGCGAAAGGTGACGCTGTTCTTAGTTGTTATGTTGCTGTTGGTAACCGGTTGCTCCGGTGACTCAGATACCGGTGGGTCGAGTGAGGGCGAGCCGGCCGAACTTGTCCTGATGAGCCATGATAGCTTTGCACTGAGCGAGAGCGTATTAGCGTTATTTGAGGCAGAAAATGACGCTAAGGTGACGCTGCTGCCGGCGGGCGACGCTGGCTCGGCTTTGAATCAGGCCATACTGGCCAAGGATGATCCCCTGGCCGACGTGTTCTTTGGCGTCGACAATACATTTCTGGGTCGAGCGCTTGAAGCCGACATCTTTGAGCCATACAAATCGCCAGCCCTGGAGCAAGTTCCCGACGAATACGAGCAGGATGACAGTCACCGGCTGTTGCCGGTGGATTACGGCGACGTGTGCTTGAATTACGATCGCGCATGGTTTGATGAACATGGGCAGGCGCCGCCCAGGTCGCTGTCAGATTTGCTGACTCCAGCGTATCAATCACTACTAGTGGTAGAGAACCCGGCTACGTCGAGTCCCGGACTGGCGTTTTTGCTGGCCACAATTGATACCTTTGGACAGGAAGGCGACTATACGTATCTTGATTTTTGGCGCGAGTTGCGGGCCAATGATGTCCTGATCACCGATGGCTGGGAGGACGCTTACTTTGGCCATTTCAGTGCGGCCGGCGATGGCGATAGGCCGCTCGTGGTTTCATATGCAAGCAGCCCGCCGGCCGAGGTCGTCTACGCCGATCCGCCTCTTGACGAACCGCCGACGGCCAGCATCACGGCGCCCGGTATGTGCTTTCGCCAGATCGAGTTCATCGGCATCTTGAAGGGGACCGAAAGACGGCAGCTGGCTGAAGCATTCGTTGATTTTGCCCTGGGGAAGGAGTTTCAGGAGGACATTCCGCTCAATATGTTCGTGTTTCCGGCCAATGAGCAGGCCGAGCTCCCAGAGGTTTTCGAGCGCTGGGCCGAAGTGACTTCTGAGCCAGCGACGTTAAGCGCTGAAGAAATCGACGAGAATCGCGAGGCCTGGATTGAGGCCTGGACGATAACAGTTTTGCGCTAGACAAGCGGTCGATCAACCTGGGCACGGAGCTGCCCGCAGCCGGCGTCTATATCGATTCCGCGTCGCCGGCGGACGGTGCTGGGCAAATCGTAAGCGGCCAGAACGGCCTGGAATTCGCGAACGGTTTCCTGGTTACTGGGCCGGCCGTCATAATCGTGGGTGGGATTCAGGGGGATGAGATTGACGTGTGCTTCTAGCCCACGCAGCAGACGGCCAAGTTCATGGGCCTGGTCCGGGCTGTCGTTGGCGCCCGCTATTAGGGCCCATTCAAAGAAGACCCGCCGGCCGCGCTTGGCGATGTAATATCGGCAGGCGTCAATGATATTGGCCAGCGGCCAGCGGCGGCCGACTGGCACAAGCGCTGTTCGTTTATTGTCATTGCTAGCATGCAAGCTCACGGCCAGATTGACCGGAATGGCTTCATCGGCCAAGCGCCTGATTCCGTCGGGCAGGCCGACCGTGCTCAAGGTGATGTGTTTAGGGGCAATGGCCAGGCCTCTATCGTCCATCATGACAAACAGGGCAGCCATCGTTGCGTCGTAATTGTGGAGCGGCTCGCCCATGCCCATCAGGACGATGTTGCGCAATCGCTCGCCCTGCTTTCTCAATTGGCGCGCAACGTAAACAGTCTGAGCAACGATCTCTCCCGGGCTTAAGTGGCGCACAAAGCCCATCTGGCCCGTGGCGCAGAAAACGCAGCCCATGGCGCAGCCGACCTGGGTACTGAT
>JBFFWQ010000025.1:0-59425 GCA_041570195.1 Promineifilaceae bacterium (SeqCode) | reverse complement strand
TGATAAGGCGCTAGGCCTCACCAGATTCTCTTCGCTCTGGTGCCCTGGCGCTCGGCCGCGATCCCCACTACCTCACAATCCATGATATAATGCAGTGCGTCATACGCCTGTTCGAGTCGGATTGGCGTTAGAAGAACCATGACTGTTGTATGGAGAATATCATGAGGCTAACTATCGTACAGCCAAAAATCGTAATCAACCTTGTCGCTGGTATGCTCGGACTCGTGTTTGATCAACTTGAGGGCAAGCAACCTATGCCCGCGCTTGACCTTGATGAACCCATTGCTGCGGCCGACGATTTGACCAAGATCAGCGGTATTGGCCCGGCCTTTGCCCGCCGTCTGAATGACGCCGGCGTGACCAGTTACAGTCAACTGGCTGGGATGACAGCCGAAGAGGTTCGGACCCGGGCCAGTCTGTCCGAGTGGCAGGGAGATCCGGACGACTGGATCAGCCAGGCTCGGCGATTAGGAACCGGATAACGAAAGTCCCCTGGCGGCAGATAGCCGCCAGGGGATCGCGCTTTCCACTGTACGACAGTTAGGCAAGCAGCAGTCAGGCCGTTCTATGGGGTGTCGCCTCGATCCGCCTAGGATGATTTCTGTCCATTATCAGTTACACTTGCCGGGGTGTCTGGCAAGAATACTCCCACTCGCGTTATTCAGCTCGCCTTCCTGACGGTAAGTCGTCTCTTTCTCAATACCGGCTTGCGGATAGTCTATCCTTTTCTGCCCGCCTTCGCACGAGGCCTTGGCGTGCCGTTGGCCACTCTCGCCGCCCTGGTTTCGCTGCGCAGCGCGGCCAGCATATTCAGCCCTCTCTTTGGTCCTTTGTCGGAACGATACGGTCGTCGGCCCATCCTGGCTCTCTCTTTGTTGTTCTTTGCCTTTGGCTGCGCTGTGATACTGCTATGGCCAAACTTATGGGCTTTTGGTTTGATGTTGATTGTGGTTGCCGTGGCCAAGGTCGTCTACGATCCGGCTATGCAAGCCTATATTGGCGACACCGTTGCCTACCAGAAACGCGGCCGGGCCCTGGCCGTCACGGAATTGTCTTGGGCGGGCGCCTTCTTGCTGGGCGTGCCACTGTTGGGTTGGAGCATCGAGAACCAAAGCTGGCAGGCGCCCTTCTTATTTCTGGCCATAGCCGGTGCAGGGGCGGCACCCTTGTTGTGGCGCGCGCTGCCGGCAAGTGACGGCCGGAACAGCGAGGCGACCACTCTTGGTAAATCGTTCCGGGTCGTTCGTCGCCAGCCAGTCATCTGGGTGGCGGCTCTCTACATTATGCTGGTTATGCTGGCTAACGAACTGCTGCTCATCATCTTTGGTGACTGGATGGAGTCAACTTACGCGCTGACCCTCACCTCGCTGGGACTGGCAGCGGCGGTCATTGGCGCTGCCGAAATCGGTGGTGAGCTGTCGACGGCGGCCTTCATTGACCGCCTGGGCAAACGTCCTTTCGTAATCACCACCGGTTCCATTACGGTACTGATGTACGTCGCCATCCCATTCGTTAGCACCTCGTTAGCAACAGCCCTGATCACCCTTTTTGTGCTGTTCTTGTTCTTCGAAATGTCTGTGGTTGGCGGCTTACCCCTTATGACCGAGATCGTCCCGGCCGCTCGCGGCGTCGTCATGTCGATCATATTGGCCGCCGGCGGGCTGGGCCGGGCCTTGGGCGCGCTGCTAGGTCCGGTCATTTGGACAAGGGGCGGTTTTGAAGTCCTGGGTCTCGTGTCCGCCGCTATCATGCTGATTGCGCTCCTGATCCTGGCCACCTCCATTCGCGAGGCCGGGGGGCAGCCGCCTGAAGAAACGGGCAAAGGCCTTAACCTCGATCTTGAGGTCTAGGAAATGAGTTAACCCAGGAAACGTTTTCTTCAACTGCCCAGCGCCTCTGCTCCTCAGCTCGACTACCCTATTCTACTCGTCACCGCGTATCGTGAATATGGCACAATCATGTTCGGGTAGGATCATGGTTTGAGCATCCTCCACTTGTGCCGTAGAATCGTCACTGGAATCAAAAGCATATGATAGGAGAAAGACAATGCCCGACCCCTTAACCATAATGATCATCGTCATCGTCATCGCCGCTCTGTGGATCTTATTCAAGATCCTGCTCGGCATGGCGGCATCCATATTCCGCTTCGGCTGCATCATCATATTCATTATCGCCATTGGCATACTGGTATGGAACATCTTCATAACCTAGTGATTTCCCTCATCCGCAAACCGCGCCCCAACTGTACTTGCGTACTCTGTTGCGTTGCCCCCTTGGGTGTGTATAATTTGTCTAACATTATGTTTAGGTCGTGGCGACGATGGGTTGTTTCGGTGGCAGTTCTTCCTATTCTCATTATTACAGTTACTCTATGATGATACGACTAAGCTCACTGTTCCTTCTGCTGATTCTCTCGGTGCTGATAGTGGCCTGCAACGAAGAACCCCTGCCCACAGCGGTAGCCACGCTCCCCGCTTCGGAAGACATACCTACTACGGTTCCGGCGGAAGTAGATACGACGCTCCCAGCCGCCACCGCCACGGAGATCGCGCCAACGGCCATTCCGCCTACGGCCACGCCAACGGAACCACTAGCGGCAACAGTCAATGGCCAGCCTGTTACCCTAGCCGACTATGAGAAGGAATTAGCTCGCTATGAGCAAGCTCAAGTCGATTTAGGTATTGCCCCCGGAGATGGCGCACCGAATTATCGCGGAATAGTCCTGGATGCTCTGATTGAGACTGAACTCATTGCCCAGGCGGCCGCGGCGATGGGCCTGGCTATTACGCCTGAGATGATTGATGCGCGTTTGCTTGAACTCGAAGAAGCTTCCGGCGGCCCAGACAATTTTGCCGCCTGGCTCGAAACAAATCAGTGGTCGGCCGAAGAATTCCGCGAAGCATTGGCTGCGGAAATGCTGACCGAACAGACAGTGGCCAGTGTGACGAACAATGTACCAACCACGGCTGAGCAAGTGAACGCACGCTATTTACAGGTAGACGATCCGGAATTGGCCCGGTCGCTGCTCGACCAGGCCCGGGCCGGGGCTGACTTCGCGACGTTGGCCCGAGACTATTCGCTCGATCGCATTACCGGCGAAAACGGCGGCGACTTGGGTTACTTCGCCAGAGGTTCACTGCTGGTTCCCGAAATCGAAGTCGCGGCTTTCAACTTGCAACCTGGCGAGATCAGCGAAGTGATCGTCGCAACCAGGGCCGATGGATCTGGGACTACCTACTACATCGTTCAGGTCGTCAATAAAGACCCACAGCGAGAATTGGCCGCCGACCTGCGCTTTACTATGTTGCAGCAGAGCTTTGAGAAATGGCTGGCAGAGCAATGGGTTCAAGCTGAAGTTGTCCGCATGGTTAACCCGGATGCATGACAAGCCACTCTTCAAGGCTATGATTGCCCGTGAGTATGTGGAGGGGAATTAACGATGGCAGATAATTACGATGACTTTGACGCCGAACCCCAGGATAGCGGCCGTGGTTTCAGTCTTGTCGGTTTGCTGACCATCCTGGTAGTGGTCGCCGCCGTGGCGGTTGTAGCTCTGCTAGCATTTATCCTTGTTACTCCGGACAACTTCGTCGCAGACTTGTTCGGCTCGCGCGAAGATGAGCCTTTGCCGACCTTGGTACCAACACAGCCTCCGCCGCCAACTTTGGCAGAGGTTGAAGTGATTCCCGATTCTGAAACGTCGACCGGTGATTCGGCCGTCGAGCTCCCGCCAACCCACACGCCCGTGCCGGTCCAGGATACACCAACGCCAGTACCGATCAATACCTTGCAGCCAACGTTGACGCCCTCAGTAACCCCGACGTTCCCGCCGCCTACGCCAACTCGTACGCCCACGCCCACGCCAACCGACACGCCGACACCCGGTCCATCGGCGACGGCGACGGCGACCTTCTCACCATTCCCGTTCACCAAAGATCTGACCAGCCCACAGTACCTGCAGAACTTCGCCAACAATGCCGGCTGCAACTGGATGGGTATAGCCGGAGAGGTTTTTGACCTGGAAGGTAATCCGGTAGCACCCGGAGGGTACGTCGTCCACATTTGGGACAGCGGTATTGATCAGCGAGCAGTTGTCGGCGATGCGCCGGCCTATGGACCTAGCGGCTACGAGCAGTTCCTATTCGACGCGCCGCGCGTGCAAGATCATAGTGTTCAGCTCGAAACATCCAACGGGACGGCCGTTTCGCAGGTCTACCGCGTACAAACCCGAGCAAGCTGCAATCAAAACCTGATCTGGTTCAACTTTGTACAGAATCACTGAACCGGAACTGGGATAGGCGGCTGCATGCCCACCCTCTTTCTGGTCGGCACCCCAATAGGCAATCTGGAAGACATCAGCCTCAGAGCGCTACGCCTGTTGCGTGAAGTGAGCCTTGTTGCGGCCGAAGATACCCGTGTGACCGGCCGCTTGCTGCGCCATTACGAAATCGCTACCCCCATGGTCAGCTATCATGAATTCAGCCAGCAGGGTCGGATCAGAGAACTAATCGAACGAGCGAAGACGGGCGACCTGGCCCTCGTGTCCGATGCCGGGATGCCTGGCCTGTCTGATCCGGGCTACCGACTCGTCAAGGCAGCAATCGAAGAAGGCTATCAAGTGTCGCCCATACCGGGACCGTCGGCGGCCGTAGCCGCCCTTATAAGCAGCGGGCTGCCAACCGATACATATCTCTTCCTAGGCTTCCTGCCTCGCCAACAAGCGGCAAGAAGGGCAGCGCTCCAGACCGTAGCCCAACTGCCTTACACGTTGGTGCTTTACGAGGCACCCCATCGCCTGCTGAACCTGCTGGCGGATATCGTCAGCACACTGGGCGATCGCGATCTATGCGTTGCTCGCGAACTAACCAAACTCTATGAGGAAACATGGCGGGGTGCCGCTAGTCAGGCCATCCACTATTTTCGGTCGGGCCAGATCCGCGGCGAGATCACAGTGGTCGTTGCCGGCGCCGAAAAAGATAGCGTGAAGTGGTCGGAAACAGAGGTGCTGGCCGAGTTAGAGAGGCAGCTAGGCGAAGGCATGAGCAACAAGCAGGCGGTTGCTTCACTGGTTAAACAGTCTGGCTGGAACAGACGCGACGTCTATCGACTGGCCCTACAACTCGACCTAGACGTTGACCAGGGATGACGGGAAACTATCGCTGCTGAGTGAGGGTCAATTCGTAGCCGCTGCCTTCGTTGAAAAACTCTTGAATTAGGATCATCCACTCGCCATCTTCCGTGATTCGATAAGATGACAGCCGCTCCGGTAATCCCGACAGGGCTGCGTCAACTGAAGTCGCTGTTTCACCTTGAGGATCCAAGAGGACGATCACCAGGTCGCGATCGGGATCGGTAGGCGTCAGCGCGATATTGACGATCTCGCCGGCCAAGGCCTGAAACGACCAACCCACATTCTGATCAGAGGGCAATGTGCCACTCACCGTGTCTGAGTAAGCGATTGAGCCTGCGATCTCTAATACGCCCTCACCGCCTACGTTCAACCGAATTTCGTATTCGCCCGGCTCACCGAAGAACTCACGGACCAGAACCAGGTGTTGGCCATCACTCTGCAAATGCTCTTCGATCTTCTCAGGTTCGCCGGCCAGAAATTCATCTCTTGTGGCGATATCATTGAGCTGAGGGTCCAGCAGCCAGATATCAAGATCGAGATTATCGTCAGACGGCGAGACTTCGATCGTGACCTGATCGCCAATTGATCCCTCAAAGAACCAGGCGTGGGCCTCATCTTGCTGCAAGAATTCCCTACCTGTCTGGCCATAAGCAAGATCACCAGCATCATAGAAGTTCAGTGTACTCTCGCTACCCTCGTCAAGAGCTAATGTGTAAGGGCCGCCGCGCCCCGCAAAGCCACGGATAATGATCTTGTAATCACCAGTCACCGGCAACGTGAGTCCGGTCGCCACCTCGGCGTCGCCCGCAAAACCCTCGTCCAGGATAAGTTCCTCCTGTCCATCTGGGCCACGTACCTCCAGGATGATGTCAAGTTGATCGCTGAATGAGGTCAAGACGATCGAGACCTCTTGACCGGCCGTGCCGCTGAACACCCATACATGCTCCCCGTTCTCCAGAAGTTCAGACTCGATCTCACGACCGATTTCGATCCGGCCACCGCCGCCGAACTGAGGCTCATCGGCGAGCGTCAAACTGAGTTGATACTGCCCCCCTTCTCTGAAAAACTCGCCAGCCTCCACGACATAGGTGCCTTCATCCGGCAACAGTACATCGGTGAGCACTTCGAGGTCACCAGCATAGCCACCGTCCATGCTGGCCAGGATATTGCCATCGGGATCGATGAGCACCAACGTCAGATCAATGTCGCTGTCTTCCGGCGCCAAAGTGATCGTCGCATATTGCCCGCCGCCACTGTTGAAAGGCCACAGTTGGCTCGCATTTTGAGGTAGATCACCCTTGACCTGATCGCCACTCTTGAGTTGTTGTCCGACGAGTGACAAGTTGCCGCTCAAAGCGATCGTGTGCATCATCTGCTCGAACGTATCCCGGTAGAGTTCCCAGTCTTCTTGATCCGCTCCCATCAGGAAGAATGTCTGAATGACCTGTTCAGGGTCGACGACCGACATGAGTCGAAAGGACAGTTGCTGGCTCTCGTTCTCAAATTGGCTCAGTGGAATGCTCTCAAGGTCAACATACGCCGCAGGAATAGCACTGGAGTCCAGGGCCACGCGTTGGAAAACCAGCGACTCCTCCTGAGCGATCTCGCCCAGGAAGGCGACCAAACTGGCCGCAGCGTCTGCCGACGGCCCAATCTCTTCAGACACGAACCCGAGTACAAATCCGCCACCGATTTTGGATTGGCCAGAGAGCACATTCTCGCCGGACTGTTGGGAATCGGCTACCAGTAACATCCGCGGGCCAAAACTGTCGAGCCAGCCGCCGGCCCGTGCCCGATCGGACAGGTCAATCCAGTCAGGCGGCGACGCGATCTGCAGGCCCAGGCGTTCGTTTCCAAGACGTCGCCAGCCCTCGGGTAGAAGCAATGTTAGCTCCAGTCCAGAATCGGGCGTGGTCCCAATGGTAGGCGTGGGTTCATTTGTGACCGTTGGCGCCAACGTGGGGGTAGAGGTCGGGCTTTCCGTTTGAGTTGCCGAAGGAACTCTTGTGCGTGTCGGTGTTGGCTGCCTGGTCCGCACCGCGCTGGCCGTGCCGCGAGTCGTAGCTACTAGAGATGGCGTAGCTTCGGGATCGGTGGCCTGGCAGGCTGCCGACAAGGCCGCGCCCAGGATCAACATTGCCAACAGTCTCATGATCCTGAATGTCGCTAGCATATCGACAATTGTGGCTCCAGTTGCGAGCCAGGACAAGCTCCCAAGCTCCATTTGGTCAGGATACGCCCTGCTAATCGGCTTCCGGCACTTGCCAATCACCGCCCAGGATCACCAATATATCGTATTCTCCGCCCGATTGTGAGGAGCTACTGATGTTAAGCGGCGGTATATTCATTAGTTGCGTCAAGTAAAGGGCAGTCCCGGGATGAGAACCGAAATCGATAACTTGCGTACTCCGATACTCCGAGGAATCAGCATTGCCGACTTCGACGACATTGATGTCATGACCGAGCAAGTAATCACGGGTCGTGCCGGCAAGGCCGAAAACCTGGGTTCCGTTGTGAACCGCGACCCGAGCCTGCTCTTCATTCATTATCTGGGGTAGGTCCTCAATCACCGGCGTGGGAATAGCCGGCGGGGCAAAGAGTTGGTCGCGCAAGACGCGGATCTTGTCCCGCACGGGTACCAGAACCGCTTGCCCGTCCGGGGTGACTTCGTTGTATACGTACTCATAATTGAGCACCTCAGTCCTGATATTCTCGCGCGATATGTCTTGGGCTAGCAGAGCCAGTTGAAGCGTCTCGTTCAAAGAGAGATTCGTTTCAACGTTTTCCTGGAATATGCGCCACATTTCTGGCGCGCTCGTCAGAAGCTGAGGCGCCATGTTCAGTTTAAGGACTTTGTCGCGCACGGCCAATACAACTTGCTGCTGGCGAGCGGCTCGATCAACATCGCCACCGAACGTGGCCCGCGTTCGTGCGTACTTCAGTGCTGTCAGGCCGTCTAGTTCGTGCTGGCCGGCCTCAATATAGAACGGATCATAACCATAGCAGTTGTCGGGATAACTCTCGTCGTCGATTGTTTCAGGGACGACGATTTCAATACCGCCAACCTGATCTACCAATTGGACAAAGGCGTCGAAGTTGACGGTTACGTAATAGTCGATGCTGATGCCTAGAGCCGCTTCGACGGTTTCCACTGCGAGTCCTGGCCCGCCCCCTGGGTATTCGTACAATTCTCCGAGGAAGTTGGCCTGGTTGATCCGGTCGACTCCAAACGTTGGTATTTCAACCCATAGATCACGTGGCAATGACAATGCGGCGGCCGATAAGCCCACCGGATCAATGGTCAAAACCATCATCGTATCAGTACGGGTGGGACCATCCTCGTCGCAGCGCTGGTCGATCCCCAGGAGCAACGTATTTACTCGCTCACTGCCAGACCATTTCTGAGGTAGTGGGTTGGAGATAATCGACTTCGGCTCATCCTCGTCTCTGCCCAGAGATGCCTCCCCACTCTGTTCACTGCTTTCCTCGATCTGGCCAGCCTGACCGAAATCGGGATTCAGCGCTTCCAGGTCGTCTGCCAGACCCAGAACAAAACGAAATAGCCAGAATGAGCTGACGATCAAGAAAACCAAAACGACCAATACCAACAGCCCTAGTCCCCACAGTGGCAGGCGAACACCCGAGCGCGACTGTCTGTTACGATTACGTGACGTCATGGTACTGTTGATACTACAATTGAGTAGGCTTAGCATTATAACATGCCCGGAGCCACGCGCAACGGCTTGACAATCCACTTCCAATCTTTATAATGACCATTACAACAAAAAAAGCAAAATACGTTGATCGGGACGAGTAGTCGCCGGGCCTGCGCTAGAGAGTGAGGCGCCATAGGCTGAAAGCCCTCACAGCAAAGACGGCGACCAAAACCACCCGAGAGTGAGTTCCTGAAAACTGTCGCCCAAAGGGCAACTTGGCTAGTAAGGGACTCCGGTTGGCTCCGTTATTGGCCACAACGAGAGCGACCCAGTTGTTCATGGGCGCTGAAGTTGGGTGGAACCGCGAGATTATTGCCATCGCCCCAATGTGGGCGGTGGCATTTTTTCATGTCTTGCGGGCTCAGTGTTACCGGACCGGACGCACCTACCCTGCACTACATCTTATTGGAGGCAAGCATGGCAGAAGAGAACAGTATACCATATTCAGAAACAGATCTTTACCGAGTTCGGCACTCGGCCGCCCATGTGATGGCCGAGGCAGTGCTGAGCCTATTTCCAAAAGCGAAGCTGGCCATCGGCCCACCAATCGAAGACGGCTTCTACTACGACTTCGACCTGGGCAAAGATGAAAACGGTAGGCCAATTACTTTCTCGCCCGAGGACATCCAGGCCATCGAAAAGCGCATGAAAGCGTTACTCAAGCAAAACGCCGTCTTCGAGCAATCCACAATGGCCATAGGCGAGGCCCTGGAATTCTTTGCTGATGAACCCTACAAGGTAGAGCTGATTCACGAACTGGCTGCAGGAAAAGTTGACGAGAATGGTGCTCCAATCAGCAAGCCGGTGACGGAAGTTGGCATTTATCAACATCGCCAATTCGTGGATCTATGCCGCGGCCCTCATGTCGCCTCGACGAAAAAGATCCGGGCCAATGCGGTGAAGATTCTTCGGACAGGCGGCGCCTATTGGCGCGGAGATGAGAACCGCGCCCAACTGCAGCGCATCTACGGTACGGCATGGGAAAATCGTCTCGAACTGGATGCCTATCTCAAGCAACTCGAAGAAGCTAGGGCACGCGATCATCGCCGCCTAGGAAAGGAACTCGGCCTCTTCCATATTTCGCCGACGGTTGGCAGCGGTCTGCCGCTTTGGCTACCAAAAGGTGCAATCCTACGCGAGACACTAGAGTCGTTCTTGCGCCAGGCCCAGATGGAGCGCGGTTACTTGCCAGTCGTCACGCCCCATATTGCCAAGGTCGATCTTTATGTCAAAAGTGGCCATTTTCCATACTTCAGTGACAGTCAGTATACGCCCATTGACGTGGACGGCGAGCTGTTCTTGTTGAGGCCGATGAACTGCCCTCATCACATCGAAATATACAAAAGCCAGCCCAAGAGCTACCGCGATCTGCCCTATCGATTAGCAGAGTTTGGCACGGTCTATCGCTACGAGCAGAGCGGCGAGTTGAGCGGGCTCACCAGGGTGCGCGGTTTTACGATCGATGATTCACACCTATTCGTGACGCCGGAGCAGCTTGAAGAGGAATTCATCAACGTCGTGCGCTTGATCCAGTATATCTTTGAGTCGATGGGCTTCACGGACTTTAGAGCCCGGCTCGGCACGGATGATCGCGAAGGCGAAAAATACGCTGGATCTCCTGAAATGTGGGCTAGAGCAATAAGCGCGATTCAGAAGGCGGCCGACAAAGTGGGCTTGCGTTATTCCGTCGAACCAGGCGAGGCAGCCTTTTATGGGCCCAAACTAGACTTCATCGTCCGCGACGTGCTCAAGAGAGACTGGCAGTTAGGAACGGTCCAGGTGGACTTCCTATTGCCGGAACGGTTCGAGCTGGAATATACGGCCGAAGATGGTCAGAAGCACCGGCCGGCCATGATCCACCGTGCGCCATTTGGGAGTATGGAACGCTTCATTGGCATTCTGATCGAACACTTCAACGGAGCTTTCCCAGTGTGGTTGTCGCCGGTTCAGGTGGTGATGATTCCTATCACTGATCAACATATTGACTACGCCAAACAGGTTGCCGAAGAGCTGAAGCAGAGTGGTTTGAGGGTGGAAGTCGACGCTAGCAATAACCGGATGAACGCCAAGATCCGGGATGCGCAACTGCAGAAAGTTCCTTACATGCTGGTCGTCGGCAACCAGGAAGTCAGCGCTGGAACGGTAGCCGTAAGGACGCGAGCCAACGAGGATCGTGGGGCAATACCCCTGGCCGAGTTCAAGGAGCATGCTCTAAGATTGGTTGAAGAGAAATCTCTATCTCTGTGAGCGAGCACTCGATTCCGGCCGCAGAAGGCGGAAGAGGTCATCGGGCCACTTCTCCGTCCTGCCGTTCTTGTCGTAGGCTACCAGGTTAATGGTCGTCGTCGGACGGCTCTTGATTTGTGCTTCGCCGGCGCTCCAATAACCGTGCGGCCAACGATTCGTACTTGTCGCCGGCAGGGGACCTCGAATCCGTCGCCACCTCATCAATTGCGCCGGCCGGATCCACATCGGCTCTATCGGTTGGGTCCTCTGCTGGCCGGGCCCTGATTTCGCCGTTTGCCAGGGGCTGCGACTCGCTCAATGGCTCTTCCTCCGGTCGCCTGGCAGCGCGCTCTTTGGCTCTGAACAGTCTGGTCACACGCTCGCTACGCTCTGCTTCCGGAACTGTTGACCACCAGATTCGACCCAGAGTCCTTTGCCACAAACGTTGGCCGTCGACGCGAGTGATCACGATCCGGCGCACGGCGATGTCAAACGGCAATAGCAGTACGGCCAGCGTGAGCAACCAGGGCCATATGGGGCGACTCGCCTCACCGGCCGGCAAATCGTGAGACAAGACGGCGGCGAAGTCGCCCTCGTCGAATTGGGACGTCAGGTCGCGGCCGCCGGTTAACTCGGCAATTGAATTAAGCAGTCGCGGATCGCCTGCAAGGTTTCGGTATTCAGGCGAGTAGCCCAGCACCCAGCCACTCGTTTGGCCAATTTCACCAAGATCTTCGTCAGAGTGACTTGCGACACGAATCAAATAAGCGCCTTCCGCGGCAGGCAGGAACGACGCCTCATAACGTCCAGGGGCCACCTGAGACAAAGCAAGATCGAGAGTCTCCCCAGCCGGATCGACGACCACGGCCCTCAAAGCCAAGTCATTGAGCAGGTCGCCGCCGCCATCTCGCGCGTCGACGGTCAGTAGCGCCTCCTCCTCAGTGAATTGCACCTCGGTCTCTAGAATGCCGCCCTGCTCCTGGCTAATAGACCAGCGAACTAGATTGGACCAGAACGTTGGAAATCCGCTCCAGTCGACCCAGTCGATGCCCCAGCGGCCGGTGGCATCCGAGGTCCAGGCGGCCGAACGCCCCAGTCCGTATTCCCAGGCGGCTAGAAGCGGATCGCCCAGGTGAGTCTCTAGGATTAGTTGCGCGGTCTGTTTTGGGCTCGTGCCCACATAGCCATACAACGGAGGCACCCGTGTTATTCCAGAGCTTTCCATCGCACGAAAAAGTGAATGCTGACGGGCGAAGCCGGTCCCGGCCACAGCCGGGAAGAATCTCTCCTCGATCAGATAGGATCGCTGAACTGCCGTCGTTTCCTGCGTGAATATCTGCGGCAAGCTAGCCGCCTGATCCGTTAGATGAAAGCGGCCGCCGCCCAACTCAGCCATCTGCCGCAACCAGGGAGTATCTGGACCATCGCCGATGCTTACCGTCGAAATTGTAACGCCTTCGGCCGCCAGAGCGTTGATCAGCTCGGGCACACCTTCCTTTTGCTCAGAGTCAGCACCGTCGGCCAAAAGAATGATATGCTTGATTTGATTCGGGCTTTGAGCCAGGGCCGCTGCGGCCGCCTCCAGCCCGGTTCGAACATAGATGCCGCCGCCCCCGGCGCCAAGTTGTCTGATTTGACCGATGATCTGTGCTCGATCGCTGACCGAGGCCGGTCCAATGGTCCCGTCAGCGGCAGTGTCTACTGGGAGTACAGCGATCTGGTCAAAATCGTTCAGTAACTCCACAGTGCGCACCGCGCCTTCGGCGGCCAATTGGATCTTGCTCACGCCTCCCTCCACGGTCGCCATACTGCCAGAGCGATCGATGACCAACGCCATGCTGACCGCGGGAAATCGCTCTTGATCCGTAATCTGCATCTCAACCGGCAACATCTCCTCTAAAGGCGTGCGGTAATAACCACCCATACCGTAACTCTCGGGACCACCCACGGTCACCAGCCCACCGCCCAGATCACGCACGTAGCTGTGCAGGGTTTCCATCTCCCGTTGCGATAAAGACTTGGCATTGACATCGACCAAAACAACGCTGTCGTAATTGCTCAAGCTTTCAAGATTGGCCGGCAGGTCCGCCGGACTAATTCGCTCTACGACCAGCCCCGTTGCCGTCAATGCCAACTGCAATTGTTGCCAGGAATCGATCGCCGGCGACGACGGTTGATCGACATTCGCGCCCGCATCTTGCTGTCCGGCCACCAGCAACACCTGAGGTGGGCCATCGATCTGGGTAAAGACCGCCAGGCGGTTGTTCTGGTAAAAGAAGTCATCCCTTGCGATCAACTGGACCACATAACGGGCGAATTGTTGTTCAGTCGCCTGGAGCCGAATCACCAGGTTATTGGCTCCTGCTTGCAAACTCACTGGCTCCTGGTAGACAAGGACACCTCCGGCCAGCACCTGCAGTTCGGCGTCCGTTGCCACTGTGCTCTCTAAGCCGACGTGAATTGTGAAGGATTCTCCTTCTCGAACTCGCGTAGGCGCGCGCACATCGCGCAGGTAAGCTTCTGCATCATGAACCGGCCGGTCCAAGGGCACCACGTCAATGGCCACGCCGGATGCGGACGCCAGTTCGGCCGCGCCAAGTGTGTCGCCTAAAGTCGCCGCTCCGTCACTTATCAGGACCGCTCGTCGCGCGCTGCCGGTCGGGAACAGCGCCAATCCCAGGCGGATGGCCTCGGCCAGATCGGTGTGCAGGCTTAGCGGAATTGTCGTAACGGGCGCCAGGTCGGCCAGGCCGCTCATCGGTCGCTCGACCAACGCGTTAGCCCCAAAGACAACAACCGCTGCTCGCTCATCAGGCCCCATGCTTTCGACGACGCCCCTGACAAAGTCCTCCGCTTGCTCCGCTTGCTCGGCTCCGACAGAATCAGAAGCGTCGACGAGGAAGACCAGCGCCAGCCCATCGGCCGCGCGCACCAGGCGTGTTCCAGCCAGGCCTAACGTGAGCAGGAGGACGATGGCCAGTCGAAGGGCGAGAGATAGCCATTCACGATTGGCAGCAGCGCGTCGGGGCCGGCCAAGCCAGATCAAGTACGGAATGATCAACAACAACAGCAAGGCCAGAGGTGTGCCGAATCTCATTTCGCGCGTTGACTACGTAGCTGCCCCGGACACTGGCAAAGATATCCCAAGTTCGAATCTGGGATAAGTTTGGGATATTAACCGCATGGCCTGTGGTTCACTTGAGAATGTAGTGGGTTCCCTTCTTCGATCCTATCTTCAACAGTAACCCTCGCTCCACCAGGTCAACAAGATCTAGTCTGAGCGTTTCACTAGTGACGGCAGGGCACAGCGCCCGGTACTCCCTATTGGTGATGCTACCGTGCTCGGTGACGTAAGCGATAGCCTTGCCCTGGCGCTCGTTCATGCTCCGCGTCCAGCGCGGAGCGACCGCTCTCTCTCGGGCATTGGACAAGGTCACCGTAAATGAGTGAGGGGTGGCCTTAAAGGTAGGCGGTGGATGACCAGCCTGGACCATCTCCTCAATCATCCGGTCAATGCCTAATCCAAGCTCCTCAATGTAGCCCCATTGGAAAAGCCCATTTACCAGCCGCGGGCTGCGCGAGAAATGTTCTTCCACGATATTATCAAGGGTAATGTAAGCCGGTAGGCTACCGGGACTGATCACTTCCAGCCGGTCACTGTACATGCGTATTTCAATCCGGCGTCCTTTGATCTGATAATCTCGGTGACAAATAGCGTTAACGATAGCTTCGCGCACAGCGAACGCCGGGTACTCGGTCAGCTCCTCACGTTCCAGGCCATTCACGACGGCGCCGACGCGCATTTCATCCCACACGACGTTCCAACTTCGCTCGACGACTCGGGCAATTGGTCCGCCGATTTCGTCACGCCGGCCGTAGCCTGCCCCACCCTCTTCACTTCGAGGGCTAGTGCTGGGGAATTTCACAAATACCAGTCCGCTTTGCGACAGAAACGCCTGGGGATTCTTGCCAAAGAGCAAGATCCCGGCCACTGTTGGCCGCCCATTCTGATCAACCGCGCCAATTTCGAACAACAGTTGCCCAAGCGGGCCAGTACGTGATACACCGCGCGATTCGCGCCGAACCAGGTACTCTTCAAGGATCTCATCATCAAAATCAGAGCGTGCTGCGCCGGGCACGATCTCAGATTCAAACTCGACCGTTGACTTGCTGGCTGCCAGGTGACTGATCTCCGATCCAGACAAGACCCTATTCTCCAGACCGCTTCGGGTCAGCACACGGCCATCACTAAGGCTATGCAGGTGCTGGCTACGGTCAACCTGAATGCTGATCAGTGGTCCGTCAGGAGTTTCCACGGTCTGCAAATGGCTGATAACCGGGGGATGACTCAGTTCGGCTGCTGCCCGTAATCCTCCCTCGGCTTCCTCCTCCCATATCGTCTCATGCGGCCGACCAGATTCATCTATGCCAAGGACGATAGTCCCACCATCTCCATTGGCGAAGGCAACCAGATACTCGGCCAGTAATTCCGGCTCTACTTCAACCAGGAAAGCCAGGCGCGGGCCGGGTTTTCGGTTTCTAAGCGCTGGTAGCATCTTCTACGCCTTTCAACGGCTGCCCGCCGACTGTCCTTCGTCAACGGCCGCCATCGCTGCCCCAATAATACCAGCCTCATTGCGCAACAGCGCCGGCACAATCTCCGTCCGTAACGTTAGATGAGGAATGAACCTATCAGACTTCTTGCTGACGCCACCGCCAAGGATGAATAGATTAGGCGAAAACAGACCTTCAAGGTACCGTAGATAAATGTCCAGACGGCGCGCCCAGGCTTTCCATCCCAGGTCTTTGCTTGAGCGAATGCGGTCAGACGCGTATTCCTCGGCGTCGGCCGAATGTCCGGACAGATACAAGTGTCCTAGTTCGCTGTTTGGGATCAGGCGGCCATCCATGAATAGGGCGCTGCCGATACCAGTACCCAGGGTGAGAATCATCACCAGGCCGTTTCTGTCACGACCGGCGCCAAACCTCATTTCGGCGAAGCCGGCCGCATCGGCGTCGTTCAGCAATGTCACCGGACCTTGGAGCGCGTCAATCAAGACCTGCTGCCCGGGATACCCGATCCAGGCGTCGTCAACGTTGGCTGCCGTAAGCACGGTGCCATCCAGGACAACAGCTGGAAAGCCAACCCCTACCGGACCACTGTAATCGAAATGTTTGCGGACTTTCTTGATTGCCTTGACAACAGCTTCTGGCCTCGCAGGTTGCGGCGTTGGCAGGCGGAAACGATCGGTTGCCATCCGGCCAGAGCTGACGTCTACTAGCGCGCCCTTAATTCCCGATCCACCTACATCCACACCCAGAACCTGCATTTCAAATCTCCAATTACGATCTATGTCCGGTTCTCAATGCCCCAGGCCATACCAGATGTCATGGGACCGTCCCTTCATGCCTGCGCCGCCTTGAGCTGGTGCGACCAGGCCCTGAGCGTCGCCATTTCGGCCTTGGCCGACTGGCGTCCTACATTAATGCCTTCGTCCAGCAGATGAAAATCAAACAAGCCAATGGTACCCACTTCCGGCCGGAGCAACAGATCCGGTGGACTCTGCTCAAGGTGCCTGATCACATTCTGGTAGGTCACAATGTCGGCCAAAGTAGAAACTGCCTGATACATCGGATCGCCTTGCACTCGACTCAAGAGTCGTGCCAGGAAGCTGCTTTTCAGCGGCGTCTCCATGGGAGTACCATATGGCGCGCTGTTGGCCAGGTCAACGGCCAGAACGATATTCGCTCCTCTGTCTCGGGCCACGTCAAATGGTGTGTTGTTCAATAAACCTCCGTCGATCAAGGTCCTCCCACTCCATTTGACTGGTGGCAACGCAACTGGGAATGCGCAGGTAGCCAATACGGCCTTGACCACATCGCCCTGGTCTATAACGATCTCTTCGCGTTCTTCCAGGACGGTTGCCACAACTGCCAAGGGTATTTTCAAATCACTAAATGCGGGTCGGCCAATAGTTTCAACCAGAAGCCTCTCCAGCCTTCGATTGTCCATCACCGCCGGCTTTTGCCAAGGCAACGAATACATTTTCCCGAACCGCATCTGTGCGAAGACTTCTTTGATATCGGCGGCACGCAAGCCATATGCAATCAACGCGCTAACCAATCCTCCAATGCTGGTGCCGGCGACGATATCTGGCCACAGGCCGTGCCGCTCCAGTTCCATCAAGACACCAATATGCGCCGCGCCACGCGCGCCCCCGCCACCTAAAGCCAGACCAAACTTCATGACTCACTTCCCCATTTTGAATGGCGCTGGTAAACACGCCGCAACCGAGGTACGGGCCGTCGCCCATGGGCGACGGCTAGCTTGACGTTCATGTCACCGTCTCATAAAAGTGTGGCAGCGGGGCAACCATCTCTTCTGACCAGGTGATCGATTGGCGTAATTCTTGCTCGGCGGCTGCCAAAGCGGCGAGATCGTTGGCGTGGACTGTGCCGATGAGATCGCCAGCCTGCAAATAGTCGCCCACCTTGACAGGAATGACCTTACCCACCGCATGATCAATGTGAGCCGCCTTCACCAGCCGGCCGCCACCCAGTCTTACACAGCTCCAACCAATCTCACCCGCGTCAATGCCAGCGATATAGCCACTGCGCGAGGCCATCACGTCCGCTACCACGGCCGCTCCTGGCAACCTATGTGGCTCGTCAACCATCCGGCCGTCACCGCCTTGAGCAACCACCATCGCCCGGAATTTATCCAAAGCCCGACCGTCATCACGGGCGTCGGATGCCAACTTCTTACCATCGTCAAGGCGCTCGCATTTGCCAGCCAACAGCAGCAGGTTACCGGCTACTTCTAGACAGTGGTCCCATAAATCGGCCGGGCCATCACCGTTTAGCGTGGTCAGGGCTTCTTTGACCTCCAAGGCGTTACCCACCGCATGGCCCAGAGGTTGATTCATATCGGCGATCAAGGCCACGGTCTTGCGCCCAGCGTCTTGGCCGATGTCGACCATGAGCCTGGCTAATTCTCGCGCCGCATCCAGGTCGGGCATAAAGGCGCCTTTGCCAACTTTCACGTCGAGCACGATAGCATCGGCGCCGGCGGCCAGTTTTTTGGACATAATCGAGGCGGCAATTAGCGAGACGTTGGCCACCGTACCGGTGACATCGCGTAAAGCGTATAGCTTACCATCGGCCGGGGCCAGCCTTGCCGTCTGCCCAGCCAGAACCAACCCGATGTCTCGTAACTGTTCTTTAAAACGCGGCAATGAGAGATCGGCCGACCAGCCAGCGAATGATTCCATCTTATCGAGTGTTCCGCCGCTCGAACCTAGTCCACGGCCACTCATCTTGCCAAATGGCACGCCGCACGCAGCAACAAGCGGCTGCACAACCAGCGTCGTCTTGTCTCCCACACCGCCGGACGAATGTTTATCGACGACAAAAGGCACCGTATCATGCAAATCAAGTTGATCTCCTGAACGGGCCATGGCCAGCGTAAGGTCAACTGTCTCGCGTCGATTCATGCCCTGGAAGTAAATGGCCATCAGCAATGCCGACGCCTGGTAGTCAGGCACGTCGCCTACAGTGTAGGCCTGGACAAACCAATCAATCTCCTCGGTGGTCAGCCGCTCGCCGTCTCGTTTTCCCTCGATGATCTCTACCATTCGCATGTGCGGTTCGCCTATCACGCTCCCATTACAAGAACAGCCTCGCGTATCGATTATAGCATTTACTGGCCTCACTCGAAACCGGACGAAAAGAAAGAATGAATATGCTCTCTTCCCACCTTTCTGAGCAGAGAAGTCGTTCTTTGCTTTCGGTAGTATAATGCCCTTACAGTAGTCTTAGTTGGCGGGCTGATGGGCCGATCTCCACCTCAGAGAATGAGGCTCGCCCAGAAACAAACAAGCGAGGATTTGATGACTAAAGAAGTGGAACTGCTGCTTACCGGGGGCTTTGTCGTGGCTATGGACAATGACCTGACCACATACCCGGTTGGCGCCGTCGCCGTGGATGGCGACCGAATCATTGCCCTGGGCCCGGCCGACAAGCTGGATCAACAGTTTGAGGCGAGGGAAACCGTTGATTGCAGCAACAGGGTTATTATGCCCGGCCTGGTGAACGCCCATACCCACGTGCCAATGACGCTCCTGCGTGGGTTGAATGACGATCTACGGCTAGATGTTTGGCTGGGCTACCTGATGCCACTTGAACGTGAATTTGTCAACCCCGAATTTGTCAGGCTGGGGACTGAAGTAGCCTGCGCTGAGATGATTCGCTCGGGCGTTACTGCTTTCGCCGACATGTATTATCATGAAGAAACGGTGGCCGAGGCGACGGCTGAAATCGGCCTGCGGGCATTGCTAGGTCAGACGGTGCTCAAGTTTCCCGCGCCCGATGCGGAAAGTTTCGAGGATGCGCTGGTGCTATGCCGTCGCTTCATCGAAAAGTGGAACGGTCATCCCCTGATCCAGCCGGCAGTTTCTCCCCATGCCTGGTACACAGCCACCTCAGAGTTAATGCGTGCGTGCGCCGACCTGGCTCGCTCGTTCGATGTCCCTCTGCACACGCACGTCAGCGAAACCCTGCTTGAGGTCGAGAATTGCCGCCTGGATAACAACATGCCGGTCGTGCCCTGGATCGCCCAGCACGGGATTCTACACACCAAGCTGTTGGCTGCCCATTGTGTACATCTCGACCGCGGCGAGATGTACGATCTGCAGAAAGCAGGGGCCGGCGTGGCCCATTGCCCGACCAGCAATCTAAAGCTAGCCAGCGGGTTCGCCCAGACCGCTCAAATGCTTGACATGGGTTTGCACGTTGGCGTGGGAACGGATGGGCCGGCCAGCAATAATGACCTTGACATGTTTGAGGAGATGCGTTTGGCGGCGCTACTGGCTAAGACAGTGGCCAACGATCCTACCGTCTTGCCGGCCGTGGATGCAGTCAAGATGGCCACCATTGGCGGTGCACGCGCGATTCATATGGCCGATTACACCGGTAGTCTGCAACCCGGCAAGCGGGCAGATATTATCGTGGTCGATATGGATGGGATGCACAATTGGCCCCATTTTCACAATCATGATGAAGCGATTTATTCGCGCCTGGTTTATGCCGCCAAGAGCAGTGATGTAGCTCACGTGATCTGTAATGGTCGCTGGCTAATGCGTGAGCGCCAGTTATTGACCGTCGACGAGGAACGCGTGAAAGAGCAGGCCACCAGCATGGCGGCCAAGATAGATGCCTTCGTTATCAAACGAGAATCCAGCCCCTATAACAAGCTCGTCTTATTGGCCGGCGTACAACGTCAGGAAAGTTTTGAGGTGCAGGTTAAGGTGCCGGTCAGCGATGTGGACCGGATACTGGCCGCGTTGGAAAATGACGAACTGACCATCACCAAGCGGGCCCATTATCGACAATACGATAGCTACTTCGTGTTTGAGGCGGATGACCCTGATGCAGCGAGGTTGCGCTACCGGGATGATGAGTATGTGGACAAGGAAGGCAAAGTTTATCAAGCTCGCTCCCGCCTGACCCTGTTGGGCGAAGCTAACGATCAAGAGTATCCCAACGCTGTCATGCTATCCCGCTCCCGCTGGTTGGCGCCGGCCGAGCAGAGCCTGCGATTCTACCGAGAATACTTTGCCCCCGACAACGAGGTCGAGGTTCACAAAGACCGCCGTCGCTGGCGGATAATCTATCGGGATACCGATTTCGCCGTGAATCTCGACCGGGTTGTCAAACCAGAAATGGAGGGCCATTATCTTGAGATCAAGTCACGCACCTGGTCTCGTTCTGATGCGGAGCGCAAGGCCGGACTGATTACCGAATTGTTGCAGCTGTTCGGCGTCGAGCCGGCCGCGGCCGAGCCCAAAGACTACCCTGAACTGGCCCTGGCCCGGCTTTCTGAGTAGGTAAGCTCTAAACGACAAAAACCCGCCCATTGCACTAGGCGAGCGGGTTTTCCACGTCAGCCGCTCATTTTGAGCGGCAAATCACAGGTGTTCTTGAGATTCCCCTAGCCGAATATGGTCTGGAACTTCATTACCGTGGCCAGGTCGCCTTCAACTCTGATCTTCTGCTGCATGAACGCCTCCATAGCGTTCAGCTCACCGTCAATCATGGCCACATAGTCCGATGCTTCCATGCTAATCGTCGCCGTAGGCGCTTCGACGGGACCTTCTCCGGTAGTACAGATACCATCGGCAACGCTCACGTGCCACGTACCACCTCCCTCACCCGAAAGATTAAACTGAACCTCAGCGCTCAAATCGCCAGCCTTCTCCGCGTCAAAGGCCTTCGGCATGTTTGCAAAGATCTGTTCCGCTGTTGCCATTAATCACTCCTTAATGTTGCAAAATAACCATTTGCGGCAGCAAAAACCACCTTTGAATATGAGTATAGCAATGGCCCAAAGGGTGTCAATATTACAGTTCGCCAGGTCGTTCCCTGATACGATCCCCGCTGAAGTGACATTCTAATGACAGCTGACCGGCAAAATGTGGAGAGGCATGGAACTCAGACAAAGATTTACTACAACTACTGGTTTACCGTTTTGGTTGGCGGGCTTGTGTCTGTTGCTGGTTGCCTGCGCCCAGGCGGTCGATTCAGACGGAACAGCTGTAGAAGCAGGGCAGGAGTCGTCTTCGGCAGGCGAGTCCTTTGCCGACTACAATATCATCACCCTTCTGCCAAGGGACGCCATACAGGCCATTGACAATCCCGAGTTCGTTTCGGCCGCCGAGGCTGACGAACAATACTCGGACGAAGAACTCATACTGGGCGTCGAATTCAACGGTGACGCCCGAGCTTACTCTATACCGCTGCTAAGTTCGCACGAAATCGTTAACGACACCGTCGGCGGCGTCAAAATCGCCGTCACCTGGTGACCGCTCTGCTTTACGGGCATCGTGTATGCCCGCGAAATCGACGGCCGCGAATTCTCATTTGGCGTTTCCGGCAAACTGATTCGTAACGTATTGGTGATGTATGACCGCGAGACCGAATCCCTGTGGAGCCAGTTGCTAGGCGAGTCCGTTTCAGGCGAAATGCAAGGCACGTCGCTCGAGTTTTTGCCGACATGGCATACAACCTGGGCCGAATGGAAGGAGAAGCATCCGGAAACGCTGGCCCTACGCAAGGGTTCCAGGGGCGGCCGAGATCCGTATTCAGGCTACTATGCTTCCGGCGCGGCCGGCGTGATTGGTGAAACGATCATCGACAATCGCCTGGCGGGCAAGGAATTCGTCATTGGCGTGGCCCTGGATGACACCGCCATCGCCTATCCCTTTCGAGTATTGAACGACGAACCGATCGTCAATGATACTGTCGGCGGCCACGATGTTCTGGTGGTCTTTGACCAAGAAAACGGCGGGGGCATTGTCTATGATCGACAGGTCGAAGGGCAAGAATTGACCTTCGAGCCTGCCGCCGAAGGCCAGCTCGTCGATTCCGAAACTGGCAGCCTATGGGATAGCTTCAACGGTCGAGCGTTAGAAGGCCCGTTAGCCGGGCAAAGCCTCAGCCGAATCAAAAGCACGGTAATCTTCTGGTTTGGCTGGAAAGACTTTTATAGTGATACATTAATCTACGGCGTCGAACAGGGGTAATCGGTCTGAGTCGAAGTCCATACTGATCGCCTACGACTCGCCTTTGGTCACGCTGCCCGCTTGGCGTCGAATTTCGCATGTGCTAGAATCCTCTCCGCTGACAAAAAAACAGCTAAAGGTAGAGAATTAATGGCGGCGTTGCGAGACGGCCGCCATTTGTGTGTTACCATTGGATTTCCAGGGGTGCTGGAAGGCGCGTTACCGCTATTTGCAGGCAGCGCGCGTCTTGCCTTGGAATCTGAGGAGGATCAAAGGGTATGGAAGAAGAGCGTCCTACAGACGAGACTCAGGAGGCTCCAGAGCATCAGGACGATCAGGAAATTACGGTCGTCGGCGACAGCGGCAAAGAAATCGCTGGTAGCGGCGACGACGTAGATCCTGGCGACAGCCTCGAATCTGACGACGAAGCCGGTTCCGTTATCGCCGAAGAGAACGGCGTGTCCAGTAAGCATGGTCGTTTACTGGCAATCGGAGTTCTGGTAATCGTCGTCCTGATCATCATTGGCCTTTTTCTGCCGCCCGTATCACTTGGCGAACGATTAGGCATCAGCGGTGGCGGCGAAGAGGCGGTGGTTCAGGCCAAGGAGGCCGAAGAAACTGTAGTCGAAGAAGAGGCAACCGGGGACGACGCTTTTGCCCTTTCGGTCACCGGCGACGAGAAAGTGAAGAGCGACACCGTCTCCCGGACTGATTTCCTGGCCGGTGAAGCGGATGACGAGTTGGGTTCGGGGGCGACGACGATGCCGCCCAATCATACCCTGGCCAGCGATGTCTATTTGATCGACTATAAAGATGAGACCCCAGTGGGCAGCGCCTTGATAACGATCCCGTCTACAGCACAGCCGGTTCAGACGCTGGACATGATGGGCTGGCATGGCGATTCCTGGTCATTTATGCCTAGCGAAGTAAGCGGCAGTGGCGAACAGCTGGCCTCTTTGTCAGGACCACTGCCTATGGCCATAGCCCTAATGCAGACCGAAGGGCCGTCCGAATTAGAAATCGGGGCCGAGGTTCTGCCGGCCCATGAGCTTCCTCCGCCGGTTCTCCCCTATCTCAGCGAGATAACCGCCGGCACGCTAACGCTTGTGCAGAAAGGCATGCTGGTGGGAGATATCGTCGAGGTGCCCAGTTCAGGCTACCGGCAGTATCTGCGGGCCACTAACACGGGTGCAATAGTCGACATTCAGTCGTTATCGACAATGCTAAACGATCCCGCCGCCAGCGAGCAGAACATCCAAGAATTGCTTGCACAGGCTGAAGAAGGCGGATTCGATGGCGTCAATCTAGACTACCAGGGTGTGGATCCCGATCAAATGGACCACTTTACGAATTTCGTCGCCGATCTGTCGGCCGCCCTCGAGTCCCAGGGTCTTGAGTTGATCGTCACCCTGGAGACGCCGGTCATGGTAAACGGCGCCTGGGATACGGCCGGCCAAGATTGGCCAGCAATTGGCCAGATCGCCGACGTCGTTTATCTACAGATGCCACTTGAGCCGGCCGTGTATGGCGACGATGGCGAGGCTGCCCAAATGGTTGAATGGGCGATGCGTAACGTTGACCGCAGCAAGCTTTCGCTCCTGGTCAGCGTGAACGCGATCGATGCCGTGGCCGACTCGAAGCGCGAGGTCGAGAGTGATCAAGCGATGGCCAATTTTGGCGAGTTAAGCTTTGTCAAGGGCTCGTCCGAGATCGAACCAGGCGAATCGGTGGAGGTTGCCCTCTCCGGATCGGCCGGCGATCTAGAATGGGATCCTGAGAGTTTGACCTACAAATACACCTATGAGCAAGCGGACCAACCTCATAGCGTTTGGTTAGGCAGCGAAGCGCTCTTGACCCATCGCAGCCGATTCACCAATCAATTGAACGCCAGAGGCGTTGCCGTGCGCGGCCTGGGTACGCTGAGCGGTGGCGAGGGCTATGCCGTCGCCTTACAAAATCTCATGGATGACGATAGCGAGCCTCCCCAGCCTGCCAGCGCGGCCATCGTCTGGTCCGTCGAAGACGACTCTGGCGGCATCGTCGCCAGCAGTAGCGGCGAAGAACCCAGCTTTGCCTGGGAAGATACCGATGCACCGGGCGATTACGTGATTAGCGCCAATTTTGCTCATGGCGACAGCATCGCCAGCCTTGGCGAGGTGAACGTCGTTGTCAAGGATGAGCCTACGCCTACGCCAACTCCCAAACCCACGAAAGAAGTTGTGGAGGAGACGCCGACCGCCGAGTCAACAGCGCAGGCCAGAACGATCGATCCGGGCGATGCCGATGCCGTGGCCAATACGGCCGCCAACGTCCGCAGCGGTCCTGGCCTGGCGTATGGCATTATCGGCGGTTTGCAGCAGGGTGAGAAAATCTCTCTCACCGGCCGAAACAAAGAGGGTACCTGGTATCAGTTCGCCTTTTCCGACGACCAGGATGGCTGGGTTTTCGGCCAGTTGCTGAGCATCAATTCTTCGGTTGATTCCAGTGCGCTGGCCGTCGTCGAGGTTGAGGCGCCGGCTGGCAGCGCTGGCGGAGCGCCAGCACCGGTTGCTGTCGCTCCAGTCGCCGGAGGCAGCTTCGAGTTGGGCGGCCAGGCTTTCGGCGCGCCTTATGGGCAGATGCAATTTGCCGGCATGAACTGGATCAAGCGGCAACACAAGTGGGGTCCGGGCAACACCGGCCAGGAAGTGGCCGGCGTTATCTCAGAAGCTCACAATGCAGGCTTCAAGATCTTGTTGAGTATTCCCGGACCACCGTATCCTAGCGGCATCAATTTTGACGAGTACGTTGGATTCCTGGGTCGCGTAGCGGCCTTACCTGATCCGCCGGACGCCATCGAAGTTTGGAACGAACAGAACATCGACCGTGAGTGGCCCGCGGGGCAGATCAGCCCGCAAGCCTATGTCCAGAGCATGCTAGCCCCGGCCTACAATGCGATCAAAGGCGCCAACGCAGGCATCATGGTTATCAGCGGCGCTCCGGCGCCAACGGGCGCTTTCGGCGGCGGATGTTCGGCCAGTGGCTGCGATGATGCGGCCTATGTGGCCGGCATGGCTGCGGCTGGCGCAGCCAACTACATGGATTGCATTGGCATTCACTACAACGAAGGCATCATTTCGCCCAACCAGACCAGCGGCGACCCGCGGGGCAATAGCAGCCACTACACCAGGTACTTCTGGGGAATGACCAATGCATACTACAACGCCTTCGGCGGATCTCGGCAACTATGTTACACCGAATTGGGCTATCTTTCTCCTGAGGGCTACGGTGGTTTGCCTGGCGGGTTCTCCTGGGCCGGCAACGTGACCGTGGCCCAGCAAGCCCAATGGCTGGCCGAGGCGACTAGTCTGGCCGCTAATAGTGGCAAGGTACGCATGTTGATCGTCTGGAACGTCGACTCGACAACCTGGGGTAATGATCCCCAGGCCGGTTATGCCATCATCCGCAAGGATGGCAGCTGCCCCGCTTGCGGTACTTTGTCTCAGATTATGGGTGGCTAGAAAGTAGCCACAATGCAAAGAAAGACCGACGATTCCGAGAAGCATGATTGCAGCGAAGTCCTGGCGGTGGATTCTACTCGCCGGCAAGAAAGGTTATAAACATGAGTAAAATGAAATACCTGCTCCTTATTACGCTATTGCTAGCTCTGGTCGCTTGCGGCGGCGAAGAAGAGCCGGCAGTCGAAAGCCAGCCCGACACCGCGCCCCCAGCCGAATCGACAGCTACGCTGCCCCCGCCGGTGATCGTTGACAGTGAGCAAGGTGAAGCGCCGGCTGAAGAAGCCCAACCGGATGTTGAGGAAGAGCCATCCGAACCGGTTGTCGAAGAACCGCCGGCGAAGCAAGCGACATTCCCCTGGCCGGCCGACGCTTTCGGTTACGGCACCCAGTCGCATGCCGTGGTTGGTGATCCCAAGTATGCTATGGATGTTATCGACGGCCAATTAGGCCTGGACTGGGTCAAAGTGCAGATGGAGTGGCCGCTCGTACAACCCGATCCTGAGACCTTCCAATGGTTCTTCTACGATGGCGTCGTGGACGAGGCCAACGCGCATGGGCTCAATCTCATGCTCAGCGTTGTGGGCGCGCCAGCCTGGACACGTGCGGCCGGTGGCGAAAATGGCCCGCCAGACGATTACGGTCTTTATGTCAACTTCCTCAACGAGTTACTCACCCGCTACGATGGCAGGGTACATGCTATCGAGGTGTGGAACGAACAGAATCTGGACCGAGAATGGGCCACCCCTCAAGGACTAAGTCCGGCCAGCTATGTCCAGTTTCTATCTCAGGCCCATGAGGCCATCAAGGCCCATGATCCCAATATCGTCGTCATCAGTGGCGCGCTTGCCCCCACAGGCATAAATGACGGCGTTACCTCCTACGATGATTTCCTATATCTTGACGAAGCCTTGGCCGCTGGCATGTTGAATTTTGCCGACTGCATAGGCGCCCACCACAACGGCTATAATATTGGACCCAGTGTGCCCTACGAGGCGGCTGGTGCCGAAGCCGAGGCAGCCACCGCCATCTTCCGCGGACCATTCGACAATCCGCACCACAGCTGGAGCTTCAAGACGACCATCGATACCTACGCTCAGAAAGTGCAGTCCATCGATCCGGCGAAGAAGTTGTGTGTTACCGAGTTCGGCTGGGCCAGCAGTGAGGGCTATGACGAGTATCCGGTAGGCTTCGAGTTCGCGCAGGATAACACGTTGGATGAGCAAGCCCAGTTCATCGTGCAGGCATTTCAGATAATGCATGACGAAGGCAAAGTCTGGCTGGCCTTCCTATTCAACTACGACTTTGGCAACAAAGGCAGCGGACCAACAGACGATCCGGTCCCCTACAGTATTATCGACTTGAGCGGCGCGCCACGACCGGCCTTCGGCGCGGTGTCCGAGATGCCCAAACCCTAGCTAGAGCGACATTACAGACCAGGAGGGCCGCAACGCGTGAGCGTGCGGCCTTTCACTCTATCCAGGATCAGCGGTTCATGAAACGCGGCATTCTGTTACTATCTCTGTTCCTGGCCTTATTCCTGGCCTCCTGTGGTACCGATGACGCGGTCGAGCCGACAGTCAGCGACTCCGCCGCCACAAGCGAATCCGGGTCCACGAGGGTGACTGCTACCAATACCCCTGCTCGGCCGGCAACGGAATCACCGCCTAGCCCGTCTGCGATTCCGGCTACCGATACGCCGGCCGTCGAACCCACGGCAACTGAAGCTGAAGCTGGTTCGGCTGCCAACCTCTTCGCATCACCGGAATACGGCGTACAAGCGTTTATGTGGTGGCGACTCGATATTGCCGAGCGCGATCTTGCGTTGACCCAAGACCTTGGTTTCGGCTGGGTCAAACAATCCTTCGCTTGGCGTGATATCGAAACGATCGAGAAAGGCAAATATGACTGGTACCGGTCCGACGTCATCGTCAGCTTGGCCGAAGAAGCAGGGCTTAGGCTGATGGGTCGCATCGATCGCCAGCCATTCTGGTCTCAGGAAGAGGAGTGGCCGCCGCTGGAAAACGCGCCTCCGGCCGATTTGCAGGACTTCGCTGATTTCTGTAGCGCCCTTGCCAAACGGTACCGAGGCCGGATCGCTGCTTACCAGATTTGGAATGAACCGAATCTCAGCCGGGAGTGGGGTGATGAGCCGCCTGATCCGGCCAAGTACACCGCATTATTGAAAGTCTGTTATGAGGCCATCAAAGCCGTCGATCCTGAAGCCATTGTGGTCTCGGCCGGTCTGGCCCCAACAGGCACCGGCCTGCCGCTGGCTATGCCCGACGACGAGTTCCTACAGGGCATGTATGATGCCGGCGCCGCCGACTACTTCGACGCACTAGGCCTCAATGCGCCGGGTTACATGGCGCCACCTGAAACGCCGCCCGAAGAGGGCGAATCAAATACGGATTTCGGCGGCGGCCGCTGGTTCGTATTTCGGCATGTTGAAGATATGCGCCAGGTGATGGTCGATAACGGCGATGCCGCTAAGCAAGTCGTCATACTGGAACTGGGCTGGACAACTGATACTGTCAATCCCGAGTATGCCTGGCACGCGGTGAGCGAAGCAGAGCAGGCTGACTACCTGGTTCGCGCCTATGAATTCGCGGCCGAGAATTGGCATCCGTGGATCGGCCCGATGTTCACCATTTATCTGGCTGACCATGCCTGGACGCCCGAGGACAATGAACAGTGGTGGTGGGCGATCACGCTGCCGGACGGCACCCCAAGGCCGGCATACCATGCCCTAAAGGAAATGGATAAGTAGCCGCGGGCGTGCTAAGCGTCCCTGGCTCCACCGGAGAAGTCTTCTAGTGTTTGCATTGACTGTAGAAGTAGAAGGCAGCGATGACCAGGGCATGGTTGATCTGGCCAGACATTATCAACCCCGGAATCTCACCTGCATCTACCAGGTCGGTCTGAATATCCTCGCTCCCGTCCATATGTGGCACCGAAACGAGCCGGGCATTGCGCGCCAGGAATGTGTGGCAGCGATTGTTTAGAATTGCTGGATTTGGGGTCACGGTGCCAATATGGATCAACTCGTCGGCCGCATATCCAGTTTCCTCTAGCAGTTCGCGCCTGGCCGATACCATCGGCGACTCATCCGATTCGTCGACCATACCCCCAGGAATCTCCAGGGTCACTTCCTCAACGCCATGACGAAACTGGCGAATAAGCACGATCTTGTTATCCGGCGTAACAGGAACAACGTTTATCCAATCTCCGGTGTCCAATACAAAAAAAGTGTGGTCGCGGCCGGTCCGAGGCGACTCGCGTCTATCTTGCCGCAAACGAAAGACACGATAGTCGCCCAGTTCCTGACTGTTCGTCAAAGGCCAATGCCTGACTTCTTTGGTCATTCCGTGGTCCTCAAGGTGTTTTCCTGGGATTGCCGGCCAGCCTCAGGCTGCGGCACCAGGTCAGCAGACATGTATAGCCCGTCGGCCTCGAAGCCAAGACGGGCGTAGTACTCGCGCGTGCCGATGGCGCTGATCACCGCCAGACGTCGAAAACCGGCCTGGCGAGCCATCTCCTTAGCTTTGGCCACCAAACGCGAACCTAGTCCAGAGTGCTGGGCTTCGCCATTGCTGGCCATACCAATTGGCACAGCCGGTCCGTAGACGTGCACCTCGCGAATCATTGCCTGCCCATTCAGTTCGGGCAGAGGATTTTCCTCGCCAGGCAGCGGCAGGGACAACCGCAAGAAGCCGGCGATTTGTTCATTGGTCTCGTAGCTCAAGAAGTACTCATGTGTTGCATCCGTCTCGTAGCTTTCAAGGTGCAGCGACAAACCGGCCGGATCGATCTGGCTGCGACGCACTTCTCGGCAACGAATGCAACGGCAGCGTTGGCCCCGTTCTTTCATGCGTTCCTGAGCCACCTGGCGCAGATTGGCTCGTTTCATGCCTTCAACGACGTTGTTGGTTGGTATATCACGCACGACACGGTTGATGCGTACGTAGGTTGGCACCTGCACCTTGCAAGCGATCAAAACTTCAGTGATTTCTTCCTCGGTATAGGGTCGGTACTCGCCGCGCTGCCAGTAGTCGTACAACTCCGCATTCGCCAGCAACATGCATGGATAGATCTTGATTTCATCAGGTCTGAGGGCCGGATCACGCCACAATCGACTGAAGTCGGCTATGTCGCTTTCAGGTGTAGCGCCTAACAGATTTGGCATCCAATGGGCATGAATCTTGAAACCTGCCAGACGCAAAAATCGTATTGCCTGGCGTGTTTGCTCCACAGTCTCGCCGCGATTATTCAACGCCAGGATGCGATCATCCAAGCTCTGCACCCCTATCTGCACCTTGGTCACCCCCAAATAACGGAACCAGCGAAGTTCATCGGCCGTCACGTGATCCGGACGCGTTTCAACGACCAGGCCTACATTGCGCCGTTCTCCGGCAACATTGATCAGCTGGGCTTCTGTCAGAGATTGGGATTCCAGGCCATTCATCGCATCCAAACAACGTTTGACAAACCATTCCTGGTAATCGCGCCGGTAGCTCGACCAGGTGCCGCCCAATACCAGCAGTTCGAGCTTATCGGCCGGATGTCCGATCTTCTCCAGGGCTTCGATACGGGCAGCCGTTTGATCGAATGGGTCAAAAGCATGTTGCTCGGCCCTCATCGCGCCCGGCTCGTCATGCAGGTAACTCTTGGGCATGCGCACGTCTGTCGGACAGAATATGCACTTGCCCGGACATGGGTAGGGTTTGGTCAGGACGGTAACGACCGTAACGCCGGCCTGGCTCCGGGTCGGCTTCACTTGCAGCGTGGTAACAACATCCTGATCATAAGTCAGCCAACCACGATCACAGAGATCGACATAAGCTCCCACAAGCTGGCTCTTCGACAACCAGGGCAAGCCCAGACGCACGTAGCGCAACATGGCCTCGCCATAGGCGTTGCCTCGCAACGGCGCCTGGCCCATCAGGTCGTCGATCAGCCGGATCAGCAGGTCTTCGCGGCCGTCAATAGTGACCGGTTTGTGTTTGGCCTGCCATTGTGCGGCGGCCGACTTCAAGCTATTACCCTGCTCAACGTTCATCAGCCAACCAACTCGGCCATTGTCCTTAGCGTTTCGACGTTGGGCACGGTCAGGTTGAGCGTCGTGATCGGACTGTCCCGCCACAGGCTCAAGCGCTCTTTGATCCTCTCCTTAGGTCCTACCAAAGCTACTTCGTCAATCAATTCGCCGGGCACGGCTGTCATGGCATCGAATTTGCGACCGGCAAGGTAATGATCCTGTATCTCGGCCGCCGCATCGCCATAGCCGTATCGGACGGCAAGGTCGTTATAGAAGTTTCGCCCCCTGGCTCCCATGCCGCCGATATAGAGGGCTAACAATGGACGCAGGGCGTTGTAGCAAACTTCCAGGTTATCATCGATCACCACCGAGACGGTTGGCGCGATGTCAAGGTCAGACAGGCTCTTCTGCGCCCCGTCCTGGTTGGCTCTGGCCAGACCAGCTTCTACGTGGGCGGCGTAGCTCTCCTGGTATCTCGTTGGCGAGAAGAAAATCGGCAACCATCCGTCGGCGATCTCGGCCGCCAGAGCCACATTCTTCGGGCCGATTGCCGCCAGGTACACGGGAATCTCTGGCGTCGCGTGCAGCGTGCTCTTCAGCGGTTTGCCCAGGCCAGTTGCTTCGGGACCCTCATAGGGCAGGTGGTAAATCTGGCCATCGTAGGACAACATTTTCCGGCGGGCAAAGATAGTCCGAACAATTTCGACATATTCGCGCGTGCGAGTCAAGGGCCTGGCGTAGCTGATCCCATGCCAGCCTTCCACGACCTGCGGTCCTGAAACGCCCAGGCCCATCAAGAACCGGCCGCCTGACATTTGTTGCATGGTCATAGCCGTCATAGCCGCATTGGCCGGGGTACGGGCGGGCATTTGCATGATTGCCGTACCCAGGCGGACATTCTGAGTCAGCGCCCCGAGCCAGGCCAATGGGCTGATGGCGTCGGAGCCATAGGCTTCGGCCGTCCAGACGGCATGATAACCAAGCCTATCCGCCTCTTGCACCAGGTCAACAGGCAACTTGTAGGTTCCGGCCGCATAGCCCAGCATGATTCCTAATCGCATCGTTCCTTCCCTAATAGCTCTAATTTCATTTGCACTCGATTGTAGGCTACACGGCCAGATTCAGCCAGCACTACAGCGTCCTTTGCCAGCCTCCTCGACATGGTTTCCGTTGACAAAGTCGCGCCCCACGCATAAACTCGATCGCATGGCGAAGACAATCAACCACTAGCCGCCAATGACAATTGGCTGACAGCTGAAGGCTGACAGCCAACCGCTCACCGCTAACGGCTGCCCTCGCAGGAGAACCGATGAGTCGATTCACGCACGTGGTCAAACGAAGCGGGGCGATTGTGCCCTTCAATATCGGCAGAATCAGTAATGCCATCTACCGGGCGGCCGTGGCCGTTGGCGGTCGCGATCAAAAGCGGGCAGAATGGCTATCCCGGCAAGTGGTCGAGTACATGGAAGCCACCCTGCCACCCGACCGTGCGCCGCACATCGAAGAAATCCAGGATGCGGTCGAGAAGATCCTGATCGAAAACGGGCATGCGGCCGTCGCCAAAGCCTACATCCTCTACCGAGATGAACGAAATCGCCGGCGGCGTGCGGAGGCCGATCGGGCCGCCCGACCGTCTAGCAATATCCCCTGGTTCAAGATTTGGCGAGGGTTGGATTGGGCCGTTGCCCATGGGCTACATACGGTAGACTCCATGAACGACCGCATCGCAGCCGGCGAGTTCCCCCAGATCGTGCATGAGTCAGAAGCGGCATACGAAGATGATCTGTCCACGGCTACCGAATTCATCGCCAATCGAGCCGATTTATTAAGGCTCGTCATCATCTGCGGACCGTCCTCATCCGGTAAAACGACCTCGACCATCAAGATCAAACAGCGTCTACAACAGGTCGGCTTGAGGTTTGCAATCCTCAATGTCGACAATTACTTCTTCGACCTGGAAGCGCACCCTAAGGACGAATTCGGAGATTATGACTTTGAAACGCCCCAGGCGCTTGACCTGCCATTGATCAGTGAGCACATCAAGCAACTCATAGAAGGCCAGGAGATCCTCATACCTTACTATGACTTCAAACAGGGTAAAAGGTACCCAAAGCGCACACCAATGCGACTGGCGACTGACGAAATACTGGTCATAGACAGCTTGCATGGTCTCTACCCCTCCATGACGGCCGACATTCCCGACGAAATCAAGTTCAGACTCTATCTTGAACCGCTATTGCAAATGAGAGGTCCCGAGGGCTACATACGCTGGACGGATTTACGAATGATTCGCCGTATGCTACGCGACGCCGAACATCGCGCCTATGACCCTCGCCAGACCTTGCAGCATTGGCATTACGTGCGCTCCAGCGAGATGCGCAACATCATCCCCTACATTGGCACGACCGATTTCATCGTCAACAGCGCCATGCCTTATGAGCTGGCCCTTTACCGAGCACGGCTGATGGATTCCTTTGTGGAATGGGAGGAAGACTACCAGGATGACCCGCTACGGGAAGATGCCTATCAGCGGGCGAAGCGCATACGAAAGGTACTGGAATCGGTGCGGTCGGTCGAAGACGATTCGGCCGTGCCCGGCGATTCAGTGTTACGTGAATTCATCGGCGCCAGCAGCTTAACCTACTGAGTCCGTTTCCTACTGCTCCGCCTGCTCCAAACGAGCGACCAGTCGGGCCAGATGGCTGCTAAACTCGGCATTGGCCTCTTCCTGAGCCTGGCGCAGCCTGGTGATCTCCTCCAGTATCGTCGCTGGCTCCTCAGATCCTGGCTCAATTGTCCGCGAACGCTGTTCCTGTTCACGCGGATTGTTAAAAGCGTTGGCGAGAAATCCGGTGACAACACCAAACAAGGCGACGCCGACGACAATCACCAGAATAGCCACCACGCGCCCGTTGTTTGTAACCGGGTATGTGTCGCCATAACCCACGGTTGACATGGTCACGATGGCCCACCAGACGGCATCTGAAGCCGTATTTATCACCGCATTAGGCGCGCTACGTTCGGCAGCAAGAATGGCGATCGAGCCAAATTCTAGGACAAGAACAATCAAGACAAACACCAGATAGACGGCCGAGCCAGCACTCTGCACAAGAAATTCGCTGGTCGTCTGGCGCAATCCTTGGGCATGCATTAGCCGTATGAGGCGGATGACTCGCCCCAATCGGAAGATCTTCGCCATAGGAGCAGGCAAGCTGGAAAGCAAATCAAGCCAGCCGAACTGCCTGAGGAAGTAAGTGGCCTTGTTTTGCGCGGTAGATAATCGGTACAAAAAATCCGCCAGAAATATCAGACTGAGCAAGCCATCGACTATCAATATGACGCGCGCCATATGAATGTCTTTAAGGATGAAGTAGGACACCCAATTGAACAACGAGAGTATCGACAGGGCCAATATAAAGAGTTCATAATTCGTTGATTTTAATTCGTCTCGAGTTGTCGTCTCCATGATCTTTTCCTCTCGGGTATGGCTAGCACATTTCAATAGACAGCGTGGTAACGAAGCAGGATTCGACCAGAATTATACTCAGGGGGAGATATTAGGCAGGTAGCCGGGCGAGTCGGTCACGTTGTACGGGTATCGAGTGCACGTCAGTCGCCGAGCAAAAGCTTGAGAGCTTCTTCTATATAAGGGCCGAGTTCGGATCGCCGGGCCCTGGCGCCGAGACGATCTACCGTTGGGCCAAGTCCCATCCGGGCCAACGTCTCATGCCACTTCTGAAATGAGGATATGTCATATTGGTCCAACAGCAAGAGCGCCGGCCCGCCTTCTTCCAGGTAAGCGCTGGCCGACGCCGGGTCACCGACCAGCGCCCTGGTCATTTGATTGTCAGTCTCTTTCAACAAACGCTTGAGTCGGTTTCGGGCTCTGATGCCTTTGCTGCTAGGCACAGCTTCCTCCACCGGCAACAGTCCCATGGCTCGCCTGCTCTGGAGCTGCAGGTATCCTTTTTGAAGCAATGACTGCCGCACGTAGGCACCCTTAAAAACGTCGCTTCGGTCGCCCAACTCGGCCAGCGCTGCTTGCGCCAGCTTGTCGACGTCGACATAGTCGCTGATCTGCGAGAAGTATTTGGCGAATAGCGCCTCATGGGGAGACAGCTCGGCGCCCTTGAAGTGCTCACCACGGCCGACGCGTAGCCTCTCGTCGACTTCCAGCACACCACGTGCGATCAAATCCAGCAATGTATACTGCATCATTTGCCCGCCGTTCACGTCGTCCGGTTTAAGCAGCATTAGCGCCTCGGCCGGTGTCAAACCTAATTCCTCCCAGGCGCGACTCAGTTTACTCCTGCCTGGTGCGGCCTCAAGCATCTCGGATCGCTCAACTTGGTCCGTCCCAGCCATGTTCTCCAAAGCATCCAGTGCCGCCGGCAACTCATCGACGTCGTCGGCCCACTGGATGTATTTTTGCAGAGCATCTGACGCTGGTCCTTCACGACCCTCGCGCCGGTACAGAAGGCCAAGGCCAAGATAGGATGGTGCGTAATCTGGTTCCAAACGAATAGCACGCTTGTAGGCCCAGCGGGCGCGGTCGATCTCGCCCGCCTCTTCGGCCGCGGTTGCCAGATCATTGAGCAAGGTCACATTGCGCGGATCCTTAACCAGCAACTGGCGGTACTTCTTCACCAACTCTTGCCTGGTCGCCTGTTCCTCGGGAATATGTGGCTCAGTCACCCTATCCTTCAGTTGGCGATCATCGGTGGTATCCATGTCCAACCTCGCTCTCAGCTATGGCTATTTGTAACTTTTCTTATTGTATCAGCACCATCAATCGATGCTCCCTCGGCCGATTATAGACGATCGCTGCTCCCTACCGGGCCATCTGTACCCGCAGACGGCAAACCGACTCTATGTCTTCCCCTCTTACAGTTGCCGAGAGTTGTCCAGTTCAGCCATGAACTTTGACGGCCGCCGGTCTCGCTTCGAAGTGAGTATCCAGGAATGTTAGCGCCTTTCACCGGCCGTCTTTATTCCTCACCAACCCGGTATGGCCCGTATTGTATGCCAAATGCTGATAAGGATGAGGATACCGTGCCTCTTTGAGGCGTCGCATTACTTGATCGCACATCATCGTTGTCGGCCAAACCTGATCGCCTCTGCCTGAAAGCAGCAGGATAGCGCAGCGGCAATCATCCACAGGGATGGCTGCTGACTCCACATCGGCCTCATTTCTCAGGGCTTCTTCTCCCTTCTTTTTAAGCCTCAATGTAAGGAGCGACCACCAATCCGATCGGCCGTATTCGACTCTTAAAAAGGGCAGACCCTCGCCTCGATAGAACCACGAGGAACTCCCGTGCCTGGACAAGTCAAAACGATTCCTCGGTATGCCCGACCAGACGACGGAGCTGGGCGTTAAGGCGACGACGACCTCAACCTTCGAGTAGCGGCTGGCCAACAAGAGCGCAGCTTCCGCGCCCTTGGATCCTCCAATCAGACCGTATTTATCAGGCATAATAGTTGGCTGGCGCGCACGCCAGGCGAAAGTTGTCTCGAAGTACTCCAGAGGAATCTCCTCCATGGAATCCGGCAAACCTCGTTCCTTGAAATAGGCTAATGACAGCACGCTATAGCCCCGGTTCACCAGTGCGCTAAGAAGACGCTTTGGCCGGCTCCACATACGGCCACCCTCGGATCCTCCAAGCATGATGATCGCCCGCCGAAGATCGGCCGTGTCATCATGGAAAAGATCGGCCACTAGTCCATTCTCGGTCACACTCTACTGCATCATTGTTCCCCCATTGGCCACGTCGGATATCGCCAGATGACCTATCCGGCTCTTGTCGATCCATCTTGTCTGCTGTGGCCAGCAGACGGCGGATAACTCTCCGTGATAGTACTTCTTAACAGCAGTATACACCAATCCCTAGCAGCATTATGCGGCTGATTTTACACTTTTGGGAATGTTCTGTACCTACTTACGTGCCTGTGAGCCTAGGCCCATTATTACACTTTTCTGAAAGATCCCTATCCCACTTGTCCGCCACATTCTTCCAGGAAGTCAGTGTAGCCACCCAGGAACTCCGTGAGACGGCCGTCGCGCAACTCAATGATGCGATCCACAGTTTGATCCAGGAAGTAACGATCGTGAGAAACGATCAGAACGGTCCCAACAAACTCGTCCAAGGCTTCCTCCAGGACCTCGATTGAAGCCACATCCAGGTTGTTAGTCGGTTCGTCCAGAAGCAACAGATTCGGCCTTGTCGCCACAAGCTTAGCGATCTGCAGCCGGCTGCGCTCGCCGCCGCTCAAGTCGCCGATATTGCCTCGAACCTGATCGTAGCTAAATAAGAAGCGATTGAGATAGGCGACGGCCGCGTTCTCGCTCATGGGTACCATGTTGCGTAACTCCTCCAGCGGAGTCTGCGACATATTCAACGTCTCGTGCTCCTGGGCATAGTAGCCGATCTTTATGCTTGGCCCGACCTTTATCTGCCCGGCCTCAACTCCCTCTGGATCAAGAATCTGGCGTAATAACATAGATTTGCCCGAGCCGTTAGGACCGACTAGGCCGACGCGAGCGCCATGCCACAACGTGTAGCTCACATCATTCCACAAGATGACACCATCAGGCAAAGTTTTGCGCACGGATTCCAATTCAACAGCCTTCTTGCTGCCGCGCCATCCCTCGAGTTCCATATTGACGCGTCTGGCCTCCACGACCTTGTCGATCTTGTCCATCCGCTCAAGCATTTTACGTCGCGACCGCGCTTGCTTGATATGCCGTTGATTCACGACAACGGCCGCCCACTGTTCGAAGCGGGCTATGGCCGTTTCTATTCGCGCTATTTCCTTCTGCTGGGCAGCATAAAGCTGCTGCTGGCGCAACCTGCGCAATTCTCGTTCATTTTTGTATGCGCTGTAGTTGCCATGGTAGAGGCTCAACGAACCTGCTTCCATTTCCGCAATGTGACTGGCAACCTCGTCCAGAAGGTATCGATCGTGGGAGATGATCACGACGCAACCCGCGTAGACGTTAATCATTTTTTCCAGTCCGCGCTTGGCCGGCAAGTCAAGGTGGTTGTCCGGTTCGTCAAGCAGTAGAAGCTGCGGCCTCTGAACCAGAAGCTTGGCCAGTAGCACGAGCTTCTTCTGTCCACCGCTAAGCTTCTGCACCGGCCGATCCCAGCTACCTTCGTCCAGTCCAAGCGTGTCCAGCGCCGCCTCAACCTGGCTCTGGTAGCGCCGGCCACCCAGCCGTTCTTGTTCATCCAAGAGCTTTGCATGGCGGCCGAGCACCTTGCTCAGGCGAGCCTCATCGCCGTAGACGACCGGTTCGGACATTTGCTCCTCTAGCCGGCACAATTGATTCTCAATCTCGGTCATCTGCGGCACGGCCGTCAGCGCCTCTTGAAGGACAGTTCGATCGTGATTAAGCGTCGGTTCCTGCTCCAACCTGGCGCTGGTCAGGCCGGGGGCGCGAAAAACCTCACCACCACCCACATCTTGATCAGGCGCCAGCTCGCCGGCCATTACCTTCATCAACGTCGACGTGCCGACGCCATTGGGCCCAACAAGGCCTACCCGCTGACCCGTCTGCAATTCGAGATTAATACTCTCGAAGATAGCCCGGCCGGCCAGGCTGACCGTAACCTTAGCCAGGTTCATGAGGACTTTCGCCATGGTTATCTGCTCAAGAGAATCCGATTTCTGACAAACGCCGCTTCATAGCCTCACCCAAAGCCAGCAGGCCATTGGCCGGGCGGACAAAGACTTCAAGATTCTGGATCAAACCCTCGTCGTTTAGTTCAATCAGGTCGATACCCTTGACGGACAGTTCACCCACCATGGCGCTGAATTCCAGGACCCAGATATTACCCACGACAAGTTCCCGATGGTAGGCAAAGTCGCGAAATACGTCGCTGACTGCGCCCAGAATCACAAAGGCCGGATATCGGCCATGATAAGGTTTCCACAAAAACGGCGACCGGAAAACTACGTCTTCGGCCAGCACATCGCCGAGGATGTCCAAGCGCTTGTCCAACACAATACTGTGCCACAGTTGCAGGGACAGTTTGCGTTTCTCATCCATTCTGAACACTCCGAATTAGTTTAGTCGGCAACAGCTTTTCACATATCAACTGTCTGGTTCTTAGCATCCCACCCCAGACGGACAAATGTTCGGTCCTTTACATCATTCGAGGCAATTCGCGCTCCAGGAAATAGGCCGGCGTCGGGCCAAAGCCCTTCAAGTCAAATTCGCCGCGTTCGGTGCACTGGAACTCGTCGCTGATCAGATCATAAGTGTTCTCACTGATCGTTATTTTCATCGACTCCGAGATGGTTTCCATGCGCGCCGCAAGGTTTATGCCCGGACCAAAGATATCGTAGACGTACTTCTGGACGCCGACCAGTGATCCTATCACCGGCCCGGAATTAATGCCGATGCGCGCGTGCCAGGCCTCCAAATGGGCCGAGTTTCGACGCTCAATGTAGCGCAACATGCGCAAAGCGACACGGGCGATATTATGAGCGTGGTCCGGCGAAGGCTCGGGAATACCCGAGACAGCCACATAGGCGTCGCCAACGGTGCGAATTCGCTCACACGCGAACAAGTCTGTGATGCGATCGAATACCGTAAAAATATCATTTAGCTCGGTGACCAGGGCGGCCGGATCGCGGGCGATAGCTTTCTCTGTGTGGCCCACAAAATCCACCATCAAGATCGAGGCACTATCAAACAATTGCGGCGTGACCGTGCCATAGTCCTTCATTTCCTCGTAGACTGACTTGGGCATGATATTGAGCAGCAAGCGCTCAACCCGGTCTTTTTCCCGCTCAAGCTCGCGTGCGTTCCGCTCGGCCATTTTCGAGTAGGACTCCAGCATGTACTCGGCCTGTCGTTGCTTGGTGATGTTGTGACACTCGACCACGGCCCGGTCTTCTTCGTCGGGTATCGCCCGAACCTCGACCGAGATGGGGATCGTCCGTCCTCCAGACTGCGCCTCGGTCTCAAAGCGGTATGGCCGGCCGGCTTCGACCCTTGAGTCGGCCCGTCCGGTATTCAGGCCTGGCACCCGGGCCGTCAACGGCTCGTCGGCGTCGCTCTCTGGCGGGAACCAGGCGAAGAAATTGGCATTCTCAAAAAGGACTTCCCAACTGTCACGAGCGACAATTGCCAGACCAACGTTCAGTGTGCGCGCTGCCTTTTGTAGCGTGGCCTTTTCGATTGACATGGCTTGCTGGCCGACATCATCTGGAGACACGATTACCTCCTGGCGACAACATAGTTCTTACGATCCATCATTTCTTGCTCGACCGCGCGAATATCCTCATCGGCGAAGTTATGGTCCTCCAGAGTCTCGCGCATCAGTAACAACGATTCCAGGAAGGCGTCTTCGGTTATACCCAGGTGGGCATGCACCCGCTCCAGATGTTCATTGGTATAACTGGCCGGTCCGCCCATCATCGCGGCGATGAACTTCGTCTGGTGGTCGATCAAGCGCTTCATATCAATATTGGCGAAATACGGGCTGGTATCCGGCGAATCTAGCATTTTCTCGTAGAAACTCATCACCACCCGGCTCACGCTGGCAAAACCGCCATATCGCTCGAAAATTGTGCTCTTCATGAAGTGATTACCTCCTGCTTGGGTTCTGCGCGCAGTCTGTTGTCGACGTACACGTTACCATAGAGTGCGATCTGTACCGGGTCGTTGGCTTCAGATTATACCCCAACTTCTCCGAACTACATTTCGGACCAAGGTCAATGGTGAACGAGGTTATTGCTGACCCTGGTCAGCACCGCCCATGGTGGGAATTGCCATTGTATCCCCTCGCCTGCCAATAGGCTGTCATGGCCGTCTCAACGGAAAGGCGCGGGCTGGCGATGACCGAGACTGACAGGGAGCGGCAGCGTTCGGCTGCAGTGGCCATCGAGGCCTGAGCTAGCACCAGTGGACGCTGCGCTCCTCATCGCCTGGCCAATCTGCTCCTCAAGCCCAGGCCCAATGCCGCCGGCCGTGCGCGATTCCACCAATAGCGCCTTGTCCACGACGTGACACACTTCAAGGTCAGGCGTCAATTCACCCATCAGCTCCCCGAATGTTTTGACGTGTATGTCGGCCGTGTGCAGAAAGGCAATATCGTGTTTCATGGACCGGTTTTTTCTATCAGCCGACTCGCCCCGTCAACATATCGTTCTGAGGAGCGATTCAAATGACCCCAGTTGACCGACAATCTTCTGTAGGTAACCTCAGTTGCATATAATTCGCTTGTCGGCCACCCCTTATCTCCAGATGATAGACGTCGGGCATGGCCAATCTCGACCAGAAATCATAGCCGATTTGCAGATCATAGTAGTTAAGAATGAGCGTCAACAAGTTGCCGTGAGTAGCCACGACATTGTGGTTGGATGAACCGTTGGCGGTCATTTCGTTGAGAGCCGCGATAGCGCGGGCTTGGGCAGCCTCATTGCTTTCACCGCCGGGCCATCTGAATTCGAAGTCCTGCCAGGTCCGGTGGACGGCTTCTTCGAACGCGGTTGCCGACCACTTGCCCAGGTCCGCTCTCTGAATCGATCCTCGATCTGAACCTGCAACTTACGGTCGATTGCCAGCCCGCTGACTGTCTGAATGGCCCGCCTATAAGGACTGGAATAAACTGCCTCAATGGGCCGTTCCGCTAGCAGTTCGGCCACGAGAACCGCATCCCGCAAGCCCTGCTCGGAAAGCGACCGTCCCTCATCAGGCACCCATTCCGCATGCGCGTGCCTGACCAAGTAGAAATCCATGGTCGCCCAGGCACCTACCTTCTGCCACTTGCCACTCGCCACTCGCCACTTGCCTCTACTTGCCCTTCCCCTCATACGAAAAATCTTCCGGAAACGTCACAGAAGCTTTCCACCAGGCGGCCGTCGATTCGGCGTCGGCCGAGGCGAAATCCAGCGAATTCCAGATGAACGCTTGTTCCATTTGTTCTCCCAGGGCCAGTAGGCGTTTTCCGGTCAGCACCTGTTTATTGCTCCATTCGCGCAGCGCGTCGTCGATGGCATCATGGCGATCCAATGATTCCAGCAAGTCGGTTACATTATGAAAACCTTTGAAGACACCCGATCCGGTAAAAGGCTGAACAACCATGCCGGCGTCGCCGATCAAGCACATCCGTCCTTTACGGTAGCCAGGCAAGTCAACGGTATAGATCAATTGCACGTACGTTCCCTGCGTATCGGCTACCAGATCGCCGTAGTAAGTCGGCAGGTTATCAACCATGAGTTGCTTTAGCCGCCGTTCTTCTTCAGGGCGCACCTTGCCGGGTGGAATGGTTCCGATACGCGATCGGCCTTCGTTATCCACCATGAATGCCGGCAAATCCTTCTCGGCCAAAGGAATATAGGCCGCCCAGTTGGCGATTCGCTCGCCTTCTTTCGTCGAGCCATGGTCGTCGGGAATGAAGTAAAGCACGATATGGCCGGGCATATTGGGGTAAGACAACCTGGGCAGTTTCTTGCCAAGCGGCGCACTGTCTGGCAGCCGGCCTTCCGGTAATAGCCCTCGCCAGAGCATATAACCTCTGTAGCGCAATTCGGCGTCTGGAAAAATCAGGCGACGGCCAAGCGATTGGTAGCCATCAGCAAACAGAACCAGGTCAAATCGCTTTTCATCATCATGTTCTAATTGCAGCGTTACTGACCCAGCCTGGTCCGTTCGCGCGCCAACCACCCGGCTCCCTTCGTGGTACATAGCGTCAGGAACGCGGCGGCGCAGATTATCCCACAGCACAACTCCAATGAAACACCCGCAAGTCGGTGGGCATCGCCCAAGGAGAGTATCCGAATCGCTCCTCGCTCGCCGTCCTGATGACAAACGGCATTTCGGTGGTGGGCCAATTGGGAAAGTCATCGTCCAGGAAATCCTGTTCGATCAGCCCGTTCAATACGGGCGGGGTCGTAGCGATGCCGCCGCCGCGGCCGACGAGCGCCCCCCTTGACCGTTCAAATACCGTCACATCATGTCCGGCACGTCCCAGCAGAATGGCGGCCGAACAGCCGGCAATAGATCCTCCCACGATACCAATTCTCAGCTCACTCATATCATGTTGCTCCTTGTTGCTAGCCTTCAGCTTTCAGCCGTCAGCCTGGACTGCTGGCCTCACATCTTGTTTGCTGCGGATGGTCAACTAAACCTACAGGCTCAATTGACATTCTCCCACATGACGCCATCTGAATCGAGGGCCAATTCCGGACCATAGGCCGAGGCCGGCGTCTGGGCGCCTAGCATGATATCGCCGCTCATTACTCTTTCGACGACATCCAGTGCAGCCAATGTCGTCCAGACAACGCCCGCTTCCGGCCCGTGCAAACGCGAGACGGCTCTGCGGCCCTGATCATCTTTTACCTCGCCCCACACATGGGTTTGCGTCGCCGCCCGTTCCTCGGCCGTCGATCCTGCCTTGATGTTGCGCCTGAGGAATCCTTTTGTCGCTTCCATGGCGAATAGCGGCCGCGCGTAGCGAATGGCTCGCATTAGACGTCGAAAATCCTGGTCTAGCACGGCATAATCTTCGATATTGGCGATTCCTGTGCTGTAATAGGCCATAGATACATCGCCCCAGGTCAGCAGAGTGGCCTCTTGTGGACCATTGCCGAAATCAATCAGGTGCGTCTTCTCTCTGCGTGGCGCTGGCTCCAGCCGACCGTCGCGGCGCACCTTGTCGCCGTAAGAAATCATCTCTAGAAATGTGTTCAGAGTTCCTGGCGGGAGGCCAGCCGGGCCATCGCTGTGAAAGGCCAGCTTGAGACTGGTAGCCTCTGGCAGGCGCTTCAGCAAATGGACCGCCAGACAATCGGTAGCCACCACGTCAAACCCGACGCCCGGCAGCAGCATGACGCCCTTGTCCCTGGCTTCAGCATCAAGCCTGTGAATCGCCCGGAAGACGGGTAGCTCGCCGGTGATATCCAGATAATGCGTGCCGGAGCGCAGACAACCGGCCACCATTGGCTCAAAGGTGTGGATGAATGGTCCTGCACAATGCAGAACCACAGGAACATCCGCTAAAGCCGCGTCCAGGGCTACTTCATCCTCCAATGCGAATACCCGGTGCTCGAGATTCAGTTCCGTTGCCAGTGCCCTGATTCCTTCACCGTCGCGCCCGGCAATCACCGGCCTCAGACCGCGTTTGACAGCCGTCTTAGCAACGAATTCGCCGACAAAGCCGGTTGCACCATATAGTAGAAACGTTTTTCGATCAAACTGTTTACTCTTCAAAGAATACCTCTCAGCTTTCAACTAACGGCTGGGATAACAACCCAGCCTGATTGAGAAACGCCTGGCGCATTTCAAGCACAGGCATCTCTTCAGCGATTTCCTGGACAATAACCATGGCGTCTTTTCGTCGACGGTCAGCTTCTAAGGCATCGCCCTCAAGGCCGACCATTTCGGCCAGGATCTGTCACACCGTCATTCTTGCCCCACTTCGCTCGGCCGTTGTTAAGGCTTCCAGTAAGATTTCTTCTGCATTATCGAAGTGACCGGCGGCTACTAGAGAGCGCGCCTTCGTCAATTGAACGCTCGGCAGAAAGCAACGCACATTCTCCGCCCTCATTCGGCTCAATAGCCCGGCCACATATCCGGCGCCGACCTGCCCGCCAATGTTGCCGACCTCACGGCCAATCCGCATCGACTCCTCGACGTCGGCCCGGGCCCGATCATAGTCAGCGAACTGCAGATACGCGAAAGACGAGACGATCATGGCGCTCGAAAGGAGCGGGATGTTGCCACTTGCCCGGAACAACTCCTGGGCCTTGCGATTCGTTTGCAGTGCCCTTTCCAGCTGTGCGCCCACAACATATACTCCACTGAGATCATTGTAGATGACAGCAGATTCAACGCCCGCCGCTTATCTTCGCCGCTGATTTGGGTCGATTCAATGATCCTCTTTGCTTTTTCGCCAGGTTCGATTGCTTTTTGACCATCTTCGAAAAACGTATAAGCCAGCAGCAAGTTCCAGTGTGCCGTCGCTTCTGAGACAGGATCCCCTAATTCACGGGTAAGATGAATCGCCTTTTCGCTTACATCAATCGCCCTCTCTGGATCGCGGACCGGCGTAAATTTAGCCTGGATCGTTGCCTGCGCCAGCCAGGCCGCCAGTCTGAATGCCGGCGCCATCTTTCCATCGGTCAGTCTTTCCATTTCGGCATAATTGCTAATGGCCGCTTCGTAATCCAGGACCAATTCAAAAGCACGGCCGCGGCTTCTATAAACGCCAATCAATGCGCCCTCGGGTGGCAACGCCTCTTGCGCCAGGCCCGTGAACGCCCCTACCGCGCTATCAAAATGAGCGACTGCGTCGGCCAAGTCATAAAGACGCAGAGTGCTATGCCCGGCCATATTGCTATAAGTGAATGCTTGCGTTTCGTCTCCCGATTCGGAGAAGTGATGAGCTATGATCGAGGCATATTCGTCATGTCGGGCAGCAAATAGCTTTTCCATCGCCTCGCCAACTTGCCGATGAAACGATCGCCGATGTTTACGCAAGATCGTCTTGTAGGCTGCTTCCTGGGTCAGCGCATGGCGAAACATGTATTCGGGTTCGGGATCCCAGGCTACCTGGTAAATAAACTCCGACTGCTGCAGCGCCGCCAGGTCGCCGTCAAGCTCACTGTCAGAACGGCCGGCAATTTGCCTAAGAATTCCATAAAAGAACGTGCGTCCGATCAATACCGCCAGTTGCAGCGTCCGGCGAGTTTCTTCATTCAGCCTGTCAATACGGCTCACAATCAACGCCTGTAAGGAATCCGGCAACGCGAGAGCAGGATCGCCATCTGCGTCGTCCAGCCACCGAGTTCCGGTTTCGTCTCGAAGCAACATTCCGTCTTCCTGCGGCGCGCGCACGACCTCTTCCACGAAGAATGGGTTGCCCTCACTCTTCTCCAAGATCCACCGGCCGTATTTGTCGGGCACGCCGTTCATTCCAAGAAGATGCTCGACCATCTTCCTACTATCCTCCACCGACAAAGGTTCCAGTCTGATGGTCGTCATCAGCGCCAAACGCTCAGTCGTCAGCCATGAATCACGCTGACTTGTTCCATTGGCCCCACCAGGCGATAGACCTGAATCGGCTCGGACTTTCCTTTGACCGAAACGTTGCCATGCGGCTCGAACTCGAATAATGAACCGGCCAATCGGTAGGTGTTGTGGCCGATTTGAACCGTGCCAGGCTCGGTCGTTTGTTCCATGCGAGCCGCAAGGTTAATGGCATCCCCCATGGCGGTATACTCCATGCGCAGGTCTGAGCCCACGGCGCCAAGGACGACGCGGCCGGTATTCATGCCAGCCCGTACATTGATGTCGATGCCCCACGATTCGCTGACTTGCCGCCGGTCGGTATGGCTTCATGCTGGCCAGAATGTCCAGACCGGCCAGGACAGCCCGCCGCGGATCGTCCTCATGAGCGATAGGCACACCAAAAAAGGCCAGGATCGCATTGCCCATCAACCGCGCGACCGAGTCTTCATACTTGTACACCGGCCGGATCATATGCTCAAATGCGCCATTAATTGCTGCCGTCCAATCTTCCGGATCTATTTGCTCGGCCGCGGCCGTGGAGCCCTTGACGTCAAAGAAAAGAATGGTCATGATCCGGCGCTCGCCGCCCATCTGGGCTCCTACCCGGACGGCTTCAAGCTTGGCCGCCAGCTCGCGCGGCAAAAATCGGTCGATTGGGTCCCCGGTCGGTTCCGATGCCTGCGTCGCTCGCTGGCGCTCGTTATGAACTTTTGGTAGGTATGGTCTGGTCTGTCCTGATCTATCACCAGCTGGCTGTCTCCAAATGAACTGGGCGGCCGGCGACACTGCCAGGCCACACTGGCCGCAGAAGTTGTCTTCATCGGCAACTTCGAGCCGGCAACGTGGGCAGGACGTACCAAGCAGCGTTCCACATCGCTGGCAGAAACTACGATCGGCCGGGTTGGTCTTCTGGCAGTTAGGACAATTCACTTGTGCGCCGCATCAATGAGAAGGTATCGGGTGTCTATTTGGATCGTTCTGTAACAGCAGCAGTTTACCTCAAAACGGGCGATTCCGTAAACGACAGGGGCTTGCTCCAATGCACGATGGTCGACTGGGCGTCGCTGCTGGCGGAAACTATTTTGACCTGCATATACTGCCAACGCTCACTTGGCCCATGAAACGGAGCCATGTACCTTATTGGCAATGCCCTGGCCAACCAGCGTTGTGTGAATTGGGGCAAGGCATTAATCTAAACAGACTCTTGTTCGTTGCCTATGATGCTTCTGATTCCACCCTTTTCGCCACCAGCGACAGACAATAATGCGCCAACGATACGCCAAAGTTAATTTCATGCCGCTGGTTTTGACGAGTGGCCGTTGCGCTGTCAAGTTAACCAACTGGTGCGCCATCACCAAAACCATCGCAGTGCAGGTTTCGTGAGTCTTCACAGTCCATTGCGCGTTCAGCTCGATTTGTGCAAAGAGCCCTGAGGACGGATAATAATTCCCTGAACCTGGCGAGCCAGCGTCGCTGGCAAGAAGGAGGAATTGTATGGCCACCCGATTCTTTGGTGAACGGATCAAGCGCAATGAAGACCCCAGACTACTGACGGGCCAGGCGTTGTTCGTCGACGACGTCCATCTGCCCAACATGGTCCACGCCGCTATCGTTCGTAGTCCGTACGCCCATGCTCGCATCAAAAGCATCGACACATCCTGGGCGCAGGAAGAAGAAGGCGTCCTGGCCATCTACACGGCCGAGGATTTGGGCGATTTCTGGCACAAGAGCCCGCTCAACGTGTCGCCGCCGCCAATTGAGGGGTTAATTTTCCACGAGCGCACCCATCCCATACTAGCCAAGGATAAAGTGCGCTATGTAGGCGAACCGGTCGCCATCATATTGGCCGAAGATCGCTATTTGGCCGAAGATGCGGCCGCCTATGTGGACGTTGATTACGAACCATTAGGGGCTGTGGTTGACCTGGAGAAAGCCCTGGCGACTGATTCGCCCCTGGTCCACGAAGACGTTGGCTCTAATATCGCCGCCCATTGCGTCCAGACAAGGAGTTCTGACGCCGGCGAATCCTACGAAGAGGCTCGCAGCAAGGCTGATTTAGTGATCAAGCGACGCATGTACTACGATCACGGCACAGCTGCGGCGATGGAAAATCGGGGCATTGTGGCCGACTGGGATCAGCGCAGAAGGCGGTTGACCGTCTGGGACACTACCCAGGCGCCGATTCCGGTTCGCAATGGCCTGGCGGCGATATTAGGGCTGGCCGAGAACCGGGTCCGGGTCATCGCGCCATTCATCGGCGGCGGATTTGGCCCAAAGATCCTCATGTTTTATCCGGAAGAGATGCTCGTTCCCTGGCTGGCCATGCAACACGGCCGGCCGGTCAAATGGATCGAAGACCGCAGCGAGAATTTCCTGGCCACCACCCAGGAGCGTGACCAATCACATGATGTAGAAGGGGCCTTCACCAGCGATGGTCTCATCCTGGGCGTGCGAGACGAGTTCTCCCTTGATAACGGCGCCTATGACCCTTACGGGCTGACGGTGCCCATTAACACTCAATGCACGTTGCTTGGCCCCTACAAGGTCCCCACTTACTACAGCGAATTCAAGGTCATCTTCACCAACAAGATGATAGTGACGCCCTATCGTGGCGCCGGCCGGCAGCATGGCGTCTTCATTATGGAACGCTTGATGGACCTGGCAGCGGTGGAATTGGGCATCGACAAGAACGAGATCCGGCGACGCAACTTTATCGGCCCTGACGAATTCCCTTACGACAACCAGATCATTTTCCAGGACTTCGCTCCGCTCGTCTACGACAGCGGCAATTTCGACCCGTTGCTAGACAAGGCGTTGGAGATGATTGGTTACGACGAGTTCGTGACGAAAATCCAGCCCAGTCAACGGGCCGAAGGGCGTCTGGTAGGCATCGGCGTGGTCATTTACGTCGAGGGCACAGGTATTGGGCCATACGAGGGATCGCGGGTGCAGGTCGAGAGTACCGGCACGGTCAGCGTGGCCACCGGCATTGGCACTCAAGGTCAAGGCCACTTCACCAGCTTCGCCCAAATCGTGGCCGACCAACTCGGCGTCGACGTAGCCGACGTGGAAATCACGACCGGCGATACCGACCTGTTCCATTGGGGTACCGGCACGTTCGCCAGCCGGGGTGCCACCGTGGCCGGCAACGCCATCAACGAAGCGGCCCTGGATGTGCGACGCAAAGTCCTCAAGTTGGCGAGCGATCTATTGGAAGCGGCCGAGGAGGATCTTGAACTGGTTAACGGCGAGGTGCGCGTGAAAGGCGTGCCTCAGCGGGCCATCCCGCTCGGCGAATTAGCAGCCCAAGCCAATCCGCTTCGCGGCGCGGTCACGCCCGACACCGAACCGGGCCTGGAGTCAACCAAGTACTTCGGCCCCAAGTCCGGCAGTACGGCCTCCGGCGCCCACGCCATGATCGTCGAGATCGACCCCGGCACGATGGACGTGAAGATCCAGAGATATGTGGTCGTTCACGACGCTGGCCGGGTCATCAATCCCCTGATCGTCGACGGGCAGATCCACGGCGGCGTGGCCCAAGGCATCGGCAATGCCTTCTATGAAAAGATCGTCTACGACGACAACGGACAACTGCTCAGCGGCTCCTTCATGGATTACCTGGTGCCTACCTCGACTGAGGTGCCGCCCATCGACGTCGGGCACCGCGAGACGCCCTCTCCGCTCAACCCATTGGGCATCAAGGGCGCTGGCGAAGCGGGCGCCATTCCCACCGGCCCGCTCTTCGCCCAGGCGGTGGAGAATGCTCTACAGATCGAAGGCTTGGAAATACTCGAGATCCCGCTAAGCCCCAGCCGGCTTTGGGAGTTGGTCGAGGAAGTAAAAGCCGAGTAGTCTCACTATTCTGAGTTGCCAGCAGCTTACATCGCTGCTTGCTATTTCACGCTGCAGCAACGGAAGGCTTGAAAGGTAATGCCTCTTGTTGGACTTTGTCAGCCAGTACTTCCAGTTCAGGATCCTTGTGAACGAGGATAGCTCCTTGTTGCACGGCAAAAGCGGCAATGAGCGCGTCAGCAAGTGAAATCCGATAACGCGCTTTGAATCAGCCAGCAGTCAACAGAGTTGGCTCATCTACATCTGACAACTGCGTAGCTGGCAATTGCTTCAGAAGAGCATAGCGCCGGTCGGTCACGTCCTCGGTCTGTTCCTGCAGAGTAATGTGGTAAGTCTCAAGGAAAACTAAGAAGGGCAATAGGATCTGCTCGTTGCGCAACAGAGTTTCTACTCGTTCAGCTCCCTCTTCATCTTCTACAAGCGTCAGCACAGCTGAAGTATCGAGTACATACTTCGGCTTACTCATGACCCAAATCCTCTCGGCGAGACTCTAATAGCCTGTCTACCAGATTTTCCTCTCTAGCCGAGCCTCTTAGGGCCTTGATAGGATCGGCCGGGATCGGTATGACCTTAATGACCTGCCCATCGTCGATCCACTCCGGATAGTCCCCTCCTCTGATACCGTAACGCTCTCTGAGGGCTGCGGGGACGACCGTCTGGGCTCTTTTTGTAACCGTTGTTTTCAAAATTGTTGCCTCACCGCCTTAATAACACAAGATAGATGAGGGTTTTACAAGCCTTTTTCACTTTACAACTTGTTTGTATTAGATAATCACAAGCCGATTTTCTAATCTGCAATTGACATGAAGATGTGCGGCGCGGTCTGATTAACATGAAGAATTCCTACCCCAGGCCGTCTCTACCGATCGCTTTCTTCCAATCCACATCGGCCGGTTGGGCCTGGAAACCAAGCTGAAGGTTAAGCTGGTACATCGGATTGTTCTCTTCATTGGACGTCTGGATCAGGCGGGCTCCCAAACCTCGGGCTATTTCGATGGCCTGGCATTTAAGCGTCATGGCCAGGCCACGACGCCGGTAATCGCGCCGAACGCCGGTCAGGCCTGTTTCCAACACTTCAACGCCTTTCCCCGTCTTGAAGAGGCTTGTCATACCGACATAGGCATCGCCATCCAGGGCTATCAACCACAGTCCGGGCATAAAATCAGGGTCATCGAATTCACGTTGTGCATACTTCTCAAAAGGCAGCGGGCTGAATTCAGTCGGCATGGGCACATCACGGCTAAGTAACATTTCCAAATCGTAAACCTTCTTTTTCCACGCCGGATCGCGGATTGCCAACGATTCCAATGAGATAATCTTCATTCCCTGATCAGCTACCTTTGTCGTCAACTCTTTGAATGACGACAGGTCAAACTCCGTTACGTTCAGAGTGGAACGAGGGTAGCGCATCACCTTTCTGAAACCCTCTCCTTTCAACCAGGCTATCTTCTCCGGCTCGTCTTCCCGCGTCCCGCAAATGAGCGCCGCAGGCTCCATCTCCAGGCAATATTCCATCAAATACGTATAGACGTGATCGATTAATTCGGCCGTCTGCCACTCGGGCAGAAGGTTGATCGAGAATCGAAACTTGTTAGCGGCTGGATCCGTGCGCACAGAAAAGCCGTAGCCCCCAATTTGCCCACCACGCTCGACAACATGACGGGTAAATTTTCGCGCCGTGTCGCGGTGTTGGTCCCAATGCCGCCAGGTCGCGGCCGAACCATGTGCGTGCGGATTGGCTTGATTGTAAACATGGACTATGGCCTCATACTCGGCCGTGCTGGGTTCAAAAAGGCGTAGTATGTAAGATTGAGTCATGGTGACCTCCAACTTCGATCGTGTTCAACGCACGGCCGAGGATCAACACGCCAATGATACGGCATCCGATTCTTGCCAGCGAGTGTTGCCAAGCGAAGACCCGGTAGCGAAGACCCGCTAGCGAGCATATTGACAGATCAAGGCAAATGGAACTATGATAATTCCATAGTCGCGTGTATTCGTTAAGTTCGAGGAGGAGACAATGAAGAAACATGCCGTGATTGGTTTGTTAATAACTTTGTTCCTATTCGTTGGGACGGTATTCGCCTCCCCTACAGGCAGATACTCGGAAGAAACTGTCACTGGCCCTTCCAACGGTAACCACGAATTAGATTGTACGGTCATCCGGCCTTGGCGTGATTCGTCGGTACCGGCCGATCGTCAATATCCGGTAATCGTTTGGGCTAACGGCTGGGGTGGGAATGATGTCGCCGGGCAGTTCACCACGGATTACTACAAAGACATGCTGGTTGAATGGGTGCTTGATGGACCTCACATCGTCATCGCCGCCAATCAGTGGTCAGTGCAAGAAAGCGATGTACTGGCCTGCTTGGAGTGGATCCTTGATCAAAACAGCACTGTTGGCAGCCAGTATCAAGGCGTAATCAACACGGCCAAGATCGGGCTTGCCGGACACAGCCAGGGCGGTGGAGCCGTCGTCAAAGCCGGCGACGGCGAGCCGAACGGATTTGACATTACGACAGTGGTCGCCATGAATCCCTATGGTCCAGGCTGGGTAAATGCCGATAGTCAAGATGGTCCCGTAATGGTTATCACGGGCTCAGAGGATACGACTACGCCCTTGTCGTGGACCTACCCAGTCTTCGAAGCCGTGCAGACTAACGACCAAGGTGGACTGTTCGCGCTGCTGGATGGCGCTGGCCACAACGACCTCAACCAATACCAGACTGTCGTCGAGTTGTGGTGGCAATTCACTCTGAACGATAAGGACAGCGCCGGCGATAGATTGAAGCGCATCCTGGATAAGGATCCGTGGGACACTCAATATGCTTTCACCGCTAACTTCGATCTGCGATAGGTTGGCCACAAGCTAGGCGAGATCGAAGGATAAGGCGCCACAACAAAGATGCCGGGTGAAATAGCCCGGCATCTTTGTTTGATGATAGCCGGCTGAGACCAATGCCAAGCATTTTCGATTTTTGAGTCTGGTCTACCGGCTGGCAGAGTGATCTAGGACAGGAGTTCACATGGCCAAAGTCGTAGGGATTGGCGGCATATTCTTCATTTGAGACACTGCGATCCGAAGAATATCATCATCTCCCATTTGATTTGACTGGGACGTCACAGATTGGCCATATCATGCGGAAAGCAAACGAGATTATCGACAATCAAAGCTTTGACTTTGTTTGTCATATCAATAATGCATATGTGGTCGATGCAATAGGTCCAATCGAGAAATGCTCAGCGACTGAGGCTGATTCTCGCGTCAGAATCGGTCTGATCGCTCCGATGCTCCTGACTTCCAAGATCATATAAAGATTCGCTGACGAAAAAATCCGGAAGAAAGTTGTCGATATCTTTTCAGGAGTAGCCTTCCGTGCCTTGCCCGATAAAAGTATCTACTGCAGCTCAAAAGCCGGCCTCCATATGTTTGCTCAGTGTACTGGTATAGAGCAAGAAGATAAGCAATACGGATTTGAGGTGATTTCCATCGGATAAGGCATGGTGGATACAGCCATGCAACTGGCAGTCCGCTCAAAAGCAAGCGACGAATTTGCCATGGCAAACTTCTTCAAGCAGGCCTTCAAGGATAATAAATTGTAGGAACCGGGCAAGGTTGCTGAAAAATATAAACGTAACTGGGAAACAGATACGAGCAGGGAAGATATATCAATGTAACCGAGATGAAGATTGCTATTCAGGAAGATGGTTGGCTATGCTGGCCAATCCTCGCCTTCGGTATACCGTGTTCCGCGATGCCCCTCCTTGGGAATCGGTGTCGCCAACCGTTCGCCCGGCGCATCAACAATGATCAATGTGCGTGGTTTGCCTGATTTGGGATTAACCTCACCAGGGATCATTGTGCTGATACGCAGTCGACCGATCAGCTGATTCCCGAAGATAGTGTAGACGTAATGGCCGACCTTCAGCTTTGAAGGCGAGCCGGCCATGTGAAACTCATACTCCGACAATGAGCCATTGTACAAGGCATCGACTGTTTCTTGGCCCTCGCCGGCTGGGATCGTCTTCGTAATGCCAAAATTCATTGCTTTGTCTCCATATTTGATGTGCAAATTAAACCTATCCATTACAAATCGCGGGCATTCCAGGCACGCTGACGAGTGCTTTGACGCCAACGCCCGCGCTTCTGGATAGTTCTCCCATAGAATCCTTATAAGTATGAACTTCAGCCAAAGCTCTCACCCACTGAATCCTGACCACGAAAACGCTGAGCCGCCAGGAAATGTCCTTCCCCTGCGGCTTCGCGCCCCTGCGTGAGACCTTTGGTTTGCTTCAACTGACAATCCCAGCGTCGAGCATGGCTAGATAGATCTTTTCGGCCGAGAACGGCGGTCCCTCCATCCGTACCCCGACCGCATCGTAAATCGCATTTGCCAGTGCCGCCACGGCCGGAATCATCGGGTGTTCGCCGACGCCGCGGGCGCCCCACGGGCCGTCATCCTGTGGCACCTCGACGATAATCGACTCGATCTCGCGCGGGGTATCGGCGGAGGTTGCAATCCGATAATCGACAAAGCTCGGATTTTGCATCACGCCTTCCTTCAGTTGGATCTCCTCGAATACGGCCGAACTCAACCCTTGCACAAAGCCGCCTTCGATTTGCGCCTTCACCAACTCCGGATTGATCGCCTTGCCCACGTCGAACGCGGCAACCCCCTTAAGAATCTCGATCTTGCCGGTCTCGATATCGACCTCTATGTCAAATGCCTGTGCGCCAACCGTGTAGTGGACCACCGCCCGGTCGCCCTGGCCGGTCTCCGCATCGAGGCCGGTGACATACGTCGGCATGAACATGCCACGCCCCACGATCGGGCCGCCCGTCCATTCGGTGAAATCCTCGTTGGGCAAACCGTAAATCACCATCTCCTTTAACGGCTGCTCATTCTCCGACTTGTAGGAAATCACCACCCCATCGATGATGTCGAGATCGGCCACATCTTCATCCCAGGCATCCGATACCGTTTCCAGGATCTGGCGCCGGGCATCGCCAGCGGCGGCGCGCACCGCATTGCCCATGCTCCAAGTGAGGCGGCTGGCGACCGTCTGCCATTCATACGGGCTGTATTGGGTGTCGAGCGGTCCGGCGACGCGGATAGACTCATAGGGCACGCCCAGCTCGGCGGCCGCGATTTGCGCCACTGCCGTGAAAGTACCCTGGCCGATCTCCTGGCCACCAACGCCCAGGGTAACCGTTCCGTCTTCGTTGGGTTCGACCCAGGCGCTCGATCCGGCGTTGGGTGGCATCGCCGGCGCTTTCCATGCCAACGCGATTCCTTTGCCGCGCCGTTTGTTGGCAGCACTGGCCGACGGCTTCTGACCCCAATCGATGGCCTTGGCGACCTTGTCGATGCATTCCTCCAAGCCAACCGGATGCAACGTCATGCCGGTCACCAGGATATCGCCGCCGCGGATGCAATTGAGCTTGTGGAAATCGACTTTATCCATGCCGATCGTCTCGGCCAGTTCATCCATGCATTGGTCGACCGCCGTGTGCAGTTCCGACATGCCGAAGCCGCGATAGGCGCCGCCGATCGGATGGTTGGTATAGACGCACAGGCTATCTGTTTTGACATTGGGGATGTCATACGGGCCGGTACTGCTGTAACCACCAGCGCGGGTGATATTGACACCGTATTCGGTCGACGCGCCGCCGTCCCAATACATCTTGTTTTCCATGGCCAACAATTCGCCGTTGGCATCACAGCCTACCTTGATCTTGATGATCAGCCCCTGGCGCACAAAGTTGGTGTAGAACTCCTCCTCTCGCGTCAGCCGCAGTTTAACCGGATAGCCGGGCACTTTGGTGGCGATGGCCACCGGCATCGCTTCCATCGTCACCCCCGCTTTACAACCGAAGCCACCACCGACTAAGGGCGCGATCACCCGCATGTCACTCTGGGAGATGCCCAATGTTTTGGCAATTAAGTTGCGCTGGGCGAAGGGGGATTGAGATGCCGCCCATAAGGTCACTTTGCCCGTTTGCTCGACCTGGGCAATGGCCACGTGCGGTTCGATCGGTACGTGCTGAATGTGGGGGATGTGGAATTTGCGCTCAACGATGGCGGCGCACCGTTCCCAGGCGCGGTCCGTATCCCCTTTGCGGATTTTGAAGTGGTTGGCGATGTTGGTCCCTGCTTGGGGGAAGATGAAGTTGGGCACTTCGTACTTTTCCAGGTCGGGATGGATCAGCGGCGCTTCCGGCGAAGCGCCGAATTCAGGATCAAATACCGGTTCGAGTAGTTCGTATTCGACGTCGATCAGCTCAACCGCCTGCTCGGCCAATTCTTCGGTGGCGGCGGCCAACCCGGCCACTGGTTCCCCGACAAAGCGCACACGCTCCCGCGCGAAGATATGTTTGTCTTTCAGGTACAGCCCGATGTGTTCCGGGAAGTCATCGCCGGTGACGATCGCTTTGACGCCCGGCAGCGCCATCGCCCGGCTGATGTCGATCGATTTGATCAAGGCATGCGGATGGGGGCTGCGCTTGATGCGTGCGTGGAGAAGTTTTCGGCCGAATTGTAAATCATCGGTAAACACGGCTGCGCCTGTCACCTTTTCGTGCACATCCAGGCGACCAACACTCTGTCCAATCAGGGCAGGCGTTTTTTCCATTGTTCGCATTGTTTCCTCCATGCCTTACGCTCGTTGAGCCGCGGCCAACACACCGTCGACGATGCGCACATAGCCGGTACAGCGACAAAGATTACCGACCAGTGCTTCCTTTACATCCGCCTCGCTTGGCTGCGGATTTCGGTCTAGCAATGCCCGGGCTGAGATCAACACCCCCGGCGTGCAGAAACCACACTGCACGCCGCCGGCCTCGAGCAGCGCCTGTTGCAGCGGATCGAGCTGGCTATCATGGGCCAATCCCTCGACCGTCACCACTTCCTGACCGTCACATTCGACCGCCAGCACCAGACAGCTATTGACCGGTTCGCCATTCAATAGCACCGTACACGCGCCACATTCACCGGCGGCGCAGCCATTCTTCGTGCCGGTCATCACGATCTCTTCTCGCAGCATCTGCAACATAGTCATATGCGAGGGTACAACGACTGCCTCAGCCTCGCCGTTAAGGGTGAATGTGATGTTGTGATAGGCCATGCTAACCTCCAATTTGCTCCCAGACATCTGTTACCGCTTGCCGCGTCAGGTTGCGCACCATCATCTTGCGATAGCGGGCGCCGCCGCGAGTGTCATTGATGGGTTTGACGCCGTCCATCGCCGCCTGAGCGGCCGCGGCGATTGTGTTCTCGTCGATGTTGTTTTCGGCCAGAATCGTCTCGGCGGCTACGGGACGGAATGGAACGGGAGCCACTGACGCCAGCGCCAACCGGAAGCGATAACCGGATGCTGCTGTCGCGTCGGGATATCCGAGCGCCGTCACGCCGACAATCGCCAGGTCGCCCAACGCATTGCGGCCGAGCTTGATGTAGCGCCCGGCCCACGGCTGTGGCGGCAGGGGAAACGAAATTGCGGTCACAATGTCGCCTGGTTGCAACACTGTCTCGCCGGGGCCGAGGAAGAAGTTGTCGAGTGACTCGGTGCGCGCGCCGTCGACACCGTGGACGTGCAACACGCCGTGCAGCACCATGCAAGCGCCGGTCGTATCACCCGCCGGCGAGCCGTTGCAGATGTTGCCAACAATCGTCGCCCTGGAGCGCAATTGATAGCTGGCAACGGTGCGCGCCGCCTCCGCCAGCAGCGGATAGTGAGCGTTGACTTCTGGTGAGGCGATGACGCAATTCATGTTGACCGCAGCGCCCATTGTCAAGCCGGTTTCTGGATCGAAAGCGACCGCGTTCATACCATCCAGATGCTTGACGTCAACCAAATGCTTTTCACGCCAAAATCCATCGCGCATGCGCACGAAGGTGTCGGTGCCGCCCATGAACGGGCGCGCCGTGTCACGGTGCGCCGACAGGAATTGGCTGGCCTCACTCAACGAGGCCGGTTTAATATAGTCAAAGGCCGGTAGACCTGGTGTGGGATTGTGCATCCAAACCTCCGCTGATTGTGACTTGGGAACGACAAATGGATACGCACCGTATTGTATACGATTTCCAGGAGATATTTAAGCTGATCGTGCATGCCAGCCAATCAGCCATACTCACTGCAAGGTAGATGTTCATCTTTCAGTGTCCAGATAGATCGTTCAACTAGCGCATTCTGTGTCGGCGCCCCAGCATCGGACAGGCCAATGACCACAGCCGCGTCGGCGAGTAAGTCAACATGGTCTCGAACTGCATATTGGCGACCCAGGCCAGAATGGACCACCGCTATTGTTTCTCGAAACGCAACCCTGCCAGGAACGCCTAGGTGTCCTTTATTGGTGGAAGGACTAAAGGGGATTCGAACTCCTCAGATAGCGAGGAATCTGAATAAACAGAAGAAGAGCGCCGCTCAGACGACGTTTTTGTCTCAGACGCCCCTAAGGTGACTCCTATCGAACTCGTTTCGTAAGATCAAATTTCTCTGCTAGTATTCTTCCTGATCTGACGGATCATCCGGCATTTTGTGTTGGATAGAATGAACTTGTCAATTCTATAATGCGAGTATGCAGGTCAATAATGGTTGGGCGGCATTTCCTGCAAGTTCTGGGCTGTTCGTTAGGGTGCATTCGCAGACCCACTTGGCGGCTCACGCAGGCGCAGGGCGGACAAGGGAGATTTGACCTAACAGCAAACCCGTTTTCATTGCTTCCAATACTTGTCCCTTAGGTTTTCTCTAACTGCACTGAGGGAAAGGTAACTCATGAACAATACATCACCTCCTAGCCAGCAGGCCTATTACGAACAAGTGTGGGATCTGGTCCGGCAAGTTCCGTATGGAAAAGTGGTCACCTACGGAGAAATCGCTCAAATGCTCCCTCCACCCGCGGGAGTTGAACTTCAAGAATACCAAGCATTCGGCCCACGCTGGGTGGGCGGGGCCATGGCGGCCTATCCTGATGACGTGCCGTGGCAACGCGTCGTCAATTCGCAGGGGAAAATAAGTGAAAGACCTGGCGCGAAGAGACAACGACAACTGCTGGAGGAAGAGGGGTTAGTGTTTGTGAACGACAAGGTTGACTTGAAGGTGTACAGTTGGCGAGGCCCTGGTCAGGAAGATTCACCGAGGCAAGCTAAACTATTCTAACAGAATCCTCGGGCATTCGAATTCGTTTTGAGAGAAATTAGAACAAGAAGAGCGCCGCATAAATGGCGCTCCTCAAAGCGGGGAGAATGGTGCGACCGTTTTCCAAAACGCAAGGACGGCAAAACAGCCGACCTTCTTGTCAGGCGCCCTTGCGGTGATTCATGTCGAACTCTCTCCGAGCATCGAACTTCTCGGATAGTATTTTACCTGATGTGAGGGAGAATCT
>JBFFWQ010000024.1:0-59495 GCA_041570195.1 Promineifilaceae bacterium (SeqCode) | reverse complement strand
TACCTGGCCGACGACATTTGCAGCGCGGGCAGTTGCCAGGCGACGCCGGTCATGGTCTTGTCGGAGGCGGATTACTCCTGGCAGGTGAAGAGCCGCAATCCGTTGGGCGCGGTTTACAGCTCGAGGCTGTATTTCACCGTCAACCTGGGACCTTAACTTTTAACCTGGCGGAAGGGCCAGGTCGAAAGCGAAGGGCACGGATTCGAAGATGGGCATCGCCTGGGCCCAGGCGCTCACTTCATACAGAGCTGCGCTATCCAGAGTCGCCGGCCGGCCGGAAGTACCCAATGGCACCGCGAGTTGCCACCGGCCGTCCGTCACGACGACGCACTTGCTCTCTGGCCACCAATCGACCAACTCCTGGTCAGCAAGCAGCCGAGTGTGAATACATATTTCCTCTGGGAATGTGCTCTGGCCGCCAACCACGACCAGGTCGGCGCTTATCTGAACCGTGGTTACCCGCAGCGTGCCGGTCGCCGGTGGAAACTCGCTGCCTGGCGCCGGCGTCACCACAGTTTCTGGCGGGAGTTCATCGTCTGGCGGCAGTGAATCCAAATCATCCAGCGTGATCACAAATGGCATCGCCTCAAGTCGTGGCTCCCCTTCTGCCCATGCGCGCAACGTGTAAATCGCGCCTTCGTCCAGCGATTCTGACTGACCTCCGTTGCTGAAAGGAACGCTGATTTGCCAGGCTTCGGCCGATACTTCATTGCAGGTGCCGGCCGGCCACCACGCCACTTCTTCGTCTTCAGTCAGTAGCCGTGTAAAGATGCATGTGCCGGCCGGCAGGGTGCTGCGGCCGCTGACGATGATTTGATCTTCACCGATTTGGATCGTGGTGATGGCCAGCATTGCCAATAGCGTGGACGGCACGGGATCAACATCACTTGGCGCGGGGCTGGTGGGCGGGATACGCGTTTCGGCCGTCGAGCTTTGAGTCGTCTCGGTAGGCAACGGCTCGTCGCCGTCGCCAGGGGGGGCAGGTTCGACCGCTGCCTGGCTGGTTGCCGGCGGGGAGGCGCCCACATCCTCCTCTGGCGGTGCTTCACTTTGCACTGTATCCGGCTGGCTTAGTTCGACTGAGCTAGTTGGCGTGCTTTCATCAGTTGGCTGGGCATCAGTTTCGCTTTCTGGCTGGGTCGGTCGTTCTCCTGCAGTCGCCAAAGCCGGGACGCTGCGCTCCACATCGGCCGTGCCGAGTGTCTCTTCTTCTTTCTGGCAGCCGCTTAACAAGCCCCAGGCAGCGACTATTATCACGCCCAGCAACAGCACTCTTGGCAATGATTTGCTGTTCTGCGCGCTTTGAAGATTGTCCATGATTTTCTTCCTATGAGGCACTACCAGCACCTGGTTCAATAGAATGGACAGTGTGAAGGATACTAGATGACAGGTTACTTTGTCACGTGTCGAAAGTCACCACTAGCCAGGCTTTTTGTCCTCATCCAGCCTGTTCTCCCAAAGATGATTGACCACGGCTGGCTTGGCGAAGAAACTGGCCCGGCTTCGAAAAGGTCAAAGTCCGCTCATTCCTCATCTCAAATGCATAACATATGACACTTGGATAGGGAGACGCATATCCATTAAGCTAAACTATCACGTTGTATGCGATGATTAGGGGTCGGATCACCGTTGCCCTCTTGGAAGTGAACGTCACCAGCAGATAGCGGTTCTCCAGGCGCGGCCGGTTCCATAAGGGAGGGTAGCATGCCTAAAAGCAAGCTGCGGAGGCAAACAATCGCGGTAGCTATTCTTAGCGATCCTTTTAATTGGTTGCGGTACCCTCCTGTTTGCCGGCCGGGCCGTCAGCGCCCTGACCCTACCGCCGGCGCCGGTCCTGTTATCACCCCAAGGAGCCGTCTTCACCACCACTGTCACCTTTTCTTGGGAGGAATCCAGCAACGCCGTAGATTACTGGCTGCTGGTCATCGACAACGCCAGTAACCAGTTCGACAACCAGTGGTACGTGGTCGGGGATGTCTGCAGCGGTGGAATCTGCTTGGTCACGCCGGCCGCCCCACTCACCCTGAGCGCCCACACCAGGTACGTCAAGGTCCATACTCTGACAACGAAGGGCGCGGGTAGCAAAGAAAAAGCCCCGGGCGGGGCTTTATTTGGAGGAGGAGAAAAAGGAGGAAAAGGTATGTTGTCTTGACCATCTATAGTATAGAACGGGTCACGGACGGCCGATGTATTGCCCTTTACAAAGCGGCCGTACAGTCGTTAGCTTTGTCATCCCAAAAACATGACTTGTAGCACTTATTGTTAGCCTACTTGATGGAATAAGCTTAGGAAATCTACTGACTTGGGGCCTGGTTTGACCAGCGTGTTGTTTGCCGGTCAGTAATACATTCACCTTTTCCCGGAGGATTCTGGTTATGAACAGATTCAAGGAACTCGATCTGACGGATTCGTTGGTCGAGCTGATACGGCGGACGGCCACGGATTTGCCGGCCGACATGGAGAAGGCGTTGAGCGACGCCAAGGAGACTGAAGCGCCGGGATCGGCGGCCGAGGGCGCGTTAGACGCCATCTTGAATAACGTGACCCTGGCCCGGCAACATTCCACGCCCATCTGCCAGGATACAGGCACGCCGATCTTCGAGATCTTCTACCCAGTTGGCGTCTCGACGCGTTTGCTGGCCCAACAGATACGACAGGCGGCGGCCGAGGCCACCGACCAGGCTTATTTGCGACCCAACGCCGTGGATAGCCTGACCGGGGTGAATAGCGGCGATAATACGGGCGAGGATTTCCCGACCATGCACTTTCATGAGTGGGAAAACGACGCCATCCGCGTCGAGTTGCTGTTGAAGGGCGGCGGCTGCGAAAATGTTTCGACCCAATATAAATTGCCCAACGGCGGTCTGGGCGCCGGCCGGGATTTGGAGGGCGTGCGGCGGGTCGTCCTGGATGCCGTACACCAGGCCCAGGGCAAGGGCTGCGCGCCTGGCGTGCTGGGCGTGGCTATCGGCGGCGACCGGGGATCGTCCTATATCAAGTCCAAGCAACAACTGCTGCGGCCGCTGGACGATAACAACCCGGACAAGGACCTGGCCGGGCTGGAGGCACAACTGTACGAGGATGCCAATGAACTAGGCATCGGCCCCATGGGCTTTGGCGGCAAGACGACTGTTTTGGGTGTGAAAGTCGGCGCCCAGCACCGACTACCGGCTTCCTACTTTGTTTCCATTGCCTACATGTGTTGGGCCAATCGCCGGGCCAGCATGGACGTACGCGTTAAAGATGGCGACGTGGAGGTGACTTATGCATAGGCTGACGATCCCAATCGCGGACGAAGATATTCGGGCGTTGCACATTGGCGATACCGTCTTTTTGAACGGCATCATCGTTCTCGGCCGGGACGCGGCCCACAAGTTCATGGTCGAGAATTTCATCCGCAACCCGGTCAGCCCAGACCAGGAAGAACTGTACGGGGAACTGAAACGGCTATTGAACGGCGGCGTCATTTATCACTGCGGGCCGGTGGTGAGCAAAGACGAGGACGGCAATTGGATCTTCGTCGCCGCCGGGCCGACGACCAGCATTCGCGAGGAAGTGTACCAGCCTGAGGTTATCGCTCACTTCAACTTGAAGGGGGTAATCGGCAAGGGCGGCATGGGACCCAATACGCTCAAGGCCAATGCCCAGCAGCCGGCCGTCTATTTTCACGCCATCGGCGGGGCGGCCAGTCTCATTGCTCAATCGGTCAAGGAAGTGGTGACCGTGCACAAGATGGAGTTTGGCGTGCCAGAGGCGATGTGGGTCATCCGGGTTGAAGACTTCCCGGTCGTCGTCACCATGGACAGCCACGGCCAGAGCATTCACGACCAGGTGGAGGCGCGATCAAAAGAGAAGTTGGCCGAGTTGATCCCGACTTAGGCATATAACGATTGCCACGGAAACGATGACCCTGACTTTTCAACCGATGTAAACAAAGAGTTTCCGAGGAAATGATGATCGGCAGATTAAAATGGAAATTGGCGTCCCTAAGGAAGTTCGTGATTTAGACACCCGGGTTGGCCTCACACCGGCTGGCGTGTTAGGCCTGACCCAGGCCGGGCACACGGTCTATGTGGAGCGCGGCGCGGGCGCCGGGGCCGGTTTCAGCGACGAGGATTATCGCCGGGCCGGGTCACAGATCGTTTTCTCGGCCGCCGAAGCCTACGGCCGGGCCGATATCGTGGCCAAGGTAACCCGGCCAGCAGCCCAGGAGCACGTCCTGTTCCGGCCGGGCCAGACGATTTTTTCGTTTCTGCACCTATCGGTGGCCTCACCCGATCTCCTGGAGGCGCTGGCGACGCATGAGATCACGGCCATCGCCTATGAACTGATCGAAGACGACGACGGCATCCGGCCGGTATTGCAAGCCGGCAGTCAATTGGCCGGCCGGCTGACGCCAATCATCGCCGGTCAGCTGTTGACCAGCGTGCAGCCGCCGGCTGGCCGGGGCATCTTGCTGGGCGGACTGCCTGGCGTACCACCCGCGGCGGTGGTGATCCTGGGCGCCGGGGTGTTGGGCACCAGCGCGGCCCGGGCCTTTTTGGGCCTGGGCGCCCAGGTGACCGTCCTGGAAAAGGACGTGCAGAAGCTGCAGCAATTGGAGGAAGCGCTGGACGGCCGGGTGACAACCATGATCTCCAATGCGTACAATATCGAGCGGACAGTCAAGTTCGCCGATGTCCTGTTGGGTGCAGTCATGATTCCCGGCCGGCGCTCACCGGTACTGGTCACGCGAGAGATGGTGCGCAGCATGCGGCTGGGCTCGGTCATCATCGACTTCTCCATCGACCAGGGCGGCTGCGTCGAGACCAGCCGGCCAACCACCTTGCGCGACCAGACCTTCGTCGAAGAAGGTGTGATTCATCACTGTGTGCCTAATTTCACGGCCGCGGTCAGCCGCACCACCAGTTACGCCGTCACCAACGCCGCCCTGCCCTATCTTCTGGCCGTAGCCGATGAAGGTCCTCTGGGCGCCCTAAGCCACGAACCGGCGCTGGTGAAGGGCTTCAATCTGTACCAGGGCGGGTTGGCCAACAAGGAAGTGGCGGCCGCTTTGGGGCGCGAGGTGGAAGCGGATCTTGGCTCTTAGGAAGAGGGACGCAGATAAACACAGATTTCGCGGATTAGGAATGGATTGAAGTGGGAATGAAGTTGAACGGACAATTCCAGACGACGGCTATTGGCAGTGTTCCACATCAGGACGGCGCGGCTATCAGCGAACGATTGGTCAGCCTGTTGGATATCCCTTGCTGGCCACAATTGCCCCGGCGTGATTTCCGCGAGAGCATGTACATTCAATACAGTAACGCGTTGCCGGCCATCAGAATCGACGAGGCTAACGAGAAAATCGTCTTTGACACGGCCGGCGACATGAGCGATGAATTGGAACGCTTTTACGGCCACTATCTAGCGGACGATCTGGACGCTTTTGCTTTGTCACCCGAGTTCGCGGCCGGCTTTTTCGACATGCTGGAGGTCCTGGGCAGCACGCCGGGTAAATGGGCCAAGGGCCAGGTGACCGGGCCCATCAGTTTCGGCTTGACGGTAACCGATCAGGATCTGCGGGCCAGCCTGTACAATGAGCTGCTGGCTGACGCCATTGTCAAGAACGCGGCCTGGAACGCCCGTTGGCAGATCGGGCAGCTGCGGGGCGTCCGCCGGGAGGTGTTGCTATTCGTCGACGAGCCGTATATGGCTGCCTTCGGCTCGGCTTTCATCAGCCTGGAGCGGGAGCAGGCCGTGGCGATGCTGGACGAGGTTTTCGCCGCCATTCATCAGGAGGGAGCCGTAGCCGGCGTTCATTGCTGCGCCAACACCGATTGGTCAGTGCTGCTGGCCACTTCGGTCGACGTGTTGAACCTGGATGCCTACGGCTACCTGGAGAATCTGGCCCTCTACCCGGCCGAACTGCGGGCATTTCTAGATCGGGGCGGCCGCATCGCCTGGGGCATCGTGCCCAACAATGGCGACATCATGAATCTAACGGCCGAGGCGTTGGTCGGGCAGCTACACCAGGGCCTGGAACTCGTGGCCAATAAAGCGCAGGCCAGGGGCGTTGAGATGACTGCCAAGGAGTTGGCCGGCCGCAGCCTAGTGGCCCCCAGTTGCGGCCTGGGCCCGGCCACAGTGCCCATCGCCGAACGGGCGCTGGATACATTAGCGAAGATGGGCGTCCTCTTGCAGTAGTGACACGATCATTGGCGAAACTTCGCTTTGAAGGAGATCCGGCGCATAGAAGAAGTCAGCGCCGACGAGGCGAAGACCCATTTATCCAAATTGGTCGCGCTGGGCAGGGAAAATGGGCTTACCAGCTATGATGCCGCTTATCTTGAATTGGCGATCAGACCAGGCCTGCCAACAGTCACTTTGGACAGCAAGCGTCTGGAAGCCGCCAAGCGAGTTAAGGTTCCAATTCCTGATGTCTATCTAGCATGCGCTTGCATGAAACAAGCTGATCCACCTAAGATTCTCCGATGCGGGCGCGATGATTCGGGCACGATCCGGCCGAAACTGCAGACAGCGCCCGAACCAGGTTCCTACAAGCGCCCTGAGTTGCTATAGTTCCCCTCAAGCGGTCTCAAGCCTCAGGCTGGATGGAAGTACACATCTGTCGGCTTAAATTTGCTCAGTCGGCGGAAGCGGCCTTTGACCTGCATGCCGATCCAGTCCAGATCAGCCTGGTCGGGATCGACGCCGATGAGCCGGGCCAGGAACAGGGTGTCGACGCCGGGCAAACCGATCAGGGCCAGGACGAAGGGGCACTCCGGCAGGAATTCCTCGCTGCCGAAATGGCAAACGGTGAAGGCGTGGACTGTGCCCTCGGCCGGGATCTCGACCCACTCTGTTTCCTCGCCGCTGTACATGTCATGGCCACGCGGGTTGGCGTAGGTGTAGCCGCTGTCAGGCTCGCGGTTTACCAGCAAGTGCCCATTGGCCAGGCCGGCGAAAAAGGGTGAGTCCTGACCGAATGAATGAAGATAAGTGATGCTGTAGGGCTGCTCGATCAAGATCGGGCTCATTTCCTTGAGACTTGCCAGGGCGGCCTGGTCCAGCTCGGCCGGGAAAGGCACATTGTGCAAGATGTAGCCGCCGAAGGTCTCGTCCATTTTCTTGTTCGTATTGTCGGCCATTATGCTGCCTCCCTTTCTAGAATGCTGACGGTCACGTAGGTGCCGGTACCGGCGTGACTATGAATCGCGCCTTTCTGGGCATTTGCTACTTGCAAGGCCGGGTCGCCGAAATGCCGGCCGATGGTGCCCTGCAATTGCCAGAGGGCAAAGACACCCTGCATCAGGCCAGTGGCGCCAACCGGATGGCCGCAGGCGATGAGGCCGCCGCTAGGGTTGACCGGGCAAACCGGCCGCTCAGGCAGGTCAAGCCCGTAGTCAATGCCGGGCATGAAGGCCTGGCCCTCGGCGGCGAAGGCCCCACCCTCACCGTAGCGGCAGAGTCCCATGTCTTCGTAGGTCTGGATCTCGGAGCTGGTATAGGCGTCGTGCAGCTCGACGAAATCGAGCTCCTTCAGCGGATCGTGAATGCCGGCATTTTTGTAGGCTTCTCTGGAGCCCATGCGGCCGGCCCGGAAGGAGTGGACACCCGGATAGCGGAAGCCGCGATCCCAGAGCTCCTTGTAATAGGCGCGGGTCTCGGCCGTGTCCTCGTTGGGCAGCAAGTTGTAACGCAGGAAATCGTCGTAGCTCTGGTGCGGCCGGTCGGCCATGCGCATGGCGTCAGTACCGCGGCCGATGCCGCCGACTTTGACTAGCGGGCGTGGGATCTGAGAGCCGGCTGCCTCTAGCTCGCGCAGCCCTTCTTCGCTGCACAAGATGGTGGCTGCCGCGCCGTCGGACATGACGCAGATGTCGAGCCGGGTCAGGGGCCAGGCGACCATGGGCGCGTCGCGTACGTCCTGGATGGTCAGCCGCTGCCGCTTTTGGGCATAGGGGTTGTGGTAGGCGTTCATGTGGTTCTTGACCGAAACGTGGGCCATCTGCTCCGGCGTGGTTCCAAACTCCTTCATGTGGCGGGTGACCATCATGGCGTAGTAGCCAGAGTAAAAGCCGCCCACTGGATAGTCAAAGCTCACGTCCGAGGCCAGGGCGATAAATTCGTTGCCCTTCCAGGTGGCCACATGGCTCATCGTCTCAAAACCAAAGGCCAGGCAGACATCCATGTAGCCTGAAGCGACGGCTTTCCAGGCTTCCTGGAAGCAAATGCCGCCGGTGGCGCCGCCGCCCTCGACGCGGTGGCTTGGCTTGGGACACATACCCAGATAATCCTGGGCCATGATGCCGGCCATCAGCTGGCGGGTGAAGTGATCGGAGAAATAGGAAGCCACGGTGCCATCCACGACCTCCAGGAATCGCGGATGGGCCAGGCCCAGGTCGGCCAGGGCGTAATCGTAGGCCTCTTTGACAATGGCTTGAAAGGTTTTGTCGGGGCGGGCTTTGGTGAATTTACTCACCCCACCGGACACGACGTAAACTGATCGCATGGGGTCTGCCTCCTTGGAGAATAGCTGTTAGCCGTTGGCAATTAGCTGTTAGCTGGCTTGGCCCGTCTGGTTCTCATGCATAGCCTAGCAGGTGGCGGTTGCCGATGTGCACGTTGGTCAGCCCGGCCGCCGTGGCAGCTTCGTACGCCGCTTCGGCCTGATCAACTGACGTGTATGGCATGTCCGGCATGAGATAGTTCGGGGCGAAACCTAGCAGTGAATAGGGTATGTCGGGATCGTATTCGGCGATGAATTGAGCGATGCGTTTCACCTCCTTGGCAGTTATGTAGCCTGGGACCAATAGTGTGCTGGCAATGATCAGCGGCGCCGACGGCCGTTTCCCAGCAGACCAGGACGCCGCGCTGAGCCAATAATCGGGCGGCGGCCAGGGCGTGAGGCAGCTGTGACGCCGGGTCACCGCCAAAGAAACAGACGCAATAAGTGCTCGGCTCGGCACAATCGGCCAGCCTCCGGGCGCTCGTCCCCTCATGTTGCAGGGCGTCGGTCTGGCGAAAGTGCCAATTCTGGCAAAAGAGGCAGTCCAGGGTGCAGCTCTTGTAGAAGACGGCCAGGTTGTGTTTGCCGGACTGCGTGCTCCCTGGGCAGACCCAGTCGGCAACACAATTGGTGGGCAGCGGATCGCGATACCAGTGCAAGATACCTCTTCTGGGGGTCCCGGCAATGTGGCGCAGACGACCATCACGGACGGTCCGCAGGCCGCAGAAGCCGCGCTCCTCCTCCCCGATCACGCATTCGTTGGCGCAAAAGGGGCAGCGCGTTCCACCGGCCGTCCGAGGTGGCTTCTCAGGCAAGTCGAACAACTGGCGCGAGCGCCTGTGAGCCGCACTGGCCTGGAGGTGGCCGGCCTTTTGGCGGGCGCAGTCCGGGCAGAGTTCCAGAGTCTCCGCCATGAGCGGTTGCGGCCGGCAGCATAGCCGGCATTCGGCCCTGCCTCGCTCATAAAGCCCTATGTCCAAGACTCACCTCCCCTAAGTCTTTCAGGAACTCACCGGCGTGGTGTCGTCAGAGTTGCTTGTCTCGTCTAGCCCGCTTCCGGGCCTGTTTCATCAGCAGCTCGTGGAAGTTAATCTCCTCGGCGTCTTCGGCCGCCCGGCGCAGCCGGTAATGGCCCTCGGCATCTAACTCCCAGGCCAGGCGATTGTCGCGGCCGGCGTCTTCCAGGATCTGGATGCATCGTTGGCGCAGTTCTGGATCCTCAATGGGAGCAACCAATTCGACCCGCTGCCTCAAGTTCCGGCTGCGCCAATCGGCGCTACCGATGTAGACCGCCGGCTGGCCGTTGTTGAAGAAATAGAAAATCCGGTCGTGTTCCAGGAATCGGCCCAAGATACTGATGATGCGAATGTTCTCACTGTAACCGGGCAGGCCCGGTCGCAAGCGACTGTGGCCGCGAACGATCAGATCGATTTGCACCCCGGCCTGAGAAGCGATGTAAAGCCGGCGGATCATGCCCAGGTCGTCCAGGGCGTTCATCTTGGCGACGACGCGGCCGTTCCCGAACGTCTTCTGATGGGCGATCTCCTGCCGGATCAGGCGATCGAAGGCCTTGCGCATATCGCGCGGGGCCACCATCACCTTTTCGTAGGGCTGGTCGGGCGCATAACCGGTGAGATAGTGGAACAGGTTGACCACGTCATAACCAATGTCGGGATCGCAGGTCAACAGGCCGAGATCGGTATATAGACGGGCGGTTTTGGGGTGGTAATTGCCGGTGCCGATATGGCAGTAGGTCCTCAGACCATCTTCGTCCTTGCGAACGACGAGGGTGGCCTTGGTATGGGTCTTCAATCCAACCAGGCCATAGGCCACGTGTACGCCGGCATTCTCCAACATCCGGCCCCATTCGATATTGTTGGCTTCGTCAAAGCGGGCCTTCACTTCGACCAGCACGGCTACCTGTTTACCAGCCTCGGCCGCCTGTATCAAAGCCTGGATTATGGGCGATTCGTCAGAGGTCCGGTAGAGGGTCTGCTTGATGGCCAGGACACGATCGTCGACGGCCGCCTCCTCGACCAGGCGCTGAACGCTGACCGCAAAAGAGTCGTAGGGGTGGTGAACCAGCAGATCTCCCTGGCGGATGATGGCGAATATGTTGCGCGTGTCCTTGGTCTCGCCCTCGTGTAATAACCGGTTAGGCACGCTGGGCTCCCAGGGCCTGTACTTGAAGACCGGAGGTCCAAGATCGGCGATCCGGTGACAGTCGGTCAAATCCAGCAGGCCGTCGACTTCGTAAACATCTTCCGGCTCAAGATCCAGTTCGCGCATCAGTAAGCGCCGATCGTAGTCAGGCATGGCCTTGGCCACTTCCAGGCGAACAATGGGGGCGAACCGACGTTCGCGCAGTTCTTCGGAGATCATGGACAATAGATCTTCGGCCACCTCTTCGTCCCGGCGTAGATCGGCGTTGCGGGTGATGCGGAAGGGATGAACGCTGACCACTTCCATGCCCTGGAACAATTCGCCGGCATGATGGGCGATGAGTTGTTCGATGGGCAGGTAGCGTCGCGGCCGGCGCAGATGTTCATTGTGGTTCACCGGTTCCTCGAGGGCCAGCCAGCGCCCCAGCGAGGTGGGCACCTTCAAGCGAGCGAAATGAATCGTATCCCGCTGTGGGTGGCGCAGGATGATGGCCAGGGACAGGCTAAGATTGGATATGAAGGGAAACGGATGGCCTGGATCGACGGTCAGCGGCGTCAGGATGGGGTAGATGTCGGTCTGAAAGTGATCCCGGAGCCTTTCGTGCTCCTCGGCTTCCAGGTCCTGGTAATCGCAGATGGTGATGCCGGTCTGTTCCCTGAGGGCCGTCTTCAGGCGTCGCTCCCAGGTCCCGGTCATCGTCCGGTGCATTTCCTTCGTCGCCGAAAGAATTAATGCCAATTGCTCGGAGGGCGTCCGGCCGTCGGGCGACAGTTTGCGCACCCCGGCCGCTTCCTGGCGTTTCAGGCCGCCAACACGCTTCTGGATAAACTCGTCCAGGTTGCTGGCGGTGATGGCCACAAAGCGCACCCGCTCCATCAGCGGCGTTCGCTCGTCCATGGCAAGGTGCAACACCCGCCAGTTGAAGTCGACCCAGCTCAACTCCTGGTTGAAGTACAGTGCCGGGTGCTTGAGCTTGGCGCCTTCCGGGACAGATTGGGGAGCGACGGCGCGGGGGAGTAGGGGTTCGGGTGGCAGGCTCTCAACCACAGTTTCGGCTTCCTCGACGACCTCTTCAACGACATCTTCGGCGCCGTCTTGGGCCGATATTTGTGATTGAAGCCCTGGCTCCAGCGGCCGATCGACAACAACTGCCTCGACCTCTTCGGCCGGCAACACGATATCGGTCTGATTCATTTTTCGACCCCCCTTTAGCAGGTCGCTACCTCTATGAAGGTTACTCCCTTCAAATGGTTCCTACACGATCTTGCTCATCATGGCCGCCACAGCCTGGTAAACTGGGGATTCATCGCCCAGATCCACCAGCGGCCGGCCACTGAATTCAAATTCCATCAACTCCTGATCGGCCGGGATGACACCCAGAAGTGGGATGTCCATCTGGTCTATGCGCGCCTGGAGCGCTTCAGGCATTTGACCATTCAGGCGATTGAGGACAAGATAACTGTTCTCGATGTGGATATCCAACTCATTACGGAAGCCGGCTATCCGTTCGGCGGCGACAAGGCCGCGCTGGGTGGGATCGGTCACGATGAGCAGGTGTTGGACATCACGGGTCGTGCGGCGGGACAAGTGCTCCATGCCGGCTTCATTGTCGATGACCGCGTAACGATAATTCTTGCTGATCGAATCCACCACTTCACGCAGATTGTGATTCACTGCGCAATAGCAGCCCGGCCCCTCGGAGCGGCCCATGGCGATCAGGTCAAAACGTTCTCCCTCGGACAGGGAGGAACGAATCTCGTAGTCGAGATAATCCCGCTTGGACATGCCGCTGCTGAGCGTGCCCATGGCCGCGCCGCCGGCCGTCAGCGACTCTTTCACCTGGGACAGCAGGCCCTCGCGAATCTCGCCCACGGTCCACTCCAGGTCCAGACCCAAAACCATGTTCAAATTACTGCTGGGATCGGCGTCTATGGCCAGGATAGCGCCCGGCTGGGACTGCACCAGGTATTTGATGACCATGGCTGAAGTTGTCGTTTTGCCCACCCCGCCCTTGCCGGCCAATGCAATGGTTGTCGTCATCTAGCTTCGTTCCTCATCTAGCTTCGTTCCTCATCTAGCTTCGTTCCTCATCTAGCTTCGTTCCTCACTGGAAAGTTCCCGTCATTTCCCTGGAACCTGCTAACGTTCGCCTATCGCAAATCTCACTTCCCAGCTTCTGTGAAAATCAAGTTGCTCAATTTCCTTCAGTTCCTATCAGTTCCTTACAATCGCCCTAGCTGACCCTCTCCGCCGCTTGCATGACCTCTCCCACCAGTTTGCCGGCCATCTTCTCGGCCGCTTCGCGTACGGCGGGTACATAATCATAGACGGCCTGGCCGAGGCGATCGGCCTCTTGAACGGCCAGGTCGGCGGGCAGATAGCCCAGAACGGGCAGGCCCGGCGTTTGTTGTTCCAGGAAGCGCGCTTCTTGCTCATTGCGCACTTTGTTGCCCACCAGCCACAAGCGCGTCAGGCCGATGTCGTCGGCCAACTTCTTGATTTGGGCTGCCGTGCCCAGGCTGCGCCGGGTCGGTTCGACGACTACCAACATCATGTCGACAAAATCGACCGTAGCCCGGCCGAGATGTTCCACACCCGCATACATATCCAGAAGCAGTATATCATCTTTACGGAATAGCAGGTGAGTGAACAGCGTTTTGAGCATAGCACTTTCGGGGCAGATGCAACCCGCGCCGCCGATATCCACGGCACCCATCTCTAGAAGGCGCACACCACGGTGGGAAACGCTGAAGCGCTCAGGGATGTCGTCCACCCTGGGATTCAGGGTGAAGAAACCACCCACCGTGCCCGGCTTGGCGCCGGTGCGTTCTTCGATCAGCTCGTCCATCTCGGACACCGGGTGAAGCTTTGCCTGCAGTTCTTCCGGGAAGCCAAGGGCGCCGGCCAGGCACGGCGAGGGATCAGCGTCGACGGCCAGCACGTCCCGGCCCTGGTCGGCATAGGCCTGGGCCAGCAAGGCGGACAGCGTCGTCTTGCCTACGCCGCCCTTGCCACTAATAGCTATCTTCATCAATTCATCTCCAAAGAATTCGACGGGATTAACAGGATATTCAGGATTGGAACTCACTGAGTGTACTGAATAACCACTGCGGCCGTCAATTGCCGGCGGCGGCTGGGGTGCTGTCGGGCGGCCGGTAGGCAGCCAGCAAACGGCGGGTCAGGGCGCCGCCCAGTATAGCGCAGGCGTCGGTCGACAGATGGTGCCTGATGGCGCTGTCGAACAGCAATCGATAGGAAGATGGAAAGTCTTCGTCGCCCAACCAACAAACAATCAGGATCGATACGCGCGGCAGGGCGCGAAAGGCGAAGGCTTTGTCGCCCAGCCCAGCGCCAGATGGCACTTCCTGGCCCTGAATGGCCGCGGCCGCGGCGGCGAAGCCATCTCCGTCATGACCAATGGCCTTGGTCAATTCGGCGCCGGTATAGCCTTGAAACGCCTGGGCGTAGAAACGGCCGTCCGGCAGCTCAGAGAAGGCGATCCAGCTACCGGTCTCGGGCGTGCCGTCAGAAAGAGTGAAATAGTAAGCCAGCATGGCTTCATCCAGCGGGCCAAGACGTTCGCCGGTTCGACCGTCGCGGGCGATAAGTTCCGGAAAGGTCAAGGAAACTTGCCGGCCCCAATAGTGCAGGTGAAGGGACCCCTGCTGGGGACTGACCGGCACATAAGTCGCACCGGTTCGGCCGGCCAGGAAGCGCGGATCGAACTCGCGCAAGGCGTCGTGAAGCTCGGCCGTACGCTGGGCCAAGTTAGAGGGGTCTGGCTTGGAAGGGCTTCTTGGATCGCTCACCAAATTCACCTATCTGGTCCGCGGGCCGGGTTATGGGCAGTTGCCCGGGGCGAGTTACGTTCAGCCAGCGGAAATAGCTCAGGCGTTCAACAGCCCCTTCTGGCGTAATAGCGGCCGGGGATCGGTTAGGTTCTTGCCGAGCGCCGCGTCTCGTTCCGGCAATCCCAGGGCAACGGCCATCAACTGGGTGAAGAATAGCACCGGCATCGGCTCGTTTAGGTCCATCTGGAATTGGCGGGTGTCAAGATTCATATGACACAGCGGGCAGGCGACCACGATGGCATCTGCCCCGGCCTGGCGGGCATGGTCGATCAGGCCGCCGCTGAGACTCAGGACGATATCCGGCCGGGTGAGCGAGTGGGCCGCGCCGCAGCAACTGGTTTTGTAGGACCAGTCCACGACCTCTGCCCCCAGAGCCGCCACGAGCTCATCCAAGTCGGTCGGATTTTCAGGATGCTCGGCGCCGGTCGCTTGGGGCGGCCGGGTCAGCAAGCAGCCATAGTAACAAACGACCTTCAAATTCTCCAACGGCTTCTTTACTCTAGCGGCCACATCCAGGGCACCGACGTGGTTCAATATGGCTTGGGTCAGCGTCGTGACCTCTACTGTATCCTGATAATCGTAACCGATTTCCTGGTCGACAGCTTCCTTTTGTTGGCCGTCATGGCGGATCTCGAACTGGGCCACCTTATGCCGGTTGAAACAGGCGGCGCAAGGCATGGTGACCTCCGTGAAGCCGCTCTGCTCGATCAGGGCCAGGTTCTCCATGGGCAGCCGCAACGCGGTTTCTGAGTCGGCCCGGTGGGCGGCGCTGCTGCCGCAACACATCCAACCCTGAGGTTCGATCAATTGCAGATCCAAGGCCTCGCATACCGCTTCGGTCGAGTCATTGAATTCCTTGGCTGTGGAGTGCAGCGAGCAGCCGGGATAGTAGGCGATGGCCTTGGACGCACCGGGGACCGGCTTGACCTTTTTCGGCGGGCGCCCAAAGCTAGGCAGGAAGGCGACTTTACGCTTGCGCAACATCTTTGCATACAACTCGGCGTCGACCAGCACGCTCTTGGGGTCGCGCAAGGCCATCTCGGCCATCAAACCCGGTTCATAGGCCCGGCCAAAGATCCGCACTTCGCGCAGAAAGGCCTGGTTAAAGCGGTGGACCTGGGGCACCGGCGGCTCGATCCCTCTATCGAGGGCTTCGCGGGTCAGAAACTCCATGATGGCAGCGATGTCTAGGCCTTGCGGGCAACGGGTGCTGCATGTCTGGCAAGAGGCGCACAACCAAGGCGTTTCGGATTCCAATGCGATGTCTTCCTGGCCCAATTGCAGGGCACGCATCACCTGGTTAGGCTGCCAGTCGAAGAACTCGCCGACGGGGCAGCCGCTGGTGCACTTGACGCACTGGTAGCAGAGATAGACATTCTCAGCCAGCTCGTCTTGGATACGCTTGGCCAGATCGGCGCTGATGCTCATGCTACTCGGTGTCGCGTCCTGATTATCGCTCATTCATTACCTCCGGCCGTGGATAGAGTCCGGCGCCTTCGACGATGGGCTTCACTGCCGATTCCCACTCGATGGCCATGATATGGGCTCCGGCCACGCCCTCGATCTCGCGCATCTGCTGGATCAATTCGATGCAGATCTGGATGCCGGTCTCGCGCCAGGCTTTTGAACGGGCTCGCTTATCGTCTTTGGTCAATTCGTCCTTAGATTTACCGGCCCAGGGTTTGCCGGCATCGGTCATGCGCTGGATGATTTCGTCGGAGACGAGGATACCTGGGACATTATTCTTCATATAGCGGGCCATGCCTGGGCTCTTGAGCGGGCCAACGCCGGCCAGAATGTAGGTCTTCTCGTGCAGGCCAAGCTCGCGAACTTTCTCCATGTAGCGCTTGAACGCGGGAACATCATACACCAACTGCGTCTGAATGAAGTCCGCGCCGGCCTGGACTTTTTTCGCCAGGCGATAGGGCCGAAAGTCGATGGGATCGGCGAAGGGTGCAGCGGCCGCGCCGACGAAGAAGCGTGGCTCCTGGCCCTTGAAAGAGTCGCCACATTGGAAGATACAATCATCGCGCATTTCAGCCACCATACGCACCAATTGCAAGGAGTCGACGTCGAACACATTTTTGGCTGTGGGATGATTGCCGAAGATCTGGTGGTCACCGCTTAGGCAGAGCAGGTTGCGCATGCCAAGGGCGTAAGCGCCCATCAGGTCGGACTGAATGGCCAGGCGATTACGGTCGCGGCAGGTCATCTGGATGACCGGTTCAAGTCCCTCTTGCACGACGATGGTTCCGGCGCCGATGCTGGACATGCGCACGATGGCCGTCTGATTGTCGGTGATATTAACGGCGTCGCAATAGCCCTTAAGCTGGGCCGCCTTTTCACGGATCACTGCACCGTCGGCGCTTTGCGGCGGGCCAAGCTCGCCGGTGACGGCGAAATGGCCGGCCTTCAGCACCCGCTCCAAAGTTGAGCCGGCCAGGAAACCATTGCTTCGAACTGTATCGAGGTTTTGCACTTCAGTCGCCATCGCCTACTCCTCCTCCGGCAGCAGTCGCAGATCTTCGCGGATGATCTTGCGCGGGCCGCCATCTCGCGAGGTGCGCCAATTCTTCGGCGGCTGCAGATCCAACAGTACGTGCAGCTTGTCCGCAGCGGTCAGCCGGTCGTAGATCAACTGCCAGGCGCACTCCACGTTCGGGTCGATCTCGCAATGCCCGGCCTCGGAGCCGCCGCATGGCCCGTTGAGCAAGGACTTTGAGCAGCGGGCGATGGGGCAGATACCACCAGTGAGGCCCAGAACGCAGTCGCCGCAAGCAGCGCAGCGCTCAGCCCAGACGCCCTGTTCGGTCGGCATGCCGAGGAAGGAAGTATTCAGACCTGGCACGACCCAGGCATCCGGGAAATGCTCGGCGATGGCCTGCACGCCAATTCCGCAGCCCAGCGATAGAACAACATCCGCGTCGGCTACCTCTTCCGAAATCTGGTCCAGGTATTCCCATTCGCACTGGCGCTGGACGGTCACATCGGCCACATCCTTGCTATCGCCGTTAAGTTTGGACGACATGCGCAGGGAAGTAGCCGTGATAGCCGCCTCGCGGGCGCCGCCGGCGAAACAGACGGTCACGCAGGTGCCGCAGCCTACCACCAGCACCTTCTCAGCCTCGCCGACAAGGGCTTTGACCTCATCAAGTGTTTTTTGTTCGGCAACAATCATAGGTTAATCTCCTTTCTTGGAGCGTCGCTCATCATCAATCTCCAGGCCGCGCAACGGGTTTGGGCCCAGTTCAACTACTCGTTCTGACATCTCTGTAGCCGCTTTGGCAAATTCACCAGCCATGGCTGACGACATGTTAAACATGCGTACCCGGTCTGGCTCCAGGCCGATCTGGGTTAGCAGTTCTCTAATGTGTTCTACTCGTCGCTTCGCGTTCACATTACCTTCCAGGTAATGGCAATCGCCGGCCAGTCAGCCGGCCACCATGGCCGCGTCGACGCCGTCCTCGAGCGCCTGCAGCACCATGAGCACGTCCAGCTTGCCGGTACAGGGCAATTGCACGATCTTGACCGCCGGCGGATATTGCATCCGCAAACCGCCAGCCAGATCGGCCGCTGCATAAGCGCAGTGCTCGCAGCAATAGGCAACTATCTGCAGCGTCGCGTCGTCCATAGTCAATCCAAAATCATCCCTGCCCTATCCGGCGCCAGCCGTGACGCTCTCCAGGGGCACAAAGCCGGCCGGCGGCTGGACCAATGCGCGTACGTTGCTACGTAACTGGGCATCGGTGTAATGGGTCAGTTGTATGGCCCTGGCCGGGCACTCGGCCGCGCAGGTGCCACAGCCCTGGCAAATGGCCGGCTCGACGTAGGCGGCGCCCATGATATCGCCTACACCGGTCAAATTGGCCCGCATCACCGGCACGCCGAAGGGGCAAATGCGCACACAGGTCAAACAGCCGGTGCAGCGTTTTTCGTCCACCACGGCCACACGACCGCCGGCGGTCAACGTCTCGCGGCTTAGGATGCGGGCCGCGCGAGCGGCGGCCGCCTGGGCCTGGATCATGGTCTCGTCTAGCAGCTTTGGATAGTGGGCCATGCCAGCCATGAAGATCCCGTCGGTGCTGAAATCAACCGGCCGGAGCTTGACATGTGCCTCCGAAAAAAAGCCATCGGCGTCGAACGGCACTTTAAATAGGGCCGCGATCTCGTGATGATCGGCTCGCGGGACAACCGGCATACTCAATACCAGGAGATCGGGCCGCAGCGTCAACTGGCGGCCCAAAATGGGATCCCAGGCTTCGACGGCGAGGCTCTTCGCGCTCGTGTCCACCTTTGGCTTGTGCTGGTCGTCATACCGTAAAAAGATCACGCCTCGGCCGCGGGCTTGCGTGTAGAGCTTCTCCTTGAAACCGTAAGTGCGGATATCCTTGAACAGAACCACCACCTGGGCTTCGGGCTGGCGTTCTTTGAAAGCCAGGGCATTCTTCAAGGCGGTCGTGCAGCAAATGCGACTGCAAAAACGCTCGGCCGGTCCCACGCACTGGATCATGACCACGGACCTAACTTCGCCGGTCGAGAACTGTGTATCGGCCAGGCGCGCCTCAAACTGCCGCTGGGTGATGATCCGCTCGTCCGAACCGTAGCCGTATTCCGGGCCGCGATATTCTTGTCCGCCGGTAGCCAGAATGGTCGCTCCGTGTTGAATCTCGGATCGACGGCCGTCCGCATCTTCGATCGAACTGATGAAATTGCCTGCGAAGCCGTGACTGCCGGCTACTCGGCTGGCCAGGTGCAGGTGTACCAGGTCATTGTTGGCTACTTCTTCTCTGAGTTGGTTCAAGACGAGCTGGGGATCTTTACCGCCGGCCGGGGTGAAGACATGGCGTAAATTGCCGCCTAACTCAGCTTCTTTCTCAACCAAATGAACGGCGAAGCCACCTTCGGCCAGCGACAAGGCAGCGGTCATGCCGGCCACGCCGCCACCTACGACCAGAGCGGCATGGTCAACTGGTACCTGGAGCGTCGGCCGCGGTTCTAAAAGGGCGGCCCGAGCGACGGCCATGCGCAATAAATCTTTCGCTTTGTCGGTGGCCGCATCCCAATCCCCTGAATGGACCCACGAGCAATGGTTGCGAATATTGGCCATTTCGAAGAGGTAGGGGTTCAGACCGGAGGAGCGTAAACTATCCTGGAAAAGGGGCGCGTGGGTCAGCGGCGAACAACTGGCCACGACGACGCGATTCAGGTCGTGCTCGGCCACCCGCTGGGCGATCAACTTGATGGAATCCTGGGAGCAAGTGTAAAGATTGTCCTCGGCGTGGACGACGCCGGGTAAAACGCGCGCGTAGTGGGCTACGTTCGGCACGTCCAGGAAACCACCGATATTGGAGCCGCAGTGGCAAACAAATACGCCGATCCGCGGCTCTTGGGCGGCGACGTCACGTTCAGGTGGGTATTCTTTCTCCGTCGTCAATGACCAACGAGCGTCAGATAACAATCCGGCGCTGGCGGCCGCGGCGCCGCTGGCCTCGACCACGGATTCGGGGATATCTTTCGGTTCGCGGAACGGGCCGACGGCGAAGATGCCCGGCCGGCTCGTCTCCACGGGGTTAAACTGGGTCGTGTAGCAAAAGCCATATTCATCCAGTTCAACACCTAAACGGCGGCCCAGATCGCGGACGGCCGGTGCGATTTCCATGCCAACCGAGAGCACGACCATATCGAACCATTCGCTGGCCGGCCGGCCGCTTTCATGCTGGTAATGCAAAACCAGGTTATGGCTGTCCGGGTCCTCGTGCAGGTCGCTGATCCGAGTTCGGGTGTATTGAACGCCGTATTTGTCGCGGGCCCGCTCGAAATAACTCCAGTAACCCTTGGAGAAAGCGCGCATGTCCATCATGAAGACATGGATATCTAATTCAGGATGGTGCTCTTTGGCAATGACCGCTTCCTTGGTGGCATACATGCAGCAGACGGCCGAGCAATAATCATGACTTTCGTCGCGCGAGCCGACACATTGCAAGAACGCCACTTTGGCTGGGGTTTGGCCGTCAGACGGGCGGCGTACGTGACCCATGGTAGGGCCAGAGGCCGAGAGCAGGCGCTCGAATTGCAGGGCAGTGACGACGTTGGGGTATCGGCCGTAACCGTATTCCTCGGATAGAGCGGCATTGTATGCTTGATAGCCAGGCGCCAGGATAATGGCTCCGGCCTCGATCTCTCGTTCGAGGGCCAGCATATCGTGATCGATGGCGTCCACGCCGCAGGCATATTCACAGGCCAGGCACTCGGAGCAGATGCCGCACTGCAGGCAGCGCGCTGCTTCAGCCTGGGCTTGCTGCTCGGTCAGTCCAAGGACCACTTCGCGGAAGCCGGTCACGCGCTCTTCCATCGTCAGCAGCGCCGGCTCCAGGCGAGGGCCGGGCTTGATCTGCCCCTCCTGCACCCGTTGCAGCACTTGCTGGCGAGAGAGTTTCACGGCCGGCGGCGTCTGTTCTTTGGCCGCTGGCCAGGGCTCGCCCTGCAAAAAGGCATGAATTGAGCGAGCGACCTTGTGACCCAGGGCTACCGCCTCGATAATGAAGCTGGCCCCAGTCTTGCGGCCACCCACGACGAAGAGACCCGGTATCTCGCTGCTCAAGGTCTTGCGATCGACGGACAGATCTTCAAATTTAGGCGCCAGGAAGCTGAGATCAGAGAACTGGCTTGCGGTGCCTATCACCGTGTCTATTTCAAGGATGAACTCGGAGCCGGGCTTGATCTTCGGTCGTCGCCGGCCGAAGGCATCTTTGGTCATGCCTTTGGCCGTTTCGGCCATCTCGACGGCGATCACTCGCCCCTCTTCGGTCAGCAATCGGGTGGCGGTCGTGCGTTCGTATAAATGAATGCCTTCCGCCGCGACGGCGCTCACTTCCCACTGATAGGCCGGCAGCTCACCTAAGGGTCGATCCATGGCCAGGTAGACTTCTGCGCCTAAACGGCGGGCGACGGCGGCGGCGTCCAGGGCCGTAATGCCACCACCGACCACGGCGACGCGCCGGCCGACATGCACCGGCTCGCCCAGGTTTATCTTACGCAAGAATGTCGCCGCCGGAATGACTCCTTCAGCATCTTCGCCATCCAGGCCCAGGGTCTGGTCGGCGGCCGAGATGCCGGTGGCCATACAGACGGCGTCGTAACCCTGCTCCAACAAAGCAGCCGGATCGTTGATCGGGTTGTTGGTCTTCAGGACCACGCCCAGAGCCAGAATGTCGTCGATATCCTGCTGCAGCACGCCTTTCGGCAGACGATGGGCCGGGATGCCCACGCGCATCATGCCGCCGGCAACCGGCAAGGCCTCGTAAACCGTAACGCCGTAGCCCTGTTTGACCAGGTCATGGGCAGCGGTCAGGCCGGCCGGCCCCGCACCGACCACGGCCACCCACTCCGGCCGTGTCCGGGGCGCCGGTTCTACTTTCTCCCGGCCGTAAGCCAGGGCATGATCGACCACGAAACGTTTCAGGGACATGATGCCGACGGCGTCGTCCACCAAGGCCCGACTGCAATGGCCTTCGCATGGATGATGACAGGTCCGGCCGCAGACGCTGGGGAATGGGTTGTCCTCTTTGACGACTCGCAATGCCTCACGATAGCGACCGTCGGCGATGAGGGCGATATAGCCCTGGGCTCGTTGTCCGGCCGGACAAGCGTCGCGGCAGGGGGCGCGACCCGCTTTCTCGATAGCATAGGCGGTGGGCACCGCTTGCGCGTAAAGCCGGTAGGCCGCTTTGCGATCCTTCAGGCCTTCTTCGTAGGTGTCAACCAAGGAAACCGGGCACACCTGGGCACAGTCACCGCAGCCGATGCACTTGTCGACGTCGACGTATCGCGGCCGGTGGCGGACACTTACCGAGAAGTTGCCGGCCTGGCCCTCGACGCCAAGAACGTCGGTTTCGGTATGGATTTCGATGTTGAGATGGCGGCCGACGTCGACCAGCTTGGGGCTGATATTGCACATGGCGCAATCATTGGTCGGGAAGGTCTTGTCCAACTGGGCCATATGCCCGCCGATGGCCGTTTTCTTCTCAACCAGGTGGACCTTGAAGCCCTGATCGGCCAAATCCAAGGCAGCCTGAATGCCGGCGATGCCGCCGCCAACCACCACAACCGAGCCGGTTACCGAGCCGGTCGGCGGCAGGGCCGAACCGTTCTCTCCGTTGGTCTTGGTCATACCTTGGTCGTTCATCTCACTTTAGAGTATAAGCTCCAAAAGGGCTCAGATGGCAGTGACGGCCGTCATGGAAGCGGGATGATGAGTGTCAGTCATTGGTCGCGTCTTCCAGCCATCTTTGCCGACGCATCTCCGGCGTTTTCAAATCGCGTGGGATGAGTACGGTGAAACATGCGCCTGATTTGCCTTCTTCAGAATCTGGGCCTTCCGCCACGTTGCGGACCAGGATCTGGCCGTTATGGGCATCCACAATCTTCTTGGCGATAGAAAGCCCCAGGCCCATACCTGACGCGCCTCCGTTGCTGCTGGATCGATAAAAATCCTTGAAAATATGGGGCAGATCCTCAGGCAAAATACCGCCCCCTTCGTCTTGCACCTCCAGATAGACGGTGTCCGGCTCGTACCAGGCCCGGAATGTGACCGTGCTGCCGGCTGGCGAGTAACGGATGGCATTGTTCAGCAGGTTTGTGAAAACCTGGCGCAATCGCCGCGCCGCGCCGACGATTGGCTCAAAAGTCCGCGGCGGCACGACGACCAGGTGAATATCCTTTTCAGCGGCCGACAAGCGCACATCTTCTATGGCCTGGTTGCCGACCTCGCTCAGATCAAACCAGGCGAAGTCGGTTTGGATTTGTTCGGGCCGCATGCGGGCCAGGTCCACCACGTCGCCGATTTGACCCCGTAAGTCGGTCACTCTGACTACGCAGCGCTTCATCATGCGTTCCTGCTTGGCGGTTAGCTCGCCGGCAAAACCGCCCAGCAGGACCTGCAAGTAGTTTTCAATGGCTGCCAATGGCGACCGTAACTCGTGAGAGACCACCGACAAGAAATAGGTCAGGGTGCCGGTGGCATGCCGGTAACGGCGGCCGACCAGCGCTATCAGGGTGCTCAAGGCTTTGAAACCGGCCGCCGGGTGCTCGTCCAGGTACTGGCGCAGGGCAACGCCATCCACGACTATGGCTCGCGTCGGCTCGACGCAAATGACCGAGGTGGAATACATGTAAGGCGCGACCAGGGCCGAGAAGCCGGCGATTTGTCCGGGCCCAATGTAGTCGATGGTAGCGTTACGGGGCGTGGAATGACGGCCGAGCTGAACCTTCTTTTCCAGGGCCGCTTTGCCACGCTCGATGACAAAGAGCTTATCGGCCGGCATATCCTCTACCAACAGCGCGTGGCCCTCATCGTAGCTTTCTTCCGTGCAGAAACCGGCGATAGCCAGCAGGTCCGGCTCACAAAGATCAGCAAAGATCTCTGAGCGACTTAAACGCTCGGCCACTATGGAGCCCGAGAGTGATGTTTGCTCAAGCATGACTCTGCGCTTTCAGCATGTTCTCTACCCGCCGGATCAACTCGACTGGCAGGACCGGCTTCTGGATGTATTGTTGCACGTCCATGGCCATGCCGGTTTCAAGTTCGTAGCGCCGCCTGCTGGCGTCCTCGACCACAGTCGTCAGGACCATGATCGGCACACCGGCAAAACGGGGCTCGCTGCGCATCTCGCGGATCACGCCCCATCCATCCATGCGCGGCATGAGTAGATCCAGGATCAAGAGATCTGGCACTTCCTCCTTGACCATTTCCATGCACTTCTTGCCATCCGACGCGGTGGCCAGGCGGTAAGGTTGTGTCTCGAGGACCATGATGATGTTATCCAGGATGTCGGGGTCGTCGTCGACCACCAGAATATAAGGCTGCTCGTCCATCTTCAGCGCTCCTCGCCATTCCGCTTAAGCGGATTGGAACCCATCTGCCTTATCTCTTCCGTAAGCTCGGCCGCCGACCAGGCGAACTGGCCGCCCATGGCCGAGGAAACATTGATCATCTGAACGCGCCGGCCCTGCAAGCCGATATCCTCTAGCAGTTTTCTGGCGTGCTCTACTCTTCTACGAGCGTTTAGATTACCTTCCAGGTAATGACAGTCGCCCTCTAGTCAGCCAGCGACCATGACGCCGTCGGCGCCATCCTCAAAGGCCCGCAGCACGTACAGGACGTCGAGCTTGCCAGTGCAAGGCAGCTCTACGACCTTGATCGAGGCCGGGTAATCCAGGCGCATCGATCCGGCCAGGTCGGCGGCGGCGTAGGCGCAGTGACGGCAGGCGAAGGCAACAATATCGGGTTCGAAACCATTTACACTCATGATGGTACCTTTTTGTCATCGACCGGTTCCAGCAACTCTATACCGCCAACCGGTACAAAAGCGGCGCTGTCCGTATCTTTAAATAACTCCGTATCTTTTAGGAACAGGGCATCGACTTTGGTCAAGATTTGGGCGTCGGTGTAATGCATCAACTGGATAGCCCGGGCCGGGCACTCAGAAACGCAGGTGCCGCAACCGTGACAAACGGCCGGCTCAATATAGGCCGCGCCGAGAATGTTTCCAACGCCGGTGAAATTACTCTGAACCTGTGGCACACCGTAAGGGCAGATACGCACGCAGGTCAGGCAGCCGACGCACAGGGCCGGATCGACCACCGCTACCCGGGCATTGGTCAGGATGCTATCCTGGGCTAGCACGCTGGCTGCTCGTGAAGCAGCCGCCTGAGCCTGGGCGATGGTTTCATCCAGCAACTTGGGATAGTGGGCCAGGCCAGCCATGTAAACGCCTTCGGCCGAGAAATCGACCGGGCGCAGCTTCACATGGGCCTCAAGGAAGAAACCATCCATATCAACCGGCAGTTTCAATTGAGTAGCTAACTGGCGAGAGCCCGCGGCTGGTATGATGGGCGTGCTCAGTACCAGCATATCCGGTTCAAGGGTCACTTCGCGGTCCAACATGCGCTCCCAGAGCGTAACCTGAATTGGCGTCGACTCGCCGTTGACGCTGACCTCCGGTTTGCGGTCGAAATCGAAGTGGATGAAACGAATCCCAGCCCGGCGGGCTTCCGTGTACAGCCGCTCTTTGAAGCCATAGGTGCGGATATCACGATAGATGATGGTCACGTCGGCCTCAGGTCGTAGCTCCTTGAGCTTAAGGGCGTTTTTGAGGGCCGTCGTGCAACATAGGCGGCTGCAGTAACGTTCGGCCGGGCCGACGCACTGGATCATGACGACTGAATTCAGGTTGTCGTGGTTGGTCTCGGAGTCGGCCAGATAGGCTTCGAATTCTTGCTGGGTGACGATCCGTTCGCTGTTTTCGTAGTTGTATTCGCGGCCGCGATATTCCAGGCCGCCGGTGGCAACGATGATCACGCCATGCTCGACGTGAATGCTCTGACCATTCGTCTGTAGCGCTGAAGTGAAATTACCTTTGAAGCCACCTGTATCAACCACGGTTGAATTCAGGTGAACGTCGATGAGCGGGTGCTTCTTAACTTTGTAGACGATTTGGGCCAGGTATTCCTGCGGCGTCCAGCGTTCGCGCCTCCCATTCTCGGATACAAAATAGCGCAAATGACGCAGATTGCCGCCTAGCTGATTGTCTCGCTCGACCAGGTGAACTGGGAAACCTTGATCGGCCAGAGTTAAGGCGGCGGTCATGCCGGCCGCGCCGCCACCGATGATGAGAGCCGATTTTTTGATCGTCACCTCGCTGGTCGCCAGCGGCTCGAGGCGGCTGGCCCGGGCCACGGACATCCGGACCAAGGACTTCGCCTTATCGGTCGCCGCGTCCCAGTTGTCGGAGTGGATCCAGGAGCATTGGTTGCGAATGTTGGCCATTTCAAAGAGATAGGGGTTCAAGCCGGCCTGGCGGATGGCGTCCTGGAACAGGGGCTCGTGCGTCAGCGGGGTACACGAGGCGACGACAACCCGGTTCAAATCTTGCTCTTTAACCTGATCGATGATGTGGGCGATGGCGTCCTGCGAACAGGTGTAGAGATTGTCCTCAGCATGGACGACGCCCGGCAGTGATTTTGCGTATTCGGCGACGCCGGGCACGTCGAGGAAGCCGCCGATGTTGCTACCACAGTGACAGGCAAATACGCCTACGCGCGGCTCTTCGGCCGATACGTCGCGCTCTTCCGGATAGGCCTGAACCTGGGTCAGGCTGTGCCGGGCCGGGGCCATCAAACCGGCTGCGGCGGCGGCAGCGCCGCTGGCTTCGACCACCGTCTCGGGGATGTCCTTGGGTTCGCGGAAGGGCCCGGCGACATAGATGCCGTCGCGCGAGGTCTGCAGCGGGTCGAAGAGCGTCGTATGGCAAAAGCCATAATTATCCAACTCAACACCCAGGTTCTGGCCCAGCGATTTCACCGACTCGCCGATCTCCATGCCGACCGAAAGCACAACCAGGTCAAACTCTTCCTCGACGATCTGGTGTTGCCCGTCGTAAGGCGCGGTATAACGTACTTTTAAATTGCCGGTGCGTGGATCTTCTTTCACGTCGCTCAACCGGCTGCGGGTGTATTTGACGCCGTATTTTTGCTGGGCCCGCCGGTAATACTCTTCATAGCCCTTGCTATAAGAACGCGTGTCCATGAAGAAAACCTGGCAGGTAACATCGCCGTGTCCGTTGCCGCTTCTGGCTTCGGCCTGAGCGTGCTCAATGGTCATGATCGCTTCCTTGGCGGCATACATGCAGCATACAGATGAGCAGTAGTCATGACTCTGATCGCGGCTGCCCACGCATTGCAGGAAGGCGATCCGCTTGGGGCTGGCGCCGTCGGAAGGCCGCTGGACGTGGCCCTTGGTCGGTCCGCTGGCGGAGAGCAGACGCTCGTATTGCAGCGATGTGACGACGTTTGGATAGCGGCCCAGGCCAAATTCCTCGGAAAGCTGAGCGTTGTAGATCTGATAGCCTGGAGCCAGGATAACGGCGCCCACGTTTAGCGACGACTGTCGCTCGACGTCGTCATGGTTGATGGCGTTGACGCCGCAGGCGAAGGTGCAACTCATGCACTCAGAGCAGATGCCGCAGGCCAAGCAGCGGGCCGCTTCAGCCTGGGCGCTGGCGTCGTCGTAGCCACCTTCGACCTCGACGAAGTTGTGGATTCGTTCGCCGACGGACAACTCTGGCAGCGGCACGCGCGGCTGGCGCTTGATCTCGCCCCGGGCCAGGCGGTTCTTCAGTTCGGCCTGCCCCAGCTGAACGACCGGCAGATCCGGCCGGCGGGGCGGCTCCAGGTGTTCGCCTTCCAAATAGCGCATGATGGAACGGGCGGCCGTATGGCCACTTTCCACAGCTTCGATGACAAAAGCGGTGCCCGAAACGCTGTCCCCGGCGGCAAAGACGCCCTCCCGGGTGGCGGCTAGCGTATTGGGATTCACGGCGATGGTCTGTTTGCCGGTCAGGCCGACGCCAGCGTCGTCGGGGATGAAAGCCAGACCGGCCCGCTGTCCGACCGAGAAGATGATCGTGTCACAGGGAATGGTGTGGGTCGAGTCGGGTACTTTTTCTAGATGGAGACGCCCCGTTTCATCGAAGTGGAACGAGGCGACGCGCTGGCACTCCAGGCCCTGGACCTGGTCATTTGCATCACCCAGGATACGCTCGAATGAGAGGCCGGGATGCATCACCACTCCTTCTTGCTCGGCGGCGTCAATTTCCCAACCATGAGCCGGCATTTGCTCGCGACTCTCCAGGCAAGCCAGGTGGACTTCCTTGCCCAGGCGGACCGCGCTGCGGGCGCAGTCGATGGCCACGTTGCCGCCGCCCAGAACGAGCACCCGGTCGCCCAGGGGTGGCGCCGTACCGTCTAAGTCGCTATCGACTTTGTCGCTTTCATACTTGCCCAGGCGCACGTCGCGCAGAAAATGGGTATTGATAATGACGCCCTCAAGATCGGCGCCTGGAATAGGCAAGCGGATGCCCTCATGGGCGCCAACGGCGATCAGAACCGCGTCAAAGCCTTCGTCAAAGATGTCGTCCAGGTTATTTACCTGGTGATTGAGACGCAGGTCGACGCCTAGATCGACAATATCCTGCACCTCGCGTTCGATTATCTCGGTAGGCAGGCGATATTCGGGCACGCCCAGGCGCAGCATGCCGCCGGCCACCGGCATGGCCTCCAAAATCGTCACGCCGTAGCCGGCCACAACCAGATCCTGAGCGGCCGTCAGCCCACACGGCCCGGCGCCGATGATAGCCACGCGCTGGTCATGAAGCTGCTGGACCGGTTCCACGGGCTGCCGCGGTTCGTCGTACACTTTGTCGGTGATGAAACGCTTCAGGGCCCGAATGTTGATCGCCTCGTCGACCAGGCGGCGGTTGCAGGCGTCTTCGCAGCGGTGGTTGCAGATGCGGCCACAAATCCCGGGGAAGGGATTGTCCATCTTGATGACCCGCATGGCGTCCGACCAACGGCCCTCACGAACGAGGGCGATGTAGCCTTGCGCGCGCTGGCCGGCCGGACAAGCGTCTCGACAGGGAGCGATGCCTCGCTTTTCGATTGCATAAGCATTGGGCACGGCCTGAGGATAAAGCTTGAAGGCCGCCCGGCGCGGGGCCAGGCTCTCGTTGAATAGATCGGGGATGATGATGGGGCAAACTTTGGCGCAGTCACCACAGGCCACGCATAGCTCCGGATCAACATAGCGCGGTTTGTGGCGCAAGCGGACGTTAAAATCGCCGGCTACACCGGAGATATCGACCACTTCGGTTGTAGTCAGAACCTCGATATTGGGGTGTCGGCCGGTTTCCACCAGCTTCGGCGAGATGGTGCACATGGCGCAGTCGTTGGTCGGGAATGTCTTATCCAACTGCGCCATCTTGCCGCCAATGGCAGACTTGGTCTCGACCAGATAAACCTTAAAACCTTGTTCAGCCAGGTCAAGAGAGGCTTGCATGCCGGCGATACCGCCGCCCACAACCATCGCTGCGCCTACCGGTTGGCGCTTAGCATTTTGCCCATTGATCATACAATAATATCTCCAGCGCGGAGGGCAGAAGGTCGGCAGACAGAGACAGTTAGCAAAAGAATGCTACTCTGACGTTTCCAACCTCCTGCCGCGAAATCCAATATCTTCATCCAGGGTCGCTTCGTCGTGATTTGCAGGCACCGCAGCGGCCGGTTTATGGCCATTGTCTGATCGGCGCAGCGGGTTGGGTCCCAGCTTTCGAATCCGCTCAGTCATGGTCTGGGCGGCGGCGGCGAAGGTATGGCCTTGGCTGCCGGACATGAAAAACATACCCAGGCGTTCGCCCTCGAGGCCAACCTCTTCAAGGATCTGCCGGGCGCGGTTGATCCTGGCCCGGCCGCGCTCGTTGCCGCGTACGTGATGGCAGTTGCCGATCGGGCAAGCCACCACATACACGCCGTCGGCGCCCTGTTCAAAGGCCTCCAGCACGTAACGAACATCGGTCTTGCCGGTGCACGGCAAGCGCACAAACTTAATGTTGGTCGGGTACTGCACCTGCAGCGCGCCGGCCGTATCGGCGGCCATGAAACCGCAGTAAATACAATAGAAGGCGGTTATTTCAGGTTCAAATTCGGTCTCAGGTAAAGTATTCATGAAGCTATAGTCGACGTATTGATTTGCGAGATAGGGTGCGGGCACAGAAGAAGATCGCCGGCCGTCCATCTCTAGTAATCGGTCATCCATTGGCCCAGGCCGCCGATTTCTGACAACATGATCTGCTCGTCGGTGTAGTTGACCAACTGGATGGCGTTGGCCGGACACTCGCCGGTGCAAGTGCCGCAACCCTGGCACTGGGCCGGGTCGATATAGGCCGCGCCGCCCAGATCGCCCACGCCGACCCGGCCGGCCAGGTCGACGACCTGTGGAATTTCGAAGGGGCAGGTCCGGGTGCAAGTCAGGCAGCCAACGCACTTCTCGGGATCGACCTCGGCCACCACGCCGCCCAGGTACATTGAGCCTTGTGAGAGCAAGGTCAAGGCCCGCGCGGCGGCGGCCAAGGCGTGACTAATGCTTTCCTCGATGAACTTGGGATAATGGGCCATGCCGGCCAGGAAGATTCCTTCGCGCATAAAGTCCATCGGCCGCAACTTCAACTGCGCTTCTTCGAAAAATCCCTCGCTGGAGAGGGGCAGGCGCAGCATTTGGGCCAACTCAGACGTTCCGCGAGATGGGGCAATGGACATGCTCAGCGGCACCAGGTCGGCCGGCAGCTCCAGCCAGCGATTGAGCGACAGGTCACGAACGCGAACCTTGAGCCCCTGGCCGTCAATGACCATTTCCGGCGGCACCGTGTCAGTGTAACGAATGAAGACTACGCCCAGCCGCCGGGCTTCGGTGTAGTACTTCTCTCTGAACCCGTAGGTAACGATGTTTTTATAAAGAACCGTCACCCGACAGTTGGGATTGAACAGCTTGATGCGGATGGCGTTCTTCATCGTATTGGTGCAGCATACTCGCGAGCAATACTCCGGCATGCCATGCGGCTGAACGCACTGCACCATGACCACGTCTTTCAGGGCTGCGATCTCTTCGGGATGGTGGATGACTTTCTCTTCCAGCTTCTCCTGGGTGATGACCTGGGGAATATCCAGCCAGGGGTGTTCGGTCGTCTCGCGGCCGCCGGTGGCGACGATGGTCACGCCATGCTCGATGCGGAAAGTTTCGACAGCGCCGTCCGGATCGACGCTGCGCAGATCGGCCCAGAAACGGCCGACGTGGCCGCCGTGGTCTAAAACTTCAGTGCGGGCATAGGTCGTGATGCGCTGGTGAGCCTGAACGCGGTTGACCAGGTCGCGGCCGAGGCGGCGCGGATTGTCGCCCTCGGCCACGTAATACATGTTTTGTAGATGACCGCCTAGCACATCAGAGCGTTCTACCAGGTGGACGTTGTAACCGCTGTCGGCGATGGCCAGGGCGGCGGTCATACCGGACAAGCCGCCGCCGATGATCAGCGCCGAGCGCTGAGTTTCGAAAAGCGCTTTGTGGACCGGCTTGGCAGCGGTTACCCGTCCGACGGCCACGCGCATCATTTCAGCCGCCTTGCGATTGGCCAGAACTGGCTGCTTCTGGTGGACAAAAGCGCACTGATCGCGCAAGTTGACCAGTTCCACCAGGTAAGGATTGAGTCCCGCGTGGCGCACCGTTCGCTGGAAGAGCGATTCATGGGTGCGATTGCTGCAAGCGCCGATGACAACCCGATTCAGCTTCTCGGCGACGATGGTCTCTTGCAACAGGCGCTGCACGAACGGCGCACAGGCCAGGTCTAACACTTCTGATATGGCAACGCCGGGCCAATTCTTTGCTTCGCGGACCAGGCGATGCATATCGATCGCCTCGTTCATGGTGCTGGCGCAGGTGCAGGCAAAGATCCCCACCCGGACCGGTTCGCCACTCACATCACGTTCGGGCGGCAAGTCAGCGTCGCTCAAGAAGGGCATTTCGCGGCTGAATGGATAACTGTTCAACTCCTTGTTGAGCAAACGCATGACCTCGGCTGCCGCGCCACTGGCATCGATAATCGTTTCCGAGATCTCCTTGGGCGAAGAGAAAGCGCCGCAGACGAATACGCCGGAATGCGTCGTCTGTAGGGGCGTGAATTTGTGGGTCTCGCAGAAGCCGTATTCATTCAGATCGAGATCCAACATTCTGGTGAAATGAGCGGCCGAATCAGGCGGCCGCAGGCCAGTGGCCAGCACTACCATCTCGTAGCGCTCTCGCTGCAAGCAACCATCAGGCGTGGCATAGTGCAAGATCAAATCACCGCTGGCCGGATCTTCCTGGACGGCGGAAACGCGACAGTGTTCGTAGCGGATGCCGTGATTCTCGCGCGCCTTGGCGAAGTAGGCGCCGTATTCTTTGTTGAAAGCTCGCTCTTCCATCATGAAGACGGTGCAATCAAGGTCGTCGCCCAGTCGTTGCTTGGCCAGCATCGCCTCTTTGGTAGCGTACATGCAACAGATGGACGAGCAGTAGGCCCTATCCTGGTCGCGGGAACCGATACACTGCAACCAAGCGATAGAGCCGGGATGTTTGCCATCCGAGGGTCTGGTAACGACGCCCTCGGTAGGACCAGAGCGGCTGGCCAGCCGCTCGTATTCCATGGCGCTGACCACATTGGACGAGCGGCCGTAACCCAACTCCTCCAGGTCACTGGGATCAAAGGTCTTGAAGCCTAAGGCCAGGATGATGGCGCCCACACCCACGCTTAAAAGGCGTGGCTTCTCGCTCAGGTCGATGGCCTGGGTCGGGCAGACGTCGATGCATTTGCCACAGCCGTCGCAATAAGGCCCACGGTCGATGACGTAGGCATCCGGCGCGGCGCGGGCGGCGACCTTGTAGGCCGCCTTGCGCATGGTCATGCCCAATTGGTAATTGTCGGGCAATTCGACCGGGCAGATCTGCGCGCAATGACCGCAGTTGATACAGCGCTCTGGATTGACGTAGCGCGGCTCCTGGCGCAAGGAAACGGTGAAGTCGCCGGCCTGGCCGGCCACGTCTATCACCCGCGTATTGGTCAGGATCTCGATATTGGGGTGTTGGTTATGGTGGATGTAAGCCGGCGAGATGGACGGCCGGGTACAACCATAGCCATGATCGGGTGTACCCCGGCAAAGGACGCAGTCATGCTGGGGAAACATGAAGCCCAGTTGAGCCACCCGGCCGCCCAGGCAGGGCGTCTGCTCAACCAGATAGACTTTGAGGCCAGAGTCGGCCAGGTCCAAAGCAGCGCGCATACCGCCGATACCGCCGCCGACGACTAAGGCCGCCGGCGGCCGGTTTCGACCAGATCGCTGCTTTGACGCGGAGCGCATGTTGTCTATGGTGATGTTGGTTTGCATGCTCTTATCGAAAGTCTCAGAATGGTGCCAGCAATGTCGCAAAAGGTTTCATTGTTGATAGTTGAAGCTACACCCAGGATCGATTGGAAATGTGTGCTGTGGGTTTATCTACATAATTAAAGCGGCTGGAGGCATGGATTCAAGTGACATATGTCATTAATATGTCAGAGATATATCATAAAAATCCCCCCTGGCCGGCACGGTAACCTTTTCGGGGCCAGAATACGGTCTGAATACCGTTGGAGAGTTAGAAATCAGACGGGATCAACAGGCTTTGAGGATAGGGGTGGTCTTGTTCCTGAGGCCGGCCATATTTATGCTTGATCGCGAGTTTTCGTGTCGGCGAACGCCTTAACGGCCGTTGCCGTTGCGTCTTCTTTGGCGATGAAGCTGAGGTGGTTGGGGGCGTCGGGTTCGACAATTTGAGCAGACGGGGCGCTTTGCCGAAATGTGGCCGTTCTCTGGCGGATCCACGGCCGGACAACTTGCCGCCAGTGGCTATCTGCGGCCCGGCGTAGATCGTCGTCAGCATCCAGCGGCGCGCCATGATGGTAGTCGCCATCAGGTACGATGGCCGGCATCGGCGTCGCGACCATCTCGTATCTCGGGTCGCGAATCGGCCAAATTTCCTCGGCGATCCGGTTCATGAGTTGGTCATCATGGAGTGATTCGACGCTACCGTCTTCCTGAACAGCAATCTTGTCCAGCAGGTCGGATTCGATGGCCTCGCACCACAGCCGGGCGATATCTGGCCTGGTTCGTCTATGATAAGCCAGGTAAGCCTCAGGCGAGGACAGGTCCGCAGTAGTCGGATCCGGTACGGCGACGGACCAGACCGGGTCGCCACTTAAATCAGGCTCGGGATCAAGATAGGGGAATAACGCATCGAGGAAGATCAGCCCGGCCATCAGCACCAATGGCGGGCCTTCCCCACCCCAGTCAAGTAGTGCAAGTTAACACCGGCCGAATTGAAGAATCCTTCCTCAAGCATGAGATTCTTGCTTAAACAGGCAAAGCCTTGCGCAGCCAGCTCGCTTGGTAGCCGGCAACGCAAGGCCTTTTGTTGCTCCACACCGGTTAAAGCGTGAGGCTAGTTTATGGGTTGATTATGCGCCGGTTACAGTCGCGGCAGCAGGTACTCGTAGGCGCTTAGGGCGGCCTTTACGCCCTCGCCCACGGCGACCAGCACTTGCTCGGCCGTGATGTGGGTCACATCGCCAGCGGCGAAGATGCCGGGCATGCTTGTGCAACTCTGGCAGTCGACGACGATGAAACCTTCGTCATTGGTATCAACCAGGTCGGCTACCATCTGCGAGTTAGGTCGCAGGGCCTTCTCGACGAAGGTCCCGTCGGCCGGGATGTCCATCTCGGCGCCATCGGGATCGCGGACTACGACCCGCTCGGCATAGCCGTTGCCCAACACCCGGGTTACTTCAAACCCTTCGAGAATGGTCACATTGGGCGCCGCTTTCACCTTTTGGCCTAAGGGCGTCTCCAATACATCACCCGTCGCGCCAACCAGGTGCACCTGTTCGGCGACGGTCGCCAATTCGGCTGTGGAACGCAAGGCCAGATCGCCGCCGCCAATGACCACCGCTTTCTTGTCGATGAAAAGTGGGGCGTAGCTTATGGCCGAGTAGCAAAGTCCGCGGGACAGATACTCGCGCTCGCCGGGCACTTCCAAGAATTGCTGCTTGGCGCCGGTGGCTATGATGACCGACTTGGCCAATAACTCAGCGCCACCCTCGAGGTGAACAGCGAAGTTGCCATCTTGCTTGGTGATCTTTTCGACCTTCTCCATCCGGCGGGCGAAATTGAGGTATTCCAGTTCGCTCTTGAACTTGTCCACGACCTCTACGCCGCGTATGACCAGGTAATTCTCCTGGTTGGGTAGTTCCAGGTGAAAATTGGTTTTGCCGCCCAGATCTTTCGAAATCAGAAGTACATTGAGTCGTTTTCGGATCGCGTAGATCGCTGCGGTAAGTCCGGCTGGACCACCGCCAACTACGATTAAGTCGTACATTATATTACCTCTCTATTCCTCGGGCGCCTCAGCGATGAAACCTTTTTCCATCATGAGACTGGTCAGGCGCCGCGAACGGCCGATAATCTGGCTAGCATGTTCAAATAGCTGGTCGTAGCTCTGGTTGAGGCGGGCCACGCCTTGCTCTTGGGCCTTCATGCCGACGGCGGCCGCTTCTCGCGAGAACACTTCCCAATCATCCATGTTGGGTAAGATGTGTTCATCGTCCAGGTCATCGCCAATGTGGTCGGCCAGCGCCTTGGCGGCGGCGAAGCACATTTCGTCGGTGATCGTTCGCGCCCGAACGTCCAGGGCACCGCGGAAAATGCCGGGGAACCCCAGGGAATTGTTAACCTGGTTGGGGAAGTCAGAACGGCCGGTGGCCACGATGGCGGCGCCAGCTTCTTTGGCCTCCCAGGGCCAGATCTCGGGCACCGGGTTGGCGCAGGCGAAGAGGATGGCGTCGGCATTCATCCGTTCAACCCACTCAGGCTTAATGGTGCCCGGGCCAGGCTTTGAAAGGGCGATCACCACGTCCACGCCTTCCATCGCCTCGGCCACACCGCCCTGGCGTCCGATCTTGTTGGTAGACTGACACAGGCGCCACTTGTCCACATATTCGTGGCGGCGCCTCTCCAAATCGCCGCGATGTTCACCCAAGATACCCTTGCTGTCGACCATGAAGCTCCTACCAGGATCCGCGCCCCAGCCAAAGATCAGCCGCGAGCAGGCGACATTGGAGGCCCCACTGCCGACGAAGGCGATGCTCACCTCTTCCATTGGCTTGTTGACAAGCTTGAGAGCGTTGATCAAGCCAGCCAACGTGACGGTGGCCGTGCCTTGCTGATCATCGTGCCAGACGGGAATCTCGGCCTTCTCGCGCAACGTATCGAGGATGCGGAAACACTTGGGCTGGGAGATGTCCTCCAGGTTGACACCGCCAAAGGCGGGTTGCAGCATCAAGACGGTCTCAATGATCTTGTCTGGATCCTTGGTGTCCAGCATGATGGCCTGGCCGTCCACGCCGCCCAGATATTTGTAGAGCAGCGCCTTGCCTTCCATCACCGGTAAGCCGGCCTTTGGCCCAATATCGCCAAGGCCAAGAACGCGGGTGCCATCGCTCACGACGGCCACCGTGTTCCACTTATTGGTGTAATCATAGACCTTGTCCGGCTCGGCATGAATCGCCTTGCACGGCGCGGCGACGCCCGGCGTATACCAGATGGCGAAATCGTTGAAATCGCGCACGGCGCATTTCAGGGCAGTTTCTGTCTTCCCTCGGTAAAAGGGATGGAGCTTCATGGCATCGGCCGAGGGTTTCTGGGCTTTTGCCAAAAGCTCGTCAACGTTTACATCTTCTTTTTCTTTCAACATTATAGAGCTCCTAAACTTTTCCCCCTCCTTGCGGGGGCATTTTGTTGGTTCGATGACTGTCTTTATGCAATGACTGTCACGATACAATGCCGTCCGGTACGTATTTAGCCCAGCTACAAAGCCATAGCCTCCTGCTGCAAATAGGAGTCGGCATAAATCACTTTGTTCAACAAGATCTGCACGGTTTTCCAAACGGCAACTTGCTCCGGATCGTCCGTGTCGACCCGCTCACCCGAAGGTTCTTCCATGTTGGCCACGGCATCGTGGATGCTCAGGTACAGGCGTCCCACAGGCGTGCTGTCATCTCTCTCTTCGACGATACGGATCGTCTCTCTTAGGCCTTTATCCAGCGGATCGGCGATCATCATCTGCAGGCCGGCGCCCATGACCATGGCACAGTAAACCTGGTTGATGATCGGCCGATTCTCTTTTGGCACCGCATTAGAGACATTGGAAAGCCCAATGGAAATAGCCGGCGGCGGATCCCAGGCATATTGCAGGGTACGCACTGCTTCGAGCAGTTCAGGGCAATATTCCTGACAACCTGACACGGTCAGGGCCAGAGGATCGATGATCAGATCCTGGATGTCGATTTCGAGCTCCAACATGCGCGGGATCAAGATTTCCAGGGCGATGGTCACCCGTTCGTCGGCACCGACGGGAATACCGCTTTTGCCCATCGTCAGAGCGATGAGCTGGGAGTCATATTGTTTGGCCAGTAAGGGCACCTTTTCCAGTCGTTCGGGCTCGGCCGAAGTGGAGTTGATGATCGGTCGGGCCTTGGTAACGGTTTTGAGTCCGGCCTCTATACCCAGAAGATTGGTGCTGTCAAAACTGAGCGGCACGTCGACGACGGCCTCGACGGTTTTGACCATCCAGGGAAAAACTTCTTCCCAATCTTTCTTGCGCGGTCCCAGGTTCAGGTCCAGCGCCTGGGCACCGGCATCGACTTGCCGCACGGCCAGATCCTGGAAGAACTTGGCGTCCTTATCGCGCAGCGCGTCTTTTACAGATTGAGAGATGATGTGAATATTCTCGCCAATTATGTACATGGACTACTCCTTAGAAAATAGCCTTCAGCTTTCAGCCGCCAGCTGTTAGCCTGGGCGGTTAGCGTTTTTGTTCATGAGGGCGTACCGATACAAAACTGAGGGTCGCGCATTTGAACTCCTTTGCGTCAAGTGCCGTTTTCACGCGCCGATCAAACCATACATATGATCTGGTCCAAGAGCAGCCGGGAAACGCTGGCGCAGCGCTTGCCGGGCTGTATAACACAGGTGGCAGGCGTCGACATATTCGGCCTCATGGTCCAGAGCGTAGGTCTCAACAAGTTGCCTCGGGCCCCCTTCCAGAAGCGGTCCGGCTATCGGGTGTAAGTGCGGATCGAAATGCGACAAGATCTCGTCGAGCGGCCGCACATACATGTTGCCGATTACCACGCCCTGACACAGGTGCAAGAACCCAAAGGGGTCGACATGCAGACGACCGGGTTCGGTTAGCTCCTCGTAGGGACAAGCGGTGAGGGCGGTCCAGGGTTGGCCCTTGACCACAGGGGCAAGTTTCTCAGCTGCCCGGCCGCGGAACATGACCCCGCCACCGGTTAAAGGTAGACCAGGCGCCGCTTCATCTGGATCCCGATAGCCGTTCGGCGGATCGACGGCGATGGCCCCGGTGTCGAGGGACAGCGCGTCGGCGGCCACCAGAGCCGGATGCGCCTCTATCGATCCATTTCCATTGCCGTGATATTGGTCAGAAGAGATCTCGAGCCGGTCAAGGCCGGCCTCGACCAGTGGCTGTAGCCAGGTGCAAGCATCTTCGGCGCGCACGGCCCAATAACCGTTGGTCACAACGCCAACCCAGAGGCCTTTTTCCTTGGCCCGTCTGACACCCTCGAGCAGAATCGGGTAATAGAGGAACGCCTCGCCGCCTTCAAAGTAGATCTCGTGCAGACCCTCAATCTCTGCAGCCTGGCGCAAGACATCTTCCAGATGCGAGAGAGAGAAGACGCCGCTTTGCCAGGGACTGCCCCAGACAAAACAGTGATCGCACTCGTAGTTACAAATGTATGTCAATAAGATGTGGAGGCCTTCCAGTTGCACCGTTCACCTCCTTCGAATGAGATGCGAACTGCCTGAGCAAAGCTTAGGACTGGCAATGCTCAGTACCGAGCAGAGCTCGGGAACATAGAGTTCACGGATTAGGTCAGACATCAGGCGTCACTTGCCGTTGCTTCTCAATTTGCTCCAACTCGTCTACAACCGAGGGGAACAGCGACAGGTTTGTATGGGGCAAGAACAAGGCCGAGGTAAAGGCATCGTAGAATGAATTGTCGGCCGAAAGTTCGACGTAGGTCATCCGGCTGGCGATGTCCTGGATGCGCTCCCTGGTGTGGCGATCGAGCAAAGCCCGATAGGCGCCAAGCACGGCCGTATTGCCCAAGAAGTGAAAGCGATCCCAGGGCATGTCGGGCAGCAGGCCGATCTCCACCGCCTTCTCGACGTTGATGTACTTGCCAAAGGCGCCGCCGATCAGCACCTGCTCAACTTCTTCCAAAGGATAGCCGACGCCGTTGGCCAGCACTGTGAAGCCGGCGTAGATAGCGGCCTTGGCCCGCAGAAGGTTGTCGACGTCGACATGGGTGATGACGATGTCCTTTCCATGTTGCGTCTCATCGGCCCAAGCCACCACATATTCCAAGCCATGATCGCCCTGGCGCACGCGCCCACCAGGCAGAGACGCGTTGAAATTGCCGCCCTTGTCGAGGATGCCATTGAGGAATAATTCGGCCAGCAACGAAATGAGACCGCTGCCACAGAAGCCGCGTGGCTTGGTTTCGCCGATGACCCGGTAGTTCGGTTCGTAGGTCTGTCCGTGAATCCAGACTTCTTCGATGGCTCCACGCGTCGCCCGCATGCCGTGCAGCACGCCAGCGCCTTCAAAGGCAGGCCCGGCCGAACAGGCGCAAGTCACCAGCCAATCATGCGAGCCGAGCACCGTTTCGCCATTGGTGCCGATGTCCAGGAAAAGGCTGACCTTATCACTGTCATCCATTCCGGAAGACAAGACGCCGGCGCTGATGTCGGCGCCCACGTAGCTAGCTACGCCGGGCAAGCAGTCGATCATCGCCTCGGGATGAACGTCGAAACCCACCTCGCCGGCGGTCAGCGCCGGTGTGCTGTTCACGGCCGTTACAAAGGGCATCAAGCGGATGCTCTCGGCGGGGATGCCCAGCAGCAGGTGTATCATGGTGCTATTGCCAGCCACTGTGACTTTGAAGATCTCGCTCGGCTGGACCTTGGCCCGCTGGCAGGCTCTTTCCAACAAGTGGTTAATAGTTTTCAGGACCAACTGGCGCATTTCGTCTTCGCCGCCATTCTTACTGGCATAGATGATGCGCGATATGACATCCTCTCCCCTGGCTATTTGGCCATTGTATTCAGCGACCTGGGCCTGCACCTGCCCGCCGAGCAGATCTACCAACCAGAGCGTGACTGTGGTTGTGCCAATGTCGATGGCGGCGCCCCACAATGGCGCGTCGGCGGCAGCGTGACCCGGACGTAGATCCAACAGGCGCGCTACCCTCGTTCCATCCCGCTTCGGCGCCAGGTCCAGAACGGCCGTCACTTGCCACTCTCCCTGGCGCATGATCCGGCCGATTCGCCTGATCAACGGCAGAGAAGCCTGTAACTGAGCCGGTTGTACATTGTCCTGGTCATGGGACCCTTCGAAAGTCAGCGCATGAGGCGTCTTGCGCAGGGCCGTCAACAAGCGGCTCCAATCGTCTGTCTGATCGTCCATGTTGGGCGGTGTCAAAGTAAGATTGGCCCGCCGGAGGCTCTGGTCAGACAGATAGCGATATCCTGGCGGGACGGTAACCGCTGCAGCCGTCCGGTCTGTGCTTAGGCGGCGTTCAACCTTCTCTTGCGGCGGCAATTCAACCGACACATCCCCTTCGACGACTGATTGGCAAGCCAGTGCGTAGCCTTTCTGCACATCCTCGGCCGTTAGCCGCAGTGTGCTGCGCCGGCGAATGTTCCCGTCTGTAGTCTTGACCAGGCAGCGGCCGCAGCGCCCCTGCCCGCCGCAAGGTTGGCTGATCTCGACCTTGGCCAACCGGGCTGCTTCGGTAAGCAGCGTGCCGGTCTGGACCGTGACTGGGTCATGCGTGACCTGGTCATGCGTGACCTGGTCGCGAGAAACGGCAAAAGTGACAGTATGTTCGGCCATGTACTATCTGAATCTTGAAGGTGAGCGGTAACCCGCGGCTTAAGAATGGCGATTACCAATCACTTCATAGCGCCTCAAAGCGCCTGCTTCAGGAAAGCCGGCAGATCGACCGCCTCCCGCGGGCCGACGCGAACCTGCCAATCGGGTAGTTCTTCTTCAAGTTCACCAGATAGGACGGCGACATGTCCGGGCAGTATGATGCGCCGTTCGTTGATCTTATCGGCCACCTTAAAGCCCTTCACATCTTTGGCAATTCGTTCGGCATCAAATTTGCCGGCTGCCCAGGCCGTCAGGACGCTCATCCCTTCGGCATCGGTAACTAGTAGCCAGGCCGGCAAACCGGAACCCTCCACCTCGTTGGCGACGCTGAAGTACGTGATGCTAAAATTGGTCGTCACCAACACCGGATCGTCGGCCGAAGGATCGTTAATTTCATAAAGCCCGGGTTGAACCTGGATCGGCTTTTGGGGATCGGTGTAGATATTCTGGCGCAGCACCAGCAGCGGATAGACCATCTGTGGGGTGAAGGTATCCAATACGATGAAGCCAGCATATTTGGCTATCGCTTGGGCGGCTAACATCGACTCAACGCCCGCATCGCCAGCGTCTCCGGGAAAGGCGATCATCGGATAACCCAGGGCGCGGAAGTTCTTCTTCAGCGCCAGGCGGCGGATCTGTGTGCCGTAGGCTAACGTCGAGCTGAAACCGCGCGTGCCGGGATCGATGACCAGGTCTTCCACACCCGCGCCTTTGACCTTCTCGGTGAGATCGGCCAACGTTTCTAGAGAGTGACCGGCTATGGCCAGCGAAGTGCCGTGCTGCTTGGCCAGGGCGGCCATCTGCTCCCAATTTTCGCCGTCGGCCGCGTATATCAACGCTTCCTTCCCGTCAAGGCCTTCCAACCCGGTGGCGATGACGTCAGGGTCGTCGGCGATGAGAACCAAAGGCCGTTGGCTGGAAGCGCGCACGGCGGCGACGGCCGCTTTGAAAGCCCCCGGGTCGCCAACGGCCGATTCAACCGCGAAGCCATCCAGGCTCAGGTCAATACCGACATAGTTGACCGAGTAAGCATCGGCGATGGCCACGCTGTGCTCGATTTGCTCAACAGGCTGGTCGTCGCGTACGCGGATGAATAAGCCAGGCATATTGTAGAAAGTCTTCTCGTGGCGGAATAAGACCACCTCGTTGCCAGCCTTCACCTCGGCGCCGTTGGCAGAAAGGGTCACCAGGCGAATGGGCGGCGCGGCCGATTCAGACAATTTGGCCTTCGACTCCTCGCTGACGTGCGGGCAAGCTGAAAGCTCGACCTGCTTGGCCGCCAACTTCATGGCGAAGGCCAGGCAGGTAGGAAAGCCACAATCCTTGCAGTTCGTCTGCGGCAACATTTTGTAGATTACAATGCCAGATAGTGCCATGTTTGTTTCTCCGTACTTTGGCGAGGGCGCTGGCTGAGCGCCGAACGCCGCTCGCCGTCGGCGCTCAGTTGAGTTCAGGAACGGTCATCAAATCGTCGATGGCCGCCTTGACACGCTTGACGCTTTCAGGATGGCGCAACACGAGAATGTCCGCCCCTGATTCCAGGAGGGTGACGGCCGTCAGTGTTTCCCAGTTGATGGCTCTTTCCATCCAGTCGCCCCACTCATCGGGTACGTCTTGGCCAACCTTAGATTCCTTGGTCTTCCAGGCCTCGTAGCCAGGTGTGACGAGCATCGGCAACTGGGTCATGGCATCGCCCTGCAGGGCCGCCAGCCGTAGCCTCTCCATGGCCGAATAGCCATATTCGATGCCATAGCCGAGCGCGCCGGTGGTGGGATCCATGATGATGCGGTCCAGGGGCATGTTCATGTCGCTGATCAGGATGTTCAACTGCTTAGCCAGGTTGACATCCATCGGCGTGCGGGCGTTGACCAGGTGATCATTGGCCATAGCCGAGGCCACAATGGTCCGGTAATTCTTGTCCTCGCAGATGCCTAGCAGCAGTCGCTCGCCCTTAGTCGCATCGGCCACCTCCACCAATAAGGCATTGTCCAGGTCAACCTGACCGGGGCCGAAAACCATCAGCGGCAAACCGCTGGCTTCCAGGACCGCTTTGACCGTAGCCACTGCCGCTCCAGGTGTCGTCGGATTACCATCGGCGTCCGTAGCGCTCAGGGAAAGCTGCAGCAGATCGGCGCCGGCTTCTTCGGCCGCTTTGGCCCAGGCCGCCGGATCGTCTACCACGTCGCCCCAGGTCTCTAGTAGCAGGCTGGACCAATCATCCGGTCGCCGGTCGCGAAATTCGACGGCTACGGCCGGTCGGTTGGGCATCTTCTCTTCAAAGTGCATAAAGGGCAGGGTCTTTTCTCCGCCCACAGTCACCGTACTTGATCGGGTGCCGCCTTCTTCGGGCGTGGCTCCGATCGTGACCGCGCGAACGGCGCCGGGCCAGCTATCTTTCACAAGTTCAATCGGCATATCGCTTACTCCTTAGGGAATGGACAGCAAACAAGATTAACAGGGTTCCTGTATGGTCCGTAATGCTGCCAGTACTCTCGTTCATTTTGGTATGCTGCTCACCGTTGCGAGTTGGCGCTTGTCGTTTCCTTCGGATAGAAGATACAGATTACCTTGATAAGAACTAGTGTGGCCCTGGGATCATGGTCGTTTACTCATTGACTGGCCTGGCGCCGGGCCTGGTCGCGGCGTTTGTAGAAGGTTTCCAGCGGCGACTCGCGTTGAGCTTTGATGCCTAAATCAGACAGATCGTCTACATCTTCCATGGCCATATGGCGCAGCAGGTGAGTGTAAGATAACATGGCCGCCGGATATTCAATCCCACCGGCATGGTGCATCAAGAAGACGATACGCAGATTCCTATCCTGCATGATTTGGGCCGCAGCTGTTAACGGAATATCGGGCGGAATCTGTGGTACGCCATCTTGCATGACCGCTTGTACGGACAATGACTCGAAGTCGCGATTAGCGTAGGCACGTACCAGATCGTCGCGGCTGACGATACCGGCCGCATGCCCACGGTCGTCCAGCACAACGGCGCCTTCTAACTCCTTCTCCAACAAAATCCGAGTCAAGTCCACGACTAGCGTTTCCGGCGAGCAGGTGAGCACCCCGACCGACATCAGGTCGCGGACAAGTTGGGGGGAAGAAGGGCCGTCGTCACTCATGGTCTTTAGACACCGTCTTAAGAACCGGAAGCGCTCATAGCAATTCAGGTTCAAGCTGTGAATTGCGAGTGGCATTGCGGCCGAAACCCGCAATTCACAGCTATTACTTACACCCTAAACTAGCTTACGTTAGAAGATCGGATCCATCACCAAGGCTGGGTGATTGTGTTCTTCCAACCAGGCCAATAGATCGTCAACTGTCGCCGCCGACCGTTCATCGGCGATCCGATCGATCAGATCGAGGTCGCCTTCTCGTTCAGCCACTACGCGCAGCTCGTCGGCCATCGTCTCCTTCAAGTAGCTGCTCATCCAGACCACGCGCTTGAACCCACCATCGGCTGAGATGAATTTCGGGCTAATCAGGTAGTACTTGCCGACGCCCATCACGCCCGGCGTCTGCAGACCGCCGCCGGCCACGCCGGCCAGGGTGCTGAAGGTCATGCCCGAAGGAGTCATGCTGGTATCCTCTCGGCTGACGACCATGACGCCATTGGCCTCGGGAACCAACATGACGATACACTCGAAACAGCCGCAGGCGGTCATCGGGTTCTCCATAATGGAGTACATGGCCACTTCCTGGACCACGTCATGGGAACCGATCTTGGCATAGTCGTTGGTGCCTTCCCAATAACCCTTCGAGGTGTCAATTGGGCGGCCCAGCTTGATGGGCTGGTTGGGGCCGGTCGGATTGATGTTGTATGACGCCTTGCAGTCCAACCAGTTATAGGCGCCGCACAGGCCCAGGCGTTCGGGGCTGATGACGCAGACGTGGTTCGGGGCGAACGACTGGCACAGCGTACAGGAGTAAAACTCGTCAACCGCCGTGTCGGTCAGGTCGGCCAAGCGCCTGTTGCGGAAAGCGAAGGATTCGCGGGCCTCGGCCAATTGGTCGGGCAATAGTTCGGGTTCGGTGTAGATCCTCACCTGAACCTTGTCGACAATGGCTCCGAAGTCAGAATGGAAGCGGGCGTGCAAGATCTTGCCAAAATGCTCCAAGTTGAAGCCCTTGTCGGCCGCCCCATCCGAGATGCGGATCCAGGCGATATCACGCTGGCCAATGTGCTGGATGCCGGAAGCGCCGTTGATGAAGTAGTGAATCTGGCGTTCCAGAACCGGCTCAAAGTCGCTTTGCATCTGCCGGCCGGCCACGTCGACTACGATACCCAGATCCATATGTCCCTGGGCTGGCTGATCTTCAAAGCCTGAGCCAATCACTTCGATGCGGCCGTCAACCACTTCCTCCATGGGCCTCATGCGCAGATACTCAAAGGCGCGAGAGTACTTGCCGCCGAATTCCACACGCATGCTGGCCTTGCGCACCACCTCGCCCTCAAAAGCCGAACCATAAGGAACCGGGACGGGCACATCGGCAACCTGGACTTTCACGCCGCGGATCTCGATGCACTTCTGCACCAGGCGTTCAGCCCGCTCCAGGTCGTCCGCGCCTTCAATTTCGTTGAAGGGCATGCTGACGACATGCTCATAAGTCGTGACGCCGGTGGGTAGTATCTCCGGGATAACCGTATCGGCGATGACCGGGAAGCCGAAGTTGATAGCCCCGGCTGCGGCCGCGTATTTCAGATCGTCCACTTCGCCCAGGGCAAGCACAAAAGCGAAGACCCGCTCTTTGTTATAGAGCAAGATATCGCGGGCCATGCCGCCCTTCATGCCGCCGAAAGTCAGCGCTGAGCGGGTGGCGAAGCCAAGGGCGTAGATGGCGCTCATGGTATCGGTGCCGAAAGGAACGGTGTAGGTGTCGTAGCCTAGCTCGACGCCTTCTTCGTTTAACTGGTGGATGATGCTACGGCCGTTTACGTTGCCGGCCAGGAACGTCAGGATGTTGCGGCGCTGCAGCTCGCGAACAAGTTTAACAGCGACTTCGTTGGATTTGGCCGCGCCGACGATGGCTGCAAAGCCGGGCATCCGGCCGTCGACCAGTTGAATGCCCCAGGAACGCAATTGAATGTCGTCGATGGGGCCATTCAGATGGCCTTCCAGTCCGTTGCCGCTGGCTCCATTATCGGGGCTGGTGAAAGCGGTGCCGCCGGCCAACTCGAAACCGGGCATCCTTTCTGGTTGCAAGTCGTAGATATAACGAATCGCTTCGATTGTCTCAGCGGCGAATAGCGTAGCCATGCCGCTGTCCAAAGTTTCACCCAGATAGGGTGTCCAATTCTGATCTGAAGGTAGCGGGTGCAATAAGGAGCGGGCGTGCTTCATCACCGGGGCCAATTCTCCCAGGGTTTCTACTTTCCGGCCGGTCATGCCAAAGGTGAACGGCAGGTAGTAGGCCGTGTTGGGGAAAGAAACCGGGGTGTCCGGCCCCTTTTCGGCCAGGGCCCTATCCAGCATTGCTTCCGCCTCTACCACGAGAGCGTTCGAGCCGCGAATGGCGCGGGTCGCGATATAGCGAGACATATGTTTACCTCCTCAGGTCGGTCGCGGCACCACTAGTCGGCGGCCACACCGTAGATGGCCTTGCGCCGCTGCTCGATAGGTAGAGTTTCGAGCTCTACCATCCGAGAATCGCCGCTGCGGCCGAACCGTTCTGGATTGTATTCGGGCAACCCGAGGGCTTCCCGTTTCACGTCAATATGGGCCAGGGTACGGCGGATCATCTCGTCTGGGTCTGGAACGAATTCCAATTTGCCGCCGTATATCTCTTCCCAACCCTGGCTGATATAGTTGGAAACGATGGTGCTGTCCTCTACGCGGTCGACCATGCCACCCACCGGCGAGGAGCCGCCGAAGATGACGTAAGCGCCCGAAGCGACGCAGTAGGTGCCGATGGCCAGCGCTTTTTCGCTCATCCATTCCGGTGCCAGGCCGACGGCTGGGATCTGGTCGATGTCATCGCCCAAGCCGCCTTCCTCGACCATTTGGGTCAGGACGGTCAAAATGCGTGTGTTGTCCACGCAAGAGCCCATGTGCAACACTGGCGGAATGCCGACCGTCTCGCAAACTTCCTGCAAGCCGGGGCCAACCTTCTCAAGGCCGGCCTCACCTAGTAAAAAGCCCAACTTGGCGCTGGCGATGGCGCCGCAGCCCGTTTCGACCACCAGCACATCTTTCTTCAGCAGTTCCTCGGTCACATAAGTGTGCAAGTAATCCTGCTTGCTGCGTGGATTGTTACAGCCGACGATGGCTGCTACGCCGCGAATACGGCCGGACATGATGGCGTCGTTCAAGGGCCGGAATGAGGCCCGGTAGCTGCCGCCCAGCATGTAGTTGATGTATTCATGGGAGAATCCGGGGATCAACTTCTCGCGCACATCGGGGATCCTGGTCTCGCCACGATTGGCGTAGTTGTCGATGGCCACCTTCAAGATGTCCTTGGCGGTTGTGAGCGCCCGGCTTTCATGAAATTCGATATGGGTGGCGCCCTTGATCTTCACCTTAGGCGAGGTGGTAATGACCTTGGTGTGGAATTTCTCGGCCAGCCCAACCAGGGCCTGCATGATGCACTGTACGTCGACGACCATGGCCTCAACCGAGCCGGTCAGAATCGATAATTCCTGGTGCAGGAAATTGCCGGCGGCCGGGATGCCCTGACGCATCAGGATCTCATTCGCCGTACAGCAAATGCCGGATAGGTTAACGCCCTTCGCGCCGGCGGCCTTGGCATATTCGATGATCTCCGGATCTTGCGACGCGGCGACGATCATCTGGCTCAAGGTCGGTTCGTGGCCATGAACCACGACGTTGACCATGTCTTCTTTCAAGACACCCAGGTTAGCCTCGCCCAGGATCGGAGCCGGCGTGCCGAACAGAATGTCGGAAATGTCAGTAGCCATCAAGCTGCCACCCCAGCCATCGGCCAAGGAAGTGCGAACGGCGTGGCTGAGGATGTGCTCTGGATCCTGGTCATCGCCAATATGGGTGCGGTGCAAAGCTTCAACTACTTCGCGATCGATGCCCCTGGGAATGACGCCGTTCTCAGCCCAGATCTTCTGGCGCTTTTCGGGTGCCCGCTTGGTGACGATCACCTCGCCTCTCTGCTGGCCAAATTGCGAGATATAAAGATCGGCCAGTTCGTCAGCGATCTCTTCCGGCGCCCGTCCTTCGATAGGGATATCGTAAAATGCCGCGACCTGCCGCAGCTTGGCCACATCGCGAATCACATAGCCCTCGGTTTCGCCGTTGGCCACCGCCTTGAGCGTGAAAGCCATATCGCGCCCGTGATCGGAATGGGCGGCCGAACCGGCGGCGATAGCCCTGATCAGGTTGCGGGCTTGAATCGTGTCGATGGTTGCCCCACAGACGCCCGTTTGACCGTCCTTGGTCAGCCGACAGGGGCCCATGCCGCATAATTTGCAGCACATACCGGCCGAACCGATGTTACAGGGCACCATGTTGTCAGCTCGGGTGAAGGCTGTTGAGATGCCTAGTTCTTCGGCATATATCAGCATCTCTTGAGCTGCTGGATCTATGGTGAACTCTTCTGGGGTGCGTTTCTTTTTAGCCATAGTTCAACTCCTCTTCTGCCTCGGTCTTCTCCTTGACAAGAGGTCCCATACCGGGGCAGGGCCACAACGGCCGGCCACCATATGGAACGTTTTGCGCGAAGCTTATTGCCTGTCCGGTCTGCTCGTGGGCGATCGTGTGGCGGAAGAAGGGCTTATCGCCATTCTCTCGCTCCTCGATCACGCCTTTCTCAATAGCCACCGCCAAGTCGCCGAGATAACCGGCTTCTTCCAGCGTGGCCTTGATCGTGCCCGGCTCTAGCTTCTTCTCATCATACTGAACTTCGATCAGCTGGAAGCCGCTGCTGGCGTAGACATCTTCTACACCCGGCAACTCCAGCATGAGGCGACGTACCTCGGTGACGTGATGATCTCCGTACATTGTCGGGAGATCGAGTCGAAATGTTTCCACGACAGCTTCCTCCATCGGTCTACAAACGATTCACAAAAAGCGGTTTGAACAATATATGCCTGAATTCGGCGTGACGCTCGCCGGCACAAGCGGCCGCGCAACGTGATTTCTTATCTCCCCTATGATCCAGAATATGAAGGTCTTTGGTCAAGTGACAATCACCTACTATTCCATGTGACAGATGTCATGACATTTGCTATAGATCGAGCGAAAGGGCATTGCCATTGCGCTTTGTGGCAGGAAAAATTAGACTTAACCAGCTATGAACTCAAATATCAGCCAGATCCGGCGGCCGATAATGATTCATTGGCCCCAGCGACAGACTCTACTTGTCCTGGGTGCTTATGTGGCCTTGACCATCATCATGACCTGGCCTGTTGCTCGCCAGCTAGGCACCCACATCCCCGGCCGGGACGGCGATGCCTGGATTCACCTATGGACGTACAGATGGGTGCGAGACGCTCTTATTTCTGGGCAAAATCTTTACAACACTGACTTACTCTTTTACCCTAACGGCACATCTCTCTACTCCCACAATATCGCCTGGGTCAATATCGCCATATGGCTGCCGTTACAGGCGATCTTTGGCGAAGGCGTCGCGTATTCCCTCCTCTTCCTTGGCATTCTTGTCTTTAATGGATTTGCCGCCTATCTCCTGATTCGCGAACTAACCAAATCCGCGTCAGCTGCTTTTTTTGGCGGTTTGATCGTCGCCTTCTGGCCCTATAACTTGTCCCATCATGATCATCTGAATTTGATCTTTATCGGCTGGGTTTCTTTGGCTTTGCTCTATCTGAAGAGATTTTTTGATGGGCAAAGGAAAGGCGATCTTTTACTGGCGGCCATTTTTGTCGCCCTGATCGGAATAACCCGCTGGCAATTGTTGGTATTAGGGGGCTTTCTCATCGGACTGTACCTCTTGTACAGAATCACCAGAGATAACCTGTACCAGACGCCTCGAATCATAGGCTGGCTTGTGGCTGCGGCGGTATTAGCCGGTTTAATCATGCTCCCCTTGGCGCTGCCGATCATCAAAGCTACTCTGTCAGGCGAGGTGCCGTCGGAACTGATCCTTGAGGAAACGCCCTATTCCAGCGATTTGGTATCCTATCTGGTGCCGAGCAAATACCACCCTCTTTGGGGTGATGCAGTCGCAGACATCTATTCCCGGTTCCCCGTTCAATCCACGGTGCCGTTTATTGGTTACACCGTCCTCCTGCTGGTCATCGTCGGCATCACCGGCAAATGGCCCAAGACACGTTTCTGGCTGCTGGCAGCAATCATATATATCGTATTGGCGCTTGGTCCCAGGCTCAATGTGAATGGGCAGCTTCTTGGCGTGCCGATGCCATATTCATTAATAGATGATTTCTTCTTCATGAGATTCGTTCGGCGACCCAACAGATATAACGTCATACTGAGTCTGCCTATCGCCATCTTGGCTTCCTACGGGATCTTATACTTGCAGCAACGGCTTGGCTTGAGAAAGCAATTAGCCACTCTAGTAGTTTCCGTCATCGTTTTCCTTATATTAGGAGAATATATCGTCAACTACCGCACTTTTTCGCTGGAAATTCCGGCCTGGTATACAGAGCTTGCCCAGCAACCGGAGGAGTTTGGCGTGCTCGATATCCCCATGAACCCGGGCCAGAGACCCTATAAAACATATATGCATTACCAGTCCGCGCACGACAAGCCCCTGGTACAAGGTCATATTTCGCGCATTCCGCCGCAGGCTACCAGTTTCATCAGCGACAACTTACTTCTCAGAAAGGTCCGCTATGAGGAGATGCAAGTTCTGGCTGGGGAGATCGTTTCTGTGTCGGAGCAACTGCGGCTGCTGGCCGACGCGAATATTCGCTATCTCATCTTGCATAAGGGATTTCTTTCAGATAAAGAGTTAGCTGCCTGGCAAACATGGTTGGGCTACGAACCCTATCACACAGACTCCGAATTAATCGTGTTCAGGCTAGGTCCTGAACTGGGGCGTGATTTTGATCTGGCAGAAACAGTTACGATGGCACCGGACGGCGAGACTGAGATAGCTTTGATTCGGGCCACGCTCACGCCAACAACGACGATCCAGGGAGAGACCGAATCCGTTCAGGTTGCATTGAACTGGTACGCAGAGAGAGATGTGGCCCATGATTACGTTATCTGTCTTGGGATCACAACTGACACCGGGCAAAAAAGCGATCTGATTTGCGAGCCGCTGGCGGCAAATTTGCCCACGACCCAGTGGCGTAGCGACGAATTGTATTTCACAGAACATGCTTTTGAGATTAGCCCGTACTTGGACGGTGGCGAGCATACGGTCGTACTGGCGCTCTCAGAAAGCGGTAGCGCTATCCCCACGAGCAATCTTGTGATGGCGGGTACCATTTCTCACACAGCCTTGCCAAGAAGCTTCGCGTCGGCCGATCCAGCCCAGGTCGCCAACGCGACCTGGGGCGAGGATATCTTTCTGATGGGATACGATCTGCCAGTCATTGATTCCAACTTGTTAAGCATTACCGTCTACTGGCAAGCCGTAAACCGGATGGATAGATCTTATACCAACTTCTTTCACTTAATCGATCCCGCGACAGGCGCGGTTGTGGCCCAGGCAGATGTCATTCCCCGCGGCTGGACCTATCCCACAAATTGGTGGGAACAAGGCGAGATCGTCGAGGACATGGTCAAGTTGCCGCTAGAAGGGGTGCCTCCAGGCGAGTATAAGATTCATACGGGCTGGTATGATCTTGAGACCGGGGAACGGCTTCCAGTCTACTCAGAAGCAGGCGAGCTATTCGCTAATAATATCGTCCCTCTCGCATCCATTGAGCGCAAACTACGGCATCGATGACTTGACATTTGGCGGTTGACTGCGCTCGTTCAGGTATTTAACAGCTAACCCGATGTGCATGTTTTAATCAATCAACAAGTTGGCAAAACGGAGTGACGAGACCCCGTTCTGCTGACAAAGATAGACAGCAAGAGTATGACTGAGTATTCGACGAAGCCATCGAGAGCAGAAATGCCAGAGGTCTTTGGCCCAGACTCGCTTGGCTTGGAAACGTTCGACAGCTGGCTGATGACCGTCTCAATACGGTAGCGCTTGTGCTTGAGCTCTGTCGGCCAGCGGTGCTTCTCTTTGCTGCGCAAGCTGAAAGGGGCCAATAGATGCAAGTCATGCTCACGCAAGCGCTCCATCAGTTTGGGACTCCAGTAGTTGCGGTCGCCCAGTGTCCAGCCACTGAGCCCGCCAAGCAACGACTCGGCCACGGTCAATTCGTGAACGTTGGCTGGCGCCAGTTCAAAGTCGGTAATGACGCCTGGCCAGGCGATACGCAAGTGGGCCCGCAGTCCAAAGAACTTCTGACGGGCAACCTCATCATGATCATACGCCGAAACGGTGCGCAGCCGGCGACAGTAAGTGGCGCGGGCAAAGCGACAGACTGGCACCGGCACGCTGTCTATGATATGGAAAGCCAGGTCGAAGTGACTATGTCTCAACAACTCACGCCAAAGCAGCATTTTGACATGCCAGAGGTTAGCCGACTGACGCACATATGTCGTTCGATGCACGTTTCTCAACTCGGGAAAGAAGTGCGCCCAATGGCGTCGAAAGTAGGTAAAGGTACCCTTGTTTGTGCTGATGCCCAGGAATGCACCAACGACCCCGATGGTCAGAACTTCGCTATCGGCAAGCATTGGCTGAGGGTCGCGCTGGCGAAGTTGCCAAGCACGCTGCTGAAACCAATCGTCAGTGAAAGTAAATACGCTCACAAAGAATGTGCTAAGATCCATCTTGGAGACCTCCTTTATGCTCCGGCTTTTCTCATTCCAAAGCGTAAGATGGTCTCCTTCTTATTTCAAGCCCCGAAACTTGCACACGGGGTTAGCTAGAGTTGTTCAGCTTGCCTTTATTGCCCGAGGGGAATGATGATTCTGAAGGCCAGCCGATAAAAGTGCGATGAATTCAGGACAAGATAAGGCTTCAGCTTCCAAGAAATCTATGGTCGATAGATCGGCTCGAGTAGTTCGAGTCCTTTTCCCATTCCTGCTGTTCTTCATCGCCTTTCTGCCCCGGGCGATCAAAGTGGTCACGTCGTTCGCCCTCTGGCACACGCGCGGGAGATTGTTCTTCGAAGCGCTAATGAGCCAAGATTGGAACGCAACCTGGCAAGCCCCACACCCAGGGGTCATCACGATGTGGCTATCGGGATTAGCACAGTGGATCGCGCCATCCTTCATATCTGATTTCAACGAGCTATCGACCAATCGGCAAATGGAGATAGAGCTTATCTTACTGGCCTTCGTGATCGCCCTGGCCATCATTCTCTCCTATTTCATTTTGGCCCATGTCTTTGACCGGCTGGTAGCGGCCGTAGCTATGCTGCTGGTCGCCCTCGACCCTTATCACATCTCGCTGTCGAAGGCGATTCATGTTGATGCGCTGCTCAGCGTCTTCACTGCGATCTCAGCCCTTTTCTTGTGGGCCTATCTTAAGGATGAACGGCGCCGGTTCCTGATCTTTTCCGGTGTATTTGCCGGTTTAGCCCTGCTAAGCAAATCACCGGCAATATTTTTGATCCCGTATTTCTTCCTGGCGATTGGCCTCGTGCAAATTAGCAGGATTTGCCGAGATGATATAGGATGGCGTCGCCCGTCTCAACGGGAAGTGATTGGAGCGGTCAAGGAATCGGGATTGGCACTAGTCATTTGGGCCACTCCATTCATTTTCATCCTGTTCTTGTTATGGCCGGCCATGTGGAGCCAGCCAATAGAGACGCTAAGCGATGTATTCAGTGGCACTTCGCGCCTGGCGGTAAATCCCCACCCAAGGCCCATATTCTTCATGGGCAAGTCGACCTACGAAGATCCGGGATCGATTTATTATCCGGTCACCATGTTCGTGAGGACGACGGCAGTCGTTGTTATCGGCTTTCTCATGAGCATCGGGCTGCTCTTCACTGGAAAGCTCGAGCGGCATAAGTGGCTGGCCTTACTACTGGGAATCGCATTCGTCATTTTTTTTACGCTATCACTAAGCCTTGGAGAGAAGAAATTTGTCCGTTATGCTTTGCCGGCCCTGCAGTTCGTCACGATGCTCGCTGGTATTGGCTATGTCTATTTCTTCCGCTGGCTCACAAAGGGAAAAAAGGGCTGGTTATACTTCTCGCTGGCATTGATCATCATCATCCAGGCGGCCGTATCGCTTCCCCGTCACCCTTATTATGGCACTCACTATAATTATCTTGCTGGTGGCCCTAGAAACGTCCTCAATAGCGGCCTCGTCGACGGTCAAGAGAAGGCGGAAGGAGTGGAATTGGCGGCCGATTACCTCAACAGTTTGCCACTGTCGCAACTACTGGTCGTGGGAGCGCAGAAAGCGGAGACCTTCGAACGCTTTTTCGAAGGTAAGACCGTCGAACTAACCAATGACGAACCAGATTACATCCTGATCGCCCGGAGCACCTTGCTACGCGAACATGATATCCAGAATTGGCGAGATGTGTGGCAGATTTACCAGGATAGAGAGCCAAAACATGTGATCGAGTTTGATGGTGTGCCCTATGTCTGGATATATAAGACCGGACCCGAGATCGTCGAGGATGGCATTGAACACCAGGTACAAGCAGATCTTGGTGAAGATATCCGCCTGCTTGGTTACACTTTCACCCCGGCTGAGATAAACCCTGGTGATACCGTCAAGCTCACCCTCTACTGGGAAGCTGTCAACCAGACCAATGCTGACTATACGATATTTGTTCACTTGCTTGACAGTGAGGGTCAACTTATTAGCCAGAAAGATAGCCAGCCACAGGGAGGAATGTATCCAGTTTATTTATGGGACCAGGGCGAAAGAGTGCTGGACGAATACGAGTTGTCCATCGATCCAGAAGTGCCGGCCGGTGAGTACATGTTTGCTATCGGCATGTACGAATTGCAGTCGTTGGAGAGGGTTCCGATAACGACAGGAGCTGGGGAGTTATTGCCGGACAACCGCTTGCTGCTGTCTGGCCTGGCGATCGTGGAACCAGAATCCTGAACACCTTAACAGCCAGTGAAAGTTTATCTTGTCATTGTACCCATCCGCTGTCATAGGGAACACCAATCCATAGTTTCCTTAATTTCTCTTGTAATTCCGGCTTAAATTTATACGATTAGACTTCTTGTGGATATTCATAAGTTAGATGACACTAAAGGATAAGCTCAATTACCTGTGGATAGAGCGCGGCGCCTACATCATGGCCATCGTCTATGTTGCTGTGATGTTTATACTGATGGTGGCCAAGCATAATGCTTTCAACACCCGCGTTTATGACTTCGCCAGGTTCAGCCAGGCTATCTGGAACACGCTGGACGGTGATTTTCTCTTTGAGACTATTAAGTACCGTTCGATTCTTGGCGATCACTTTTCGCCCCTCATGGCCCTGGCGTCCCCTTTTCTGCTTATATGGCCTGATGAGCGGGTGCTGTTCCTAGTTCAGGCAATTAACGTCGCTGTTGCCGGTTTGCTACTCTATAAGATAGTTCACGACAAACGGCCGGACCTGGCCCCCTGGTTCTTACTCGTCTTCTTGCTTAATCCGGCATTGCACGAAGTTACTCTGTTCGAAGTACGGCGTATCGTCTTCTCTCTGCCCTTCTTGGCCCTGGCTCTTTACGCCCTCTCCAAACACAATCGCCGGTTAATGTTGCTTGGCCTGGTCTTGGCTCTGCTGGCCAAGGAGAACGTCGGCTTCATCGTTTTTATGATTGGCCTCTATCTGCTGGTCTTCGAACGGGACTGGAAATGGGGTGTTTCGCTAATGCTTCTAGGCGCTGGCTGGCTTATCGTAGTCAGTGTATGGATCATACCCATATTTAACGTCTCAGCTCAGGAGGCTGGCACTTACCCTCAGCTCTACTACTTCAGTTTCTTGGGCAACACTTATGGTGAAATTGTCCAGAATACCATGGCCGATCCGCTGGCCTTATTCGGTCGCATATTTGGACCCGACCAATTAGGCGCCATCTGGCGATTATTGCTGCCATTGGGATTGATCCTGCCGTTCCTTGAGCCTCGCTGGGCCTTGTTTGCGCTGCCCTATACGATCATCCTGTTGCTCAGTTCAGATGAGGACATGATCCAGATCGCCAAGTGGTATCCGGCCACCATTTTAGTCGTTCTATTTGCCGCTATCGGCGTCGGATGGGAGCGTATCCCCAAGCGCTGGGAGCGCTGGGTGATGGCTGGTTTTATTTTGACCGCCCTGATCGGTTTTTTTCTCTACAGCCCAGCTCCCCTGGGCGGCCGTTACGATCCCGATCTCTACAAGAGTAGCCAACACGACCAATTGGCAGCCTATGTGTTAGATAAGATACCAGATGACGCCCGCGTGGCCGTCCAGGGAGCATATGTTCCTCATTTGGTCCGCTTGTCTGATCTCTACCAGTATCCCTGGATCAAGATCGGCAAAGAGAACATGGACTACTTCGTCCTCGACCGGCAGACGGAGCCCTATCCATTCGATAAGGAAGGCATTTACGCCGAGATAAACAACATGGTCGCCGATCCCAACTACATTATTGCCGAAGAAGCAGACGATATATACCTGATTCGCCAAAATGGCGAGCAAATGCCTTCTTTCCCGGCCGGTCAGGTGGTTGAGAATACCATCCTCCTTGACCGATTTGAGGTAGCCACGCGTGACCCAGAGAGCTTGTTTATCCCCATCGAGCAGGCGCCCATCCCACTCAAAAACGGGCAACAGGTGCGGGTGACCCTTTATTGGGAAGCGCTAGCTGATCTCGACGCCGAACGAACTGTTTCTGTGCGTATCTCGGATGAAAATGGCTGGCTCATTGCCCAACATGATAGTATGCCTGTGGACGGTAATATCCCTACCAGTTGGTGGCAAGAAGGCCAGGTCTTACGAGATGTTTACTACTTGGAAATACCGGCTGATGCACCGCCTGGCAACTTTAGCCTCGATCTGGTTCTTTACGACACTTACACGCAGGAGATCGTGCTCTTTGACGGAGAGAAGGAAAATCTGAATTTGCTGCCGGTCGTCATCGAGGATTAGCCAGTTGAGAACCCAGCCCAGAATCAGCGAGCCCTCCACCGAGCCCACTGGAGGTAAGCCTTATACTCACCTGGAAGTTCACTCCTACTACACGATGCTTGGCGGCACGGCGTCGCCGGCCGAGTTGGTGGCCCGGGCGGCGGACGACGGGTTGAGTCATCTGGCCATAACCGACACTAATGCTTTATACGGGGCCGTGGAATTTGACCGGGCCTGCCGGCAAGCCGACGTCCGGCCGATCGTGGGCATGACCCTCAGGGTTGCCCCACCCTCTGGGGTGATAAGCGCCGGCCTGTCGGTGGCCGCGAGCCAATTAGTGCTACTGGCCGACGGGCCGGCCGGCTATCGCTCGCTGTGCCGCCTCTCTTCGTTCATCCAGGGCCGGCCGGAAAGGGAATCCGTAGCCGCGCGCGGGCTCAACTGGGACGAATTGAAATCCAGCGCCGAGGGCCTGATTTGTCTAAGCGGCGGGCGTCTGGGTTGGCTGGAACGGTTCGTGCGAGCCGGGGATCAACTGGCGGCCCGGCGCTACGCGGCCAGGTTGGGCGGTATATTCGGCGAAAACGCCTATCTCAGCCTGGAGATCCACAACGGCGAAGACCGGGAAATCGCGACCGAGATCGTCGACCTAGGCCAACGTTTTGGTTTGCCGCCGGTAGCTTGCCAGCCAGTTCTGTGCCTGGAAGAGGCCGATTATCCTCGTTTGCGGCTTCTGGCGGCTATCGATCGCAATTGTTCTTTGGAGGAGGTGATCAGCGACGAAACGTTGGACGAGCGCATCAAGGACCGGCACTGGCAACGGCCGGAAGATATCGCCGAACGCTTCGTCGACTTCCCCGAGTCTCTGGCTAACGCGGGCCAGATCATAGAACGCTGCCAGCCTGCGCTGCCAGATGGCCGGCCGATTTGGCCGGTGTTGCACTTGCCCGAAGTGGAGAATGAGGCGCAGATGCCTGACGATCACCTGGCCCGGCAGGCTGAGGCGGGCATGCTTGGCAAATACGGCCCAGAAATATCGGCCGAGATCAAGGGACGTCTTCAGAAAGAGCTGGCGGCTATTGCCCAGTCCGGTTATGCGCCGTTGTTTCTGATCGTGGCTGACGTCGTTCGTTTCGCCCGCCAGAAGGATATCCCGGTCAGCACCCGGGGCAGTGTAGCCAATTCGCTGGTCGCCTACTGCCTGGACATCACGACCGTCGATCCTATCGTCCATGATTTGTTGTTCGAGCGCTTTCTGAATCCGGCCCGAGCTAATCCACCCGATATTGACCTGGATTTTTGCAGCCGGCGGCGGGATGAGGTTCTGGCCTATGTCCGCCAGGCCTATGATCCGGACAAGGTCGCCCTGGTGGCCACAGTCAGCACTTTGCGGCCGAAGTCGGCCGTGCGCGAGACGGGCAAGGTTTATGGCCTGACCGAGACGGAAATTAACCAGTTAGTCAAGCAATTGCCGCGCGGCTGGCACCCCGACCCGCGACGGCGCAGCAAAGGCGACATGGCCGATCTGCTGGACAAAGTGGACGATCCACGGCAAGTCGAAGTGATCGTCGCCGCCAAGGATATCGTCGGCCAACCGCACCATTTGAGCATCCATCCCGGAGGTGTGGTCATTACCCCCGGCCCACTGACCGACCATGTGCCGGTGCAGTGGGCGCCAAAAGGGTTCTTGATCACCCAATTTGGCCATGAGGATCTGGAGACGTTGGGCCTGCCCAAACTGGACCTGCTGGGCATCAGGGCCCTGACCGTCCTGGCCGATGCAGCCGAATTGGTCCGCCGTTACCACGATCCTTCCTTTCGCCTGGCGGATATACCCCTCGACGACCCGACCACAGCCGGTTCTCTCTCGAGGGGCGACACCATCGGCGTTTTCCAATGCGAATCGGCCGGCGCCCGGCGTACACTGCGCCAACTGCGGGCGCGGACAGTATTCGATCTGGCCGTGGCCAACGCCTTCTTTAAGCCGGGACCGGCAACCGGCGGCATGGCTCGTTCTTTCGTCCGCCGCTATCGGGGGGAGGAAGCGGTTAGCTATTTGCACCCTGCCCTAGTACCGATCTTGGGCGCAACCAAGGGCGTATTGCTGTTCCAGGAGCAGATCTTGCGCGTGGCCACGGAGATCGCCGGATTGAGCTGGGAACAGGCCGATCATCTACGGCGGGGAATGAGCAAATTCAAGGCGGATGAAATGGCGGCCATGCAGTCTCAGTTTGAAGCCGGCTGCCGCCGGCCGGCCCCGGAAGGACCCGGCTTCAGCCAGGAGCAAGCCAAAACGCTGTGGGAGCAGGTGCTGGCCTTCGCCGGTTACGGCTTCAACCGCGGTCACGCCACGGCCTACGCAGATGTTAGTTACCGTTCGGCATACCTAAAAAGCCACTGGCCGGCGGCCTTTTTTAGCGCCCGGCTGGCCGATTGGGGCGGCTTTCACCATCCGGCCATCTACATGGCCGAAGCGATCCGTCTCGGCAT
>JBFFWQ010000023.1:0-60472 GCA_041570195.1 Promineifilaceae bacterium (SeqCode) | reverse complement strand
GCCCGGCAGCTGGTTAACCGCGACCAGCATACCCGACAAGAAGAAGGCCGGCAGGATTATCAGCGGGATGAACGGGAAAATGTGCCGTTCGTGTTGGGTAAATGTCGATACAAAGATGCCCAGCATGACCGATACGATCGCCAGTTGCCAGTTTACCACCAGCAGCAAGATGACCGTCTTGGCGTCGTATCCAAGGTCAAACAGCAGCAAGACTTCTATGGTGACGACCACGGCCTGGAGGGTGATCAAACCGAAGTAACCGATGATGTAACCACCGATCAGCTCGGCCCTCCGGTAGCCGGCGACAAACATCCGTTCCATGGTTCCTGCCGCGCGCTCCTGTACCAAGACGATGGCGCACAAGAGAAAGCTTAGGAATAGAACGATAAAGGCAGCGAAGGGCATGATGTAACGGCCTACCGGTACGGCCGGGGACAAAGTGTCCATGAAGATCTTCAGGAAGTAGATGATCAACAGCGGGCCGACGATGGACACAACAAAAAAGCGCCGGTCGTGAAACAACTGTCTAAAAACGCGCCGGCCGATAAGGAATGTGTGGTTCATTCTTCGCCACGGGTTTGGATGATATCCAGAATCACGTCTTCCAGAGAATCAAAGTCCAGGACCAGGGAGTCGACCTCTGGCGATAAACCGTAAGGCAGCAAACTGGTCGCCAGCGCCACTGGTGTGGCGGCGATAGTCAGTTGCTCGGTGCGATCTCTGAAATGCACCGCCAACCGGGCCCGGCCAGCTTCGAGGATATGGGCCGGGCTGTCGTCGGCGATGATCAGGCCTCGGCGCAGAACGGCGACCCGGTCACAAAGCAACGCCTCATCCATAAGATGGGTGCTGATTACCAACGTCGTTCCCTGCCCTGCTAACCGGCGGAAAAACTGCCACATCTTGAAGCGTAGATGGGGATCGACCGCCGCCGTCGGCTCGTCGAGGAAGATGGTCCGCGGTTCGTGCACCAGGGCGCAGGCAAGCGAGATACGCTTCTTCATGCCGCCGGAGAAAGTGGCCACCCGATCGTCGGCACGGTCCTCTAATTCGGTAAAGGACAGAATCCGCGTCACCTTGGCCGGCAAATCATCTACCGGATGAACGCCACTGAAGAACAGGATGTTGTCCCGGGCAGATAGATCTTCGTATAAGGCCAGGGACTGGGGCATGTAGCCGATCTGGCGCCGCAAATCCCATTTGTCGCGCAGTGGATCCAGGCCCAGAACCCGGACGGCGCCGGCCGTCGGCCGCAGAGCCCCGACCAGGGCCTTGATCAAAGTCGTCTTTCCAGCGCCATTTGGGCCAACCAGACCAAAGATAGTGCCGGCCGTGACCACCAGGTCGACGCCGTCAAGGGCGATTACCTTGCCATACGTTTTTCTCAGGTCACTTACTTCCACAGCCTCCGGTTTGGATCCCTCGAGCATTGAGTCAATCATGTTCATGGCTTTCCTCGTCCCCATCCCCCAATCGCAGAATGTCCCGCCGGAAGATGTCGATGAAGCCGTCCAGGGCACCCGCATCATTGGCTTCGGCTACCGGAGCCGCGAGAAGCATACGGCTGGTCAGGTTATCTGTGATAAGCAGGGTCATACTCCATTTCCCAGACTGCTCTTCCATCACGCGGGCGACGTGGTAGGCCGGATACCAAAAGTGCTGGCTGATGATCCCCCTATTCTCTCAATATTATGCCATGAGCCGATTTTGGCTGTCAATCGCCAAGACGGATTCTTTGCGCTATTGTCCTTCCTGGGCAGGGGACTATACTCGGACCATGGGTGCCTACTATACTTTGGCTCTGAGGCCGATCATCGTCATGAGTGGTCTCGATCCTGTCAATCCTGCAAATCTGCGCCCCATTCTTCAAGGAGGTTTGTGCACATGGAGCGGGTAATCATTGACACTGATCCCGGCGTGGACGATGCTCACGCCCTCATGATGGCCCTGGCTCATCCAGGCGTCCGGGTGGAAGCCATCACCACCGTCGCTGGCAATGTAGGTTTGTCTAGGACGACGGCCAATGCTTGCACCGTTCTTGACGTGTTGGGACAGGATGTGCCTGTCTATGCCGGCTGCGACCGGCCGCTCATCTCGAGGTACGAGAACGCGGCCTACGTGCACGGCCGTGATGGCTTGGGAGACGCCGGTTTCCCGCCATCGACGAGACCGGTGGAGGCCGAACATGCGGCCGCGGCGCTGATTCGCCTGGCCAGCGAAGCGCCGGGGGAAATCAGCCTGGTGGCCATTGGCCCACTGACCAACCTGGCTGTGGCCCTTAAACTCGATCCGCAATTGCCCGGCAAGTTCAAACAACTGATCGTCATGGGCGGCGCTATCTACGCCCAGGGCAATACGCCTAACTTAACGGCCGAGTATAACGTCTATACCGACCCCGAGGCGGCTCACATCGTCTTCGAAGCCTGGCCGCGCTTTTCGTTGGTCTCGTGGGAAACTACTCTGGCTCATGGCTTTCCCTTGTCCCTGGTGAAAAGGTGGATGGCCTGGGATACGCCCCGGGCGCGCTTCTACCGCACGATTTCGGCCAAGACCTTGGCTTTCACTACCGAGGTCATGAAACGAGACTCCTTCTTTGGACCTGATGGTCTGGCCGTGGCTTTGTTGCTCGATCCGACCATCGTCCAGGCGGCCGAAGTGCACCATGTGACGGTTGAGTTGGGCGGCGCCCATGCTCGGGGGCAAACCATTGTCGATTGGACAGACGGGGGCAACCGGCCGGCCAATGCTCGAATCATTCTGCAGGTCGATCAGGACAAGTTCAACGATTTGATGGCTTTGGCGTTGCGTTAGTAAAAATGAACAACCGCTCAATTTATTGGCTGTAATTGATCCTCGTTTTGGAGTGACAGATGCCAGGAATGTTTATGACATTCGTCACGTTGCCCATTCATAAGGATCCACTATAATTTGCGAGTCAGTTGTATAGTTTTGTTTACATTTACATATACGTTTGTTGACTCGTAAGAGCCGGATCAAGTACTTTCGCTGATCCGCTCGTGATTCCCCGCTCGAATCTTATTAGCCTTTCCGTGTGGTGCGGCGGCTGTCTGCGACTGTGGTTTGTCTGTTCGCCGCCAGTGAGGAATGATTATGCTAGAAACGACTTATCCGCCGCCACGGCTCGTTTTCTGGGAAACGACAGCCGGTTGTAACCTGGAGTGCATTCACTGCCGCCGAATCACGGTGGCGGACCAGTTGCTGCCCTTGGATCTGTCAACCGAAGAGGCCTTTGACATGGTCGATCAAATCGCCGAATTCGGCCGGCCGATTTTTGTCTTGTCCGGCGGTGAACCGCTCTTCCGGCCAGATATCTTCGACATCGCCCGCCATGCGGCCGACGCTGGCTTGATCGTCGCCCTGGCCACCAACGGAACTTTGATAAACAAGAAGGTCGCCGGCCAAATCAAGGAAGCTGGCATTCGCCGGGTGAGCATCAGTTTTGACGGGGCCGACGCGGCAACTCACGACATCTTCCGTGGATCAGGAGCCTTCGATTTAGCCTTGGCTGGCATGAAGCACCTGCGTGACGCCAGCGTACCTTACCAGATCAATACCACGGTTGCCCGGCACAATGTCGATCAGATGCCCGAGACGCTGACCCTGGCCCGAGAGATGGATGCGGCCGCCCTGCACCTTTTCCTGCTGGTTCCCGTTGGCTGTGGCGTCGAAATTGCCGACGATCAACAAATCACGCCTGCGGAGTATGAGGAGGTGCTCAACTGGATGTATGACGCCGAAATGGAAGGTGGCATTGAGTTGAAAGCCACCTGTGCGCCGCACTATTTCCGCATCGTGCGCCAGCGCCAGGCCGATGAACGGCGGCAAGGCATTTTCCGCGAGCGGCCGCAGAGCATGCATCGTCAAAAACACGCGGGCGGCTCCCACCCGGGCAGCGGTCACCCAGGTGGCAATCATCCAGGCAGCGGCAACGGTCATCCAGGCGGCGGCAACGGTCACCCAGCCGGCCGCCACGCCATGAACGCCATGACTAAGGGCTGCCTGGCCGGCACCGGGGTGCTATTCGTCAGCCACCAGGGCGAGATCTTCCCATGCGGCTACTTGCCTGTTGAAGCGGGCAACGTTCGCCGCCAACCGTTTCGCCAGATCTGGGAGCAGTCGCCGCTATTTGCCGATCTGCGCCAACCCGAATTGCTAGGTGGCAAGTGCGGCGTGTGCGAATTCAAACGGATTTGCAGCGGTTGCCGGGCCCGGGCTTTCGGCATGACCAACGACTATTTGGGCGAAGAGCCTTTCTGCACCTATGAACCACGGGCCATTGCTTTAGGCGAGATTGGAGAGATAAAGGCATGAACCAGGCCGTTATCCTTCTGGCTTATGGCGGGCCAGACTCCCTGGATGATATACCGGCATATTTGCTGGATATCCGCGGCGGCCGGCCCACATCACAAGAGCTGATCGATGACATCACCGATCGCTACCGGCAGATCGGCGGCCGATCACCCCTATTGGACATCACCAACTCCGTAGCCGATAAAGTGGCGACCGTAATCGATCGGCCGGTTTATGTCGGCATGCGACACTGGTCGCCCTATATCGTCGATGTGGTTGGCCAGATGGCCACCGACGGTATCGATCATATCGTCGCCATTTGCATGGCGCCTCACTACAGTACGTTGAGTATCGACAAGTACCGGGAAAAGGTAGAGGAGGCCGTCGCCGGCCGGGACATTCGACTGAGCTTTGTCGATTCCTGGCACACTCAGCCGGCCTATTTGGGCGGCATCGCCGGTAAAGTACGCCAAACGTTGACCCGCTGGCCCGCTTCAGAACAAAAGCGAGTGAAGGTCATCTTCACCGCCCATAGCCTACCGTCGTTTATCCTGGATAGGGGCGATCCCTACGACGCCCAGCTACGAGAAACGGCCGGCTTGTTGGCCGAAATGCTGGGATTGGCCGCCGATCGTTGGACGTTTTCTTACCAGAGCGCGGCCCAGACCGGGATGCCATGGTTGGGCCCGCAGATTGAAGATCTGGTCCCGGAATTGGCCGCCAATGGCGAGCGCGATCTGCTCATCGCCCCCATTGGCTTCATTTCAGACCATGTGGAGATCCTTTACGACATCGACATAGGCCTGCAAGCTATCGCCTCGGCTCACGGTGTGCGCGTCGAGCGCACGCCAATGCTTAACGCCTGCCGTCCTCTCATCGTTGCCCTGTCTGCTCTGGCGCGGACGGCTCTGAACTCGGCGGCTAGGAACCCGGCGGCCGCTCGCCCGGCGACCTCCGTATCGCAGACTCACTGATAAAAACGGGATAGAGTATGAACATAGTTGCCGTAGGTCTTAACCACACGACAGCGCCGGTGGCGCTACGAGAACAACTGGCATTGAACGACTGTGGCTTGCGTATGGCCCTGTCTGATCTAGCCGCCTGCCGCAAAATCCCGGCCAATGGAAACGGTCAAGCCCGGCTGTTAGAAAGTGTGATCCTGTCGACTTGCAACCGGCTGGAGGTCTATGCCGTGGTCGCCGGAAGTCAGGACGCCGGATGGCGGCGAATCGAGCGCTTTTTGGTCGAGCTACAAGGCTTGCAGTTGGAATCGCTGCGCCAGCATCTTTATTTACTCGAAGGGCAAACGGCCGTCGAACAGCTCATGCGCGTCGCCTCGGGACTCGATTCGATGATTTTGGGCGAACCCCAGATTCTGGGTCAGGTTTCCAGCGCCGAAGCCGAGGCCCAAACGGCCGGCGCCTTGGGCCCGATCCTGTCCCACCTCTTTAACCAGGCCATTCATGCCGGCAAGCGAGCGCGGACCGAGACGGAAATCGGCCGCCATACGACCTCCATCAGCCACGCGGCCGCTCAGTTAGTTCGTGACCAGGTAGGTACTTTGGAAGGTGTTCAGGCCCTGATCGTCGGCGCGGGAGAAATGGCCCAGGTGGCCACCCAGGCGCTTCAGGATCACGGCTTACGGCAGATGAGTTTCATCAACCGCACTTACTCCCGCGCCGAGAGCCTGGCTCGTGATTTCGGCGGCCGGCCCTTGAATTGGTACCATCTGCCGTCGGCTTTGGCTATGGCCGACGTGGTTATCTGTTCCACCGGCGCGCCGCACATCGTTTTACATGAGAACGACGTCCGGCCGGGTTTGGCCGAACGGGCCGGTCGGCCGCTTCTTTTCGTCGACATCGCTGTGCCGCGGGATGTCGAAGAGAGCGTCGGTGATTTACCTGGCGTCCGGCTTTTCGACATCGATCAATTGCAAACGACCGTCGACGCCAACCTGGCCCAACGCCAGGCGGCTATCCCCGAGGTTGAAGCGATCATCGCCCAGGAGGCGGAGCGCTATCATGCCTGGCTGCAAGGGCGCCAGGTTTTGCCTGTATTGGTTGAGTTGCGCCAAAAGGCGCAAGATATTGCCGCGGCCGAACTAGACCGCCAACAACCCCATTTAGAGGAGTTAAATCCGGTCTATCAAGAAAAAGTGACCCAGATGGTCTATCGCATCGTCAATAAGCTTTTGCACGAACCGACCGTCCGCCTCAAGGCCTCAGCCGCCGAAGGCAATGGCGTCGAATACGCCCAAGCCATCCGTGAGTTATTCGATCTGGACGTTGCCGCGACCGCCCAGATGCCATCATTGGCGTCTGTGGCCCAAGGCGATAACGTTGCGGAACTTAATCAATCCGCCAACGGCAGCGGATAGCCACCTCACCCGACCATGACAGAACCATCGATTTCGCGGCCGAGTTTTTGCCTGGGAACCCGGAGTTCCGACCTGGCCCTTTGGCAAACTCACTACGTGGCCAGTCTGTTGCAGGAAGCATGGCCGGGAATGGATGTGGTTGTCGAAACGATCACCACCAGGGGCGATCAGATCCTCGACACGCCGCTACCCTTGATCGGCGGCAAGGGCCTGTTTACGGCCGAGCTAGAGGCCGCCCTGCGAGGAAATAGCATCGACGCAGCCGTCCACAGCCTTAAGGATCTGCCGACGGAATCGCCGGCCGAATTGACGCTTGGGGCCATTCCAGAGCGAGTCAATCCGGCCGACGCCTTGGTTTGCCGCTCCGGGCTTACCTTGGGCACTCTGCCGCTCCGGGCGACGGTGGGCACCAGCAGCCGTCGACGAGCGGCGCAGTTGCTCTCGGCCCGGCCCGATCTGACCATCATCGACATTCGGGACAATGTGCCGACCCGGATCCGCAAGGCGCTCGACCCGAACGGCCCATATGATGCGGTCGTTCTGGCCTACGCCGGCCTGCAGCGCCTCGAACGCCTGGACGTGATCAGCCAGGAATTGCCTCTGGAATTGATGCTACCGGCCCCTGGGCAGGGCGCCCTGGCGGTCCAGTGCCGCGCTGAGGCCGGATCGCTCGACCTGCTGGCGCCGCTTGATCACGCGCCAACCCGGACCGGAACGACGGCCGAGCGTGCGTTTTTGGCCGGCCTGGGCGGCGGTTGCGCCGTGCCCATCGCCGCCTACGCCCAATTCGAAGGGGAAGAGATCCGGTTGCAGGGGCGGGTGGCAGCTTTAGACGGATCGCGCCAGATCGACGTCGAGGGGCGTGCGCTAGCCGCCGAGGCTAGGGAACTGGGCGGCCGGCTGGCCGGCGAAGCGCTGGCCTTGGGCGCGGCCCGGCTGCTGGAGGAAGCGGCGTGAATGCCGAAAATGGAACTGTGACTGCCGATCGTCAGCCAGACGACGCGCTTCGACCGTCGGCAACCGGCTTGACCGGCAAACGCGTGGTGGTGACCCGGGCCCCGCACCAAGCGGCTGAGTTGGCCGCTTTACTGCGAGAGGCCGGCGCCTTGCCGATCCTTTACCCGTGCCTGGCCATCGAGCCGCCTGAGGATTTACGACCGCTGGACGTTGCCTTACATCGGGCCGCTGCCGGCGACTTCGACGACCTGGTGCTCACCAGCGCCAATACAGTGCACATCCTGGCTCAGCGCTTGCAGGCCCTGGGCATTTCGTTGCCGGCTTTTCCCGTTGCTGCCGTCGGTCCCAGAACGGCCGCTGCGGCCGAGACATTGCTTGGCTTAGAAGTGGAAGTTGTGGCCGGCGAGCATGTTGCCGAAGTGCTGGCCACGAACGTGACCACGGGGACGGGACAGCGAATCTTGCTACCCCAGTCGGCCATCGCCCGGCCGGTGCTGGCCGATTTGTTACGGGCAACCGGCGCTGAAGTGACCGTCGTCGCTGCATACCGGACTGTGCTAGGGCAGGGGGGTGAGGCTGTTCCGGCAATGCTGGCTAGCGGGCAGATCGAGGTCCTTACATTTACGAGCTCTTCGACGGCCGTTAATTTTCTGAAACGGCTGGAGAACGAAGGCGGCCACCGGCGCGATTTGACCGGCCTTTGCCTGGCGGCGATTGGTCCAATCACGGCCGACAAGATGGCCAAACTGGGAATGCCGGCCGATGTGGTGCCGGTTAGCTATACCCTGTCAGGTCTGGTAGCCGCCCTGGAAATCCATTTCGCGAGTTGAGGTAGAGTTATGAACCAGACGCCGACTTATCCAACCCTGAGGCCGCGCCGCCTACGTCGCAGCGCCAATCTGCGGCGCCTGGTCAGAGAAACGAGTCTTACAGCGAACGATTTGATCTACCCGTTATTTGTCCGGCCGGGCCGTGAAGTGCGGCGTCCGATCAGCTCCATGCCCGGCCAAGCCCAATTATCGGTTGACATGCTGGCGGCCGAAGCGGAACGAATCGTAGAATTGGGCATCCCGGCCGTGATCCTCTTTGGTATCCCCGAGATCAAAGATCCTGTAGGCAGTGACAATTTCAGCCCAGAAGGTATCGTTCCCCAGGCCATACGGGCGATAAAAGAGGCCGCGCCGGAAATGGTGGTCATCTCCGACATGTGCTTTTGCGAGTACACCGACCACGGCCATTGCGGCATCATCAACGTGCCTGGCCATGAGCATTACACGCCGGTATTGCCAGAAGGTTACCTGCTGAACGATCCGACCCTGGCCCTACTAGGCACGGCTTCAGTCGTACATGCTCAGGCCGGGGCCGATATCATCGCCCCTTCGGGCATGATCGACGGCATGGTGGGTGGTATTCGAGCCGCACTCGACGAAGCGGACTTTCAACACGTCTTGGTTATGAGCTACGCTGCCAAATACGCCAGCGCCTTTTATGGCCCCTTCCGGGATGCGGCCGAAAGCCCACCCTCGTTCGGCGACCGCTCCCAGTACCAGATGGACCCGCCAAACCGGCGCGAGGCATCAAAAGAGGTAGCGATTGACGTGGCCGAAGGGGCTGACATCCTGATGGTCAAACCGGCTTTGCCCTACCTGGACATCCTGAGTGACGTGGGTCGACAATACGACCTACCCCTGGCTGCTTACCAGGTCAGTGGCGAATATGCCATGATCCACGCCGCGGCGGCCAATGGTTGGCTTGACCTGCGCCGGACCGCCCTGGAAAGCCTGATGGCCATCAAGCGCGCCGGCGCCGACATGATCTTGACTTATTTTGCCAAAGACGCCGCCCAATGGCTGGCCAAAGAGTGAATTGATGCGACCAGACGAGAGTGAACCAATCGATCTGAGCGAAAAGGGACGGGCGGCCGACGGCCGGATCATTTCCTCTGATAAGAGGCTGTTCATGCAGTTACTGGCTTACGGCAGCTGTCGGGACAAATGGGCGTTGGTCGATACTCTTGCCGAAAGCGGCCTCGATGCGGTTCTATATGATGACATTAACGATCCCCAGGGGATAGGCTTGCTGACCATTAGCCGTGATCCCGACGAATTCATCGGACGGGTGAGACAAGTGCTAAACCGGCCGCCTTTTGTAGACCTGCAGTTCAAACCCGAATATACCATGCTGGGCCGAACCTATGCCCTGGGCTATGAAGAGGATCTGGAGCAGGCTCTGATTCGCCGGCCGCGAGCGCGGGTGCACAACTCCGACTTGCCCTGGGCCATCTGGTACCCGCTTCGTCGCTCGGGTGCCTTTGAAGAACTCTCGGCCCAGGAGCAACGGGTTATCCTCATGGAGCATGGCGGCGTCGGCCGGTCATACGGTCGGGCCGGTTATGGCTATGACGTCCGGCTGGCCTGTTACGGGCTGGATAAGAACGACAATGACTTTGTGATTGGTCTGCTTGGCCCGCAGCTATATCCCCTATCATCCATCGTGCAGCGGATGCGCAAGACCAAACAAACTTCCATGTATCTAGAACGGCTAGGTCCTTTTTTCATCGGCAAGGCCGTTTGGCAGAGTGAGGCAAACATAAATGAAAGACCTTGACGTGGCCAAGAGCCGTTTCTTGCGCGCTTGCCGCCGCCAACCTACCGATACGACCCCTATCTGGCTGATGCGCCAGGCCGGCCGTTATATGAGTGAATACCGGCAGCTGCGCCAAAGCTATGGCATCCTGGAGCTAATCAAGACGCCCGAGCTGGCCTGTGAAGTGACGATGCAGCCCATCGAGGCATTCGATCTGGATGCGGCCATCATCTTCGCCGATATCTTGCCGCCACTGCAGGGGATGGGGCTTAGCCTGGAATTCGTTAAGGGCGAGGGTCCGGTCATTCATAACCCGGTCCGGACGGCGGCCGATATCGATGCCTTGCGCACCCCGCTGCCCGAGGAGAGCCTTTCCTTCACCCTTGAAGCCATCAAGCTGGCCCGCCGGGAACTGGACGGCCGGGGATTACCGCTTATCGGCTTCAGCGGCGCGCCTTTCACCCTGGCCGCTTATGCGGTCGAAGGCGGCAGCAGTCGTAATTTCCGTCATGCCAAGAACCTGATGATGGGTGACCCTGACCAATGGGACCGCCTGATGACCAAGCTAAGCCAGGTCGTGGGCAACTATATGCTGGCCCAGGCCCGGGCCGGCGCCCAGGTGCTGCAGCTCTTTGATAGTTGGGTGGGGGCGCTCAGCCCGGCCGATTATCGCCAACGGGTCATGCCCTATTCACAGAAGGCGATCGAGACTGCGCGCGTGGCGAATGTGCCCATCATCCACTTCGGCACCAATACCAATGGCATGCTGGAATTGATCAGGGATGCTGGCGGCGACGTCATTGGCGTTGACTGGCGCATTGACCTGGATCAGGCCTGGCAGCGGTTGGGTTCCGGCGTGGCCATTCAGGGCAACCTGGACCCGATCGCCCTCTTTGCCCCCTGGCCCGAATTACGCCGGCGCGCAGGAAGCGTCCTGGATCAGGCCGCCGGCCGCCCCGGGCATATCTTTAACCTGGGTCATGGTATTTTGCCCCAGACGCCGGTCGACAATGTGCGCCGGCTGGTTGATTTTGTACACGAATACGGCAATTAGAAGTCAGGCCTTTGTATGCTGCATTTGGCGGCACTGCACATCAAAAATGCCTGACTTCTCACACGAACATTGACAGGCAAAGTGCCTGGCTTTTTCGGACAGGATAGGACTTCTTGTGACAGAGAATAATCAAACAACAAGCAGTAAGAACGGTAAAGTCAGGCACGTGGTCATCGTCGGCGGCGGCATTGCCGGCTTGAGCACCGCCTGGTATCTGCAGAAGCAAGCACAAGAAAAAGGTCTAGATCTACACTACACACTCCTGGAGAAGAGCTCCCAGTGGGGAGGCAAGATCCTGACCGAGCAGGTAGAAGGCTATGGCGACCAACCCTTTATCGTGGAAGGCGGCCCGGATTCCTTTCTGACCCAGAAGCCCTGGGCACTGCAAATGGCCCGCGAGTTGGACCTGGAAGAGCGGCTGTTGGGCACCAACGACGATCGACGCAAGGTATATGTCTTGCACAAGGGCCGGCCGACGCCGCTACCCGACGGTGTACTGTTGATCGTGCCAACGAAGATCAAGCCTTTCGCCTTGTCGCCGCTCATCTCGCCGCTTGGCAAATTGCGGATGGGACTGGATCTGTTCATCAGACCGAAGATGGACGGCAAAGACGAAACGCTGGCCGAGTTCATTACCCGCCGCCTGGGCAGCGAAGCGCTGGACAAAATCGCCGAGCCGCTCATGTCGGGCATCTACAATGCCGAGGCCGAGCGCCAGAGCCTGTTGGCGACTTTCCCTCGTTTTCGAGCCCTGGAAGAGAAGCATGGCAGCCTGATCAAAGGCATGCTGGCCTCGCGTAAAGCGCACGGCAGTAGCCCCGGCGCCGGAGCGAGCGGCGGCCCGCCCAAGCGCCCCCTATCTATGTTTGTCTCTCTGCGGAACGGCATGGAAGAGCTGGTGCAGGCGCTGCCGGGCAAGTTGACCGGTGACCTGCGTCTCGAAACCTCAGTGACCGAAGTGCGGCTGGTCGACGGGCGACCTAGCTTGAAGCTAAATGACGGCCGCAGATTATCGGCCGACGCGGTGGTGCTCGCGGTCCCTTCTTACTGCGCCGCGGGGCTAATCAAAGATATCGCTCCCGTCGCGGCGGCCGGTTTGGATGCCATTCGTTACGTGAGCACAGGCACGATTTCGCTGGCCTTTCGAAGCCAGGATGTCGATCTGCCCGAAGGTTTCGGCCTGGTTATCCCACGCAGCGAAAAGCGCCTGATCAACGCCGTCACGTTGACTTCGACCAAGTTCGACCACCGGGCGCCAGCCGACCATGTGCTGCTGCGGGTTTTCTTTGGCGGATCGCGGCGGCCGGAGATGATGGATGTCGACGACGACCAACTAATAGCCCTTGTCCTATCCGAGCTAGACGCGCTGCTCGGCCTCGATGCCCAGCCGCTACTCTGCCGTATATACCGCTGGCGCCGGGCCAACCCCCAATATGATGTCGGTCACCTGGATCGGGTCGCGGCCATCGAAGAGGCGCTGCCGGTCGGCCTTTACGTGACCGGCAGCCCGTATCGCGGCATCGGCATCCCCGATTGTGTGCACCAGGGCCAGCAGACGGCCGCCCATATAGCCGCTGATCTAGCGTCCGTCGATCGCGAACAAGACGAGCTGCTGCAAGTTGCGGCATGAACGACCAATCTACAGAAGAAAAACCCCGCAGGTCTCGCTAGCAACAACTGCTGATGTAGATTCACGAGGAGGAACTTCGTAGTTTCCAATGAATAAAAGAGAGCAGTCATGAAGACGACACGATCTGAAGAACTTTTCGCCGAGGCGCAGAAACTCATTCCCGGTGGAGTCGATAGCCCAGTTCGTGCTTTTCGCAGCGTGGGCGGCACGCCCCGCTTCATCAGTCGCGGCCAGGGCTCAGCCGTCTGGGATGCCGACGGCAACCGCTACGTCGACTACGTTCTATCGTGGGGGCCACTGATCCTGGGGCACGCGCACCCGGCTGTCGTGTCGGCCCTACAGGCCGCGGCTGGGCAGGGCACCAGCTACGGCGCGCCGACTGAACTGGAAAATGACCTGGCCCGGTTGGCGATCGAGACCGTGCCCTCAATCGAGATGATCCGTTTCGTGAACAGTGGAACCGAGGCAACCATGAGCGCGCTGCGACTGGCCCGAGCGTATACAGACCGGCCGAAGATCGTCAAGTTCGCCGGCTGCTACCATGGGCACGCCGATATGTTGCTGGTCCAGGCTGGTAGTGGCGTGGCCACCCTGGGTCTACCCGATTCGCCGGGCGTGCCCGAGGCTACAGCAGCCGACACCCTGACCGCGCCCTACAATGATTTGGGTGCCGTTCGCAAGCTCTTTGAAGCCCACCCGCATCAGATCGCCGGCGTGATCGTCGAACCCATCGCGGCCAATATGGGCTTTGTCCTGCCACAGCCAGGTTACCTGGCCGGGCTGCACGACCTATGCCGGGAATATGGCGCGTTGTTCATCCTTGACGAGGTGATGACCGGTTTCCGCGTCGCGCCAGGCGGCGCTCAGGCTCACTGGGATCTGGATCCGGATATCACTTGCCTGGGCAAGGTGATTGGCGGCGGTTTGCCTGTAGGCGCGTATGCTGGTAAACGAGCGATCATGGAAACGGTAGCCCCGGCCGGGCCGATGTATCAGGCCGGCACCCTGAGTGGCAACCCGCTGGCTATGACGGCCGGCCTTGCGACCATCCAAACATTGTTGCTGCCCGGCGCCTTTGAAGCGATTGTCAATAGGACGTCGGCGCTGGTAGCGGGTATGAGATCGGCGGCACTTGAAGCGGGTATCCCGTTGCAGGCCAATTATGCCGGCACTATGTTCGGCTTTTACTTCCTGAAGGAGAGTGGTGCGGCGATCAATGATTACGCCAGCGCCAAACAGTACGCCAACACTGAGCGCTACGGTCGTTTCTTCCATGCGATGCTGGCCAAGGGCTTCTATTTCGCGCCCAGTCAGTTCGAGGCTGGCTTCATGAGCATCGCCCACGGCCAGGATGTTGTCGAGGCTACCCTGGAAGCCGTGAGACAGGTCTTACCCCAGATCTAATTGAGTTGTAGGCTTGCTTCGCGGTGATTAGCCAGCCACGGCTCTTTCCGGGCCGATTTCGGCGACTCGCTGCCCCCACCACGCATTGAGATCGCGCATTCCCTGGGCGCTGATGCGATGACCGGTATCGTATTCCCGGTAGGCCAGATCGGCGCCGCTGGCCCGTAACGTCTCGGCGCAACCGCGAGCCCTAGCGAGGGGGATAAACGGGTCTTCTTTGCCCACAGCGGTGTAAATGGGCAGATTGGCCAGAACCCTGGTCTCGACGGCCGCGTCGCTCTCGATGGGCACGAACCCAACCAGGCCGGCGATGCCTTGCACCAGATCCGGGTAGCGCATTGCCGTGGCATAGGCTGTCGCCGCTCCCTGGCTGAAGCCCATCAAGTAGAAGTGATCAGGATCGGCGCCATATAGCTCGGGTAGGGCCTGGAGAAAATGGGTCAAGGCGGCTACCGCTTCGTCAAACATCGGTAGGGGCGGCCATTCGTCCCGTTGGCGTGGGTGCCAGGCATACCCGCCGGCCGGATCACGCTTGATACCTCGCGGAGAGACGACCAACCAATCTTTGGGCAAAGCCCGGGCGAATATCCACATGGCGTCTTCGTCGCCGCTGCGGCCGTGCAACATCACCACGGTCGGATAAGGTTTGTTTGCAGTCGGGAAAAAGATGCGGTGGGGCAAGCCGGCCCGGGCCAGAGACGGTCCAGCATTGACCAGGAAAGGCCCTTCGTCGCTCATATAGATCTCCTGCCATTAGGCAAAAAATGAGGTGTCCCCTCAGCGGGCGCTGAGGGGACACCTCTGGGGGGAGCCAATAGAAGTATAGCACTATCCAGCATCGTCAACAATTGTCAGGGCGTGGGCGTCGGGATGGGGAGCGTCGCTTCCGGCGTCGCAGTCGGCGGCGGCAAAGTTGCTGTTGGCAACTCTTCTGTCGGCGGAACAGTGGGCGGCTCTTCCGTGGGCGGTCCACTCGTCGGTGTGGGCGGCTCTTCTGTCGGCGGCTCAGCCGTGGGTGTGGGCGGCTCAGCCGTGGGTGTGGGCGGCTCAGCCGTCGGCGGTTCCACTGTCGGCGGTTCTGGCGTCTGTATCTCCTCCGTCGGCGCAATCGTCGGCGTTGCGGATGGCAAAAAAGGCGTCTCGGTTGCGGTGGGCGTCGGCGAAGGCTGGGCGACGATCACCGTAAGCCTTGCCGGCCAGCCGAGGGCGATGCTGAGGGCATCTTCCGTGGTCTGGATCTGGGCCAGGAATTCATCGCTGGACGGATCTATATCGGTCATGACAGTTACCGTGACCAGGAACGGGTTGCCCACCTGGAAGGAAAAGCTGACGATCTCGCAGCAGGCCAGCGACTCGACCAGGATCTCCTCTATCGTCTCGGACAGCGCTTTATCGGTGGCATCCACCGCCTCGGTGCTGTCATAGCTTTCAAGGGGCAGGATGGTCAGGATCACAGGCAGGCCCAGCTCTTGGGCCAACGCTAATTCGGCCGCTCGAACCTGTTCGTTAAACGCCTCGGAAGCAGACTCGAGTTCTGTTTTAACGGCCGTCAGCACAAGGCTTGGGTTGCCTATTTCAAATCTGAAGCCGAGCACGTTCATGTCGGTTAACTGTTCATCCAAAATCCGGCCGATCGTTGCTTCGACCTCGGCATCAGCCTCGGCTACGCTGGCATCTACGACCGGCTGAATGACGACCGATAGTTTGACAGGCTCGCCCAGCGCCTCTTCTAGATTTTCCTGGGCGGCGATTATCTCGCTGTTATCGGGAATGATGGCAGCCGGCATGCGCACAGTGGCGAACACTTGCAAAGGCGTGCCCTGGCGCACTTCATAGGCAACCAACTCTGACTGATTGAAAGAGTCTCTCAGTGTCCTTTCAATGGTGGCCGAGAAGATGGTGCTTGCGTTCTGGGCCAGCAATGCCGCCAGGACAATTACGAAGATAGCTACCAGGATAGCTGACGTACGGCGCGTTCGGCGGGCGTCCACCTTTTTGCTCGGCCGCATGCCAAACCAGAAGAAAGTCGCCCAGGCGGCCAGGATGATGCTGATGATATTGGTTACGAATAGCAGGGTGGCGCCGCTGGCCAAACCGAGATCGCCGAAGGCAAGGCCTAAACCTACCGTAGTCAGCGGCGGCATGAGCGCGGCGGCGATGGCCACACCCGCCAGCGCTGAGGGGATGTGTTTGCGGGCCGTGGCGTAGGCGCCGATAAAACCCGAGGCCAGGGCGACGCCCATATCCAGCAGGGAAGGGTTTCCCCGGGCGGCCATCTCGGACGTGACGATGGTTGTCGGACTCAACCAGCCGATCAGGATAGAGATGAGCAAGGCTGCGGCGATGCCCTGGATCAGGACGATCGTCGCCCGCCAGACCAGGTCAAGTTTGCCTAGCGTCATTCCGACCGCGAAGGCGATCAGCGGCGACATGAGAGGCGCAACCAACATGGCGCCGATGATCACGGCATTGCTGTTTAGCATCAGGCCAAAGGTGGCCAGGACAGCCGACACGACGATCAAGACCAGGTAGTCCAGCGAGGTCGTCGCCGAAGCCTCCGCTCCCCGTTCGATCTCCACCTGCTCAAATTGGGTCAGCGTTGGCGACAGCCAGCGCCGGACCTTTTCACCCCGAGTTAAAGGCGCGGGGGTTGGGGAGACCATCAGTAACGGGCCATGCCATCTTCTGGTCAGCGCCATTGGAACATCCGCCCGCAGCCAACGCTCCCACTCGCTACGGTCCGACATACCGACGACCAGCATATCTTCGTCATCAATCCGCGATAATAAGCCAGAAACGGCATCGTCAGCCGTCGCAATCGTACGCTTGACGTCTTCTTCGCCGGGGATGCCCACCAATGCCGATTCCATTTGACCGCGGGCATCCCAGGTTGTAGTCCGGCCGGTGCGGACGTAAATCGCTTCGACCGGCCTGTTCATGCTCCGGCCAAGGCGGATGGCAAGTTGGGTGGCCGTGCGCGATTGTTCGCCGGCGATGATGGGCACGACCAGCCGCTGGCCGGCATGTGTTGGGCCGATGCGGTACAGGACGACATAGCAAGGGGCCGCCGGAATCACATTTCCGGCTACCGTGCTAAAGGTCACGCCCCGGCCGCTTGTTTCGCGGCCGCCGAACAGGATCAGGTCGGCCCTGTGCTCGCGCGCTGCGTCCAGTATCCCTCGAGAGATGCTGCCAGCGCCGTAGGTGATCAGTTGAACCGGCCGCCCATCCTCCTGGTATGATTGCACGATCGGTTCGACAGTCTGGATGGTCTCAGCATCCTCCTCAGCATTGCCCAGGGACACCAGCAACACGAGGATACGCGCCTCTTCCGAATCGACCGTAACCAGGGCCAGGTCGATCAGCTCCCGACTGTACTTGGGCTGGATGATGGGAATGAGGATCAGCTCGATATCTGCCGGCAGGTCTGTTGTTGTTGCCTTTTCTTGTGAATCCACGAATATCGTTGCGCCAAACAGCCTTCCTCAATTCGAGAGCCTCGAATTGAGGAACGAGCTATTTGTTGATGTCGAGTCTATTTCCAGAGAGAACGTCGGCCGATACTATTCCGGTACGTCGTAAGTGTCAATAGTATATATCAACGTGTCCAAATAGGCGTCTTCAAAGGCGTCATCCCATATGGAAGAATACAGCAAGAAGGTGGTGCCGCGTGTTTCCAAAAAGGAGATGCCGTTGTATTCTCCACTGGGCGAACGCCAGGTGAGGCGCTCGCTGCCATCGGGTTGGACCTGGTCGTCGCTGATCTGGATATCGCTAGCATAAAACTCTTTCAACAACTCAAGGGCAAAAGCGCCGGCGTCGGATTTGGAGACCGCTTCGCCATCATCGTAGGTGATGTTCTCGATAAAGGCATGCTCGTCGGGGGATGTGAATGTATCGACGACGAACACGTCGCCTTCCACCCTTTCGTAGGTCCATGGGATTGGGACGTCGATGGAGAACAGATCGCCAGGGCCGTAGAAGGTATAGATCCAATAATAGGTGTCGGCGTTATCGACTACCGCCTGGCTTTTGACCAACATCGAATCAAGGACAGCTTCGTAAACGTCCTCATAGGCAGCATGTTCATCGGCATCGGCCCAGAAATCCGTGGCATACATAGCCGGACCATATAGATCGTAATAAGTGAATACGGTCTGGGGGATGTCGTCAAATAGAAATTCCTTTGTCACGCGAGCTATGCCGAAGTCGGGATCGATTTCATAGTCGACGACTTGGTACCCATCAAAATCGCCGAAGAAGTTGAGTTCCCGGGCGTCGACGAAGCGTTCAAAAGATTCTCCATCCAGTTCGGTGCCGGCGTTTGTCACCTCCACTTCAATGAATCCACCGCCTTCTTCTTCGGTAAAAGTCGCGCCGCCATCACTTTCATCCAGCGTCCAGCCGGCTGGCGGATTGATCTCGAAGTATTCTAGCGGATGAACGTACGCCGCAGTATCTAGTTCCAGCGCCGTGGTTACCGGTTCTTCAACACTGGTTGACTCTTCGGTCGCCGGCGCCTCAGTTGGCGGCGCTTCGGTGGGCGGTGGTTCAGTCGGTGGCGCTTCAGTCGGCGCCTCTGTTGGCGCCGGTGCTGGGTCGGTTGGACTGGCTGCCTCTTGCTCCTGGACGGCCGTCGCCTCTATCTCAGGCACGGCCGCGGGATCTTCGTCACCCGTAACGAAGTTGCAGGCCATGGCCGCCAGCAATAACAAGGCGATAAGCCAAAATATCGGACGTGCGCGCTTCATCGAGGACCTCCTGGTAACGGATCGCGGCAAATAGAATGCGCTTCACAATACCAGCACAGGTCCTACGCGTCAATGGTCAATTAGTCTATTGGCGTACCGTTTCCGTCGGAGCAAGTCGCGCCAAATTCAGGTGTTTGCGGCCCCAATACATATCGGTCCAAGAATGACGTAACACGATCGTCGTCGGCCGAGTCGACCTCTAACTGGACGCCCCAGGCGGTCAAAACCACTGGACTTTTGAGGGCAGGGAAGGGACTTAGCAAAGCGTAGCTGTGGTCGCTCACTGCGTCTCGAAGCAGTTCCACGTCCTCGGCCGGCAGGTTTGGTTGATAAGTTACCCACACGGCGCCATGCTCCATGGAGTGCACAGCGTTCTTGGAATCAATCGGCTCGTCGTAGATACCGCAGTTTTGCCAGATGCCGCTGTGAATGCCGCCGACCGGCGGTAGTCCGGTCTGGTCATACACGACTTCTTCGTCATGCGCCCTTTCCAGTCCCACAAAACGCTGCAAATCGGCCAAAGCCTCCGGCTCCTGAAGGCTCATGTACAGCAAGGCCCCCAGGCCAATGACGATCAGGGCGATGACGCCGCCAATGACGATGTTACGAACCGTATGATCACTTGACTGACTTGTTGCCTGATACCGTTTGGTTCCTTTCTTACTCATGATTCCTGGTCCATCTACTAGAGCTGAAGGTCAGCCGATGACCTTCAGCAGTTGACCTTCAGCCAATCGGCCGGCCGACGCCACCATCACAAGGGGCGCCGAACTCGGGCGTCTGTGGCCCTAGCCGATACTGGTCGACGAATTGGGCGATGCGTTCATCCTCAACCGAATCTACCTGCAACTGTACACCCCAGGCGTTGAGGACCACATCGCTGGCCAAGCCGGGGTAGGGGCTCAACAGCAGGTAGCTTTGGCCGCGCACCTGCTCCCGCAGGCTCTCTACGTCCCCGGACGGCAGATCCGGGCGGTACGCGATCCAGACCGCGCCGTGCTCCATCGAGTGAACGGCGTTCTTGGCCTCGACCGGTTGGTCATAGATGCCGCAATTCTGCCATCGCGGGCTGTGTACCCCGCCGACGGGCGGCAGCGAACTGTTTTCGATGATCACGCCTTCGTCATGGTCTCTGAGCTGAGGTCCTTTGTCCTCGGCGCCTTCCACGCGCCCGCCGAAGCCGCGGACGGCTACCAGGACAATCACGATCAGCGTCACGGCCGCAATCGATCCACCGATCAACAGAGTCCGCCTTCTTTTCTGCTGAGCTACTTCCTTGCGACGTTGTTCTTTGCGGCTCGATTTGCTCTTAGCCACCCTTTTTCGATTCCTCTTGTTTGATATTCGCCGTGCAAGCGACCAGACTATGATAGGGCATCCGGGCTTTCCGGCCAAATGGATGAGAAACTGTCGCCAAAAAAGCGCCGGCCGGATTCCCAAACCGGTCTATTGTGCCGTTCGGGGTTCCGGCCGACGGTGATGTCCCTTACAAAGAGTATTCCAAAGGACTTTCCGACGCTGTAGTTTCTTGGGAACGGTCGGCCGTTTCTCAATGCTCGTAGCTAGAAGCTCAAGGCTAAGAGCTACCAATTCAGGCGCCGTAGCCGCAAGGAGTTGGACACCACGCTAATACTGGAGAAGGCCATCGCCCCAGCGGCCAGGATGGGGTTCAGCTGACGCAAAAAGTCCGGCGCCCATTCAAATGGCGCCAATACGCCGGCTGCGATGGGAATCAGGGCCACGTTGTAGCCAAAGGCCCAGCCCAGATTCTGCTTGATATTACGCATGGTCGCTTTGGACAGCTCGATGGCCCTGGGCACGCTCGACAAATCGCCGCGCATAAGAGTCACGTCAGCCGCTTCCATGGCCACGTCTGTCCCCGTGCCGATGGCGATACCCACGTCGGCCTGGGCTAGGGCCGGCGCGTCGTTGATGCCATCCCCGACCATGGCCACGACGTAGCCTTCTTCTTGCAACTGGGCAACATGGTCCGCTTTCTCGCCCGGCAACACCTCGGCCATGACCCGATCCACGCCTGCCTCGTCGGCGATGGACCGGGCTGTGGCGGCATTGTCGCCAGTCAGCATGGCCACCGTCAGCCCCAGTTGGTGCATCTGGTCTATCGCCGCCCTGGAATCGTCCTTGATCGTATCGGCCACGGCGATGAGCGCGCTGGCCTGGCCGTCGACCGACAGCCACATGGCCGTCTTGGCCTCATTCTGCAGTTGCTCAGCCTTTGGTTCTAGGCCATTAAAGGTCACCTGTTCTTGCTGCATGAGCCTGTGATTGCCTAACAAAACCTTGTGGCCGTCCACATCGGCGGCGATGCCGAAACCGGACATCGCCTCGAAAGCAGCCGGGATGCTCAAAGAAAGCCCTAACTCAGCCGCCTGACGGACTATCGCCTCGCCGAGAGGATGTTCTGAGCCCTGTTCGGCTGACGCCGCCAGTCGCAATAATTCGTCGCCCGAAAGCGACGCCTGGCTGCTGGCGACGATATCGGTCACCGCCAACTCGCCCCGCGTGATGGTGCCGGTCTTGTCCAGGATGACGGCCGTGATCTTATGGGCTTGTTCCAAGGCGGCGCTGTTCTTGAACAAGATGCCGTATTCGGCGCCTTTGCCGACGCCCACCATGATCGAGGTCGGCGTGGCCAGACCCATGGCGCAGGGGCAGGCGATGACCAATACGGCGATCATCCGGATCAGCGCCGTAGTGAAGTCGCCCGTGACCGCTATCCAGACAACGAAGGTCAGGGCAGCCACGAAGATGACAAAAGGCACAAAGTAGGCCGCTACCTGGTCCACCAGGCGCTGGATGGGCGCCCGGCTGCCCTGCGCTTGCTCAACCATCTTGATGATCTGCGCCAATGCCGTTTCTTTGCCCACCCGGGTCGCTTCGACGGTCAACAAGCCTTGTTTGTTGATGGTCGCGCCGATCACTTCGTCGCCGATTAGCTTGTCCGCCGGCAGGCTCTCGCCGGTGATCATGCTTTCGTCTACAGCCGAACGCCCGTCGATAACCCGCCCGTCAACCGGGATCTTCTCGCCTGGCCGGACGATGACCGTATCGCCGACGACCACCTCTTCGATGGGGATATCTTTCTGGACACCATCGCGCAGCACACGAGCGGTCTTGGGACGCAGGCCCATCAGCTTCTTAATGGCTTCGCTGGTGCGGCCCTTGGCCCGCGCTTCCAGCAGCTTGCCGAGGACGATGAGGGTGATGATCGTGGCCGACGTTTCGAAGTAGACGTGTTCGCCCAGAGCCGTGGAGCCCATAGTCAAGGCGATCAGCACAGCCACACTATAGAAATAGGCCGCTGACGAGCCCATGGCTACCAGCACGTCCATATTGGCGCTGCGATTGCGCAGGCTCTTGTAGGCTCCCACGTAGTAATCCCAGCCCACGTAGAATTGGACCGGCGTGGCCAGAGCGAAGAAAAGCCAATTCACCCATGTCGCGTGCGACCATTCGCCCAGCAATCCCAGATCGCGGCTCATGCTGAGCAGCAAGAGGGGAGTGGTGAAGATGACACCGACGATAAGCCGCTTTTCCTGGTGGCGGATCTCAGCCTGGCGAGCGGCCGCTTCGGCATCTTCTAGCTCGTCGTCGCCTTCGGCTTCGACGACGTCGTAGCCGGCCTTGCGTACGGCAGCGACCAGGCTGGCCCGGCCGGTTGTGCCTACTACATACCTGACCGTGGCCTTTTCGCTGGCGTAGTTGACCGTCACCTCTAGAACGCCGTCGACTTTGTTCAATGCCCGCTCGACCGTGGCCACGCAGTTGGCGCAGGTCATGCCGACGATCGGCAAATCTATCGTGGTGATGGGCACTTCGTAGCCGGCCCGGTGGATGCGATCGATCACCTCCTGCGGCTGGGTCACGGCCGGATCGTAAGTTAGTAGCACCTTTTCGCTGGCGAAATTGACGACAGCGTCGTTGACCCCGCCGGCCTTCTTGGCGTTGCGCTCGACAGAGGCGACGCAATTAGCGCAGGTCATGCCCAAGACGGGCAGCGTCATTTGTTTTTCTTCGGCCATGAGAGCTCTTTTTTTGCTGACAACTGCCAGCTACAGATTACGCCGGAGCGTAATTGATTTCTACCAACAGCGCTTCGATCTGCTCCCAGGTGGCCGGTTCGCCCCATTCGACGACCACTTGTTTAGAATCCTGCTCGGCCTTAACGTTCTTGACGCCCGCCAGGTCGCCCACTTCCATCTCGACGGTGTGGACGCAATGGCCACAGCTGATATTTGGTACGGTGAAAGTTTTGCTTTGCATGAAAGAATCTCCTTGTATTTGGCTTTTAGCAGTGGGCGATTATTTGTATCCGCTCACTGTCGGTTCATGATGGTCATCTGCAGTTTTGAGGACATTTCGAAGACGCTGGTCACTTCTTCCAGGACCCGCTCGCGTTCGGACGGATCGTCGCCGCGGATAGCCGTGGTGACGCAACTGCGCAGATGGTTATCGAGGATCAACCCGCTGACCTTGTTGAGAGCCGCCTGGACGGCCTGTATCTGCTGGATCACGTCGATGCAATAAGCGTCTTCGTCTACCATACGCTCGATGCCTTTGATATGCCCGGCCGAGCTTGCCAATCTTCGACTAACTGCTTTCTTCGTTGAATCGTCCATAAATAACCAGCCTTCTAATCTGTTAACCCGCCCCCCTGGGGGGGGGTTAAACATAGTATACTGATTTCAGTTCCGCACGTCAAATGCCTTATGGAAAAACTGCGCTGGCGTCATCTGGCATTGTGACTTGTTGAGATTGAGGCATGCGCGTATGCTGTGGGCCATGCCACAAGAGCTAGCGGAAGAGAACGTTATCACAAGCGATCCAGTGGGTTATGTTGCTCTACTGCAACGCAACCGGAACTATCGCTATTTGTGGGCTGGCCAGGTAGTCAGTTTGCTGGGTGATTGGTTCAACTTGATCGCCTCGGCTTCGTTAGTAGCTGCCCTCACCCAATCGGGCGTGGCCGTCGGCAGCCTGTTTGTCATCAGAATGCTGGCCCAATTCCTGGCTACACCTTTCGCCGGCGTCGCCGCCGATCGCTATAACCGCAAACACCTACTCATCCTGGCCGATCTCGGCCGGGCGCTGACTGTCTTAGGCTTCCTATTCGTGAGCGAGCCCGGGCAGGTTTGGCTGCTCTATGTATTGACAGCCGTGCAATTGGCGATTAGCGGTTTTTTCTTTCCGGCCCGCAACGCCATCCTGCCCGACATCGTCAGCCGCCGCGAACTTGGCGCGGCCAACGCCCTTAGCTCGGCTACCTGGTCGGTGATGCTGGCCTTTGGCGCGGCCCTCGGCGGCCTCGTCGCCGGGCAATGGGGCGCTTACCCTGCTTTCACCATCGATGCCCTGACCTTCCTGCTTTCGGCGCTCTTAATCTCGCGCATCGTTTATCAGCCCGACTCAGCCCTGACCGGCGACAGGAGCGTCATTGCCGCCGTCCGCCAATATGTAGATGGCCTACGCTACCTGGTCCAGCACAAGGATACCCTGGCCATTGCTCTTCATAAGGGGGCATTCGCCTTGTTCGTGGCCGGTGGTTTTCAAGTGGTGCAGGTAGCCGTAGCTGAGCGAGTATTCGTCATCGGCCAGGGTGGGGGGACCAGCCTGGGCCTCATCTATGCCGGTATGGGCGTCGGCACCGGCCTGGGGCCCATCGTCGCCCGGCGCTTCACCGGCGATCGGGACCGGCCGTTGCGTTTGGCCATCGGCTTGAGCTACCTGATCGCCGCTCTGGGCCTGGCCCTTATCGCTCCCTTGTACAGTTTTGGCCTGCTGATGGTGGGTACCGTCCTACGTGGCGCCGGTGGCGGCATCGGTTGGGTTTTCTCGACCCAATTGCTGCTGCACTTGCTGCCAAACCGAGTGCGCGGCCGGGTTTTCGCCACCGAATTCGCCATTTTTGCCTTGATGAACGCAACCGGGGCGGCGGCCGGCGGCTGGGCTTTGGATAATACCGATCTGGACCTGACGGGCATGATCTGGATCATGGCTGGACTGATATTGTTGCCCGGCCTGCTGTGGGCGCTGTGGAACCTTTCTCGAACTCGCCGCCAATCCCAGCCCTTGTCAGAAGAAGAGATCACAGCCGGCTGAACGACCTGTGGACCCCGGCAGTTACCGCAGTAACCATTCAAACCCTGGCGTGTTTAAACAGATGCGGATAGACTCGTAACTTCCCTTGTCAGGGTGATGAAGCAAGCGTGATCTGAGCGCGCGCATACGAGTTGCCATGGCCGGCGCCATGCTGGCCTTGATTAGTGTGGCGAAGAGGAGATGGTGCAGATGGGCTTACTAAACGGCCGCATTACGGGGTGGGGCGCCTATGCACCGGAAGAGGTGCTGACCAACTTCGATTTGGAGCAGCGACTGGATACCAGCGATGCGTGGATCGTCCAACGCAGTGGCATACGCGAACGCCATATCGCCGCCGAACACGAGACGACGGCCAGCCTGGCTATTAAGGCTGCGACTGACGCGTTACGCCGGGCCGATCTGCCGGCCGACTCCCTGGACCTGATCATCGTCGCCACCACCACCCCTGACTACCTCACGCCGCCGGTTTCGAGCCAGATCCAACACGCCCTGGGCGCTACTGATGTGCCGGCCTTCGTATTGGAGACGGGCTGCACAGGCTTCGTCTACTCTTTGGCCACAGCCTACCAATTCATTGCTACCGGCGCCTACAAGACCATCCTGGTCATTGGCGTGGAATTGCTCAGCCGCCACATCAATTGGGAAGACCGCTCGACGGCCGTCCTCTTTGGCGACGCCGCCGGAGCAGTGGTCATCGAGGCCACCGAGGAGGCGTGCGGCATGCGCGGCTTCGTCCTGGGCTCCGACGGCAGCCAGGCGCACCAGATCATCGTGCCCGCCGGCGGCACGGCCGAACCGCCGAACGGTGACGCATTGGCCGGCGGCCGGCACTACATCCATATGAACGGCCGGGAGGTGTTCAAATTCGCCACCCGCGTCGTCGGCCGGGCCAGCCGCCAGGCGGTGGCCAAGGCCGGCATGTCCATGGATGAGATCGACTGGATCATCCCCCACCAGGCCAATTTGCGCATCATCCAATCGGCGGCGCGAGAGATGAACCTGCCCCTGGACCGCTTCGTCGTCAATATCGAAAACTATGGCAATACGTCGGCCGCTTCGATCCCCCTGGCCTTAACTGAGAATCTGGAAAGCGGCCGGATCAAGCCCGACGACAACCTGCTCTTGGTCTCCTTCGGCGCCGGACTGACCTGGGGGGCGCTGGTGCTACAGATGGAGCCTAGCTAAGAAGCCAGACTTTTACACCGACTTCGAGTTGGGGTGAAACTCGGCTGAAAAGCCCGGCTTCTCCTAATACGGAGTCTAGTAAAGCAGGCCAAGCAATTCCTCCTGGCTAAGGACGCCGAAGTAGGGTGCCAGGTCGATATCGGTCAGGGTCCTTTCTAGCGCTTCGCGATCGTAGGCCGTTCCAGCCAGGCGTTCCTCCAACTCGGCCACCTCTCGTTTGCCCGCGAAATCGCCGTAAATCTTGATCGCTTCGATCCGGCCGCGCTGGACCTCGATCCGCGCATCTAACTTGCCGGCCGGGAAACGATCGGTTTTCTGAACGTTAAACTTGGGCGATCGGCCGAAATTCCATTCCCATTGCCGGTAACGCTCGTCCGAGATCTGCTCGATCATTTCCCAGTCGGACGGGGCCAGGTCGTAGGCCGGTAGCTCGTCGCCGAAAATGCCAGCTAATAACGCCTCCTTGAGCTCGTCCAGGGTCATTGGTTCGGGCAACAGCTCGCGGATATTGACCACGAAATTGCGCACCGACTGGACCGCTTTAGATTCGATCTGCACCTGGCGAGGATTGAGGGCTTTCAACAGCTCTTCAAGATCGCTGTCAAAAAGCAGCGTGCCATGGCTGAACATCCGGCCGGCGGTGGAATACTGCGCGTTACCGGAGATCTTTTTGCCGGCGGCAAAGATGTCGCTCTTGCCCTTCAACTCCGCTTCGACGCCTAGCTCGGCCAGTACCTGGATGACCGGCTCGGTGAATCTGCTGAAGTCGTGCAGGTACTTCTTGTTGGGGGTGATGAAGCTGAAGTTGAGATTGCCTAAGTCGTGGTAAACGGCGCCACCGCCCGATAAACGGCGCACGACGTGAATACCTTGGGCTTTGACGTAGTCGGGATCGATCTCCTCGGCCGTATTCTGGTTGCGGCCGACGATCACCGACGGTTCGTTGACGTAGAAGAGCAGGATCGGTTCGGCTACTTCCAGGTGGCGCAGCAGATACTCTTCCAGGGAAAGGTTCAGGCGCGGATCGGTGATATTCTGATTGTCGACAAATAGCATAGCGTATCCTTGAAGAAGAAATGGGACGCAGATTTACACAGATTCGACGGATTAAGATCCGACATTATTTAGGTGGTGGTTGTTTTCATTCATGATGGTGTTCCAGCCTGCATGCGGTCTCGTCAAAGAATCGGATGAGGCTTGGGTTTGGGATGATTCTGGACAGTCATTGTAGCCATCCGCCGGCGATTGACAAAAACAGAACGTTTGTGCTGTTTTTTTACAGGCAGTGTGCAAGCTTCTTTACAATTGCCCGGCGGCCGGCGTGGTAACATTTAGAGTGGCTGTCGAATTGACCAGCAGCCGACTAGCACCCACCACACAATATAAGGAGAGAAACATGTCAAACGCAGTGAATTGGTTCGAGATCCCTGCCTTAGATTTTGAGCGGGCCGAGAAGTTCTATAATACGATTTTCGCTATCGAACTGGTACCCATGGAGGGCATGGAAGGCTTTCAAATGGGCATGTTCCCGGCCGAGGATGGCGTCGGTGGAGGCGTTATCCAGGGCGAGGGCTACACGCCCAGCGCCGAAGGAGCCCTCGTCTACCTAAACGCCGGCGACGATCTAAACGTCGTGCTCGGCCGGGTCGAAGCGGCTGGTGGCCAGGTGATCGTGCCCAAGACCAGCATCGGCGAGAACGGTTACTTCGCCTTCTTCAAAGACAGCGAAGGCAATCGCCTAGGTTTGCATTCAATGGGATAATAAGGGGCTGGGGATTAGGGATCAGGCATCCGAAAACCGACCCCCGATCCCTGATTCCTGATTCCTGAGGAAAAGCATGCCTACTGAAACATTCTCCGGCTTTCCCCAAGAAGGCCTTCAGTTCCTGGCCGATTTGGGCCAGAATAACGATCGCAATTGGTTTAACGCCCATAAGCAAACCTATACCGATACCATTGTGAAGCCGGCCCTGGCTTTCATTAATGCCTTGGGCGAGCGGCTGCAATTCATCTCAGCCCACATTCAATATGACACCCGCACCAATGGCGCCGGTTCCTTGATGCGCATCTATCGCGATACCCGGTTCAGCGCCGACAAGAGCCCGTATAAGACCTGGGTCGGCATACGCTTTTGGGAGGGTGGGCGCAAGGCCAGCGCCAACCCCGGCTTCTTTTTCGGCTTTGACGCCACCGGCGGCGATCTCCATGTCGGCATGCATGGCTTCGACAAGGCGATGCTGACCGCTTACCGTGAAGCCGTGGCCGGCGACGAATCGGGCGCCGAGTTGGAAGAGGCGCTGGCTAAGGTTCGCGCGGCTGGGCCTTATGAACTTAACGGCCAGCATTATAAGCGCCTGCCCCGGGGATTTGATCCCGATCACCCCCGGGCTGATCTACTCCGTTACAATACTTTGTACGTTTCATCGCCGGGCATCCCGCCAGCCGCGTTGGCCTCCCCGGGCCTGGTAGCCGCCGTCACGGACCACTGCCAGGTCGCTGCCCCTGTGCAGCAATGGCTGCTCAAAGTTAAGATGGGCGCGGAAACATAGCGCCGCGTGATAAAATCGCTGACGGCTGACTGCTAAGAGCTGACGGCCCCATTCTGAGGAAAAGAACAATGATCGACAAAGCAGGCACCGTCTCTCTATTCGTCGCCGACCAGGATCGAGCCAAATCCTTTGATACAGAAGTGCTGGGTTTTGAATTGCGGGCCGATGCCCCGCTATTCCCGCTGGTTGAACAGCCGGCTTGACGGAGCGCCGCGCCCAGTTCCACTAACTAATACTCTTCAGGCACGAAGGTTTGTTCGTCGAAAGGCGGCCGGATGTAGCCAGTGCCCTCCGCGCGGTGGGGCAGCTCGATCGGAGGCGGCAGGATGTCTTCGTACGGGATCTGGCTCACAATGTGACTGATGCAGTTAAGCCGGGCCCGTTTCTTGTCGTCGGCGTCGACCACGTACCAAGGCGCCTGTTTGATGTCGGTGTAATCAAACATGCGGTCCTTGGCCTTGGAGTACATCTCCCACTTATCGCGCGACTTGATATCCATGGGGCTGAGCTTCCAGCGGCGCTTGGGATCGGCGGCCCGGATTTGGAAGCGGCGCTCCTGTTCGTCGTCAGCCACTGAAAACCAATATTTGAGCAGAACTATGCCCGAGCGGACCAGCATGCGCTCATATTGGGGACAGGAGCGCAGGAACTCCCGGTATTCGTTCTCGGTGCAAAAGCCCATGACGTTTTCGGTGATGGCCCGGGTATACCAGCTGCGGTCGAAGAGCACGATTTCGCCGGCCGCCGGCAGATGAGCCGTCCAGCGCTGGAAGTACCATTGGGATTTCTCCCGCTCGGTCGGGATGCCTAGAGCCACGACGCGAATGATGCGCGGATTGGTGCGTTCAGTAATGCGCTTGATGACGCCGCCCTTGCCGGCCGCGTCCCGTCCCTCAAAAACCACGACGGCCCGCAGACCCTTTTCCTTGACCCAATACTGCAGCTTAACCAACTCTTCCTGAAGCTTGACCAATTCATGCAGGTAATAGCCGTTGGTCAACTTGCCGTTCTTGCGGTACTTCTTCTTCCACTTCTGGCTGTGTTCATCCAGGTAGAGATCCTCGGAAACTGCCCCTTCAGACATCACCGGGACTTCCTTCGCTGCTTCGCCACCTTTCTGTCCATCTTTGTTGGCCATCGTCTCCTCCAAACCACCGCCACGGCCGGAATCGACCGCAACTGACTGATCCATCACTACGACTATAGATCATCTTGCCGATCTTTGGCAAGTTGGTCGCCCCGGCGCTTGGAAACGTCCGGGGTTTTTTAGTCTTCAATTGGACAGCTTGTCCTCGACTGAAACCCCGGACGTTTGGTATCGTCGACCTCAGAGTTGCAGACCGGCCGCTTGGAAGGCTTCGACAATGGCGCTGGATATGGCGCGGTTGACATCGGTCGGGGCCCATACCTGATCTCTCTGGCAGCGCGGGCAGGTAACCAGCGGGCCGCTGATCCAGATGCCGAACTGGGGCAGATCGCCGATGTCCAGCGAGCCGGTCACCTCGCCGGGCCGGACGGGCTCTTTGTCGAGGCCTTTGCCGCAGTGATAGCATTTGACCCGGGCCAATAGGCGCCCCGGCCGGCCCAAGGCGACGTTGTCTTGCCAAAAGACGGCGTCAATCACGTGCACGCCAAAGTCGGGCAGCGGGTAACGAAGAGGATGCCCGTCGACGCCACAGGTCAGGACCGGCAAGTCGCGTAAGATGACCTCGACCTGGTCGCGACGGCCGCTAACCATGGGAATCGTCGTCAGGGTCAGCGACCGATCGCATTCCCCGCAATGGGGTTCCTCTCTTTGCCGCTTACGTTTCAACCATCCCATCTTGAATATCCATCGCCGGCCTGGGCGGGACAAGCCCGGCCCCTAAAGGCCTGTGTTATAATTTTTTGCCGTCGGGTCGGTCGCCAGACGACACTCTTATTATGGAACGTGGAGGGCAATGTGCAAGAAAAGGAGAACGATCGCCAACAAGGCGCTGGGAGTAAACAAAACGCCTCGCGCAAACGGAGCGATCACCGAAGGCGAGGCAATCCTTTGGCGGCTGGTTTTGCCGGGGCCATCTACGGCGGTATCAGCGGGGCGTTGATCGGGGCCAGCCTCAACGGCAGTGATGGCGCCTGGCTGGGAGCTATCGTCGGCGGGCTGTATTTTGGCCTGGTCGAAGCCATCACCGACGCCCGCCGCCAACCCGGAGAATTGAAGCCGTTGTGGCATCGGTTCTTTGCCAGCGTGGTCATCGGCGCGGCCGTGGCCGCCGCCGTAGGCTTCTTCATCAGTAATCCGCAAGTTATCGGCCTGGTCCTGGGTTTACTGGTTGGCTTGGCCGGCCTGGGGCCGCGCAAGCTGGTTCTGGGACTAGGCCTGGGACTGCTGGCCGGTTTCGCCGCGGCGGCCGTCGACCCAAACTTCAATGCGGCCGTTCTCGGCGGGATCATCGTCTTGATCGACCGCATCCTGCTCATCGTGCTGTTTGACAACCCGGCGCCTCTGCAAGTCACCGGAGAACAGATCCCGCCCGAAGCAGCCCGCTATGTCGTACCCTACAAAGCCCACAGCAACTATGTCGGTGCTGATTACGCCGTTGAGCTTGCCGAGGAGACGGGAGGGACGTGCTCTCGCAACAAACCGGACATCGGCATCGTCGAAACGCTGGATGCGCTGACCGGGCCGGGGTTCGATCCCGGTCGGGTCGATCCACTCATCCGTGAATTCTACCAGCACACCAGCCGATTTAAGTTGACCATCGTGCCTGAGTGGAAACCGCTGATTAAGCCTTTCTTCTGGTTCTTCAAGACCTACGTGGCCCAAAACATCGGCCAGGCCAACTTGCCATTCAATACCGAAGAGATCCAGCGCGGCATGGTTAGTTATATCGACACCATCGACTATGACGATCCGCTCATCGGCGGATCGTCAACCTTGCGCGTGTGGGTCAGAGCCTACGAAGCGACCGGCAAAGCGATCTACGTTGGTATCTACACGGTCGTGCGTCAGGAAGAAACGGGTTACGTCAGCGTCGGTTTTCCTCTACCCGAGGCCAATTTCACGGCCAGCCTCATGCCTTTCAACAATCGCGACAATGGGCTGCTGCTGAAGACCGCTGGGACCGGTTCTCCTTTTCCAGGCCACTATGTGAGCGACGTCGACGACGAAGATGGCACGCTGACCACGGTCAAACTGCCGACCATGGACGAGGAGATCGACGTCTACGTCGAAGACGGCCACTTGAAGACCAATCATCGCTTCTACCTGGGCGGCTGGCTCTTCTTGACCTTGTATTACACGATTGAGCGCAAAGGGGAGGCGGCCAAGCAAAACTGAAAAGCAAGACATCTTTTACCCGAGCGCAAAGAGAGTCCAGATCAGAGATGTCTGACTTCTGGTTAGCGGGAGTCAGGCGGACGAGCCCGCTTCGGCCGCGGTCAAATCCCGTACGTTTCTACCCCGCAGCCAGGCGACCACGGCCAACAACAGCGCCGCGGCGACCAGGGCCGTAGTGACCAGGAAGGTGTCTTGCAGCGCGGCCGCCTGGGCCTCAGACGAAGCCTCCGTCGCCCCGGCCGCTAAGGCCGAGCCGGCGTAGTATAGCGTCCGTCCGGCCCACAGCGCGCCCAGCAGCGCGATGCCGGCCGTCTGACCAATGGTGCGGGTAGCTGCCAATGTGCCAGAGACGATGCCTAATCGACCCTGGGGGGCGCTGCCCAATATGGCGCTGTTATTGGGCGATTGAAAGATGCCCATGCCGATGCCGATAGGCAAAAAGAGCAGGACGAAGACGACCGCGCCCGTCTCGACATTCAACGTGCTGAGGGCGTAATAACCCAGCACCAGAACGGCCAGGCCAATCACGGTTATCAGCCGGGTGCCGAAACGATCCGATAACGTGCCGGAAATCGGGGCCGTGATACCTAGGCTAATCGGCACGACGGCCAGTAGCAGGCCCACCTGGCGTGGCTCGTAGCCAAGTACGTTTTCCAAGTAAAAGGGCAGCAGCAGTGTCGTGCCGGCGATGGCCACGAAGGTGACGAAGCCGGTGACCAGACCTACGCTGAATTGGCCGTCGCGGAAGAGGCGTAGGTCGATCATTGGCTGCTTGACGCGCGACTCGACGACCACGAACACGACTCCGAAGACGGCCGCGCCGGCCAGTAGAAGCAAGACGCGCCGGTCGAAAAAGCCCAGATCCTGGCCCCAGGTCAAGGCCATTAGCAAGGAGAAGAGGCTGATGAACAGGGTGATCCCGCCCAACAAGTCGAAGCGCTGCCCGCCGGCCGGCTTGAGACCTGGTACGTAACGCAAAGTCAGCAATGTGCCGGCGATGCCGACCGGCACGTTGACGTAGAAGATCCAGCGCCAGGAGAAGGCGCCGAGCAGCAGCCCGCCCAATACCGGCCCGACCACGATGCCTACCGAAACGGTGGCCCCGCCGATGCCGAGTGCCTTACCGCGCTCATTGGCCGGAAAAGCCTCAGTGAGAATGGCCAGGCCCAGGGCCACGATCATGACCGCTCCCAGGCCTTGGACGACCCGGAAGGCGATCAGCCAATAAACGGTGGGAGCGACGCCGCACAACATCGAGCCAATGGTGAAGACGACGAAGCCGGTCGCGTAGATCGGTTTCTTGCCGATCATGTCCCCCAGCCGGCCGACGCTTAACAGCAGAGTCGAGATGGTCAACAGGTAGGCAAGCACTACCCACTGAACCACGGCGAAGGAGCTGTCAAAAGAGCGACTCAGGGTAGGTAAGGCAACATTGACGATACTGGCATCGACCGTCGACAGGAAGATACCTGTCCCTACGGCGGCCAGCACCAGCCATTTGCGACTGTAGTCGATCTGCTGCTCACGCATTTATATTCAAGGTTAAAGAAGCCGTCTGCAACAAGCCAGGCTTATGGCCTTACGTTGTCTTCGGCTCACGCATCCAAAAAAAGCCTGTCTCTTCACGCTGGTTGGCTCAAACAGGCAAGCCTTCCAGGCGCATGATCTTCAGAGCATTGGTTGTCGGGCTGGGGCCCGGCCGGATCGCATAATCGAACACCATCCGGCCGTCCATGACCTCGTCGGTGAAATGATAGTTGCTGATAGCCGGCATTTCGCCGGCCAACTGGATCAACTCCAGGTCATGCGTGGCGATCAGACCCACGCCTGACTGTTCGACCAGGGCCCGGATGTAGGCCCGGCTGCCTTGTAGGCGCTCTCGGTTGTTCGTGCCACGGAATATCTCGTCGATGAAATACAACAGCGGCTGGGCATCGGCCGCCTTTAATGCCAGCAGCAGCGCCTTGAGGCACTTTACCTCGGCGTAGAAAAAGGAAATGCCATCGGTGACCGAATCGCTGATGCGGATGCAACTAAAAAGACGGAACCGCTCGGTCGTCAACTCGGCCGCGTTCACCGGCCCGCCGGCGTAGGCCAGAACCAGGTTAACGCCTACCGTGCGCAAGAAGGTGCTCTTGCCCGACATGTTGGAGCCGGTAATGATGTTGATCTGGCCCACGGCCGGGATGGAGAAAGTATTACACACCTTTTGTTCGTCAGGGATGAGCGGGTGGCCTAACTCTCGGGCCTGAAAGACAGCCGGAAGCAATTCATCCCCCGTCTCGACGATGTTGGGAAAGGTATAGGACGGGTTCAGATAAGCCAGGTTTGCCAGCGAACTCGCGGCCTCCAACTCAGACCACGTATCCAGCCAGGCCGGCATTTGCCGGGCCAGCGCTTCCTTGCGCTGGTCCAGGCGGTAAGCGAAGTAGTAATCCCAGGGCGCCACGATATTCAGGCCCAGCCAGAAGAGCGGGTTGCCGCGGATTCCGGTGGCGGCCACGATGCGGTTAACCTGGCTCAGGTGATCCGAGGGACGTTCTTGTGCATCCAGGAACGGCCGGCACAGGGCCTGTAGCTGCGGTGTGCCTGGGTGGGGGAATGTTTCCAGCAGCCGAAAGACGACCACCAGTTGCTCTAGCGTATCCCGAATGAGCGCCGACTCCTTGAACGGCTCGCCGACTTCTCGCGAGCGGATCAGGAATAAGACGGCGTAAAGAAGGATGGTCGCCTGCCACAAGGGCGGCCCCAGGTCCAGCAGGTCTAATAGAAAGAAGATGATATTGAGGCTGGCCAACAGGCTCAACAGGATCAGCCAGTTGCGCAGCGAGCCGGCTGCCAGCCGCTTCTCCAGCCAGGCCAGCAGTCGATCCGGTCGCCAGCGTCCTTCCCCGCCGAAGGTCAGTCGGGCATTCAAGATCAGCCGGGTACGGAACAGGGACAACGGGACCAACTCGCGGACCAATTGCTGGCGGGCCATGATTAAGCCGGCGTCGGTTACGGCACCCGCATCGGCCGAGGCCGCCGGCTCGGCCAGCCAGCCTCGGAGACGTTCGCTGCCGCTGGTCGAGACGGCCGTGTCGACCAGGCGTATCAACGATGTGTCGCCGACCAGATCGAAATCCAGTTCCAGGGAGCTTTCCGGCCGGGCATCAGACGGCGGCAGCCTGTCCCAGTCCAGACCCATGCGCGCTATCTGCCGTTCTTTGATGGCCATCGTGATGCTGAACCGATCCATAGTTCGGCCGATGCGCCGGTGGTAAGCGACGGCGATGCCGAAGGCGACGATCGTCGCCAGCAAGCCCAGACCAAACAGCCACAAATAACCCAGGAAGAAAAAGACGCCACTGAGGGCGACACCGGCCACAAATATCACCAGGCGAAACCATGAGGCGCGATCGTTGGCTGCTTCCAGGCGTTCGAGCTGGCGTGCCAAGCGTTCTACCTGGCGTTGCAGGGCGCGTAGCCGTCTTTCTTTAATCATGCCGCCGCTGATTGTCATGCCGTTGCTGATTGTCATGCCGCCGCCGATTATACCTGAACGACGGCCGCCGTCGTCACGTTACGGCAGCCAGCAGCGTCCGGCCGAAGTCGATCTCTTCCTGGTTGATGGTGTGGCCCATGCCTGGATAGAGGCGCAGGGTAACCTCCGCGCCCATTCCTTCCAGCACCTGGGACGTCAGCTCCACCCGCTGCTTGGGAATGTGAAAATCGACGTCGCTGCAGCCCAAAAAGACCGGCGTTCCTTCCAAGTCGCCGGCGTAGTCGCGCGGCGTGCCGTCGGGACCGATCAGGCCGCCGCTGAAGGCCAGCAGCCCGCCATAGCGCCCCGGGTGCCTGGCGACGAACTCGCAGACCAGGCACGCGCCCTGAGAAAAGCCGCCGATGACGATCCGCTCATAGGGCAAGCCGGCCGCTGCGACGCTCTCGACCACATCGCCCAGGGTGGCGATGCCCGATGAGATGCCAGGCTCATTGTCTGTGATGGGGGCCAGGAAGCTGTAAGGATACCAGGTGCCGCCGGCCGCCTGGGGGGCCAAATAGGCGAAGTCAGGTTGGTGTAGTACTTCGGCCAGGCCCAGGATGCCGACCGCCGAATCGCCCCGGCCGTGAACCAGGATCAACGCGCCGGCCGCCTGGTCGAGCGGCTGACCGGCCGCCAGCACCGGTCCGCCGCGGTGGGGATCGGCCGGAGTCATTCGCCAGCTCCCGCTGGCGCATCAACCTCGGTTGGCCCACCTGCCCCCATTGGCGACCAGGCCGGTGAGCTGGCCGGCGACAGCCCGGCTTCGATTTCGGAGCGGTGAATCTCCAGCCAGGGCGGCAGCTTCAACACCTGGCCTAGCGACTCCCGATCTTCGTCGACCAGGAAGCCCGGCCCGGCCGTGGCCAACTCCACGATATGGCCGTCCGGATCGCTGGTGTAAATGCTCTTGAAATAGATCCGGTCCATCACCGGCGAGACCCGGTAACCCTGGCTGATGAGCTTCTCGCGGAAGGCCTGTTGCGTCTCGTCGTCGGGCACCGCGAAGGCATAATGATGGGTTTGCCCAACGCCCATGCGCACCCGTCGATAGCGGGGGTCGCTCGGATCGCGCTCAAAATAAGTGATCAAGCTGCCCGGCCGGCCGTCTTCGCTGCCCCAATACCAATGAGCCGAGGCCGGATCGTCAAAATTAGAGGTCATCTTGACCCGCCGCAGACCCAAGACGGTCCCTAGAAAGGCATGGGTACGTTCGATATTGGTGCCGATGGCCGTGATGTGGTGCATGCCCTGGCTGAGAGCCATCTCCGGGGTGATATCCGGCACCGGCTCGGGCCAGATCGTGGCCGCGATGCGATCTTCGTCGCGATTACGGACGATCATATTTGGCGGCGGTTCTCGGTAATCCGCTCCGATCTGATCTGGTGATTCATCTACCGTCCAACCGGGCCCGTCGGTGGCGATCTCGATGATCACCCCGTCCGGATCGCGGAAGTAGATGGAGGTGAAATAGTGACGATCATACGGACCGTCCACCGGATGACCCAGATCGGTCAGGCGGCGCTTCCATTTGAGCAGGCCGTCCATATCGGCTACCCGCAGGGCGTAATGATGGGTGCCGCCGATGCCCGGCCGGCCCTTGGGCGCGTTGGCCCATTCGAAGTAGGTGATAGCCGTGCCCGGCCGGCCGGTTTCGTCGCCGAAGTAAAGGTGGTAACTGCCGGGATCGTCGAAGTTGACCGTCTTCTTCACCAGCCGTAAGCCCAGGACGCCCGTGTAAAAATCGATCGTCCTCTGCGCATTTGAGCACACGAGCGTGATGTGGTGTAGCCCATTGATAGACATGTTTCCTTCTCCTGTGAGCTGTTGAAAGCCGTCAACTTTCAGCCCTCAGCTGTCGGTCGTCAGCTTTCAGCCATCACCGACCACCAGTGACCAGCAACCAACGACCAACCACTGCCCACTACCCACCCACCACTGTGGTTTGCCTCTTGTGCTAGTAGCCGTTAGCTTTGAGCGGTTAGCAATTGGCTATTCTCCATCAACGTTGATCAGCGATCAGTGAAGTTGATTAGAGCCGTTAATGATTGCCGGAGCCTGAATACTATATAGGCGACGCCGCGCTACTTCTGTAGGCTTTCGAACGACGTGCATTGACAAAATAGTTTTAGCTTTACAGGTCTGCAATGTGCATAAAGAAATGTCCCGGCTATTGTAGCCGAAAATAAGCTTTAGGCGTTGCCGATGCCGAGAACCGGCTCAGTCGACGATATTGGGCTGAAAGGCTGCTCGAAACTCGGCCGGCACGCGGATCGGCCGCCTGCTCTCAAGATCGACCTACACCCACAGCACATAAGCCCAGGCCAGCAGCTCCCCATCGGCCGCCCGGCGAATGGTGTAGTGCCGCACGGCCGTGGCCCGTTTCATGTCCGAGGCCCAGGTAGCGATCTCCGGTTCATCACCAAATACGGCCGGTTGCTTATACTCAATCCGATAACGCCGAGCCACCAGGCCGAAGCCTGCTTCCATCATCTGGGTCATGGGCCAGCCATGGGCCGCGCAGACCTGCACCCCGGCATCCTCGAAGAAGATCATGTAGTTGGCGGGGCACGGTTTCTGGCCGACCTGTCTGGACGTTCAGGAAGATCCAGTCGGTCGTCGCCTGGGCCACGATTTCGCCGCTATCAGCATAGCGCAGCTCATACGCCCGCCGCGAACGCACCCGGCGGAAGTCCAATACCCAGGTCTTGACGATGACGCGATCGTCATAGACTAGCGGCCGCAGGTAAATGATATCTGTCTCGCGCACCAGCCAGGCCCCTTGGATCTCGCGGTAGCGGTCCAGGTCATACCCGGCCGCGGCCGAGGCGTCGAAGGCCGTCTCCTGCATATAGCGCAAGTAGTTAGCGTGGTTGACATGGCCGTACGCGTCACATTCTTAATGCTGGACGCAATGCACAAAAACGGTTGGCGCTCCGCGCCAGATTGCCATTAGGTGAGGCGATCAGCCCGTGGCTGGTTCTGGTGTTGGCTCTCCAGTAGGTTCCTCAGTCGGGGACGGTTCTTCGGTTGGAGCTAGCGTTGCGGTGGCAGGTACTTCTGTTGAGGTGGGTGCCTGCGTCGGCCGTGCTGTGGGCGGCTCCTCGGTCATCGTGGCGGTCGGCGTCTCCGTTATGGGAGTTGTCGCTGTGAGCGTGGGCTCCAATGTCGGCGTTTCCATCACCGTCGGGCTGGGAGTTGGAGGCGCGGTCTCGGTGGCGGCCTGGGTTGGTGTGGGCGTTTCGGTTGGCGTAGGGCCTTCACTTCCATCGGAGACAGTCAGGTCGCCGCGCAGAATGGTGGCCTGCAGTAGTATCGTTTCAGCGACGGCCGCGTCGAGGGTCCGCTGTAGGGCATCCACATCTGATTCATTGTAATTGCCCGTGTAGTCGACGATCCTATAGCTCACGTTGTAGTGCCGGAACTCACGATCAGTTTCCAGATCAATCACTTCTCCCTGGTTCGGGGTAACCGAAGAGTAGATGATAGACTCAATCGTGGCCACATCTTGGGCGCGTTCATTGGTCACCAGGGTGATGGCGACCAGGACAACGGCCACAACCAGCAGGAAGGCCAGGGCAAGATACAATCCCCGACGCGCCTCCTCACCGCGCTCCAGGCGGAGCGGCGGGCGAAAACCTAGCAACAGGAAGATCGCCGCGGCAGCGACGACGATGGCGGCCAGATTGGTGATGAACAGTAGTGATGAGCCAGCGGCGATGTCAAATTGGCCCGTTCCCAGACCGTAACCAACAACGCACAGCGGCGGCACCAGAGCAGCGGCGATGGCAACGCCAGGCAGGGCTGCCGCTAACTGAGAGCGACTAACTGCGTAGGCGGCCGCCGCGCCTGATAATAGGGCCACCAACAGATCCAGTACATTAGGCGAAGTGCGCGACAAGATCTCATCTGTTGCAGTAAGCGGCGCACCCAGGGCAAACAGGGCTAGGCTTAGAAAGAAGGCCACTAGAATGGCCATTAATATCCCATTTAGAGTGGAAATGCCCGCGGCTCTTGTCATACGCCCATTACCCATTACAACGCCGTGGGCTGTAGACAAGATAGGGCTCATTAGAGGGGCAATCAACATGGCCCCGATAATGACAGCACTGCTGTCTAGCAACAGGCCCAGGTAGGCGATGCCTGCTGCCAGGATGATTAGAACATGGAAGTCGACGTCGGCCCTGGCATTGCGTTGCATGGTCCGATAGATCGAGACGCGGTCCTGTCGGCCGACCTTGGGCAGGATGCGGAACAAGGCCTCCCATAACTGGCGTAGCCAAAGGGTGCCGGTTTGCTCTTTCTTCTTAATGACCATGCCGGGGTGCTCGGAACCGGAAATCGTGTCGGCCGGAAATCCTTCGAAGGACGTTGGCCTCATGAACCCTTCTTCCGAGGCGCCCAGGATCAACAGATCGTACTGTTCCAGAGCATCGTATAGCTCCTCTTGAGCGCCTACAAGCTCGAGGATTTCAATCTCGATGCCGGCCGCGTCCTCTAGGCGGCTGACTGTCGAACGGACGGATTCACGGGCCTTGTCCTTCGCTTCATCGGATGCGTGACCGCGAATAATGCCCACGGCCGTCACCCGGCCGCCAGTCCCCCGAACCAGATCCCGGCCGAAGGCCAAAGCCGCCTGATTGTGGGATACGCTGGTCATCGGTACCAGGACATTTTCCACTGCCTCAGGAAACTCGCCCCGAACAACAAGCACCTCGCAAGGCGCTTGCCGCACCAGGTGTGATACTCCATCCACGGTAAGACCGGCTTCCCCGCTTTCATCCTCAGGCCAGCTTACGAGCGTTGTGACCACCTGCTCGTCCCAGATGGTAGCCATAATGCCCTGACGAGCAGTTGGCGCTAGGCGAACGAGCGGGATAACGTGGATATCTTCAAGCCGACTGTCTGCTAGAAGTTGTTCCTGCAATGAAAGTGCATGTTCCGTCTCAGGCGATTCGACAGCATGCCTAGATGGACCGTCTGTCTCGATTACCTGCAACACCAGCATGGGTAGCTTGCGGGAGCGGGCGACAACGGCGCCGGCGCTGATCAAAGGCTGGGCGTGTTCGATATCTGGCGCGTATACGAGGATTGCACCGGTTGCCCTTTCGTGGTCGAAAGGACCTCCTACTACGACGGCGCCACGTTGGCGCGCATCGATGGCGCCACGGCGACCGTAGGCTGTATAGTAGACGAGACCCAGCACCACCCAGCCCAGAACCAGGAAGTGGTTCTCTGGTGGCTGAGCGAAAGCCATCGCCAGGCTTATCGCAGCCGCCACGGCCGGAAACAATGGATGTAGCGGCAACTTCAGACGCCGGGTATCGGGCAGGAGCGGATTGCGCCTGAAGACATCCTGGCCTAGCGTTAAGCTGATGGCCAGCAGTAATGTGGCCGCGGCCGCGCCGGCGATAACACTCACCGGCAGGAGCACGACAAGAATAATAGCAATCAGGGGTATAGGAATGGTCAGGTAGGGCCGGAACCTGCCGTTCGTTGTCAGCAAACGTTCGGGTATAAAGCCGCTCCCAACCATTTCTTCGACCAAGCGACTGGTGCTTTCCAATCCCTGGTTGATGCCCGCCAGCGCCAGGCCGAGCGCCGCTAGCAACAGGAGTCCCTCTGCGACAGGGCCGATTTCGGTAACGAGGGCAACCAAAGGTTGATCGGTGGTAGCGACAATGCCTGTATATTGGAGCAGAACAAGAGATGTGAAGACGCCGATCACCCCGCCGAGCAACACGGGCAAGCTCAGCGCGGCCAGCATGCGCCTTCTGGGGCGGCGCATTTCGTCGCGGTGATCCAGGACGAAACTGGTGCCCCACAGAGCAATGGCCAGGAACGGAAGGGCGCTAATGGGATCTTGGGTTGGCAAGAAACCCGAGGACGGCATGGTCTGTACTGGCCTCACCCATAGACGAATAGTCAGGACGAGAACAACCAGGATGCTCCCAAAGATGAGGCCGCTCTTCAGGTTCCAGGCAGTTTCACGACGGATCTGGCGAAGGAGAGCGACAAGGACCACGGCCAGAGCCGCCAGCAGCCGATAATCGACCTCGATCTCCAGATAGTCTCGCAGAGCGGTATTCAGGATCTGTCCTGCACCCCAGGCGAAAAGAGCGACCAGACAGAAGTGGCCCAGTGCCATTAGCCAGCCGGACCAGTAGCCCAACCAGACGATGTCGCCGGATCGGGCGAGATGGAAAATGCCGCCACGACCTCGGATTACGTCCGAACGCTCGGCTAGGACAAGGACGACCGGGGCGAAAAAGAGGATGGCCAAGGCGTAGGCCAACGGTGTCTGCCGGCCCAGGTTCTTTAGGACGTCGCCTACGAGCAGATAGACGCCAAGGCCAACTGTAGCCAGACTGCCGAGTGCAACGGCCATGGAAAGACGCATGAACGGACTGAACCGTACACTGACGTCTTTATCATAGGATGTCTTATCTGCCACTCAGCACTTCCGAATGATAATGATCTGCTGCAAATCGGCACGAACGAAAGTGAATTGTAAAGCAGGTGGGGGAGAATGTCAGGTCATGGGGTTTGGTCCCACAACACACTTTCACCTGCGAAAGACCGTAGTTGAGTGGGAATAATCTAAGGCCGCTTTTCCTCAAGAACGCGGGCCAGGCTTAGTAACGACAGTTTCTGGGTTCCGGCTACGCTGATCATGACTGCTTCAACCACTGGCTCGAAAACTGGATCTTCTGCGCCCCAAGCCACGATGAAGTTAGCACCGGTTCCACCTTGGTTGTCGGTTCTTGGTATGATGCTATGCTGGTGAATTTCTGCCAGGATATGTGCCAGGTTGACAGCGATTTCTGGTCTTGGGCGTAGATCAAGTGTTTCTTTGTCGAACAAGTCCTGTAGGGTCTGCCCATCGATATATTCCAATGATCAATACCGGTTGGTTCTCGATCAACTGTTGCTCAATGGCCTTGCGCACCCCTTCGATCGCGTCTAGAGCGAGGGTCAATTCGCATTCTTTTTCCAGGGACAGAATCTGCTGTCGGGAAGCGTGGGGCTTCGCTGGCTTCTTGACGATCACCGGATGGGGGAAATCCGGGAGGGTCTCAACGGAGATTATCGAGTTGCCCTGATAGATAACCTCTATAGTCTCCGATTCCATTGTTCCATCTCCACCACTGCGGAACGAGGTTTTGGGATTTGTACTTGAAGGTCTATGCAGTAATTATACCCGAGGAATGACTTGACACTCATTCATGCCGGACTGAAATTGGGCCCGAAGTCCTCCCGGAAATCGGCCGGCACGCGGATCGGCCGCCCGCTCTCCAGATCCACCCACACCCATAACACATGAGCCCGGGCTAGCAACTCCCCATCGGCCGCCCGGCGAATGGTGTAATGCCGCACGGCCGTGGCCCGCTTCATCTCCGAGGCCCAGGTAGCGATTTCCAACTCGTCGCCGAAGACGGCCGGTTGTTTGTACTCGATCCGGTAGCGCCGGGCCACCAGGCCGAAACCGGCTTCCATCATTCGTGTCATCGACCAGCCGTGCGCCGCGCAGACCTGTACCCCGGCATCCTCAAAAAAGATCATGTAATTGGCGTTGTTCACATGCTGGCGACGGTCGATGACGCTCCACTGCACCAGCCGGCGCATGGTGAAGATGCCCGGAGGGGGTGGGGGCGCTTTGGGGAACCTTTCGCGAGGCGGCACATCGTCGGGCGGACCGTCAGGAAAGAAGCCGTCGATCATTTCCTGGGGTACGGTTTCTGGCCGGCCGGTTTGGTCATTCAGAAAGACCCAGTCGGTCGTCGCCTGGGCGACGATCTCTCCGCTCTCGGCATGGTGCAATTCATAAGCCCTCCGCGAGCGCACCCGGCGGAAGTCCAGCACCCAGGTCTTGACGATCACCCGGTCGTCGTAGACTAACGGCCGCAAGTAGGTGATATCCGTCTCCCGTACCAACCAGGCCCTTTGAATCTCCCGGTAGCGGTCCAGGTCGTAGCCGGCCGCGGCCGAGGCGTCGAAAGCCGTCTCCTGCATATAGCGCAGATAATTGGCGTGATTGACGTGGCCATATGCGTCACACTCATATTGCCTGACCCGAAAAGCCCGCTCATGTACCAAAGCCATCTTCCATTCCCTCTAGGTTCGAAGCAACCTGAACGTTACCATGCGTTCACCCGCTCACCCCCTACACCCGTTCACCCCTACTTTCTTCCACCTGCTCCACAGCACCCGCAAAACGCGGCTCCCGCACCCACCAATGCAGTAGAAGTAAGGCCAACAGGCTGGTTACCGCGCTGACGGCGAAAAGCCAGTTGTAGCCGGCGATGGCCAGCCAGGCGCCGATGAGCGGGCCGATCATGCTGATGATGCCGACCGAAGTATTGGTCAGACCGGCATACGTCGGCCGCTTCTCGGGCGCGCTGAATTCCATCACTACCAGCATGCCGGAGACGATGACCGCCCCTTCGGTGATGCCCAGCAGGAAGAAGACCAGGAAGTAATATCCCGGATCGGGCGCCAGCCATGCCAGGGCGAAGGCCAGGAAGCCGGTCAGAGCGCCGATTTCCAGTGAAAGTTTGTGGCCATACCGGTCGGCAAAGAAACCCAGGGAGAGGTTGCCGACCATTTGACCTATCAAGAAGGCAGCCGTGTATCCGCCGGCCGTGCTGTCGGCCACGGCCCATCGCTGAAGGGCGGCCACGGTTACGAAGCCGATGCCCATGCCGCTCAAGGCCAACATCCAGCGAGCGATCAGGAATCTGCGGTAGTTGTCGTCCTGGCGCACGATCTGGGGTAGATCGCGCCAGAATTGGCGATTGCTCTTGGGCGGCGCCTTGACCGGCTCGACCGGTTCGCGGGTCAGGGCCAGGAAGAACCAGCTGATGGTGATGGCCGCCGCGGCGATCAGGAAGCTGAAGAAGAAGTTGTTGGGGAAGGGCAGATTAGCCAGCAAATAGATGCTCAGGGCAGCCCCGGCCGCTCCGGTCAAAGAACCGGTGAAGAAGGAGGTGCCCATGAACCGGCCGCGGCGCTTTACCGGAAAACAACGGGCGATCAGATCCTGCCATGACGTGGCCACGACACCGGCCCCAAAGCCGTGCCAGGCATAGCCGACGAAGAACAGCAGCAAGGCCAGCGACGGGTTCCAGGCGGCTACGACCGGCGAGAGCACCATGACCCACATCGGCAGCCGTTCCGCGAAGAAACCCACGTTGACGATCATCGGCTTTTTGCGAGGTAGCCGCTCCACAAAGTTGGCGGTGAAGATCTGGGGCAGAAACCAGGAACCTCGCGCGATGACGGCCGCCAGGCCAATCGCCAGGGCGCTGTCAGTCAATTTGCTGATGTACAGCGGCACAATGGTCGCGGCCGAGATAAAGCTCAGGCCAACCCAAAAGAAGGAAACATCGGTCATGTTGACGGCGAAATTCCAGCGATAGTTCCGGTCCCTTTCAGCCGTGACTTCGGCCTCAGTGCGCGGTGGCACCGGCTGGTCAAGCTGTAGCAAGCGCCGCAGAAAGGGGTATTTGGGATTTGTTGTGCTTTGCATAATTGTGAGCCGCCAGCCTTCAGTTGTCAGCCATCAGCGGCAAGCCAATGGCGACCAGTCGCTAATTGTATGCTATTGCCTGCGCTGGGCGAATTGCCGTTAGGCTATAGTCGGGCTGGGCGAGTGATCGTTACGATCACCCGGTTACGTGCTAGAATAGGTGTGGTTAATCTCGGAGAGCCCGCCGCCGGCGGGCGGCAAAGGCAAATACTACTTTGGGCGAAGAGAGCAAAGACACGCTGCTAGAACTATTGGCTCGGTCGCCACTGTTTCGGGGAGCTGACTCGATTGAGCTAGAAGCAGCGCTGGCCGTCGCCGGCCGGAGCCGCAAGGAAAAAGGTGGGTACTTCTTCCACCAGGATGAACCGGCCGACTTCTTCTACGTCATCATCGAGGGCCAGGTGCGGTTAAGCCAACTGACGCCGGAAGGGCACCAGGTCATCCTCCATTTCATGGGCCCAGGCGACGGCATTGGCATCATCGTCGCCCTCAGCAATACCTATTACCCATTGTCGGCCGAAGCGGTAACCGACAGCCTGGCTCTACGCTGGGATTACGACTCGACCATCCGCCTCATGGAGCAATACCCGCGCTTGGGCCTGAACGGCTTGCGCCTGGTGGCCGGCCGCTTCCAGGATCTACAAGACCGTTATCGCGAGCTATCTACTGAGCGAGTTGAGCGGCGCATTGCCCGCGTCTTGCTGCGCCTGGCCCGCCAGACCGGCCGGCGCACCGACGCCGGCGTCTTGCTTGATCTGCACTTGAGCCGCCAGGATCTGGGCGAGATGACCGGCACTACGCAGTACACCGTCAGCCGCACCCTGAGCGGCTGGGAACAACAAGGCTTAATCGAGACCGGCCGGGAACGGATCGTCATCTGCAACCCCCACGGCCTAGTCAGCATCGCCGAAGACCTACCGCCAACCCCCAGCCCCTAGCCCCCAACCCCCGATCCCTAGCTTCCTCCAATTTGCGCCAGCGCAAAGACGCCCCCTGCCGTTTACCCTAAACTACGATTGTTTCCAGCGCCCCCTGGCGTTTTCATCGTCTGTTGGGGCAATTACTATTTCGTTTCCATGCTCCCCGGGGTTTGGGCCCAAGGCGCCTGCGGGTGCTAGAGGGAGCTAAAAGCAGCGGATGTAAGGCACAGGCCCAGGTCCGCATCATGGTTTCCCAAGGAGGAAAAGGAAAATGGAAGAACGAGGTATTAGCAAATATATGCCAAAAGCCATGGTCACGATACTACTCGTGGCCGCTTTGGCGCTGGTGTTCCTCATTTCCTGCAGCGATCAGGATGATGGGGGCGCACCGGCCGATTCGGAGTCGGCCCCGGCGGCGGTTTCCGGGGACGCGGCAGCCATCGCCGAAGCGCGTGGCCTGACGCCGGACGACATTACGGCAGCGCTAAAAACCTACACTCCCACAGGCGTGCATGATGAATACATCATGTTTGCCTCAGGCGGCCATGGCGGCCAGGTTTACGTGATTGGCATGCCCTCCATGCGCATCATTAAACAGATCGCCGTCTTTACACCCGAGCCGTGGCAAGGGTGGGGTTATGGCGCTGAAGGCACCATGAATACGTTGGAAGATGGATTCGTCAACGGCAATGAAATCCTCTGGGGCGACACCCACCACCCAGCGTTGAGTGAGACGGACGGCGATTATGACGGCGAGTGGCTGTTCATTAACGACAAGGCCAATGCTCGCCTGGCCACTATCGATCTGCGCGATTTTGAAACCAAGCAGATCGTCAAGAACCCCATCGCCATCAACGATCACGGCGGATCTATGGTGACGCCCGATACTGAATGGGTGATCGAGGGCGGCCAATACGCCGCGCCATTGGGTTGGGAATATTCGTCGCTGGATAACTACGCCTCCGATTACCGGGGCATGGTCACCATCTGGAAATTCGACCGTGAGGCCGGCCGGTTGGATCCCGAACGGTCCTTCGCCATGGAGCTGCCACCTTACTGGCAAGACCTGTGCGACCCGGGAAAGAAGGTGAGTGAGGGTTGGCTCTTCTGTAACTCCTTCAACACTGAAATGGCCATCGGCGGCGTTGAGAAGGGCGAAGCGCCCTTCGAAGCTGGCGCCTCGCAGCGGGATATGGACTACATGCACATCATCAACCTGGACAAGGCCATTGAGGTGGCCCAGGGTGGTAATACAATCGACGTGAACGGCTTCCCGGTCATTCCTCTGGACACATCTATACAGGAAGGGTTGCTCTACTTCGCGCCCGAGCCCAAGAGCCCTCACGGCGTTGATATCTCTCCGGGTGGCGAGTACATGGTTGTCTCCGGTAAATTGGACCCCCATGTGACTATCTACAGTTTCGAAAAGATCCAGGACGCCATTGAATCTGGCAACTGGGAGACGGACGACTATGGCGTTCCCATCCTCAGCCTGGACGACGTCATGGAAGCCCAGGTGGAGCTAGGCCTGGGCCCGCTACACACCCAGTTTGACGCTCAGGGTTACGCGTACACCAGCCTGTTCCTGGAGCCGTCGGTGGCTCGCTGGTCGCTGGGCGGCGACTATGCAGATCTGAACGACGATCCGGAATGGTCACTGGTTTCGAAGGTCAATGTCCACTACAATGTCGGGCACATCGCGGCCGCCGAGGGTGACACGGTCAGTCCGGACGGCAAGTACCTGGTATCGCTCAACAAGTGGGCTATCGACCGATTCCAAAATGTCGGGCCGCTGTTGCCGCAGAACTTCCAGTTGATCGATATCGCTCAGCCGGGCGACAATCTGCAGTTGCTCTATGATATGCCCATCCCTGATGGCGAGCCGCATTACGCGCAGATCATCAAGGCCGATAAACTCGATCCCTGGGAAGTGTATCCGGAAGTAGGTTGGAACCCCCATACCCAGTCGCCCGATCCTAACGCCACCCAAATTGGCGAAGAAAGCATCCAGCGCGACGGCAACAACGTGACGGTCAATATGACCGCCGTTCGCAGCCACTTCACGCCCGAGCACGTGGAGATCAATCAGGGCGATCACGTCGTCTGGCACATCACAAACGTCGAGCAAACGTATGATGCCACGCACGGCTTCAGCCTGCCGGGCTACAATGTTAATCTGAGTATTGAGCCTGGTGAGACGGCGACCTTTGAGTTCGATGCGACTCAGGATGGTGTCTTCTCTTATTACTGCTCCGAATTCTGCTCGGCACTGCATCTGGAAATGGTCGGCTACATGCTGGTCGAGCCATAGTTGAACCTGGAATGAGCGGCGAGCGCCCTCTCTCTGGCCTCTGAAGGGCCAAATCAGGGCGCTCGTCTCTATTCCAGGTTTCTAAGAGTCAGCAACTATCCTGATTAGAGGTTAGAGAAATGTCCAAGACGTTGCAGAATATAGTGGGGCCACGCACGCCGGAAGAGGCCAAAGATGAAAAGCGCCTCGACTTCATGTTGCCGACGATACTGCTCGGGCTGGCTGCGGTGTGTCTTATCCTGTCGATTTTCCTTCCTTACTGGAATATGACCCTGGAAGCGCCGCAATACCCGGATGGACTGCGGGTGAGAACCTATGTCAATCGCCTCGAAGGGGACGTACAGGAGATCGATGGTCTAAATCACTATATCGGCATGCGGCCGCTGGAAGAAGCAGCCCAGTTGGAGCGCTCGCTAAGCATCATCTTGATCGGCGCGACGGCGCTGCTGGTAGTTGCCGCCATCTTCGTTCACAGCAAGTGGGCGGTACTGCTGGCTTTGCCAGCCGTATTGTACCCATTTGTATTCATGGCCGACATGTATTATTGGCTGCGTAACTTCGGCCAGAACCTCGACCCAACGGCCGCCCTGAGCAACTATATCGATCCGTTTATCCCCACCGTCCTGGGTGAAGGGTTGATCGGACAATTCAGAACCGTAGCTACCCTTGGCCCCGGCTTCTACCTGGCAATCCTGGCTTCCATTCTCATTTTGGCCGGCCTTTACTTCCAACGCAAAGCCTACAAGCCGCTGGCGGATGCAGCCAAGCAGGCGGCCTCCTCGGAAGACGTTGGCGAGGGTGTCTCCGACGACGAAGGAGCCGCTGCCAGCTAAGGCGCGATCGAGAGACACGGATGACACTTAGTAAGATCCGCTTCGTGACCCTAATTGGCTCACTGCTATTGTTGGCTCTGGCCTGGGCGGGGCCGGCCGGCGCCCAAGCAGGCGGCCGGATCGTCTCGCCCCAAGGCGAATATGAGTCGCTGAGCGAAGCCATAGCCGAGGCCCAGAATGGCGACACCATTGAAGTTTACGGAGGCCTTTACGCAGGGCCGTTGCTGATCGACCGTTCGCTGACCCTGATCGGCCACGATTGGCCCGTGATCGACGGCGGCGGTCGGGGCACTGTGCTCAAGTTTGCCGCGCCAGATATCACCCTGCGCGGCTTCGTCATTCGCGACAGCGGGGATTCGTTAGACCAGGAGAACTCCGGCATTGTCGTCGAAGCGCCGGGCGCCGTGTTGGAAAATAACCGCCTGGAAGAGACGTTGTTTGGCATCTATCTGCGCGAGGCTGGCGGGGGCATCATTCGAAACAATAACATTACCAGCAAGGATCTGCCCGTTCCCCGACGGGGCGATCCGATTCGCGTCTGGTACAGTGATGACGTACTTATTGAGAATAATACCGTAAATAAGGGACGCGATGTCGTGCTGTGGTATTCGGAACGACTGACCGTTCGCGACAACGAAGTGAGCGAAGGGCGCTATGGCCTGCACTTCATGTACTGCGACGATGCCACCATCGAAAACAATTTGCTGTTGGATAACTCGGTGGGCACCTTCCTCATGTATAGCCGGCGCTTGAACCTGTTGGGCAATACCATAGCTCGCAATCGCGGCCCCAGCGGTTTTGGCGTGGGCTTGAAGGACATGGACGACGCGGTCGTCAAAGACAACCTGTTCCTGGATAACCGGGTTGGGGCGCACCTAGACAACTCGCCGAGGGAAATCAACAGCATCGGCCGCTTTGAGGGCAATGTCTTCGCCTATAATGACGTGGGCGTCAACCTGATGCCTTCGGTGCGGCACAACGAATTCGCCGGCAATAGTTTCGTAGACAACGAACAGCAGGTGAGCATCGCCGGCGGTGGTGGAAAGGCCGAAGCCAACAACTGGACCGCCGGACAGGTCGGCAACTACTGGAGTGATTACGTCGGCTATGATGGTAATGCCGATGGTAGTGGCGACATCCCTTACCGGGCCGAACGTCTCTTTGAGAACTTGCTGGACCAGAATAGCAGCTTGCGTCTATTCATGTATAGCCCGGTAGAACAGGCCGTCGAATTCGCGTCGCGGGCCGTTCCCTTTGTGAAGCCACAGCCGAAACTTACTGATGAACAACCGATGATGAACGCCGAGGTACCGGAAGGATTGCCGGCTGTGCCCGAAGCCGATCATCGGCCGATGTGGTTCGCCTCCCTGGCCCTTTTCTTGCTGGCGGCGGCCATCTTGAGCCTGGGCGCTGTCAAGCGTTCGGGTTTAGGACGGATGCCGGTTCGGGATGTGACCCGACTACCTTTGTCTGATGAGCGGGGTTAACGAATGGTAATTGTACAGAATTTGAGCAAACGTTTTGGGGCCGTCACGGCCGTCGACGATATCTCTTTCCAGGTGGAGAGCGGCCAGTCAGTCGCCCTGTGGGGCGAAAACGGAGCCGGCAAGACCACTGCTCTGCGGTGCCTGTTGGGGGTCATTCCCTACGATGGCAGCGTGCTGCTGGGCGGTTATGACACGGACCGCCAGGGCAAGGCGGCGCGGCGGCTGATGGGCTTTGTGCCCCAGGAAATCAGCTTCCACGATGATTTGACGGCCTGGGAAACACTCAACTTCTACTATCGGTTGAAGAAGACGTCGACGGGTAAGGAATACGTGATGGGTTTGCTCGACCGGCTGGGACTGGCCCCTTACACCGGAAAACGAGTGCGCGATCTGTCGGGCGGCATGAAGCAGCGCCTGGCCCTGGTCATCGCCCTGCTGGCCGATCCGCCGCTGCTCATTCTGGATGAGCCAACGGCCAACCTGGATGTGAAAGCGCGCGAGGAATTCCTGGCCCTGCTGGTCGAGTTGAAAGAAAACGGCAAGACGCTTGTCTTTTCCAGCCATCGCCTGGAAGAAGTGGCCATCCTGGCCGACAGGGTATTGGTTATCGAGGCCGGCCGGCTATTGGCCGACTGCCCGCCCGCGGAATTGGGGCGCTATCTTGGGCGTAAGTCGATGCTCAAGTTGCTGCTGGCCGATGAGGCCTCGATTGGGTCGGCCGTGGAAACCCTGGCCGTTCATGGCTACGCAGCCGAACGAAACGGCACCGGCGTCTGGGTACAGGTGGTACCTTTGGAGAAAGCCCGGCCCATCTCGCTCTTGTCTGAGGCCGGCATCCCGGTCGAGGATTTCCATATAGAATGACGTCCGGGTCATTACCGGAGACGATTACAGCGGAAGTTAATTATGGTTGACCTGAACAATGTCTTGACCTTAACTCAAAAAGAAGTGCGCGATGCGCGAAGCAATCGCTGGTTCATCTTGTTTGCTGTGGCCTTTGCCGGCCTTGCCCTGACCCTGGCCTGGCTGGCTCTCTCCGGCGTCGGCACCTATGGCCTGGCCGGTTTCGGTCGCACCGGCGCCAGCCTCATTAACCTGGTGCTACTGATTATCCCCCTGATGGGCCTGACGTTGGGCGCCTTGAGCCTGGCCGGCGAGCGCGAGCAAGGCACCTTGTTGTATCTGCTCACCCAGCCAATCAGCCAGGCGGAATTGCTCCTGGGCAAGTTCTTTGGCCTGGCCCTGGCCATCCTGGCCGCCCTCATCCTGGGCTTCGGCCTGAGTGGGCTGCTCATCGCCTGGCAGGGTGGGGCGACGCAGGCGGGCGATTTTCTGACTCTGGTCTTGTTGGCCTTTGTCCTGGCCCTGGCCAGCCTGAGCCTTGGCTTCTTGATCTCAGCCGCGGTGAGCAAGAGTGCAACGGCCGTAGGCCTGGCCCTTTTCCTGTGGCTGATACTCGTGTTTTTCGGCGACTTGGGCCTGATGGGCACGGCCATCGTCCTGCGCATGGGCGTAAGCGAGCTGTTTGCCATGGCTTTGCTCAATCCACTGCAGTTGTTTAAGATGGCCTCGATCCTGGCCATCCGTAGCAACCTGGAAGTCCTGGGACCGGCCGGCGTCTATGCATTACGCACTTATGGTTCGCAGTTGATGCCCTTATTGATGGCTATTCTGCTCGGCTGGACGATCCTGCCGCTGAGCGCCACGTATCTGATCTTTAGAAGAAGAGGCGTCCTCTAAAGCAAATCGTTCTGGTCTATACCCGGAAACTTTATCCGGGACTCGCGAGAACTACGCGTTGGAACTTTTCGGGGTAATATTCAGCTATGTTGCTGATTGGTACAAGAATGTTGAGAAAGAAACCGGCTGGCCGGAGCCGACTTGCCGGTTGGCTGGCGCTCTTGCTACTCACCATCTTTTTTGCAGCTTGCGGTTCAGAAGTCGATTTTGATGAGCCGCCGGAAATCGTCTATGGTGAAGACGTCTGCGAGCATTGCTCGATGATTATCAACGAGGCAAGGTATGCGGCCGCTTATGTGACCAGCGACGGCGAACCGCACCGTTTTGACGACATCGGCGGCATGCTGGCCCGTCATGAGGAAGCGGCCGAAGAAGTGGTTGTCTTCTGGGTCCACGACTTCGACAGCGAAGAGTGGTTGAAAGCTGAAGAGGCACACTTCGTCAAAGGCGACCACATCACCCCGATGGGTTTTGGCATCACCGCCTTTGCCGAGCGCGAGCGGGCCGAAGCCTGGGCTGCTGAACAGGGCGGTATGGTCATGGCCTTTGCCGACCTGTTAGGCGAAGACGACTTGGACGAACATGATCACTCTGGCTCAGACCAGTCCTAATCCGTAAAATCTGTGTCCCTGAGCCGTGCTCAGGCCTGAGCACGGCTCAGGCAATCTACGTTCCATTATTAAAGGAGAAGATGATGCGCAAACCGACTTTTCTACTCATATTGATGGTCTTCCTGGCCTTGTTTTTGGTTGCCTGCGGTGGCGGAGATGACGGCGGTGATAGCGGTGCGGCAGGTGAACCGGCCGACCAAACGGCCTCCTTACCTGAGGGTGATGCCGCGGCCGGCGAAGGCATGTTCCAGGCTACTTGCTCAGCCTGCCATGGGCCGGATGCCAAGGGCCTGCCCAACTTGGGCAAGGACATGACCACCAGCGAATTCATTAAGGGTAGCTCCGATGCCGAATTGTTGGCCTTCATCAAGGTCGGCCGATCTGTCAGCGATCCGGCCAACACGACCAATGTCGACATGCCGCCTAAGGGCGGCAATCCGGCGCTGTCGGATGAGGACCTGGCCGACATTGTCGCCTACATGCGCACGCTGGAAGAATAGCAACATTCAGCGCCTGGTGCAGATGCCCTTCAGGAGACGATGATGGCCGCCGCATTGCCAACGCAAGACTCGCCAACCCAAGACTTGCCAAAGCAAGAGATGACCGTTGCCGAAGTGCTTGAATGCTGGCCGGAAACGTTTGAGGTTTTCCAGGCACTGAAAACGGCCTGTGTGGGTTGCGTGATGGCGCCTTTCGATACCCTGGCCGACGTCGCCCGGATCTATGAGATGGAATCGGGGGCGATCATGGAGGCCTTGCACCAGGCCGTTCAATCCGGCCAGCCAAGCCAGCCGGCTTCTCCAGCGGCAAGCGCCAGCAAAACAGAGTAGAAGATGCATCCACCAAACGAAACTGGATCGAACTACAGCCTGATCGCCGACCTGGCCGATCTGCTGCCGGAAATCTCAGAAGACACGATTATAAGCCGTTCGGTTTACCAGGATGACCAGGTCAGGGCCATCATTTTTGGTTTCGCCGCTGGCCAGGAACTGAGCGAGCACACGGCCGCCCGCCCGGCGATATTGCACTTCCTCAAAGGTGAAGCCGAGTTAACGTTGGGAAATGACGCCTCCGTTGCCCGGCCGGGGACTTGGGCCCACATGCCGGCCCATCTGCCCCATAGCATTTTGGCCAAGACGGAAGTCGTCATGTTGTTACTGATGCTCCCTTGATCGGCGGCCGACCCTGGTGTTGATCTGACGCCGGGAGCATATCCCCATGAAACCTTCGCCCCTATTGCGAATGCCGCTGGTGGCCATCATCGGCTTGACGTTGCTCGTGGCGATTTGGGCCGGACTGGTGCGCCTGGGCTGGGCCTGGCCTTCTCCGTTGACTGGTTGGGTTGGTTACCATGGCGCTTTGATGGTCAGCGGCTTCCTAGGCACGCTGATCGCCCTGGAGCGAGCCGTCGCTTTGAACGCCCGCCCGGCCTTCGCAGCGTCGCTGTTAGGCGCTATCGGGGCGCTGGCGCTTATTCTCGGTTTGCCCGAACCGGTTAGCCCGCTACTGCTCACCCTGAGCAGCGCCGGGCTGGTGCTGATCAACGCAGCTATGATTCGCCGCCATTTTGCCCTATTTACGGCGACGCTGGCGCTCGGCGCGCTGGCTCTGCTGGTGGGCAATATCTTGTGGCTGGCCGGTGAACCGTTTCCAACCGCTGTGCCCTGGTGGACGGCTTTCCTGGTCATGACGATCGTCGGCGAGCGCCTGGAACTCAGTCGGGTGACGCGCCCCTCACGCCTGTCAGTACGGCTCTTTGCCATTATTGTGGGGCTGGTAGCCGCCGGCTTGCTTCTGTCCCTGGTTGCCTACACCTGGGGCGTACGCTTATTAAATCTGGGATTCGTGGCGCTGGCCATTTGGCTGTTTCGATACGATATCGCCCGCAAGACCGTACGTCGCCCGGGGATCACGCGCTTTGTGGCCGTTAATCTGCTGCTGGGCTATGGTTGGTTAGCAATCGGCGGCCTGATAGGCCTGCGCCATGCTGGCGTCACTGCCGGGCTGACCTATGACGCCTGGTTGCACGCTATCTTCCTGGGTTTTGTCGTCGGCATGATTTTCGCCCACGCCCTAATCATCCTGCCGGCCATCAGCGGCTTGGAGATCCCTTTCCACCAGCTGCTCTATGGCCCAACCATGCTGATGCAGGTGGGCCTGATCATGCGGGTGATCGGCGACCTGGCCACTCAATTGGAGTTCCGCCGCTGGGGTGGTCTGATAAACGGCGTGGCCATTCTGTGGTTTCTTTTGCAGGTGATTTTCCTGGCTATCCGGGCAAAAAGACGATCGAGCCGGGCAAAGGTACAAAGTGCTATAAAATAACGATGTCGATAACGTGTCACATTCACCAGCAACCAGCAACCAGCGACCAACAATTAGCAACCAGCCGCCTAGTCCGTAATTACCCATGGAAAACAGCGTTCCTTCGAACACAACGCCGAAATCGCGAAGCAGAATCTTTCGCAAGCAACTGATTCTACCGGCCGAACACGGTTCCTGGTCGTGGCTGTTGGTGCCTTACTTCGTGGGCGTCATCGTGGCTGGAACCTGGGATCTGGCTGTATTTTTGGTCCTGCTCGGCGGCTTGGCTGGCTTCTTGATGCGCCAGCCGGCCACAGTCGCCATGCGTGTTCGCGCCGGCCGGGGGCGCAAGTCTGACGGCCGGCCGGCCCTGGCCTGGACGATCTTCTTCGGCGCCATCGCCCTGGCCTGCCTGCTTGGCCTGTTGGCCCTGGGTCGGGCGGCATTGCTTTGGCTAACGATCCCGATGGCCGCCATATTCGTGTTCTACTTGCTGGCCTCGAGGCAGCGCCGGGCCAGCGTGCGATCCCTGTGGATGGAACTGGCCGGCGCCTTGGGTCTGTCGGCCATGGCCCCGGCGGCCTACATAGCTGCTACCGGGCAACTGGACGACACGGCCTGGGCGTTGTGGGCTCTGATGGCCGGCCAGAACGGGCTGGGGGTGCTGTATGTCCGCTTGCGCATCGCCGACACGCACGGCCGGACGGTAAACCGGATGCCTGTGGTGTGGGTTCACGGCCTGTTGTTTTTGGGCGTCGCCATGGTCGCTTTCCTGGAAGCGATTCCCTGGCTGGCCGTCGCGCCCTTTGCCGGCTTCCTGATCCGCGCCATCTGGGCCGCAGCCCGGGTCCGGCCCGTGGCCAACATCAAGCGCTTCGGATTCAGCGAGATAGGCGCCGAGATCTTGGGCGGCTTGTTCATTGCCGCCGGCTATGCCCTCTAAAGGATGAACTTGGAACGGCAAATCAGAATTCCATGGATCTGGCCCACAGCGCTAGGGTTATTCATTCTGGCTGGTCTCACCGGCTCATTACTGCGCTACGGTCAATTACGAGGCTTGCCATCCGGTCTTTACCTGGTCAATGTGCGCCATGCCCATTCCCACTTGATGTACTTTGGTTGGGTCACGCCGGCGTTGATGGGTTTGATCGCTGCCTGGCTACCCCGTTTTTGTGGCCGGCCGATCTCCCGCCGCTTCCAGTGGGCGATGGGCGCGACCGTGGCCGCCGCCTTTTTGGCTTACATTCCGTTCCTGTTATTCGGTTACCAATCGGCCGAGATAGGCAACGGCCGGCTGCCCCTCTCGGTAATGGCCGCTACTCTCAATGTCCTGGCCTGGTACACTTATGCTTTCCTCTATTATAAGGCGACCAGAGGCGCGACCCGGGTCCGGGCGCTACGCTTTTGGGACGCGGCGCTGATCTTCATGATAATGGCCTCCTTTGGCGCCTGGGGCGTGGCTATTGTCAGTCGGTTGGGCGTCGAGGATCCTTTCTGGTCGCTGGCCATGACCCACCTATTCCTGGATATATTCTCTGAGGGTTGGTTTGTACTGGCTGTTTTGGGTCTGGCCTACACTTCCCACGAAGCCGCTTCCGAGTTCGCGGCCCGCTGGGGGGAGCAATTTATCGTCATCGGTCTGCCGGTCATGTTCCTACTAGCCATGCCGGTAAACCTCGTTCCAGGCGGCTTGCGAGCGATTGCCGGCATCGGCGGCCTGCTGGTTGGCGCCGGGCTGCTGCTCACCGTGCGCGCGTTGTGGCCGGCCGTCTCGGCCGGAACCAATGGCTGGCGTATTCCGCTTTCCTTGCTGGCGCTCAAGGCCATCATCGGACTGGGTATGGTTCTGCCGGTCACGGCTCGCTGGGCGCAGCAGAATAGCCTGCGTATCTTCTACCTGCACGCCCTGTTGCTCGGCTTTGTGACCCTGGGTTTGGCTGTAGCTGCCCGCCAGGTTTGGAGCCGGGCGGCCGTGCCCGGTCAACGCTGGTTGGTCGCCGCCGTACTAATCCTGCTCCTGACTCTGTTGCCCCTGACCGGCCTCTGGCCACCCGCCTGGAGCGGGCTTTGGGCCTTGCAGATCGCGGCCGTTGCCTCGCTGGGCCCGGTGCTGGTGGCGACGATTATGTTGCTGCGCTTGCTGTTCGGCCGGCGCGGGCAAGAGACGCCGCTGCCCAAGGTCACCGCAAATTCAAAGAATTAATCCAGCATCGGTCTTGCATCGCCTACGGGTTGAAATAAACGTCTCGATCGGCTAAAGTCGAGACTATGAGTCAAAAAGTACTTGTGGTCGAAGACGAACCTGTGCTCCTGGAAACGTTGGATTACAATCTGTCGCGAGAGGGCTATGAAGTGAGTCAGGCCACGACCGGATACCAGGCGCTTGAGATCGCCCGCAGCGAGCAGCCCGATCTAGTCGTCCTGGACGTCATGCTGCCGGGTCTGGACGGTTTTGAAGTGTGCCGCGTCCTGCGCCAGGAGACCAACGTGCCCATTCTCATGTTGACCGCGCGCGACGAGGTCGTCGACAAGGTAGTCGGTCTAGAAATGGGCGCCGACGATTACATGACCAAGCCATTCAGCATGCGCGAGTTGCTGGCTCGGGTGAAAGCCATGATGCGTCGCCAACGATTGACTCGCGAAGAAATGGAGGCTGGCGCTGGCGAAACGGCCACACAAGCCGAGGGAAGTCAGACACTGATGGCCTTCGACGACCTGGCCCGCCGCGAAGCGAGGCTGGGCGGTGAGCCAATCCGCCTCAAGCCTAAAGAGTACGACTTGCTTGTTTTCTAGCCCGAAATCGGGGCATCGCCCTATCCCGGGACCTGATCCTGGAGCGGGTTTGGGGTTGGGAGCATCATGGCGGCAGCCGGACCGTCGACGTGCATGTGCGCTGGCTGCGGGCCAAGATCGAACCGGATCCGGCCGAGGCCAGACGCATTGTCACCGTTCGCGGCATGGGCTACCGTTTTGAAGGCTGACTGGCCCCAATCTCCATTAGTCCCACATTTAGTGACGGACCCGGTAACCTGTCGCGCTACTGTGTGTAAATCAGATCCGTCCTGATCATGTTTAGAGATATCCGCTGGCGAATCGCGGTCCCCTATGTGATCCTCATTTTGGTCGTAATGGGTGGGCTGGTCGTCGACCTGGCTGATGATTTGCCGCCGGTCCTGAGTGACGCTTCGCGCTGCCGTCAGGTTGTTGGAAACCTGCTACACAACGCCATCAAGTTCACGCCGGACGGCGGCGCCATCACTCTCACGACCAGGTTGGGGGATGACGGGGCCTACGTCATCTTTTCGGTCAGGGACAATGGCATTGGCATTCCGGCCGTCGAGTTGCCGCGCATCTTTGAACGTTTCTACAAGGCCGATCGCGCGCGAAGCAGCGGCGGAACTGGCCTGGGCCTGGCGATTTCGCGCCATCTTGTTGAGGCCCATGGGGGAACGATCTGGGCCAAGAGCAAAGAGGGCAAGGGTAGCACCTTTTTCTTCTCGTTACCTGTGGCCACGGCCGGCGAGTAATCCGAACTGCCAGACCACAATACGCCAGCACCCACTCGCGAGACCATCACAAGAGGACGCCGAAATGGCCTGTTGGGTTGCCCGCAAGGCTAATCGACCGTGGTGGGTGATGTTTCAGCTTTTCGCTCTTCCCGCCCGTAGCGCAGAAATAATACGATCGACGGAACGAGGGCGATGGCGGCCATGAGACAGGCTAGCCAATAGGGCAGCGTTACCGTGATGGCGAATAATATACCTCCCACGGCCGTGCTAATGATGGTCGACAGGCTCAGCGTCGATTGATAAAGACCCAGAACACCGCCGCGCGCGTCGTCGTTCACTGTTTCCGTGGCCAGGGATTGTAAGGAAGGCATCAGAAGGCCCATGCCCATGGCGAAAAAGACCGAGCCGACGGCTCCAAGAAAGGGCGTGGCTACAACGGCGTAGACAAAAGAGCCGAACATGCGACTTATGTTGCCGATGATGACCAGCTGGTACTCGCCAAAGCGCCTCAAGAACGGCCGTAGCAGGAATGTCTGGGTGCTAAATTGGGTCAGACCAAAGACGGCCAACAGCAAGCCGACGCCCAGGGTGGCTGTGCGTGGGTTGTAACCTTCAAATAGGATTGCATCGGCGTAGAGGGCGAAGGTCGATTGCAGTAGCCCCAGCGCCGATTGGCCGACAAAAGCGACAAGCAAGATCAGCAGCAAGGGTGTATTACGGATAACCTCGGCCGGGCTAATGCCGCTTCGTTCGACATGCCGGCTTGCCTGCTGCTTCTCGGGCGTGACGGTTTCCTCAAGGGTGAACCAGGTCAGGAACACCACTGCCAGGGCGGCGACGGCGGCGAAGATGTACGGCACGCGAGGGCCAAAAGCGGCCGACAAAACACCGCCCAGGGCTGGACCGATGATGAAGCCGAGCCCAAAGACGGCGAAGATATAGCCCAGAGATTCGGTTCGTTTTTCCCGAGGGGTAACATCGGTGACATAGGCCTGGGCGACGATGATATTGCCGCCGGTGATACCGTCCAAAATCCGGGCCGCGAAGAGGACCCAGGCGCTTCCGGCGCCGGCCAGCATTGCGAAGCTGACGACGGTTCCAATCTGGCTGATGATAAGTACGGGGATTCGGCCACGCGTGTCCGAGAGCCGGCCGAGAAAAGGACCGGCTACGAATTGGGCGGCGAAGAAAGAGGTTGTCAATAAAGCGATGACTTCAGGCGAAAGGTCGAATTCCTGCTGAGCGTATAAGGGCAGGATGGGCAAGATCATGGCTGCCCCTAACATCTGCACGAAGACGATCAGCAGAATAGTGACCAGCCGGCGGTCCATGTTTTTCAGTTTCAAAGGCGTTTACTCCAAAAGCAAGCCGTAAGATCGTCGATGTGCTCGCGTCAACAACAGCCGCCTGCTCAAATGCTCGGCAATTGTAACTGAACCCCCTGAAAGCGAAACCGTCG
>JBFFWQ010000022.1:0-60763 GCA_041570195.1 Promineifilaceae bacterium (SeqCode) | reverse complement strand
GGGGGGGGGGGGGGGGGGGCTGGTGATTAGCCCTAGCTCCCAATCTCTAGCAAGGACGCTAACATGATTCCCAAACAAATGAATGAGTTCTTACGCGATGCGCTGCCGGAGCGCGTCTGGCGTAACCGGTTGGAGCGGCAAGGGCCGCTGGCTTTCATGGAGTTCCGGCCGCTGGACGTCGACCGGTTGCAGCGGCTAGGCATTGTAGTCGACCGCCTGGGGCCTTACATGGTGGTCTGCATGTGGGACGAGGAGAGCCCATACGAGATCGGCGGTTACCTGGTGGTCGACAACCTGTCCATGGGCCGGCCGTCCATGGGTGGTATCCGCATGTTGCCTGATGTCAGCCCGTCGACCATCTTCAACCTGGCCCGGGGCATGACGCTCAAGAACGCGGCGGCCGACCTGCCCTATGGCGGCGGCAAGAGCGGCATCGTGGCTTCGACCGATCTGCCGGCCGAGGAACGGGGGGCGGTGATCCGGGGCTTCGCCCGGCTCATCGGCCGCTACCGGGATATCTACCTGCCTGGCCCGGACGTGGGCACCAACGACGACGACATGAAGCGTATCGCCATCGAGAACGGGTTGGAAAGCGCCCTGTCCAAGACGGTCGACATGGGCGGTAATCGCATCGACCAATTAGGCGCGGCCGCCCAGGGCGTATTTGTGGCCATCAATACCTTGCTGGAGGAGATCGAGCGGCTCAAAGCTTTGCCGCAATTCGCCGATTTGCGTCCACCCGGCGAAGAGGGTCTGAGCGTGCTGATCCAGGGTTTTGGCGCGGTGGGCGCCCATGCGGCCAAGCTGCTGGACGAAGCCGATTACCCGGCCCGGATCGTCGGCGTCAGCGACGTCAGCGGCTATCTGTACGACGAGGCTGGCTTGCCGGTATCACAATTGTTGGAGATTCAGGAGCGAGAAGGTCTGGTCGCCCATCCTTACTATAAGGCTAAGCTGGATGGGGAGCGTTTCGCGCCGACCAAGTATGCCAATGATTGCAACGACCTGCTGCGTGAGTCGGCCTATTGCCTGGTGCCGGCCGCGCCCATCGCCAACTACCTGGACGTCGACGCCGCCTCCAACCCGTCGATGACCGTCGAGCGGATGGGTAAATGGACCCTGATCGTCGAAGGGGCCAACACCTATTCGCCGGACCCGATCCGCCGGGCCTGTCGTAGCCGGATGGAGCGGGCTGTTTACTGGCAGAAAGGCGTGCTCATCGCCACCGACTTCCTGGTTAATTCGGGCGGCGTCATTTACGCGGCCCAGGAACAGTTGATTCCCGCGCCTGATCATTTGCAGATCCCGGCCGAGTTCCTGGGTCAGCGCGAGGCGGTCGACGGCTGGCTGGCCCGGCACAAGGAAGAGTTCGCCGCCCTGGCCGAGCAGCGGCGCATCGCCGGCGAGAAGATGCTTAAACACGTCATTCGGGTCAATATGCAGGAATTGATCGATCTACTGGTGGCGGACGCCGATATGTTACCTTGCGAGGCGGCCGAGCGTATCGCCGTGGATCGTATCGCCTCCAGCGAGAGCGACCGGACCGTGGCTGACGTGATGGCCTCCATCGCCACCATCCTGGAGACACAAACCGTGCGTGAAGCGGCCGAATTGCTCATCGCCGATAAGGGCGACTTGCTGGGCGTGGTCTCTGAGAGCGGCGAGTTGCTGGGGGTGGTCACCGATTGGGATATCACCGACGCTACGGCCACGGCTTGCGGCGACGACGTGCCGGTGGGCCAGATCATGAGCCGCGACGTGGTGGCCGCCGGCCCAACGGAGAGCATCTTGGAGGTGGTGCGCAAGCTGGAGCATTATGAGATCTCGGCCATGCCGGTGGTGACCGAAGACGGGGTGATCGGGAGCATCAGCAGCGATATCCTGGCCCAGAGGACGTTGTATAGACTGCTTCAGGCGCAGGGGAGCTGACAGCTTTTAGCCGTTAGCTTTTAGCTGTGAGCCGGCCAGATGATGAATCACCTGGCTGGCAATTCGGAAACGCGTTTTCACGGGTGGCTCCGTTGACCGAAGGCTAAAAGCTGAGGGGCTGGAGCCGAGTGCTCAGGGCGAGATGGCTTGATGGATTCGGTGCGTTATTTGTTGGTGAAGCGCGGACGGTAGTTTATGCCATCTGGCGTGATCGTCGGATTCGCCGAATTGGGTATTTTCGAAGATCCGGCCGCCTATGGCCACCGGACGGTCGTAGCGCGGGACGGCCCACCAGTGAATGTGGGGGTTGGGCGGCCGCTGGCGATAGGCGTGGTTCATGTGGCAGGACCAGTTGAACATCGTCGCGCCAAGGGTCGAACGTACGGCTGTTTCATGGGTTCGGAGCAGGGCCAGCGATTCCAGGGTTTCTTCCTGGGTGAGATCGGCCAGGTCGCCTGTATGCCGTTTCAGGTGAACGACGCATACCTTGCCAGGGTCCCAGCTGGTTGGTAGCATCTTCTAATATCGGCTATGAATGAAGTTTCGCTTATCGGGGATCGCTATACCATCACCAGCCTCATCGCCCAGGGGATGATCGGGCCGGTTTATCGTGGCCTGGATCGGCAGACGGAGCGGCCGGTGGCCATTAAAGTCCTCAGGCCGGAGATAGTTGATGAACGCCCCACCCTGCTGGAGCGTTTCCTGCGTGAAGGCGACGCCCTGCGCCAGTTGGATCATCCCAATATCGTCAATTGGCTGGACGTGATCGAGCAGGACGGCGTGTACTACCTGGTCATGGACTACGTTGAAGGCGACTCGCTGGACGAATTGTTGCGCAAGCAGCCGCAATTGCCGGTCGAACGCGTCCTGGAGATCGGGCTGGACCTGGCCGATGCCCTGACCCGCACCCATCGCCTGGGCATCGTCCACCGCGACCTGAAGCCACAGAATGTCCTGCTCTCGCAAGATGGCACGCCCCAGCTCAGCGACTTTGGCGTGGCCCATTACGTGCAGCGCACGACCCTTTCCCAACCAGGCGGGTTCGCCGGAACGTTGGCCTATATTCCGCCTGAAGCTTTTCGTGGTCAAGAGGTGGACGAACGGGCCGATATCTGGTCTTTTGGGGTCATGCTGTATGAGATGCTGGCCGGCCGGCTACCTTTTGAAAGTGATAATACGGCCGGGCTGATCAGCGCCATCTTGAATGAATCGCCGCCGCCCCTGGACGAAGTGCGGCCGGAGCTGTCGCGCGACCTCGCTCGACTGGTCGAGCTGATGCTGGTCAAAGAACGAACCGGGCGGCTGTCTTCGATCCGTCTGGTGGGCGTGTCCCTGGAGGCTATCAAACGAGGACAGGCTTTCGAGTTCCCCGCGCCCTCGCGGCCGGCTATCGCCAGCAGCTTACCTGATCGGCCGACGCCGTTCATTGGCCGCGAAGCGCAATTGGCCGAAGTTATTGGCCTATTCCGCCGGCCCGGGCATCATCTGGTGACGCTCACCGGGCCGGGCGGCGTGGGCAAGACGCGCCTGGCCTTGCAGGCGGCCCGAGCCCTGGTAGATTATTATCGGGACGGCGTATTTTTTGTCGACCTGGCGCCCATCTCCGTTCCTGACCTGGTCGCCGGCCGCATCGCTCGGACGTTGGGGCTCAAAGAAGGGCCGGCCCGTTCGCCGGTAGATAGTATCATCGATCACCTGGTGAGCCGGCGCTGCCTTTTGTTGCTGGATAACTTCGAACAGGTCATGGCCACCGCGCCGTCCGTGGGCGAGCTCATGAACGCCCTGCCTCAACTGGACATCCTAGTGACCAGCCGCGAGATACTAAATGTCTACGGCGAGCAAGAGTACCCGGTGCCGCCGCTGTCTGTACCTGATCCATCGGGACCGACGGCTGGCCTGGCTGATTATGAGTCCGTGGCCCTTTTTGTGCGTCATGCCCAGTTGAGCAACCCAAACTTCCGGCTGACGAAGAAGAATGCCCGAGAGGTGGCACAAATCTGCGCCCGCCTGGATGGCCTGCCCCTGGCCATCGAGCTTGCTGCGGCGCGTACTAAGGCCTTCGACCTTGGTTATCTGCTATCCCAGGTCGAAAATTCACTCGACGCTATATCCGGCGGCCCGCGCGACCTGGCCGCCAGGCACCGGACATTGCGGGCGACGATCGGCTGGAGCTATGACCTGCTGGAGGACGATGAGAAGAAGCTGTTTGCCCGGCTGGCTGTTTTCCGGGGCGGTCGCGAACTGGAGGCCGCCCAGACCGTGTGCCAGCCTGGTCTTGAATTGGTGGTGACGGACGGAATCGAATCCTTGTTGAACAAGAGCTTGCTGCGACGGGTTGACGAACCAGATGGGACGCCGCGCTTTCTTTTCCTGAAGACGATCTACACTTATGCCCGGGGAAGATTGGCTCAAAGCGGCGAAGAGGCTGCTTTGAGCGGCCGGCATGCCGCTTATTTTGTCGAGTTAGCTGAACGGGCCGAGCCGGAATTACGCGGACCGGACCAGGAACGGTGGTCGGCTCGTCTGAGGACCGAGTACGATAATCTGCGCGCGGTCCTGGGCTGGGCTCGCGAAGGCAGCGATCCAGAAACGGGCTTGCGCCTGGCCGGGGCGTTGGCCGAGTTTTGGTATTATGAAGGGCCGATGTCTGAGGGGGAAAAGTGGATTAAGTGGGCCCTGACCCAGCTGGAGGAGGATGATACCTCGCCTGGATTCCGGGCCAAGGTATTGAATGGCGCCGGCATGCTAGCCTTTGCCACCGGCGATCACATCAGCGGCAAGCGTTGGAACAAACAAGCATTGGCCATTGCCCGGGAAACGGGTGACAAGGTCAATTGGGCCTGGGCGTTGTTTTGGCTTAGCGCTCATGCCACCATCCGGCCCGAGACTTATCGTGACGGTATCCCGTTGTGCGAAAAAGCCCTGGATTTGTTCCGTGAATCCGGCGACCAGGCCGGGCTGGCCTGGGCTTATAACCAGCTTGGCGAATTGAATCGCCTGGTGGGCGATCTCGAGCGGGCCAGGGCGGCTTATGAATCCTCCCTGGCCATCTGCCGCGAAACGGGTAACAAGCGCCGGGAGGCGATCGCCTTGCTCAATCTAGGATATGTCGCCCAGGGTCAAGAGGACTTCGGACAGGCAGAAAGTTGTTGCCTGGCGGGTCTGGCCCTGCTGCACGAGCTAAAGCTGGAATACCATAGCGCTATCGCCCTGTCGATGCTGGCCGGACCCCTGGCCTCGTTGGGCCGGTCTGAGCAGGCGGCCAGGCTCTTGGGCGCGTCGGCCGGGATTTTTGAGAGAATGGCTATCACTTTGCAGCCGGCCGACCGGGTGGAGATTGACGAATATACCGCCCAGACTCGCCAAATGCTGGGCCCGGAAGCCTTTGACACGGCCTGGCACTCAGGCCGAAGCATGTCTACCGAGCAGGCGGTGGTTTATGCCCTGGTCTTGTCTGGCGAAGATGAGGCTGTTTGACTTCCCCTTTAGCCCAGTATCATACTGACGAGCACGTCAGTTTGACCACCACGTCAGTTTGGCGGGCACAGTAATTTGGCGGCAGCGCAGAATAGATCCACCAGATTATTTGAACAGGAAAAGCGCAATGACCAGCATAATAAAATCACTCGTCTTCCTATTTCTACTGCTTGTAGCTCTTGCCGTTGTTATTCGCTCAGACGCTGACTGGCAGCCAACTCTACGATTTTCTAATCGTCGACAATTTGAACGGCCCATACAGTGGGCAGTAGCCGATGATGCTGGTCAGCAGGAATACGGCCGCCAGAACGCCCAGGATGATGGCCAATGTGCCATAAATAGAGCCAGTAAAGTAAAGAACTCCCACCGCAACGGCGAAGATGAAACGGATGATGCGATCGACGGTTCCCATATTCTTAGTCATGATTGTTCTCCATGTTAACTATTTTTCTGTGACTGATTGCTCTTTAGACGGAACAACTCGCGGTTGGTTACAAATCTCGCCGGCTTCTTTTCAGTTAGTTTTTCTCGCCGCCGGGACGGGCACTCCAACAACATCAAAGATGTCTGATTCCAGGATGGTCATCCAGTAGTGACCTGGATGCGTATATGTGATCAGAAGGAAGCGATGGGACGCTCCGAGAATCAAACCAGTTCTGGAATAAATAAGGAGAGATCATGAAGAAACCATCTGTTGTCATAGCCTTGCTGCTGATAACTCTGCTGGCGATTGCCGGTTCTGTTGCCGCACACCCCGTGAACTTCAGGGCTCACATGACGGCCGCACCCAACGTCGACAGCCAAGGGCAAGGCCAGGCTAATTTTCGCCTCGACCAAAACGAACTTAATTTCATCATGCCGGTGTCCAAATTGAATGGCGACACGCTGGCAGCCCACATTCACTTTTCCAATGACCCGGGCGGCAACGGCCCACCCGTCATTTCTCTTTGTGGCGCCTTTGGCCCGCCGCCAATTCCGGTCGCCGATTGTGGAGGACCCGGCAATCCGGCAAAAGGTTCGGTAACGCTGAGCGATGGCCAGGTAGATGCTCTGATGGATGCGATTGCCGAGAATCGGGCTTACGTCAACGTCCACACGACTGATGTGCCCCCTGGCGAGATCCGCGGTCAGGTCACAATCAGCCCCTAAGCAGGCCGCAGTTCAAAAAATAAAGTCTTGCACAGCGAGCGCCCCCAACTTCGTCAAGGACGGCTGCAAAGGCCGTCCTTTTTTATTTACAACTTGCCGACCTCTCGCTTCATTCCCGTTTCAAAAAAGCATCTTGAAGCTGGTCAAATAAGCGTTGCCGTCGCGCGGCCGGAATGGTGCGCTTGCCGAATAGGTCTCGAATAGGAGCGTAAATGCATCGCCATCGCGGCGACGCAGCGCTGTTAACAATTCTTGTTCACTGAGCATGATGTCTCTAACCTTTTGGGCGAACGTCAGGTCAATTTGGTTACATGATGTCTGGGTGGGCTTTGAGAAGGTCGTCCAGAGAGGTATACGAAGCGGCGCTATTGTTGGACGCGCCAGCCGGAGCTATATGCTACGATAGGGGGAACAGGAGGTTGTTATGGATTTGAAGGAAGGACAGAAGGCCAGTCGCTCGATGCAGGTGACGGCCGAGCATGTGGAGATGTTTGCCCAGATGACCGGCGATCGGAACCCGCTGCATTTCGACGAGGCGTTCGCGGCCGGGACGAAGTTCGGCCGGCTGGTGGCCCAAGGGGGAATCACCACCGGCCTGCTGCACGCGCTAGTGGCCATGGACTTGCCGGGACCGGGCACGGTGTTCTTGAATCAGGAGTGGCAATTCACCGCACCGGTCTATATCGGCGATACGATCACGGCCGAGGTGGAAGTGCTGAAGGTCCACGCCAGCAAGCCGGTGACCCAACTTGGCGTGCGCATCAGCCAACAGGAGGGCGAGACGGTGTTGGAAGGCGAGGCCTGGTGTTATACGTTTTCGCCGGCGGCAGCCTGGCAGGCGTCCGACGGTCGACAAGTGAATGATGACTGAATATCTTCAAGCCAATCAGAGGCGTTGGGATCAACTGACCCTTGAACATCAGAAGTCTGAGTTCTATGATCTGGCGGGTTTCAAGGCCGGAAATGACCGGTTGCGGTCCATTGAACTCTCCGAACTAGGGGATGTAGATGGGAAGACCCTTTTGCACTTGCAGTGCCACTTCGGCCTGGATACGCTGGCCTGGGCGCGTCGCGGAGCCATCGTCACGGGCGTTGATTTCTCGCAAAATGCCATCACCCTGGCCCGGTCGCTCAGCGAAGAACTGGCTATTCCGGCCCAGTTTTACCAATCCGATATTTATGACTTGCCCAGCGTCCTGACTGGTAAGTTTGATATCGTTTTCACATCGTATGGCGTCTTGCATGGGCTGCCAGATTTGGGGCGCTGGGGGGAAATTATCGCTCACTTTCTCAAGCCCGGCGGCATCTTCTATATCGTCGAAGACCACCCTTTCTTCCGCATGTTCCGGGCCAAGCCTGATGGGCAGATCAGGGCCGAGCGCTCCTATTTCTTTTCGGAGGAACCGCAGCGGATCGAGGTGACAGGATCCTATGCCACCGACGGCGAGGGGGCGGCCGGCGTGCAATATGTCTGGGATCATAGTCTCGGCGAGGTGATCGGCTCGTTAATAGACGCCGGACTGAAGATCGAGTTTCTGCATGAGTTTCCCTTCGCGGCCCGAGCGAAGTTCCCGTTCATGGAGCAAGGGGAAGACGGTTGGTGGCGCTTGCCGGCCGGCCAGCATGGCATCATTCCGTTTTTGTTTTCGCTGCAGGCGCGCAAGGCGGGGGAGTGAACAGTGGCGAGTGGACAAGGGGCAGTGGGCCTGCAAATTGCACAGCTTGGGAATTTGCCTGGAAACTTACTGGTGTTCAGCAAAGAAACAGGAGGCATTCTGCGACCCTTTTCCTGCGCGGGATGGTAGCCCGCACCGGTTTGCCAAACCGGGCAACGGCGATTGCGGCCGGCGAAACTCACTTGCTCCCCGGAGAATGTGCTAACAGTTACCGGGGAAATGTTTGTCAGCGCTCGATGTAGGTCCAATAGGGCGCGGGGCGGCCGGTTAGGACGGCCTTCCACTCGACGAAGGCGCAGAAGAGGATCAGGCCCAGATGGGTCAGGAACAGGAGCGGCCTGGGTCCGGGCAGGACCGGCCAGAGGGGGGCGAATCGATTGCGCCCGGGCCCGTTCTGCGAGCCGCCGGCGCACACGTCCCGCTTCTCGCCGTCGATTGTGACCCGCAGCCAGGTGTGGCCCATGGTCCAGCGGCCGTCGTCCAAAACGCGTACCTTGAGACAAAAGACGGCCCGTGTTTCGAAGCCAAGCCCGTCGAGGATTTGCTTGAGAGCCAGGTTGTATTGGGTGCAGTAGCCGATACCATGCTCAAAGGCGCGAGCCGGCGAATCCCACAGGTTCCGGGTGCCATAGATGGCGAACTTGCGGTAGACCATCCTTTGAGCAAAGGCGACCAGCGCCCAGCCCCTCAGGCGCGTTCGCCGGCAAGCGGCGATGGCGTCGTCGACAGTCACAACGCCGTCGAACGAGGTCGGCCGGTGTTTACCCAGACGCAGAGCGCCGGGCAGCATGAAAAAAAGAGGGGACAGGATGAACAGGCTAAACAGGATGATCGAATGGCCTGGAATGACCTGTCGGCTCTCACTTTGTGCTGGAGAATGACCAAAAATCGTCGACATGATCAGGCGTGCTCCTTCTCTGGCCGGCCGTTGAGAGACGCGGCCCAGGCGCCGGCGCGCTCCAGTTCGCCCTCGAATAACGGCCCTTCGCGGGCTTCAACGAAGAAGGTCTCCGGCCGGATAGCCTGTTCCCCGCCAAGTTTGCGTAGCTTACGGTTCAGTCGCGGGGCGGCCGTGAAGCGGGCCAGCAGCCAATTCATCTTGTATGAGGTGTCGAAGGCGGCGAATTGTTTACCCTTCATGCAGCGCCGGGGCAGGCTTTCCAGCACTGGCTGCACCGCCTTGGGCAGATTCATATTGTGGGTTGGGCTGCCCATCACGACCAGGTCGGCTTCTTGCAGATCGGCCGGGTCCAGTTGGTCGGCGCTGACCAGGCGCGGTGGATCGCCGGCCGAGCTCAGCTTTTGGGCCATCGTCTCGGCGATGCGCTGGGTGTGGCCGAACTTCGAGAAATAGACGATTAGGGTGTTCATGAATTAAGCTCCTCATCAATAAAGCCATCAGCTGTCAGCTTTCAGCCGTCAGCCGCGCAAGGCGTGGATGGCGAAGTCGGATACTTGTTGGGGATCGAGCCAGGTGCGGCCGGCTTCATCGGTCTGGGAGGCGGTGCCCAGGTAGATGGTCATCAGCAGGCCAGCGGTGGCCATGGGGCCAACCTGGCGGAAGCGGCCGCGATCGATGCCGTGGCTGATTATCTGTTCGGCCACGAATTGGAATAGCGGCAGGTAGGCCTGGTACATGTGGTTTCTGAGCTCCTCGTCCGGTCCGTAGAGAGCGGTGATCATGACCCGGGCCTGTTCGGTCTGCTCGACGACCCAGGCGAAGCCGGCTTCGAAGAAGCGTTCAAGACGTTCTTCTGGATCTTCCATCTCCCCCACCCTATCCATGATGGCATTTATGTGGGCGGCGGCGATGTCGTCGATCAGGGTCAGCATCAAGGCCCGCTTGCTGGGAAAGTAGTTGTAGACGGTGCCCTTGGCGAAACCGGCCGCCAGGGAGATGCGGTTGATATTGGCCGCCTCGTAGCCGCCGCGGGCGAACTCCTGGGTGGCGGCGTCTAGCAGAGCCCGGCGGGTGCCGGCGGCTATCTTCTCTCTTTCAGCTTCTTTGTGTCGGGCCATATCTTTCCTCAGGAAATTGGACAGGATTCACAGGCTTTACAGGCTGGGAATTACGATTGACTCGCTACGTGTTCTCAATTAAGACAGTACAGTACACTCTATCCGGACTAATATGGGTGACTACCCACCCATATTATTATACAACGATGACATGCTGTCAAGGGAGTGTACAGCGGTTTACATCAAGGAATATTGGCGCGATGCCGCTATCTGACACGATAATGTAGATTGAATCTAGCTACATTACCGTAGCGGAGCGAGATTTCATTTCAGTACATACGAAACAAGGTCACACATGCTAAGGAGGCGAGTATGCGTACCAGTAAATCCGATGTTAAGTATAAGGAGATAGCCGTTCAGGAGTGGCAAAAAGTTGCCCAAGGCTGGCATAATCGGATTCACGTGATTTCCGACTGGAGTAGCTTGGTAACAATTCAAATGCTGGACCTTGCAGGCATTACCCTAGGAAGTCGAGTACTAGATATCGCAGCCGGAGATGGTGACCAGTCGATAAAGGCGGCGCAACGCGTAGGGCCGGATGGTTATGTGCTTGCCACCGATATTTCCTCGAATCTTCTCGCGTTTGCGGCCGAAGTTGCAGAAGAAGCCGGTTTGGACAATGTGAAGACGCAGGTAATGGATGGAGAAAACCTTGAACTTGAAGATGAGTCTTTTGATGCTGTCATCAGTCGTTTTGGGTTGATGTTTCTACCGAATGTGGGCAACGGCATGTCCGAGATTTACCGGGTACTCAAGCCACGCGGCCGTGTCGCAGCCATCGTGTTGACCACGCCTGACAAAAATCTCTGGCTATCAATACCCGCAAGGGTCGCAAGAAAACATGTTCAGCTCCCACCTCCGCAAGCTGGTCAGCCTGGGCTATTTAGCCTGGGGGCCTCTGGTGTTTTTGAGAACGCTTTTCAGGAGGCGGGTTTCCGTAACATTGAAGTACACAAAGTTTCTATTCCGCTGCGTTTGTCGTCTGCGGTAGAATGCGCGAGGTTGGTACAAGATATCGCGGGAGCCATTCATACAATACTTTCCCCTTTGAATGAAAACGGGCAACGTGAGGCCTGGGCCGAGATTGAGCATGAGTTACAGTCGCTTGAAGGCCCGAATGGTTTTGAGTCACCGAGTGAGGTTCTTGTAGGCGCCGGATCTAAATGATGTATTTACCTGTCGAAGGTGGTTAGACAGCGGTTTGATTGGGAGGCAATTATGGACAAGCGCAGGTTGTTTTGGGCCAATACGAATTACTTTGAGACTTGGCGGCTGATTATCGAGGGTTCAGATCAAAGCGAAATCCATGAGTTTGATGGTTTCTTGCTCACAGATTGCGGACAACCTTTTGCCTTCATGAATCTGGCGTTTGTACAGCGGCCCCTAACAATGGCTGAAGAGTCTCTCGACCGGGTTATTGATCATTATAAGGCACGCAACTTGCCTGCAATCATATGTATTCCGCCGGGAGTTGATGATGCTACAGAGTCTCTTGTCGTTCGCCGTAAGTATAATCCGGCCACACCTCATCCTGGAATGACTCTCTTCCCGCTCCCACCTGCACCGGAAAAGCCAGTCGATCTAGAGATTCGCTCTGTGGCTAGCGACGAGGAGCTTGCGCTTTTTCAGGCAACGGCTGAAGCAGGATTCAATATGCCGTTTTCCATGCCGCAGCGCCTACTGAGTCCACGATTCCGGGATCACCCGGCAGTTTCTATGTTCATCGGTTATGTAGGCAATATGCCAGTATGCACCTCTTGTTTGGTCACTACTGGTCCGGTTGCGGGTGTCTACTGGGTTTCAACCTTATTTGATTACCGTGGCCGAGGCTATGCAACAGCTATATCATGGCATGCTATCAGGACTGGTGAAGCGTTGGGTTGTGACATGTCGACTTTGCAAGCATCAGTCATGGGGAGACCAATTTACGAAAAGATGGGTTTTGAAGTGACAACTGACTTTCGAAGGTACGAAATCATCCCAGAAGGTTAAACTCTTATTGACGAGATCATCGAGGTTCTACGCGGGGAACGAAGTCAGAATACCAGACTTCAGTTGGTTTGATCGGTATACTTTGAATTACGTATCGGCAAGATGAATGGGATGAACATGGATGAATCACAGTTTCATTTTCAGTTGGGGGATTTCAAGTGTATTGCCGTTCGGGATGGTGGGCATGTGGGCTCGGCCGACTTTCTTTTCGTCAACACGCCGCCCAAGGAATTGGAGCAAGCGCTGGCTGAGAACAACCTGGAAAGAGATAAACTACCGTCGAGCTGGACATGTTTGCTGGTCGATACCGGCGAGAAAAGGTTGCTTGTCGATACCGGCGTCGGGAGTTTGGAGCCGAGGGGCGGTAAATTGCTGTCACAGCTGGCGCAATTGGGCTATCCGGCCGGCGAAATCGATATGGTGTTTCTCACTCACGGGCATCCCGATCACGTGGGGGGGTGTACTGATGAAGATGAAAGACCAGCGTTTAGAAACGCCCGATACCTGATCGGCGAGAAGGAGTTTAATTACTGGACTGGGGACCAGCCAGACCCTGCAAGCTGGATGGCCCAAGTCGCGCGCCAAAAACTACTTGCCGTTCAAGATCAATTGGAGTTGGTTGGGGGAGATTCAGAGCTCCTACCCGGGATCAGGACAATCGAAGCCTACGGGCATACGCCCGGGCATTTGGGTCTGGAGATACAATCGCAGGGACAAAGCCTGTTGAACCTGGCTGATGCGGTCCTGCATCCACTGCATCTCCAGCGCCCAGAGTGGGTTGCGCCGGTCGACGTGCTGCCTGAGCAAATGATCTCCACGCGCCAACGACTCTTGGAGCGGGCAGCCAGGGAAGAAGCGCTCGTTCTGTTTTTCCATTTCGATTTCCCGAGCTTGGGTTATGTGGAACAAGAACACGAATATTGGCGTTGGCGCCCAATATAGAGCCCACAGTTCAACTGGAATTGATTCCTATTATGTATTTCTGCATGAATATGCATGGTGCTCTCTAGAGTGCTGTAGTGGACCTCCAACATCATCTGCCAGCATAGCCAACCTTTGGCGCCAACAGTTGGCCTGATTTCTGACGTCGTCATTCGAGAAACTGGGTTTCGTATCGACCCAGTTCCAAGAGTTGTCGTCGGCATCAATGGCAGCCGGCGCTGAAGTGCTCCTCGATGGCTAGATCACTTTCGTTATAAAGAAGGCCATCCAGGACATAGGCGGCGTCACGGTCTGTACATTCGGTAGGTATGCTGTAGAAGGGAGCGTAATTGTCGGTCACAAAGGAGTAGAATTCGAGGGCGATATCCTGAAAGCGAGGACCCCAGGTCTGTTGCAGTACCTTTCCTCTAAATCGGATTGTTAAATGGATGGGGTTGGTTCTTATTATTGAGTATGATAAAAACAAGTTCAAGAAATACCATTCCGCCGCTAAATCAAGTGGCAAGAAGTTGGGCCGGCTGAAAGGCAGTCGTGACAAGGAAAGAGTGCTCGATCGAGCGAGTCATCTTCTTATATATTGCAGAGCATACCCGTAAATCGTTTTGACAGTGAGGCAGTGATGGCGGACCTGCAAATTGCACCACCACTACTAAAGACCAAACTCCATATTCCCCACCGGCGACCTGACATGGTCGCGAGATCGCTACTCATCGAGCGATTGAATGATAATTTACAACGCAAGCTTACATTAATAACCGCACCAGCAGGGTACGGAAAAACCAACCTGGCCGCTGAGTGGGTTCAAGCGATTCAAACAGAGGACAATGCTGATCATCGTATTACCTGGCTTTCTCTTAACGAAGCTGACAGTGAACCCATCCGTTTCCTTTCATATGTGATCACCGCGCTGCAACAGGTAGCGCCTGAAATCGGGGTTGGCGCTCCTGGCTTATTTGAGATGGCGCAGAGTCCGCCAATAAACGTCGTTCTAAACGAACTGATCAATGACATGGCCGGGCTGGACTATCACGTCATGTTGGTGCTGGATGATTATCATGTGATCAGCCACCCGGAAATACACGAGGCCTTGCGCTACCTGGTAGAACATCAACCGCATCAAATGCACCTGGTCATTACATCGCGTGAAGACCCGCCTCTGCCACTACCTCGACTCAGAGCGCGTGGCGAGATGGCTGAAATTCGCATGCATGATCTGCGTTTTTCGTTGGATGAAACGACGCAGTTCTTCTCTCACTCTATGAAACTGGACCTGGAATCAGCGGTAATCAGCGTGCTGGAGGCGCAGACTGAAGGGTGGATTGCCGGGTTACAATTGGCAGGACTTGTGTTGAAGAACCAGCCAGATCGTCAGGCTTTTGTAGACACGTTCAGTGGGAGTCATCGTTATGTGCTGGATTACCTTGCTGACGAAGTCCTGCAAAGCCAGGATGAAGAAGTTCGCCGATTTCTTACTCAGACATCCATTTTGAAGCAGTTTAATATCGATGTCTGTCAAGCGATAACTGGAAATCCAAATAGCCAATTCATCCTTGAGCAATTAGAGCAAACAAATATGTTCGTTGTCCCTCTGGATCATGAACGAGTTTGGTATCGTTATCATCGTTTATTTGCCGATTTTCTCTTGACAGAGTTAAGTAAGGCAGAAGCATCTGAGCTATATAAAAGAGCCGCTGCATGGCACGAAGCCAACGGCATGGTTACCGAGGCAGTAGCCTACGCGCTAGATAGCACCGATTCTGATCTCATGGCAGATATGGCAGACCGGGCACTACGGCAAGAGACTATCTGGTCGAGTGGTAATCTGGTGCTGTATTCATCGTGGCTTGAAAAACTCCCTGCTCAGGTCCTTGCCAATCGACCTCATTTAAGTCTGAATGCCGCATTTGTTTTGTACCTGTCAGGCCGTTTTGATGATGCATTACAACTCATTGCACTGGCTGAGACCGATCTGGCGACACAGCCTACTTCACCCGAAACCGAGAATCTACTTGCTTTAGTGGTGCTATATCGTGGGTCAATCGTCGCTGTTCGTGGTGATGTGGAGCAGGCTATTGAGCTCATCACGTTTGCCCAGTCACGTTTACCTCGCGCCGATCACATGGCGCATGCCCGCGCACATTTCAGCCTAGGTGTGGCCTATGAAAATTCAGGGCAGGCTGACGATGCGGCAAAGAACTTTTTGCGTGCCAGTGAGAAAGCGTTATCAGCTGGTGTACTGCATCTCGCAGTTCACGCCCGGTGTTCGGCGGCCCAGGTATTGATCGAGCTGGGGCGATTGAATCTTGCCGAGCAAGCCTGCCATACTGCGATTGATCTGGCAAAAGGTCGGCGATTCCCTCCATTGGGAGTAGCGTTATCGATTCTCGGCCGTATTGCTCTGGAGAGAAATGATCTGGCCTCTGCTGAACAATTACTTAATGAAGGTATTGCGCTGTCAAGCCAGCGGATGCTGTTGATTCACATGATTGCCGGTATGGCGTCTTATATCCATTTGACAGTATGCCAGGGAAACACGGCCGGATTCTTAAACGCCATTGATGAGGTGCATGCTATCCTCGAGGAATATGATGAGGAATATGATGTGGATCGGTTCTATTTGGTCGCGGCCGCTCACAAGGCACGTATGCATATCTTTTTGGCGGATAGGCAGGCTGTGGATCAATGGGCAAAAACATATCAAGCCAGCCGGTCTGATTCCCCGTTCGAATATGGAGAACTTACGCTGGTCCGCTATCTGCTCATGAGCGGGGATCACGAGATTGTGCCATCCATATTGCGGCCTCTGCTGGACGCTGCAGGCCGCGAAGGGCGATTCCGGGCCAGCATGGAAATCAAACTCCTGTTCTCTCGCTATTATCAAGATATTGGAGACATCCCAACGGCTCTGAAGTGGCTGTCCGAGGCCCTGGAAATCGCTGCGCCTGAGGGATTCATTCGTTTATTTCTCGATGAGGTGCCTGTGCTTGAACTGCTTCCACAAGTTCGAGAGACCGCACCCGATCTTGTCGATGCCATTTTAGGCCAACAGAAATCACCGGATGACGTTGAAAGGCCCGCTCAACCGCAGTTGCCTGAACCGCTGACTGAGCAGGAGTTGAACATACTTGCCCTCATTGTGGACGGGAAAACCAATCAACAAATCGCCGACGAACTGGTGATCACAGTGGGTACTGCCAAGTGGCATGTCCACAATATCTTGCAGAAACTAGGCGTCAACAATCGCATGCAAGCAACCATTCGCGCACAAGAATTAGGGTTGTTCTAGCTCTCCTGGCCTTCCAGTGCCTCAATAGAACTGAGCAATCAGTTCTTTTTTTTTCCCTATCCCTATCCCTATCTCTAGACCTATCTTGCGATAGGCGACTAATGCCCCGATAAATCATACACTGCTGATGATGGTACTTCCCGCCAACATTAAAGAGAGGACAGACTCATGATTATTGGACGCATGTTAAGGAAAGATTTCCTTCGGAAGAAACTGATAACGGTCGTGGTGTTTGCATTCATTTTCGTGTCGGCCTTGCTGGTAGCCAGTGGTACGAACTTGATTATTGAATTGAGCAATTCCCTGAATGTTCTGTTTACCAGAGCGAATACCCCGCATTTCGTGCAGATGCATGCCGGGCCGCTCGACCAGGCAGAGATCGACAGCTGGGCGGCCGCTAATGACATGGTCACAGACCAGCAGACGGCCGAGATGATCACCATGGACGGCTCCAATCTCTATCTGGGAGAGAGCCAGAGCCCTGAAGTTAACAGCATCATGGATATCAGCTTTGTGACCCAAAATGAAGGCTTTGACTTCTTGTTGGATCTGGATAACGAGATTATCCAACTCTCGCCGGGAGAAATCGCTGTTCCTGTGTACTATAGTCAAGAGCGGGATTTGGAAATCGGAGACGAGGTTCGTGTGAACACGGGCGCTGGGGAAATGATCTTCGCCATTACGGCCATCAGCCGTGACTCTCAAATGAACCCGGCCATTGCCAGCTCTAAACGCTTCCTGATTCACGAGCAAGACTATGCCAACCTGAGAGAATATATTGATGAAACCGAGTATCTGATTGAATTCCTGCTTGTTGATGACAGTCAGATCAGCGCATTCGCCTCCGCGTACCAGGCATCGGATTTACCCAAGACCGGGCCGGCCGTCGATCGGGGATTGTTCAGACTCATTAATTCATTATCCGACGGCCTTGTCGCCGGTGTGGTGATCTTGATGAGCCTGCTGCTTATCGTCATTGCCATCCTCTGCTTGCGTTTTACATTCCTGGCAACCATTGAAGAAGACACGAGAGAGATCGGTGTCATGAAGGCAGTCGGCATCGCACGCTCTGACATCAAGCGTATCTATCTTGCCAAGTATATCGTCATGGGTGCGGCTGCTGCGTTACTGGGTTACCTGGCCTCACTGCCGCTGAACCAGGCGCTGTCTGCCAATATTCTGTTGTATATTGGGAGTGCGTCGAAGAGCGCGCTTCAAACGGCGCTGCCACTGGTAGCAGCTTCCAGCATCTTCCTGATTGTGACCATCTCATGTGTGGTCATACTCAGACGATTCAATCATATCACCGCCGTTGAAGCGCTGCGCTCTGGTAGCGTCGGCGAATCCATGAGGAGCATCCCGATGCTCAATCTTAAACGGGGCAGGCGATTGAGTATCAATACGTATCTTGGCGTTCGCGATGTCTTACAGCGCTCCAAGTTATATGGATTGCTCGCCTTCGTTTTCTTCTTCTGCGCGGTGATTATCATCATCCCGATCCATTTCCTGACGACGATTCAGTCACCGACATTCATTTCGTATATGGGCAGCGGGCAGAGTGACATTCGGATCGATTTACGTCAATCAGAAGACGTTGCCGACAGATTCGATAATACAGTCGCCTATCTCGCGGATGATCCCGATGTAGCGAAACTATCGCCCCTGGTGACATCGTTATTCAAAGTGATGCGGAGTGATGGCACCCTGGAAACCCTCAATATTGAAAGTGGTGATTTCTCATTGTTCCCGCTGGACTATGTGAAAGGAGTTGCGCCACAACAGGAGAATGAGATCGCACTCTCTTATCTCAACGCCAATGAAATGGAAAAACAGATTGGCGACACTGTCACACTCGTCATCGAGGGACAGGAACGCGAGATGGTGGTCAGCGGTATCTACCAGGACATAACTAATGGCGGCCGAACAGCTAAGGCGACACTGCCCTACAATCCGCAGACTGTGATCTGGTATACCGTCAACCTGAACCTAGCATCAGACGCCAACCTCGAAGAGAAAGTGTTGGAATACTCGCAGATATTTGACCCGGCGCGCGTCACCGACACGGCCAGCTTTATCTCTCAGACGGTGGGGAATACCGTTCAACAGCTAAGGACAGTGACCGTGGTCACGGTGGTTGTGGGGCTGGCCGTATCCGTCCTGATTACATCGCTGTTCATGATTATGCTCATTACCAAGGACACCAATCAGATTGCGATCATGCGGAGCCTCGGTTTCTCACTACGGCATATCCGAACGCAATATCTCACCAGAGCCCTGTTCCTGCTGGCATTCGGTATCGTGCTGGGAACCCTTTTCTCAAATACGTTAGGGCAGCAGTTGGTGAGTGTTGTCTTCTCGTTGCAGGGCGCGTCTCGCATCAGGTTCGTGATTGACCCGCTCCAGGCTTATGTGATGTATCCTTCGCTCCTGATGTTTACGGTTGCTGTAACAACCATTCTGAGCACGAGAACGGGGATCAAAGAAACTAATATCGCTCAAATGATCATGGAATAAGGAGAACTAAAAATGACTGCATTACTGGAATCACAACAACTTTGCAAAAGCTTTGTACTTGGAAAAGACAATGAGTACACCGTTCTGTCTGATGTTGACCTCACGATAGAGCCAGGCGAGTTCGTATCCGTGATGGGGCCGTCAGGCTCTGGCAAATCGACGCTGCTGTACAACATCAGTGGTATGGATAGGGCAAAGTCAGGACATGTTCTGTTCAATGACCAGGATATCACCGCCCTTTCTGAGGAAGAATTATCAAAAGTCCGCCTGACCGGCATGGGATTTGTTTTCCAGCATATTCACCTGCTGAAGAACCTATCTATCTTTGATAATGTCGTACTGCCTGCTTATCTGGCACGTGAGGAAAGCCACGATCAGATCGACCAGCGGGCAGAGGCGTTAATGGAACAGGTCGGCATAGCGCATCTTGCTGGTAACGATATCACGCAGGCTTCAGGTGGTCAGTTACAACGTGTTGGCATATGCCGTGCACTGATCAACAACCCTGACATCCTGTTCGGTGATGAACCCACAGGTGCCCTCAATTCAAAGGCCGCTGGCGAGATCATGGATTTGCTGACAGAAATCAATGAATCTGGCACAACCATCATGCTGGTGACGCATGATGTCAAGGTGGCGGCAAGGACAGAGCGGGTGCTCTTTATGCTGGATGGACAAATCGTCTCTGAGAAGTACCTGGGCAAACCTTCTGAGAATGGGGCAGACAGAAAAGAAAGAGAAGAGAGCTTATCAAGTTGGCTCACTGAGTTGGGGTTCTAGCTTCACGAATTCCATTCTCGAGCGAGAAGCATATCGTGCTAGATCAACGCTTCTAGCTCTCTATAGTGAAACAGGAAGGCTCTTCTCTTGGCAACACAATTTTCTGTAAACGACAATATACCCTGGATATTCTCGCTGTAGATGCATCATGAACACGAATGCCTGTTATCAAATTCATGTATACGGCCGTCTGGATGAACGCTGGTTACGCTGGTTTGAAGGTCACAAAGTCGTTTATCTCGACAATGGAAGAACATTGATCGTGCTGACCGCGGTCGATCAGCCCGCCTTGTTCGGTGTTATCAATCGGATACGTGATCTGGGATTGGAACTGATTTCGGTTCAGAAGGATGATTTGTGGTAATTATGTGAGTGATCGTCCTGTACAAAACCGGCTATGACTATCGGCGAGAAGGCCTTCTTCTTCACCTGGCCTTACCACTGTGCCGTTGGAACAAAGCCTCCGAGTCCACGTCACATGAAAATGTAGGTGCCTGTTATACATTTGTGCGGAAATGTGCAAGGTGCCCGAATCTACGAAAAGATGGGTTTCAAAGTGACGACTGACTTTCGAAGGTGCGAACTCATCCCAGAAGGTTAAACTCTTAAGGACGAGAGCATTGAGGTTCTACGCAGGGTAGGCGCAGACAAATCTAGTGTTGCATGACGTTTGATTCCATGTCTTGGGTGCGCTTCCTTTCTGTTGACGTTTCACCAGCGAGTACTTGGGCAACAAGCAGTCTGGTTCGATTCAGAGTTCGTGTGCCTGACTACGCTAAAGACAGGGTTCCATCTTTTTCGGAATTCTCAACAAAAGTGAAGGAGAACATACGATGGGCGAACAAAGGAGTGTTTGCGGCATGAATATGGATAAAGCACATTTTCACCTTGATTTGGGGGATTTCAAATTCATAGCCGTTCGAGATGGCGGGGCCATATAGGCACGGTCGATTTTCTATTTGCCAGTGCGTCACCTGAAGAATTGAAGGCAGCCTTGCAGAGAAATAACCTGGAAAGCGATCAACTGCCCTCAAGCTGGACATGCTTGTTGGTCGATAGTGGCAAGAAGAAGCTGATCGTTGACACCGGTGTTGCTGACCTAGATCCAAGTGGTGGTAAGCCGCTGCTGAAACTGGAGCGAGTAGGCTATCCAGCCGACGAAATCGATATCTTGTTTCTCACTCACGGGCATCCCGATCACGTGGGAGGTTGTACTGACGAAGATGACAGACCGGCATTTAAAAAACGCCTGGTACGTGATCGGCGAGGAGGAGTTTGAATACCGGACTGGGGACGAACCGGACCCGGAAAGCTGGATGACCCAAGTCACGCGCCAAAAACTGTTAGCCGTTCAAGATCAATTGGAGTTGGTTGGGGAGATTTAGAGCTCCTGCCCGGCATCAGGACAATCGAAGCCTATGGCCACATACCCGGGCATCTGGGTCTGGAGATTCGCTCGCAAGGAGAAAGCCTGATGAACCTGGCTGATGCGGCCCGCCATCCATTGCGTCTCAAGCACCCGGAGTGGGCTGTGCCGGTTGATGTGTTGCCTGAACAAATGATCTCCACGCGCCTGGAGCTCCTAGAACGGGCAGCCAAGGAGGAAGTGCTGGTTCTGTTTTTCCATTTCGATTTTCCGAGCCCGGGCTATGTGGAACAAGAACGCGCAAACTGGCGCTGGCGTTCAATATAGAACGCATCACGACTCTCGCAGCCGGGGTTCGAAGACGCGTTCCAAGGCGATGCCCACCATGGCGAAGGCGAAGCCGGTCAGGAAGAGCACGGCCAGCGGAGCGAAAATGATGTGGGTGGCGCCGGCGTGGACGCCGTAGGACAACGCGGCGACGATCAGCTTGCCCCAGGTGGGCAGTATGGGATCGGAAACCCCGAGAAAGGCCAGGGTGGCCTCTAGAAAGACGAAGGCCGGCACGAGGATGATCAGCCTGGGCAAGAGCAAGGTGCGCAGGCGCGGAAAGAGGTAGCGGGCCACGATCCGCTTGTCACTGGCGCCATAGGCCTGGGCGGCTTCGATGTAGGGCTCGGTGCGTACCTGGAGGAAAGCCGCCCGGTAAGATTTCACCGCGCTGCCGAAGATGGTCAGGACGACGACGACGCCCAGTATGGTGACGATGCTCCTGGAATACATGGTGAAGACCATGAGGGCGATGGGGAAAAAGGGCAAGATCAGGTTGACTTCGGTGAGGAATTGCACGATCCGATCCAGTGCACCGCCATACCATGCGCCCAGAGCGGCGACGAGCATGCTGCCAACAGACACGGCAATAGCCGCAACCAGGCCAAAGGCGAGGGCGACCGGCGTACCCCACAGCAAGGCGATCATGAGATCTCGTCGCTGGTTGTCGGTGCCGGCCAAGCCATAAACCTGGCCTAAGATGGTCACTTCGGCGTCGACGTTTGTATCGGGCTCAAATAGCAAGGCGTCGACGCGCAAGGTATAGGTGCCGCTTTCCGGCCGTTCAGCATCCCCTTCAGGGCCGAGGAAGAGCGCTTCAAGGGGGACCTCCGAGCGCAAGCGCCGTTTGAGCCGATCGTCGCGGCCGACGTAATAGCTGTCCGTGGCTCTTGGTGGGAAGCCAGTCAACTCGCGCTCGCTGCCGTCAGGCCAGACCCAGGTGATCATGACGTGGGGCGCTCGTTCTACAAAGTCAGCCGTCAGATCGACGATGATCTCCTGCGGGAAAGCGCCGTAATCGTAATCGAAGGTGAACGGCATCGTTATTTCGCTAAGTTCGCCCTCCTCTTCGACGAATTGCTTCTGGCTGCCTTCCTCCGTCGAGCTGAAGCGGAACGTGGGCGGTAGATCGTCGCGGCGGAAGTAGTTGACCCAGACCGGTAACGCAAGGCGCGGGTGTCGGAACCAGGCGTTGCCATCCCCTCGCCAGCGGGTAACTGCCTCGTCGTAGGGGATGGCTATCACCGTGTAAAGCGAGACGAGCAGCAGGATCGTGATGATGGCCAGGCCGAAGACGGCCGATGGATAGCGGGCCAGGGCGCGGGCAAACTCCCCCACTTGCAACCTAGTGCGCTTCAAAGCATCGCCGACGCCGGCGGCCGTGGGCCGCGGTATAGAGTAGGAGAAGCGACGTCTGCGACCTGAAGAGGACGCGCTTTGGCATTGATCCCTGGACGGTGAACGGTTCTTGCGGCGCCTGCGCTGCCACCAGCGGCGGCCGGCCGGCCGGACCGACCCCCCTTGTGGTTGCTCGCTGCCAAGGCGTACCCGCGGGTCGACAAAAACGTAACAAATGTCCAGGATGAAGACGGTAATGGCAATCAGGTAAGCGAAGGTGGTCACGATGGCCACGATCATGGGGGTGTCGAAGGAGTTGAGCGCGCTCATGAAGAGGCGGCCGAGCCCGTGCACGTTGAAGAAGTATTCGAGGGCTATGATCTCCTGCCACAGGACCACCAGCAGGAGGGCAAAGCTGGTTAGCAGTGCGGGCAGTGCCGGGCGCATGATATATTGGCGATCGACGTTGCGGTTGGAGATCCCTTTGGCGTAGGCCATGTCGACGTAGTCTTCGCTGCTGTACACCTGGAAAAGGCTGCGCCAAGCGTAGACGCTGGCGAAGAGGCCGGCCAGGAGAATGGCCAGAAAAGGTAGGATCAGGTGACGGGCCAGGACTGCGAGATGGGTCAGGCGCAGACCGCCGGGCCAGGCGTCAAATGTGCCTCCAGGCGAGAAGCCGAAGAGTCGCAGGGCGATGGTCGTCAGCAGCACGCCGAACACCCAGGCCGGCGCGGCCGAGATGGGCGACAGCAAGATAAACAGCCGGTCGAGCAGTCCGCCATGGCGCCGGTTCAGGAACAGGCCGATCGAAAGCGATATTCCAAACAGCAGGATATTGGCACCGCCAAATACCAGCAGTGTCCGCGATAGATGGTCGCCGATGATTTGCCGGACCGTCATGCGGCCGGGGCTGAAACCGTAGGTGTAAGAACTACCTTCGGACTCCCCCCAGTTGAGGGTCAGACCATCGCCCAGCCAGCGGGCCGAACGTAACAGGAAAGGATCATTGAGGCCGGCGGCGTCCTGCATGGCGGCGATGGTCTGCTCGGCCGTTTCCATCCGCTCTTCGGGCGGCAGGTCGCTCAGCCAGCCGCCGAGCATCATGAAGCCAACCTGTTCCTCGATGCGCGAGGCGACGATGGTGTCGACGTAGCCGCCATAGTTGGCGATCAGGATGGTCAGATAGACGGCCGTGACGACGGTAATGGCCAGCATGACGACACGCCTTGCGGTGTAGCGCAATACATTGCGCCACGTGCCTGAGCGACGCGCCCGCAGCAGCTCCGTCGCCGACTCTGCGGTGGAAGTGAGGGTTGCCATTAGCCGTTGTGTCAGTCATGTGGATTATGAAGTATGGGGCCGGTTTGTCAAGAAGCCCTTCAATAATAATAGCCTTCAGCTCTCAGCTTTTAGCCGTCAGCTTTCTGGTTTCTAGCGGTTAGCGTTTTCATCCATAGTGGTGCGCGGCCCTTGGTAATGGGCGGCCCGCAGTAAAGGGGCGGCCCATAGTAATGGGCTGATGCATGTGAAGTTCTTTGAGAATGGCGGTTTATGACCGACAATATGCAGGATATCCGCCCAATCTGCACAGGATGGACGATGGTATTACCCACCGGAACGGTAACGTTTCTTTTTACTGACATCGAAGGCAGCAGCCGGCTGTGGGAAGAGCACCCCGCAGCGATGCGGGAGGCGGTCGCGCGGCATGATGCGTTGTTGCAGGCTGCAGTCGTCGAGAACCAGGGGCACGTGGTCAAGATGCGTGGCGATGGGCTGCATGCGGTCTTCGCTTCGGCCCAGGATGCGGTGGCCGCGGCCGTGGCCGGGCAGCGGGCGCTACAGGCTGAGAAGTGGGATGAAGGTATCGGCCAGATGGCGGTACGCATGGGGTTGCACAGCGGTTCGGCCTAATTGCGTGATGGCGACTACTTTGGGCCGGCGGTAACCCGGGCGGCCCGCTTGCAGGACGCCGGACACGGGGACCAGATCCTGCTGTCACAGGTTTCCGAGGGTCTTTTAGGCGGTCAGCTGCCTGCAGGCGTTACCCTCCGCGATCTCGGCCGCTATCAGATCAAAGACTTTCCCACGGCGGAGCGGGTGTATCAGGTCGTGGCTCCCGGGTTGCTCGACCGCTTTCCGCCCTTGCGTGCAGCAGGAGGGCGGAGGACAAACTTGCCCAGGCAGACGACCAGTTTCGTCGGCCGCGAACGGGAACTGGAAGCAGGCAAACAGCTGCTTGGAGGGGCGCGACTGGTGACATTAACCGGCCCCGGCGGCACGGGCAAGACCCGGCTGGCGCTGCAGGTTGCCGCGGAGCTACTGGAAGATTATCGCAACGGCGTCTGGTTGGTAGAGTTGGCACCGTTGGGTGACGAGACGATGGTCCTGCCGGCCATCGCCAAGGTCTTCGCCTTACAATCGGGGCCGGGGCGCTCGCTCGAGTCAGTGCTGGCCGACTTTCTGCGCAGCAAGGAGTTGCTCTTGCTGCTCGACAATTGCGAGCACCTGATCGAGGCTTGCGCCAGGATCGCCGAGAAGTTGCTAGAGGGGGTGGGCGTGTTATGATAGCCATGGCACTTCTTGTTCACCATAGATTCATCCCAGCAACAGAATAGTAACAGGAGAAAACGATGATCGTTAGAATGCTTCATTATAAGGTCAAACCTGGCAAGATGGACGAATATTTGAGTTTGTTCGCCGGGGTGAAAGAACGGACGGCGGGCATGGAAGGCATGACATTTTTTGAGCTCTTTCGTGACCTGGAAGACCCCAACACCTTGTTCATCGCCCAGGTCTTTGAGGATGAAGCGGATATGGAGAAGTACGGCGAAATCGGGCCCAACGAAGAATACTCCAAGGCCATTATGCCCATGATCCAGGAATTTGGCCTGGCCATGACTTACGAGGTCAGTAAGGCCTCGCCGCTTCCGCTAACGCCACCGTCGGAATAGAGAGTCATGGGACGCGGGCGAAAGCGGAGTGCTTCTTCTTCCGCGCTTTTCCGCGTCCCATTCCCATCTGTCCGGGAGCCAGCAAGAATCCATTCTGGCGATCTCGAGTATTACTCGCCTACCATAACGGCCGAGGATTTTGCCGTCACCAGAGGCAGGTACACCGTCTGCCACTGGTTGATGCTAGTTGTCGCCTCGGCCTGCTCCATGATCACGTCCGGCATCCCCCAGCCCCTGGCATCCATCTCGGCCTGGAACAAGCGCCGGAAGCGCAATTCGGCCGCTACCGTCACGGTCCGGCCCGGATCGGGCGCAGCAAAGGCGTAGATCGAGGTATCGCTACCCATGGACGGCAGGCGATTGTCGCCGAGAACAAGCGTTTGTTTCCAGTAACTGGTGACCGGAAAGGCGCCAGTTTCGACGTCCTGTAGCACCTTGGCGAAGATCTGGCCGGGTAAACCGGCCTGGGCGCCGCCCCAATCGGGGACGGTCGGGCCATTTTCCAGGCGCAGCTCCTGCCCCTGGCCGTCTAACGCGTGAACGGTCAGGATCAGATGCCGGCCGGGATGGTCGGTGGGCACGTGATGGCCGGCATTTGCGTTGGAAATCACGACCGTGGCGTAAATTCTGTCGCCTAGTTGCCGGGCGGTCACGGTCATGGTCACCGTCTCCTGGAGGAGCGCCTGGCTGGAAGCGCCCAACTGCAAATGGGATGGGATCGTTTCTGGCGGATGGGGCAGCCCGCCTTTTTCTGGCAGGGCGAAGTAGATATCGCCGCTGGGCGGCATGTGACAAGCCTGGCAGGTGACGCCGGCGGCGGCATAGGGGCTGGCCAGCCACTCGTCGTAAGATTCGTAGATCGGCGTGCCCCAGAAGCTGAACTGGTGACAGGGCGCGCAATATTGGCTTTCGCTTATCAAGGGTAGATAGGTATCCGGGTCGGGGATGTCGTCGTAGGGGCCGAAGAAGATGTTGTCGCCGGCCGGCGGCCGCAGCAGCCGCTGGCTCTGAGCGCCGGGGGCGTTGGGGTAGATGGAGCCGGTGGCCGGATCGAGATAGACTCCGCCCACCTTATGGCAGAAGTCGCAGTGAATGCCGGCGGTGATCACGGAACGGGCGTCCTCCATATTGGTGGTCAGGTAACCGTCGACGCCAAGTCCGGGCGCATGGCAGTTGGCGCAGTTGCCGGCCGTGCCGGGGAAATCAAGCCGGTAGCCCGGACTGATGGTGGCTGTGCTGCTGATGTCCGTACCTTGATAGAGGCTGAAGAAACGAGGGTTGTCCACCGCCCGGCCGTGGGCATTGTCCCGCCATTGGGAAACGATCATGGGGTGGCAATTGCCGCAGGCCCCGGCCGACGTGCCGCTGATAGGCGATGTCCAGGCATAGTCGGGATGGTCGGTCGTGTGGTGCGGCCGGAGCGTCAGCGTCACCCAATCCGCGCTCAGCAAGCTATTGTTCGTTACCGGCTCGAAGGGCGCCCGGGGCGTCGAAAGGGTCGGCGTTACTTTGACTGAGGCGATGTAGTATCCCTCGGCCCAGGCCGTTATTTCCACTTCTTCGCCCGGAGTTAAATCGCTCAAGGTGAAGCGGCCGGCGTCATCAGCGAAGGTGAGGTTGCCGGTCGCCCGGGCGCGTACCCTGGCCCCGGCAACTGGCCCTTCTCCATCCAGGACAATGCCGCTAACCGTCGCTCCACTGTAGGCCAGCAGATCCAGCCAGACCCACAGCCCGACAATGCTAAAAAGCAGGAGCAGGATGGGCAGATGCCAGCGTCTACGCGTGTCTGTCATGTAAGTCAACGCTATTCTCTCTGGAAAGCCTAACGAGTAATCGCCGGCAAGAATTGCTTTTGCCAAGGCGTCGTTTCCACGAAGACCTCTTCTCCGATGAGGGTGACTGTGGTCGCCTGTGGCGTTTCGCCGGCGGCCAGCAGGTTGATGGAAACCTCATCAGACAGGCCCTCCCATAGCCCTTCGCGGGCCGTGAGGCTGAGCATTGAGAAGTCCTTATGCAACGCCTCGGCGTCGTAGATGAGCTCGAAGTGGCCGCTGGCCGACGGGCTGACGCTACCCTGGCCCATCACCACGCCCTTGGCGTGGATGGTGTAGTGCACGGCCGTCGTCCCGGCCGGGGCCAGGCCGCGGATGTGGATGGGCTCGATGCCCGTGGAGGGCCAGGTGATGAAGCCAGACTGGGGTGAGTAAATGGGCAGTCTATCCGAACCGGGCTCGACCACGTAGAACTCGTAGCGGCCGCTGGTGCCTAGGACTGAGCCCGTATTATGGGTGGTTGGCGCGGCCGCGTAGGCCAGGGCCTGATCGTGCAGCACCTGGACATCTACCGTCCAGCGGCCGGTTTCGTCGGCCGGGAAGTCGAAATCGGGCTCGTAAACCCAGCCGATCTTGTTGGCCCGCAGGCCGGCCGGGTGTGGCACGCCCGACGGGGAAGTGATGGTTACAGTAACCTGGCTGTTCAGCGGCGGGCCGACATGGCCGGAAAACGAAATGACGTCGTCCAGCTCCAGCACATCGCCGGGGCGCACACCTTTGGGCAGGAACAGCACATCAATTTCCTCGCCTAACAGTTCCAGGATGGGTCCGCCATTGATGCTGGCGCCGGTGGCGTCCTGGAAAGGAGGCGTGACGCGGGCGCCCACGGGGTCGCGGAATGGCAACAGCGCCCAAAGCGAACTGTAGATGCCGTATTCGTTGATCGGGTTGGTCTCAGAGAAGACGCGAAAGACGGCGCCGCCGAACTCCCACTTGATATCGCCGGGCTGGTCGCCGTCGGCGGCTACGCCGATCTGATAACCATAAGTGTCGTCGAAACGCCAGTAGGCGGTGGGCATGTTGCCGATAGAGATGGTTTCGCGGACGTGTACGTCAGGTTTCTCGGAAGAGCCGTACCAATAGGCCAATAGATCGATGTCCTCGGGGGCATAGGCCGGATCTCTGTTGCTGGAGCTGGTGGTGAATAGCGGCCCTTCATTCACGCCAAGCAGGTCTTCCAGGTCGCCTTCTAGATAGGCGTGCGGCCGCGTAGCGTGATCGCGGATGATGTCGTAGATCTCATCGGTCCCGGTCAGGTCCTCGATGGAGAGGATGGCCTGGATCGTATCGCCGGGCGGCTGGTCTTGAGCTCCCCAATGAATATCGCCGCCGAAGTAGGGGTAGAAGACGTGGACGCCCTTTTTATCAGCTGGCAGTGTATTCACCGCAAACCAGGCCGGTCCTAATACGGAGGAGTCCATGCCCCGCCGGCCGTGAGCCTCGATGCGGGACGTCTGGCCTTCTACCACGTTGCCCCAGGTGGCCGTGCCCATCCATAGCGCGCCTGAGGGGTCTTCGTACCTAGCGCTGATGTCAACCCGAAACTCTCCCGGCGTCGTCATGGTAATGGTCGTGCCGGCCGAGGGCTGGAAATAGCCGAAGCGGTTGGCCTGGCCGGTGATGGTCCTGGTGAAGGTCAGCGCCGGGTCGGGGTTAGAATAGGGCATGTGGGTCAATCGTACCTCTACGTCGGCCGGAACGGGGGGGAAGATGTGCAGGCCCGGAGCAAAAGCGTCACCCTGCTTGTAAGGGGTGGTCGGCAGCTGACCGGGGTCCAGATCCAGGAGACGGGCCACCAGCAGCTCGTAAGTACCCTCGAAATGATAGGTGTTGCCATAGACGTCCATCACTTCGCCATACATCATGATGACGTGATGGCCGTATTGATCAAAGCTGTAGTTGAAGGTGTCGTCCAGGGTAGTCAGGCGGTAAATATCGCCGATGTGGCCGGTGCCGAAATTGAGCGGCGCCCCACCGGGCGTGGTAGGCGTGCGCAGGGACGATTGTCGAACTGGCGCCGGCCCCAGGGTCTCGACGCTTCTATCAGGCTTGATCACTTCGACGGCCAGCGTACCGGAGGGCAAGGTGAAAGGAATGGCCGGGGGATTGGGCTGGCGCCGGTCGGTGGAAGCGATCCAATTCGAACCGGGCTCCAGCCGGTAGCGCAGCAACTCGCCGGTGCGCTCGTCGAGCCGGGGGACGACGAGCACGTGGGGTGGATGGACGACACGGGTGGGCATGGCAAAGCTGCCCATATCCTCGTTGGCCACCAGGCCGCGGTGCCCGTTGATGGGATAGTCTCCTAGTAGTGTCCAGGGTATGCGGGACGGGCCCGGCGATCCAACGCGCAAGGGCGGCATTGGGACCATCAAATAATGGTACCAGATAGGTATCAACGGCATGGGGCCGAGGGGGACGCCGCCCGGGTCGATGTTACCGGTTGGCAAGTAGACGCCGTCTTGCAGCCCAAATGGTATTTCTAGGACGGCCTCCAGGAAGGCGTCGAAAGCGTTGGAGGTGATGCACGTATGGCCGGTGAAATCCAGGGCGGAATCAAGGGGCACGCGTTGGCCCACGGGTTCACGTTCGATGGGTAAACCCGTGGGCGTGAATAGATAGGGCGTGAACCAGGCGCCCCACGGTTCTATCTGGCCATCAGCGTCAAATTGAGCCAGCAAGTGGGGCGTCAGGGAGGGTATGTAGGTGATGGGTTCGGTGCAGGCAATGGCGGGCGAGGTCACGCGCAGACGGGCGGTGAGCGTTACCAACTGGCCGGCTTGAATGGCTAGGCCAGGCCCGGGGCTGCTGCCCGGTATTTGCAAGGTGCCAGAAAGCCACCAACCGGCCCAACCGCCGGCCGGATCGGGGGCCGACGAGCTCAATGAAGCAGGTACATCCGCGGATGGCAATGCAGGCGCCGCGCCGGATGGTTCCCTTGCCCACACGCCCACGCTATGGAAAGCTTGAATGTTACCCTCGCCAACCGGGGGCGGGTCGACGTACAGGATCGTACCGGGCAACGAGTTGAGGGTGCCGTCTCCGGGCATGTTTTCGGTGTGCGATCGACTCCAGGCCGAAGCGACCTGGTCACCCTTGGGATCCACCTTGACGAGCAATGATGAGCCCGGCGGCGCGTAAAGGTCGTCGACGGCAAAGGCGCCATTTTCGTCAGAGACCGTAACCTTTAATGTGTGAGCATTCAAATTGATGATGGCCACGGCCGACGATGGGTGGACGGCGCCTTTCGCGCCGGTTATGGTGGCGTAGCCCTCGGGACCAACGGGTTCGACCTGGATCAGTTCGGCGCGAGGCGGCGTATGCGGCAGCAGGGCCGGTCTATCTAACAGGGTGATCACCTGGTCGGTCACGTCGCCGTACCGCATATCGAAGATGGTGTGGGGCATGTAGTAAGGGGCCATCTCGGGCGTCTCTAGAAGTGCATGGTACCCTGAAGGTAAGACCCCGGTGAATATACCGCTGGAGCCCATTTTTATTCCCAGTGTTTCTCCACTGCCAAGCCGCACGTCAATGGGGATGATGTGCGGTGGAAATCCGGAGTAGGCGGAGCCGTCGGGACGAAGGAGCGCGCCGCTGAGCAGGTGGCCCTTTTCCAGATCGAAGTTTTTGGTCATGCTGCCGGCGAAATTCTCAGTGGCCCAGTTGATGAAGGCAAGTCCCTGGTCGAGGGGCGGCCGCACGAGAATAGCGACAAAGCCACCAATGGGCAGTTCGGAGAAGCGGTAAGCGCCGTCGGCCGCGGTGACCTGTGCGTCGCCGCCGCCAGTCCACATCGCCTGGACCGTTACGCCGGCGACAGGACTGTCCTGATGTCGAATGGTCCCCGAGATGGTCGCCCCCGGTGGCGGGACGGTTTTGGCGGCCTCAGGATTCTTATTATCTGGGACATCGCCGGCAAGCGACGAATCCACCCTCACAGAAGCCTGAACGGCCGAGATGACGTCTTCGCTCTTGCTTAACTGTCCAAGTCCGACCAACAAGAGCAATGCGACCATAAAAATAATTCCTAGCCCGATAGTGATTCTCATTGGCGAACTCCTTTTCGGCCGGCGAACCGCTGTTCGGTAGGCGAACCGCTGTTCGGTAGGCGATTCCTAGTCGGCAGACGACTCCTGTTCGGTAAATGGCAAAGCTGATAGAAAGGCGACAAGATCGGCCAGCTCCTGCTCGGTGAGGTGAGAGGTGGCGCCGTGTTCATCGGCTGGGTTGGCCGTAGTTAGAACATCCAGCAGCGTAATTGCGCTGCCGTCGTGCATATAAGGCGGGCTATCGTACAAGAATCTCAGCGTCGGGGTATCGATGAACGGGCCGAACCACTCGCCATGGGCATCGGCCGTGCCCACGTCGTGGACCTGTTGATCGGTGTAGAGCGGGGGCGGATGGCAGTCGCTGCAACCCGTCGCGGCCGACTCGAAGATGACCTTGCCGCGCGCTTCGGCCGGCGTCAAGAAATGGTCGCGCGGCGGGACGGCTAGGCTATCGATAAAAGCGGCCAATGAGTCCAGGTCGTAGGATCGGCCCTGGTTGGGTTCGCCCAGAGTTGGGTGCATATCCTCTTGAATCAGGCCGGTTCCGAATTGTTCCAGGCGGATGCTGAATTCGCTGTCGGCCGATTCGTCCCATTCGGCCGACCAGCGCAGCGGATAGGTTTCGATCATCCCCAGCAGGCTGGTGGTATTGCGCTTTATGACTGGCTTATTCCCTGGCGGGACCTGACCGACGAATTGTAATAGCCAGGTCCGACCGTCATGTTCCCCCTCGACGTGGCAAGTGTTGCAGGTGATCCAGCTGCCCCGGGCCAGGTCCGGGCGGGCGCTGCTGTGGAAGAGGCGTTTGCCGTTAAGCAATAGAGGCGGCAAGGGGATGTTCGTGGTAGTGATCACGGCCGTCACCGAATAGCCAGCGGTATCGATCACGCTCACCGTTCCATCCAGCACATTGTTGACGTAGGCTGACTGCCCGTCCGGGCTAAAGACGATTCCGCGCGGGTTGGATCCCACAGGCACATAGCCGGCGCGAACCGGGCGGGCCGGATCGCCGATGTCGATGGCCGACACGTCATTACTGCCGGCATTGACGACCCATAACTCGTCGCCAGCCAAGGCGACGTCCCAAGGCAGGCCCACCGGGCGATCGGTTTCCGGGAGCGGGATGTGTTCCGCGGTCTGGTGACTCAACGTTTCCAGATTGACGACAGAGACTTTCGGGAAGACCGTGGTATCGAATTGGGTGTTGAGCCCCAGGCCGTTGGCCATCGTCTGAGGCAGATAGGCGCGGGTACCAGCGGCATTGACGACGACGGCCGGCGCCGGGGCGACATTGGGCCAGGTGGGGATGATTTGTATGCTTGCGCTATATGACTTGCCGGCCGGCTTTGGAAGTGGCTCGTACCGGGCGCCCTGTTCTACATCAGAACTCACGACTAGGGGGAAATGGTATCGGTAGGGCCGCGCGGTCAGGAGTGTGACCTGCCCACTTAGGAGGTGGGTGATCAGCAGATGGCGGCCGTCCGGCGTGAATGCCAGCCCGTAAGGCCGGTCGCCAACAGGGATGGCCGACAGGGTAGACAGGGCACTGGCGTCCAGGAAGCGGACCGTGTCGTCCCCCATTTCGCTGATGGCCAGGTAGCGGGAATCGGGCGACACGACGACGCCTACCGGCCGGGCGCCGACGTCAACTTCGCCAGTTACCTGCCGCGCTTGTAGGTCCAAGACCGAGATGCTGTTTGAGCCTTCGTTGGCGACGAAGGCGCGCTGCCGGCCGTGATCGATGGTTACGGTTCGTGGATGGACGCCTACGGGGATCTCGGCCGTCACGGCCGAATCGGCCAGGGCAATGAAGGTGATGCTGTTGGAGTCGGGATTGACAGCCAGGAGCGTTGAGCCGTCCCGGGTGAGGGCGATGGCGCGGGCGGGTTCGTGGGTTAGCGTCGTCGGAAAGCGCTGGTCTATAGTGTTGCTAGGAAGCCGCTTTAGCGACGACGCCCCAAGAACCCCTACGAGTAAAACTGTGAACAGCAGCCAGCGGCGCAGCATTCGTTAGGGTGTTCTGGGTCGATTACCTCCTTGTTACTATCACAGTAAGACAATGTTGCTCCGGCGCAAGTGTCGGATGTCATCAATTTCGGCGATATGTATCATGTTGTGGAGCGAGGGCGCGTCCTTTGGCCTGAGGGCGACCGAATACTGAGCGTCCCGCAGGTCGATGCTGCCAAGTCGGCGTTTTGGGAATGGAAGGACGAAAATGTAAACTAAGCTTCAGCTAGAACGGAGTAGTCGCAAGACAGGCCCTATTGCATCACTTTTGGTAATCTTGCTATCCTGAAATCTCAGTCGTGAACAAATGCAGTCATCTGAATGATTTCGGCTTCTGGCTGGTGTTGAAACAGGCGATGGCGAGCTTCCATGAACCATCCGCTTGCTTCTCGAGAATGGTCAGAAACCAACCGGTATAGCTTATCGACTCCCCTCCTTCTTTGGGTGTTATCGCCTGCTTGTAGGAGCCATATGTGTAAGCACAATCGCCGAGGATACGGATATCTTCGGGGGAGATGGTCATTTCGGTATCGAAAAGATCTAGCACCGGCCGGTTGGCGGCCCGGATCTGCTCGGTGCCTGATAGCAACAGCCCGGCGGCTGACAACTCTTTCGCCTCAGTGTTCCATGTTGAGATCCAGCGTTCCATATCTCCAGCTACAAGCGCAGACGCATATTCATCCCACAGTTCGTGGATCAGAGCCACGTCGTATTCGTGTGATGATGTTGACATCTTGTCTTACGGCCTCTCATTCTGAGAAACAGAAATAGGGCCCAGAGTGTACGAAAGGGACACTCTGGGCCATCACGACTTCCCTATCAAAGCCGCCCAGTCGAGCGGAAGCTCATCACCCACAATGGAGTACGGTAATTTCGTCCATGTGTTGAGCACCATTAGTGTACCATTCGGGATGGTCAGAGAAATGGGCCATCGCCATCCCCCTTCGCTGGACCAAAACTGTTTCGAATACTCCAGGTGCTACTTCTAATTCTACAGGCATTAGCTTGACTCCCTTGGCTTTGCCTGGCGGCTCGCCGCCATCCGGGAGGGGGGCCCACCACGAAGCGACCATATTGCAGGAACCAAAGTTGTCCGGATCATCCGGTGGGGGGGTGGCGAATGCCACCTGGATCGTCGATGCTAAAAGAAGTATAACAACCACCAAAACAAGTATCTTATTCTTCATTTGACTTTCTCCCTTACAAGACATTTTCATTCGAGAGCCTACTGGTTTTTGTTACTGGTGGAAACTGACCCGCGCCAGAGCTACCGAATCAATAGGCGATTACTAAGGCCCCAAGTCGGCAACATTTTCTCAAAGGCTAGACAAGCATAGACATCACCACCTCATTTGCGTGTTCCTCTTCCGGCAAACGTGCAAGAGGCCATTACCCTGGCATACGCTGCCACGAAGTGTAAATATCAGAATTGGCGCCTCTATTGCAAACTGTTCTCCGGCAACCTATAATGCTTCTGCAAAGCTTAAAAGAGAGGCGTCCGAAATTCGTCCGCTCGCCCTTGCTGCCTGCGCTACACGTGACGACAATCGCATAGAGTTTCGTTTGATGAACTCATACTTGTGGGAGTATCAGGGGATATGCGACATCTCAGGCTTCTTGGTCCAGCTCGAGTAGAACATATCGATACCAACCCGGAGGGCGGGATGGGCGATGCTGGCTCGATACCGCGCTTCCGTTCGCAACGAGCTGTGGGTTTGCTCGGCTATCTAACATCCGAGCGACGGACCATCGCTCGAGAATATCTGGCGACCCTGCTGTGGCCCGATGAGGCGTCAGGCACGGGGCGCGGCAAATTACGCCGCGAGTTATACAACCTGGTCAAAATCCTGCCCGGATGCTGGGAAACGGATGCCCAGACGGTGCGTTTCCTGCCGGCCAAAAACACTAGCGTCGACATTTACATGTTGCAGGCGATGGAGACGGAAAAACGTTGGCAAGGGGCGGCCGATCTGCTGGGCGGCGAGTTTCTCGAGGGCCTTTATTTAAGCGACAATTCGAGGTTCGAGACCTGGCTGCTGGCCGAGCGGGAGCACTGGCGGGAGCGATCGCGGGTGATCCTGGCCTCTGCCCGTGACGCGTTGACCCGGCGTGGTCATTATGCAGAAGCCGTGGGTTACGGTCAGCGCCTGCTTCAACTCGCGCCTTGGGACGAAGAGGCGCACCGGCAGGTAATGTACTTGCTGGCCTGGACAGGTCAGCGAGAAGCGGCCATAAGGCAATTCGCGCTGTGCCAACAGGCGCTAGCTGAGCAACTCGCAGTCGCACCGTCCCCGGAAACAGCGGATCTTTTGCGGCAAATACGGGCTAGGGAGTTAAAGGTCCCAGCAACGCCACCTGCGTTCCTCACAGAAAGAGCGGCAAGGCGAGAGGAGTCTGCTGCACTCTTCGTGGCCCGGGAAGATGAATTGAACTGGTTGAACCAGGCCCTCGACGGCGCCCTGGCCGGCCGTGGGGGACTTATCTTTCTCACGGGTGGTCCCGGAAGTGGAAAGACGGCCTTGATGAATGCCTTTGCCCGGCAAGCCATGCGTGCCCATCCAGATTTGCTGACTGCCAAAGGGAACAATGACGCAGGCGCGGATGACCCATATCTTCCTTTCCGCGACTTGATGGCCATGCTCACCGGGGATGTGGAAGCCAGGTGGTCGGCGGGCACGATCAGCAGGGAGCATGCCCGGCGCCTATGGGAGGCTTTGCCGCTGGTCGCCCAGGCCCTGCTCGAGCATGGTCCGCAACTCTTGCGTACCCTGTTGAATGGGCCGATGTTGCTGAACAGGGCCACAGTCGCTGAACCGGCTGGTGCACCCTGGCTAGCCGAATTGCGAAAACAGGTGCAAGGATTCCAGGGAGATTCAGGCGACCTGGACCAAAGTTACCTCTACGAGCAGTTCACGAATGTTCTGCGGGCCGTGGCCGAGAAACAACCGGTATTGCTGCTGCTTGACGATTTGCAATGGGCGAGCGTGGCCTCAACGGGCCTTCTGTTCCATCTGGGCCGGCGACTGCCAAAGAGTGGCAGTCGAATCCTTATCGTGTGCGCCTACCGGCCGGAGGAGATCATCCGCGATCTCAGAGGTGGACGGCATTTACTGGCTAAAGTACTGGGCGAGTTCAGGCGTACCTTTGGCGACGTCTGGTTGAGCTTGAGTTGGGCTGATGAAACGGGAGGGCGGCGATTTGTTGACGCCATCGTCGACAGTGAGCCTAACCGGTTAGGGAAGCAATTCCGGTCCACCTTATTTCAACGCGCCCGCGGTCATCCGCTGTTTACCATCGAACTGCTGCGGACGATGCAGAACCGTGGCGACCTGATCAAAGATGGGGATGGATATTGGAGCGCAGGGCCGCAACTGGATTGGGGGAGGCTTCCGGCGCGCATAGAGGCGGTGATCGAGGAGCGCATCGGTCGGATGGAGCCGGAACTAAAGGAGCTCTTGGCCGTGGCCAGCGTGGAGGGAGAGAATTTCACGGCCGAGGTTGTGGGCCGGGTTCAAGGGCTGAGCCAAAGACAGCTCTTGGGGCATCTCTCTCAGGAGTTGGAGAAGCACCACCGCCTGGTGAGGGAATGGGAGCAGGTAGCGTCTGGCCAACAGCTTCTGTCACGCTACCAGTTTACCCATGTCCTCTTCCAGCAATACCTTTACGATGGCCTGAGTGCCGGGGAGCAGCGGCTGTTGCACGGTGAAGTCGGCCAGGCACTGGAAGCGCTCTACGAAGAGCAGGCAGATGAGAAAGCCAGCCGGCTGGCTTATCATTTCCTGAAAGCAGGGAAGCGCGACAAGGCCATCAAATACAGCTGTCTGGCGGCGCAATGGGCAAAAGCCGTTTATGCCTACAACGAGGCCGTCCAGCATTTGCAGACAGCGCTTGACCTGCTCGAGGCCGGTGAGCGCGTCGACACGCAGTTGGTTTTGCTCGAGGAATTGGCTGACATCAACGGGGAGTTCATGAGAGATGCGCAGTCCATCTCCTATTACCAGGCCGCGCTTGACCTGTGGTCTGGCCAGCTCGGTGCGGACAAGATGATTGCCGTGCGCCTGCACTGTAAACTCCTCGAAACGGCTCATCAGCTGATCGGGGACATCGGCTATGAAGCGCTCAAACCATGGTCCCAGACCCTGGCTGCCTCACGAGCCTATCTTGAAGCCAGTCTGCCACCGCCACAAAGTGAGGCACCCCAAGTCGTCTGGGTTCGCGTGTTGGCCACCCTGGCCATTTTCAGCGACACGGTTTCTCTCTCGCCCGAGGCCCTGAACAGGGCTGAAGGCTTCGCTCAGGCGGCCGTGGATCTGGCTGAAAAGCTTGACGCGCCAGAGGAACTGTCTTTTGCGCTCGAAGCACTAGGCAGGATCTATTTCGTGCTTGGGCGGTTGCCAGATCAACTGGCGGTCTCGCGCCGGCGCTTGACCCTTAGCCGAGATCCACGTTTCGGCGACGTGCTCAGACGAATCAATATCCTGGAGGGCTTTAGTGATGCGTTGATGGTGGTTGGCGAATATGATCTGGCCATGGAGCATTTGCTTGAGCAGGAAGCAATGGCCATTCGAATCGGAGCCGTTGCTCAACAAGTTTGGGCCCTGAGCCTTCAAGCCCTATGCTTGTTTCGCCTGGATCGCTGGCAAGAGGTTTTTGGGCTTGACGAGAAGCGAGAAGAGCTTGAGCGTCGCTATTCTGAGGATCAGCTAGGCGGAGGAAACTGTGTAGTACTCTCCATAGCTTCTGCCACACATGCTCTGCAGGGCAACCTTGACCAGTCCCAAGTTCTGCGCGAACAAGCCTATGCCTTAATGACGCGTAGCGAATCGGAACCGCTCGAAAACTGGGAACGAACCCAGTATTACTGAGTGTGCCTGCCATTAATGGCGGCGGGCGAGTTCGCCCAGCTCAGGGATTATTTGAAGGCAGCCGCGAACACGCCCCTTACGGCGAGAGGTCTCCTATTTCACGATACTGAAATATATTCCATGTACCTTGATTCAGCCGTTCGGCAACGCGACCAGACTGCCCTGCGCCAATATGCACCGCTGGCGGAAGAGACGGCCATCCGTGATGAGCACATCCTGTATCAAGCCAGCGCCCATCGGGCCTGGGGGGTGCTGCACCGGCTCGAGGGCGAATACGCGGCCGCCGAAAGCCGGTTAAATCAAGCCCTTGAGCTATTTCGGGGGCTGGAAACACGCTGGCAAATCGGTCGCACCCTTTTCGAGCTGGCCGAGGTGGCTTTGGGCCGGAGTGACCCGGTTGAGGCCCGTGACTATTTCTCTAGCTCGCTGGCGGCATTTGAAGAAATAGGCGCTGCGCCCGACATGGCGCGAACTCAGGCCGCATTGGAGTCGCTGGAGTGAGTACCTGCCCCGGCCGGGGTTGCTGTTGGCTACTGCCCACTACTTCTCCTCGCACAACGCCAATAATGTGTCTTGCAGCGCCTGGCGCCTGCGAATCACAGCGCGGCCGGAGAGTAAAAGCGGCGCCGGTTCTTCCCCCCATTCGGCGTCCGGGCCATACAGGAAGTAGATGTCCCAGGCCGTGCGGCCGAAGTCATGGTCCTTGAAGAACTCGCCGACGATGAAGTCGGCATTCCAGTAGTGCCGGACGCGCGGGTCGGATATCAGCTCCGTGGCGTCGTCGGCATGGTTACGCCGGGCGCCCAACGTCGGCTCCCAGACGACGTAGATGTCTATTTCGGCTTCAGGATTGGCTTCTAAGATGTTTTCTTGCACCCAACTGGCGCCGGCCCGACACTCCGGTCAGAGGAGGGCCAGGATCATCAACAGCCGCGGCCGGCGTCTTCGTTGAAAATGGTTTGCAGCTGCTCAACTGAGTCCAGGTCCGTTAGAAGTGGGTGACTAGGCGCCCGCGGGGCAGCCGGTGCCAGCGAGGAAGCCGGGGCGGCCGGGAGCGCTTGATTCTGGCAGGCGGCCGCGACTATTGTGTGGAAGAGAGAAAAAGTTGCCTGAACCAGCCACTTGTTTCGCGGCATTTGATCGTCCTTTCCAAAATGCCGTCAGGTGGAATCGCCCCGGCCGGATAGCAATGAAGTCATTAAAACAGTCGTTTAGGCGGGCGTATGTACGGGAGGTTACGGCCGGCGATCCCCAGCCAGCGAGCATCTATGCTAAAATCGGCATTTACTTTGGCGATTTTGATGTGGATGATACCGGAAAGGGTCTGCTCGGTAGTAGACGTGAATACGAGGGGATTATGAAGGTTGCTGTCATCGGGGGCGGTTCAAGTTACACGCCAGAACTTATCAACGGCTTCCTGGAACGATGTGGTCGTTTCCCCATGACCGAACTATGGCTCATGGACATTTTACCAGATCGCCTGGAAGTCGTCGGTCGATTCGCCCAGCGAATGGTTGAAGCAAAAGGCTCGCCATTTAAAGTGGTCTTGACGGCCGATCAGCGAGAGGCGGTCAAGGAAGCCAGCTACGTGATAACTCAGTTGCGCGTCGGCTGGATGCAAGCTCGTCGCGAGGATGAATATCTGGGCCAACGACACGGTCTAATCGGCCAGGAAACTACAGGCGTAGGCGGCATGGCCAAAGCCTTACGAACTATTCCGGTCATCCTCAAGATCGCCGAAGATATGGAGGAATTGGCCGAACCGGAAGCGCTGCTGGTCAATTTCACCAATCCGGCCGGCGTGGTGACGGAGGCGCTTGCCCGCCATGCTCCCGATGTCCCTTCTGTGGGTGTCTGCAATGTACCGATCACGACAAAGATGACGTTGCTGGAAGCTTTTGAAGAGCAGACAGGGCTGAAGATCGAGCCGGCACGAGCTGAGTTGAACACGCTGGGGCTCAACCACCTGTCCTGGCACAGAGGGTTTATTGTCGACGGCGAGGAGATCTGGCCGCGGATCATCGAGGGGTTTGTGGCCGAGTTGAGAGGCCAGGAAGCGCCGGAATGGGATCCGCTTACGGTCGAGTCGTTACAGATGATTCCCAACTACTATCTGCAATATTTCTACTATAGTGACCGCAAGTTGGCAGGCCAGGAGAAGTGGCCGCCGTCACGGGCGGAAGACGTGATGGCTATCGAAGAGGGATTGCTGAAGCAATACGCCGAGCCGGATCGTTCGGAGCCGCCGGAAGGATTGATGCAGCGCGGCGGCGCCTATTATTCCACAGTAGCAACCCAGCTACTGGAAGCCCATTACAACGATCTGGGAGAAACCCACATCGTCAATACTCCCCACCGTGGGGCCGTGCCTGGTTGGCCAGCCGACTGGGTACTGGAGATGCCTTGTAAGGTTGGCCGCGAGGGCATCAAACCAATGGCGACCGATCCTCTGCCGGCGGCCTGTTTCGGTCTATTGAGCGCGGTGAAGATGTATGAATTGTTGGTTGTCGAAGCGGCCGTTCATGGAGATCGTAACGCCGCCTATCAAGCCTTGTTAGCCAATCCCCTGGGCCCGACGGCCGACAAGGTGCAGCTGGTGCTAGACGATATGTTGGAAACACACAGAGATTATCTGCCGCGCTTCTGGGAATAGGTTGTGAAATACTTTCTGGGCCTAGACATTGGAAATACAAAAAGCCATGCTTTGTTAGCCGATGAAACGGGGCGGGCCGTTGGTTTTGGACAAGCAGGTCCGGGAAGTTGGGAAGCGATTGGCTGGGATGGCGCTCAAGAAGTGCTATGTGACCTCACAAACATGGTCTTAGATCAGGCGGGTATCAGCAGGGCAGACATCTGGGGCGCGGGATTTGGATACGCCGGTTATGACTGGCCCGAGGATCGTCCGGGGCATGAAAAGATGATTGATTCGCTGGCACTTAAAAACGCGGCCTGGGTTTTGGGGAATGATACTCTGGTGGGATTGGTGGCGGGCGCGACGGCCGGCTGGGGCGTGGTCGTCGTCGCCGGAACCAGCAATAACTGCCGGGGTTGGGATCGTGACGGCCGTGAGGGACGCATAACTGGACAGGGTCATCAGTTTGGCGAGTACGGTGGCGCCGGTGAAATTGTGGCCAGGGCGATCCAGGCCATTTCTCTGTCCTGGGCGAAACGGGGCCCGGAAACGCTATTAAGCGATGCCTTTGTGGAAGCGGCCGGAGCCAGAGATATAGACGATCTGTTTGCCGGTCTGGTTCGCAATCGTTATCACCTATCGGCATCAGCGGCGCCTCTTGTTTTTGATGTGGCCGCTCAAGGCGATGAGGTGGCGCGGGCGATCATCTGCTGGGCCGGCCGCGAACTTGGCAGTCTAGCCGTGGGCGTCATTCGCCAGTTGAGTTTAGAGAAGGAGGCGTTTGACGTGGTGTTATCGGGTAGCCTGTATAAGGGTAGCTCGACCTTAGAAGAAGAAATGCGTAAAACGATCCACGCCATAGCGCCTGGCGCCAGGTTGGTGAGGTTGAAAGCGCCGCCCGTGATTGGCGGTGTCTTGTTAGGTATGGATAAGGCGGGATTGGATACAACTGCCCTGAGACAGACCCTGATTCAGACGACCAATGAGCTCCATAGTTTGGAAAAGAGTGGCATAAAATAATGTCAACTTTAGCAGCGTTGGGTGGAGAAGCGTTACGCCAGGAGGCATATCCTGACTGGCCCGTTCACGACCAACGGGATGTTGATGCTGTGACCCGGGTGATCAAATCTGGAAACTGGGGCGGATACCCTTACCCAGGTCCAGAAACGGCCGCCTTTCTGCAAGAGTTCTTGGCCATGCAAGGCGGAGAATATGCCGTTGCTTGCGCTAATGGCACCGTGACGATGGAGGTGGCTCTGCGGGCGGCGGGTATCGGTTGGGGCGATGAGGTCATCGTGCCGGCCTATACCTTTCAGGCCACAGCCGCAGCGCCAATGGCGGCCGGAGTTATTCCCGTCATCGTAGATGCCGATCCCAACAACTATTGCATCGATCCCAAGGCCGCGGAAGCCGCGATAACCGATAGAACCCGGGCTATCATACCGGTTCACCTTGGCGCGCATATGGCCGATATGGATGCGATCATGGCAATTGCCGACAAGTATGACCTGATCGTAATCGAGGATTGCGCCCACGCGCACGGCGCGAAATGGCGCGGTCGGGGGGCGGGAACAATAGGCCACTTCGGTTCCTTCAGTCTGCAATCCACAAAAATCCTCAGCGTCGGCGAGGGCGGTGTGCTGGTTTGCAGGACGGCTGAATTGGCCCAGCGAGTGGCCGGCATCATCAATTGTGGTCGCTCTCATGCCCTGGGCGGTGGTCAGGAGGAGGGCGACAATTTCACAATGGGCGCCAATTATCGTATGACCGAACTAGGGGCAGCCTTAGGCCGTGTCGCCTTGGAGCGTTTTCCCGATCAGGCCAGGGAGAGAGAGGAGATGGTGGCTTATATGGATGAGGCCCTGAGCGAGGTGCCTGGTGTGCGCATCCTGCTTCGAGATCCGCGTCACACAACCCGATCCTTTTACTGTTACATTTTCACTGTTGATCCCGAAGTGTTTGGCTTTGGCCACGACGTGGTCTGCCATGCCTTGGACATGGAAGGGATTCCTTGCTGGGTTGGTTATGAAGCTATGCACCACAATGAACTGTTCCAACCTCAATTGTCAAGGCTTCCGGTGCCCATGGCCTACCCCGAGCGCTTCGAATTTGAAACCATGGATTTGCCGGAAGCGGAGCGGGCCTGCCAACGGGAAGCGGTCTGGTTCGACGAAGCCATTTTCCGCGCCGGGCAGCAGGGTGTAGACGATGCGGTGGCTGCAATGCAAAAGATTTATGATAATCGAGCGGCATTGCGCCAGGAGGCGGCGGAACTCGGCCTTAGTGATTGACTCCCAATTACCCGGCTTGGCCACATAATGCGGATTGGAACTCTAAAGGCTAATTGCTGGCTACTTCAAGTAACAAGGTTTCGGCCGTTTCCCAGATGTCTAGCTCTTCGTCCCTGGCTTTGGCTGCTTTGGCTACCTCCGGCGGCAACGAGGCCTCCACACCATACAGTTCCTTGCCGGTCACGTCCTCGAAGCAGCGAGAATTCGTGATATGCTTGAATCGTCTCGCTAAAGTATAGAGCTCGATGGCGCGTTCAGACCGGCCGTTGCCGGCAGCGGCGTTGCTCGCAGCCGGTAGACAATACATGATGGGGGTGATGCTGAGCACCCGATTTCTGTCGTTAACCCAACCATAACCAGCCGTTGACGTTATTCTAATAGGAGCCAGCTATAATCCTGCGTTTTGAACCAAGAAAGAATACGAGGTATGACTATGACCGTTCATTCGGTTTCAGAGCAAAAGGGTATCGCCCTGGTAGCTCATGACAGTAAGAAGGACGCGCTGCTTGAGTGGGTCCGTTACAATCGAGAAGGTCTGAAGGACCACCGACTCTATGCTACCGGCACCACCGGCGCGTTGCTAGAAGAGAATCTCGACCTGGAGATCAGCAAATTGATGAGCGGCCCGCTGGGCGGCGATCAGCAGCTGGGCGCTAAGATCGTCGAGGGCGACGTCGACCTGGTGATCTTCTTCTGGGATCCGCTACAAGCCCAGCCGCACGATCCCGACGTCAAGGCCCTGCTGAGGGTGGCCGTGGTCTGGAATATCCCCATCGCCTGCAATCGGGCCTCGGCCGACTTGATGATCTCCTCTCCCTTGATGAGCGAGAGTTACGAGCGTCAAATCCCGGACTACGAAAGCTACTTGCAGCGCGAGCTGGCTACGGCTGAAGATACAACGCTAATTCACGCAAATTGAGGGGCGGTTGCTGGTCACTGTGACCGTGATCGACCGGCTCTGACCAGCGCGCCGTTACATTTGTAGGATAGCCGTCCCTACATCAGGGTTCATTGATTAGCTCACGCTCCATGAACAGAGCGTAGGGTAAATAGATCTCTGGGAAACTTTCGGAACTAACTTGAGAGATCCTGAGCATTCCCTGCCTTCTTCCCCTTACTTGCTGCCCGCAAATAGGGCTCCAGAAGATGGCCATATCATTTCCCAGACTTAGTAATATACTCCTGGCTTAATTGCTTACTTCACGCCCCCGATCCGGTAAAAAGCGAACTGGACAGCACATCCAAAAAGCGACAGCCATTGCTCCTTACAAGCAGTATAAAAGGGTTCAACGATAGCTTGCACCAGGGAACACTATTCGTAACGCAGGGCGTTATAAATCGCAACCAGAAGGGACCGATGCCCGTATTGTATGTCGAATATTGGTGACTTTTGATTAATCGGCGGCGGTATTCTTGACAAGGCAGTTGCTGAATTGCCGCCGATTACTAAGGAACGAGAAATGAATACGGGGCAATCTGTTCTGGTTATCGGGGCCGGACTGGGAGGGATCACCGCGGCCGCTCTGCTAGCCCAACAGGGAAATGACGTCACAGTTTTAGAGAAGAATAATATACCCGGTGGCCGCTGCGGTCAGATCAATCGCGACGGCCACCGCTTTGACGTGGGGGCGACGCTTTTCCTCATGCCGAAAGTGTTCGCTGATACCTACGCCTTGCTGGGCCAGGAGATAGGCGACCACCTGGAGCTGCAACGCATCGACCCTACCTACAAGGTCCGTTTCGATGATGGCCTGACCCTGGCCTTGACCAGCGACCTCGGCGCGATGCGCAACCAGTTGGAGGCGGTCGAGCCGGGCAGCTTCGGCGGCTTGCTACGCTACCTGGAAGAAGGGCGGCGCCATTACGAAGTGTCGCTGGATAAGTTCGTCGGCCGCAACTTCTACAATTGGGCCGAGTACTTGAGCCCGGCCAACCTGCCGCTACTATTCCAGTTGAAGGTGCTGACCAACCACTACCGCAATATCGGCCGCTACTTCGACGACGCACGCCTGAAAGCGGCCTTCACCTTCCAGAATATGTACCTGGGCCTCAGTCCCTTTGACGCCCCGGCTACCTATTCCCTGATGCAATATACCGAGTTGGCCGAAGGGGTCTGGTTCCCCAAGGGCGGTCTATACCGGGTCGTCGATAGCCTGGTGACCATCGCCGAGTCCTATGGCGTTCGCTTCGAATACGGGGCACCGGTCAAACAAATCGTGATTGAGGGCGATAGGGCCCGGGGCGTAATATTGCCAGGCGGCGAGCGGCGCAGTGCCGACGTCGTGGTGGCCAACGCTGACCTGCCCTACGTCTACCGCGAGCTGTTGCCTGATCGCGCCGCGGCCGAACGGCTGGCCAACAAGAAATACACTTGCTCGACCATTATGTTTTACTGGGGCGTGGACAAGGTTTATCGCCAGCTGAACACCCACAATGTCTTTCTGTCGAGCGACTATCGGGCCAGTTTTAAGAGCATCTTCGATCAGAAGACGTTGCCCGACGAGCCCAGCTTTTACGTTCACGCGCCGACCCGGGTCGATGCCGCGGCCGCGCCAGCGGGACACGACTCGCTCTTCGTGCTAGTTCCAGTCGGCCACTTGCTGGACCCGATGGGCCAGCTTGATGAGCAGTCGCCCCAGGATTGGAATGAGATGACCTCGCGTGCGCGGGCAGCCGTGTTGAGCGGGCTGGGCCGGGAAGGGATCTCCGATCTGGAAGAGCATCTCAAATTCGAGATCTGTTACACGCCGCGGGATTGGGCCGGCCGCTTCAACCTGGCCAAGGGCGCGGCCTTCGGCTTGAGCCATAATTTTATGCAGGTGGGCTACATGCGGCCCCATAACCGGCACCATCGCTACCGGAACCTTTATTTCACCGGCAGCAGCACCCATCCCGGGGCCGGCTTGCCCATGGCGTTGCTCTCCGGGCGGCTGTCGGCCGAGCGGATCCTCAAAGAGACGCGAGCCCGCCAGCCCAGTCTGTATCCAAGCCTGGTTCCGGCGCCGGCCGAGATAGCTTAGCCGATCCCGCTGATTTGACATCCTGCCCGCCGGAATTCTGAGGACGCCATGACTACCCTACCGACTCTGACCTGGGAAAAAAACTTGTTAAGCCTGGCTCAAGAGGCTGATGTTCCGGCCGCCTTAGCGCGAACCAGGCCGGCGACCGATGCGGCCCGGCTGGCCGAAGCGTATGAGTACTGCGCAGAGTTAACCGCGATTCATAGCCGCTCCTTTTCTCTGGCCACCAGGCTGCTGCCGGCCGAAAAGCGGCGAGCCATGCGAACCCTGTACGCTTTTTGCCGGGTGAGCGACGATATCGTCGATCGGCCGGGCCCAGACGCGGGACAGCGCCTGGAAGAATGGAAGCTCAAGATCTTCTCAGTCCAGCCAGACGACGAGGACCTGGTGGCACTGGCCTGGGCCGATACCCGGCAGCGCTTCGCCATCCCGCCTCGTTATGCCGAGCAGCTCATCGAAGGAGTTGGCCGCGACCTGGTCCAGAATCGATATCAGACCTTCGATGACTTGGCAGCCTACGCTTATGGCGTGGCTTCGACCGTGGGACTGATGAGTAAACACATTATTGGCTATTCGGGTCCGCGGGCCATCCCCTACGCGATCAAGCTGGGCGTGGCGCTGCAGATCACCAATATCCTGCGCGACGTGGGCGAAGATCAGCGGGCAGGACGCGTATACCTGCCGGCCCAGGAATTGGCCGAATACAGTTTGTCGGAAGCGGACCTGGCGGTCGGCGAAGTGAGTGAACGCTGGCGACAGTTCATGCGCTTCCAGATCCAGCGCAACCGGCGCCTCTATGCCGAGGCCTGGCCTGGCATCGCCATGCTGCACAAGGACGGCCGGTTGGCGGTGGCCGCAGCGGCCGGTTTCTACCAGGAGATACTGAGCGATATCGAGGCCCACGATTACGATGTATTCAACCGGCGAGCCTACCTCAGCGGTCACGCGAAGCTGCGCATGATCCCCGGTCTTTGGTGGCGTACTCGGTAAATGGCTTTCAGCTTTCAGCCGTCAGGCGGCCAGCATTTGGATGCCTATTTCCTCCAGGGGATTGACTCCTCTAGGGGGATCAGCACGAGTTATCGGGCGTAAATAATGAATGAGAATTGGAAGTCCAGAAGTTCAAATCCCCTAAATCCAAAGAATCTGCGTCTCATTTCCGGTGGCGCTGTCGAACACTATGATTACATCATCGCCGGGGGCGGGTTGTCGGGTTTGAGCCTGGCTTATCACCTGGCGCATAGCTCGCTGGGCGACAAAAAGATGCTGATCGTCGACCAATCGCCGAAGCGCCAGAACGATCGTACCTGGGGTTTCTGGTCTGACCGCACCACCCCGTTCGAATCCATCGTGGATCGATCCTGGTCCCGGCTGCGATTCGTGTCCCCTGGTTTGGAGCGCATCGCCGAGCTGGGCGCTTATCGCTACAACGTGATCCGCGGCCTGGACTTCTACAAATTCGTGCGGGAGGACCTGGCGGCGCGTGACAATATCACTTTCAAGCGCGGCCGGGTCAGACAAATCGAGGATGGGCCTTACGAAGCGCAGGTTCTCATCGACGATCAGACGGTTAGCGCGAAATGGGTCTTCGATAGCTGTTACGGCCGGGCGGATGTCCAGACCTATCCTAGCAGATACCATCACCTGAAGCTGCACTTCGCCGGTTGGGAGATCCGGACAGATAAATCTTCCTTCGATCCCGAAGTGGCCACCCTGATGGATTTCCGGGCGTCGCAAGAAGGGGAGACCCGTTTCTTTTACCTCCTGCCTTTTGACGAGCGGCAGGCATTGGTCGAGTACACTATCTTCTCGAAAGCCGTATTGGGACACGGCGATTACGATTATGTGGGGGCATTGCGAGGCTACATCAAGGAGCAGCTGGGCATCGAGACCTATGAGATCGTGCGCCGGGAGAAAGGCTGCATCCCCATCAGCGATCAACCGTTCGCGCGGCGACTCGGCCGGCGGGTGATGAGCATTGGGGCCAGGGGCGGCCGGATCAAGCCTACAACCGGCTACGCCTTCAGCCGGATTCACGCGGACTCGGCGGCTATCATCGACTCGTTGTTGCGGACCGGCCGGCCCTTCGACGTGCCGGCCGACCCTTACCGTTACCGGCTGTGCGATTCTATCTTGCTGGACGTCATGGAGGAGCGGGGCGAAGAAGTGCGGCCTATCTTCGAGGCTATGTTCGCCAATAATTCGATCGGCCGGATCTTTCGATTCCTCGACGAAGCCGCGCCGCCTTGGGAGCACCTGGCCATCATCCCCACCCTGCCGCCGCGGCCGTTCTTGCGGGCCTTACTCCACCGGCGAGTGTGGGCGGCGCGCTCGGGCGTGTCGGGATCTTCAGGGCGCCTATGGCCGCGTATGGGCCGCCACCGGATAACCCAATGACGACAAAACGATCTAGATTTAGGGCGCCAGCAACGCGACGACGCCGGTAGGCCAATCCACCAGTTTGCGACTGGGCTTGAAGTCCGAGAGGCCAAAGCTGGGGCGATCGGGGGCGATGATGCGGATGACCTGCCTAAGCGCCGTGGGCATCACCATGCTGGCTTTGAGCCGGGAACTGGGCCAGCCGTGAAAGTAGATGAGCGGCCGTCGCCGAGGGTGATTTGTTGGCTTGTCCCAATCAATTGTTTGCCGTGCTCTGGGTCAACTTAACAGTACCCAGAAATACCTGTTCCAGGTGTTTGCTGGTTTCTTCTTCGGCTTGTTTCCCGTCTCGGCGTATACACGCTTCATAAATGCGCCGGTGCCCGGCCAAAGCGACTTCTTTGCTACCAGCGCTTTCCAGATAGACGCGGTTATATGGCGCAACTCTATTTCGTAGTTGCTGGATATGGCGCATCAGCGTCGGCTGTGGAAATGCGCTATATATAGCGGCGTGAAATTCATTGTTCAAGGCTAGGATTTCCTCAAAGTCGCTCGTCTTTTCCGCTTTGTCAAGAATTGCTGCCAGGCTTTCCAGCCGCGAATCATCCATTCTTGGGGCGCCGCGTCGCGCCGCTGCTCCTTCCAACATACGGCGGATAAACTGCAGCTCCTCCAATTCTTCGATCGATCGCTCGGTAACGGTGGCACCCCGATTTGGAATAATCGTAACCAAGCCTTCGGCGGCCAAGGTTCGTAGTGCTTGGCGAACCGGGCTAGGACTCACTCCTAGATCGGCGGAAATCTGTTGCTGATCCAGTTTCTCTCCAGGTTTGAACGTTCCACGAAGAATTGCGGTCCTCAAGGCATCGGTAACCAGGTCTTCTCGTGTCCTAAGTGAGTTGTCGTCGATGGTAAGTTGAAGTGTGTTTATGGTTATTCCCTACTGGCAGCAGTGGCAAATGTGATAGGAGTTTGGCATTTTTCTTGACATTTGTCGACTATAGAGGCAAGTCTTGTATTCAAGTCACTGTAGATCTTTGTGATACTAAGCAAGCCACGGTTCAAAATAAAAACCAACCTGCCGATTTGGTGGCTTGCTTTCAGGATCACAGTTGTAGATCGGCGTGGTAGGTGAACTTAAATTCGCAACTGTTCTCCACTTAGCTGAGGGTGGGGCATAAATCCCTAATAGCAAACGTCCGAGCCTATTTGACTTGAATGATATCCACTTCCCTAGCAGGCATGAACGCTGGTGAGCATATGTCCGTATATTTTTATGTTGCTGGCACAGAGGACGGCTAAATAGTGAGGGATTTAATTTTTGCTGCTACAGCTACTTTGAGTTCTTCAGGTTCAATTATTTTGACCTGATTGCCCAATCCCACTACAAACATTGCCGCTAGTTCCAGCGAATCGACATAGTATTGCCGGATATACCATCCATCAACGGTCGTACCCTGTGCGTCAGAATATCCGGGTGAATACCACGTTGCCATATTTTTGCTGTCAGGGTGAATTTCGAGCTTAAAGACGAAATAAGAGATATTTTCGAGGAAATTGCTGGTACTCTCTTGCCAATAATCTGCAAGATTGAATGTGTCATCTCGAACGAACGTTTCCTGTGATACATTTACACGCTTGATACGTGAAATGCGGTAACTTCTAAATTGTTCATCATGTGCTGCAATCAGATACCAGACACTTGCTTTGGCAACGAGGCCATAAGCATGCACAGTACGTGTAAGATAGCTACCATCATGCCGTTGATAATCGATTTCAATGATACGGTTGTTATAAACCGCACCCTGTACGATATTGAGATGTGTGAGGGTTTGCTGACTATGCCACCATGCGACGGGGTCAAGGTAAATCCGATTCTGGAATTGCTTTGCAGATTGCTCATATAAGTAAGGAAGGGCAGTCAATAATTTGAGTAGAGACTGCTCTGCTGCATCTTCCAAGCCAATATCCGCTAATAAAGAAGCATTGCTGGAAACAATCAATGCTTGCACTTCCGCTTCTTTCAGGCCATTCAATTTCACACGATAATTTTCATCCAGAGAAATGCCACCACCATGCCCCCCTTCAGCATAAATCGGCACCCCTGAAAATGAGAGTGCATCAATATCCCGCAAAATCGTTCGAGTTGAAACTTCCAACTCCTCTGCTAATGCTGCGGCGGTCATTTTGCCCCTATTTTCCAACAATAACATCAATTTCAAGAGTCGATCTGCACGCATAGAAACCACGTTCATGATAGAATGACAACAGATGTCATGCAAGTCATTCTATCATGAAAGTAACGAACATCGCATACTCAAAAGGATGAACAACATGTCAACACTCAACCATGAAATTGCAGGGCAAGGCGAAACAGTGATTCTCGGACATGCTGGCTTTGTTGATAGCCGTATGTGGGATGCACAATGGGACGCTTTTGCAGAAAATTATCGCGTCGTGCGTTTCGATATGCAGGGCTATGGTCAATCAAAACTTGCGACTCAGCCAATTTCGCGCAGTGAAGAATTGCTATCTTTGATGGACACACTGAATATTGAAAAGGCGCATTTAGTCGGATGCTCTCTAAGTGGTACAGCATATATCGATTTTGCTATCCAGCATCCCAAGAAAGTGTTGTCATTAATCGTCATCAATGCAACACCATCTGGGTTCGAGATGCAAGGCGAACCACCACGCTACATGGTGGAGATGTTCGGCGCGATGCAACAAGGTGACACTGCCACTACCTCAGAATTACAGATTCGTATCTGGATTGATGGCATGTATCGTGAACCGAATGAAGTTAATAGCGATATTCGTAAAAAAGCAACCGAAATGAACAAAACCGCTGTTCAGAATAACACATTTTTTATCGCTGATAGTCAGCCCGTCAACCCACTAACACCGCCTGCAATTGAACGTCTACATGAGATTGCATGTCCGACATTGGTTATCAATGGAGGTTTAGAGCACCCTGAAATGGCGCGTGCAACCGAAATTATGGTAAATAAAATTCCAAATGGAATACATCAGACAATCGAAGGCACGGCACATCTGCCAAATATGGAAAAACCCGAGATCTTCAATCAGCTTGTGCTGGATTTTCTCAATAAGTGATCTATCTCTCAATTGCTACTTATGTGAGGGTAGGGCATAAATCCCTACCCTGAAAAAAGAGCCAATTCAAGTAAAGTTGATAGTGCTAACCGTCAACTTAACTGAAAAGGCTCAGGACAATGGTATCACCCAACCACCCGTTGCTCCAATTGTTGGCGCTGATTGATATGGTATGGGCAGAATCGGAAATGGGGCCTCCCAAACGGCTTGCGCGTGTGATCTTCTTCAAGAATAGACAGGATTTACAGGATAGATAGTGCTTGGCCTATGAGTCCGTACATTTTCATTCATGTTCAAGTATGGTATTCAGGTGGATGCTGGCCAGTTGAACCAGGCCATCGGCGCCAATGGTCAGCAGGTGTTGCCCGTCCGGGCTCAGGTTGGCTGATGTGACTCCAGGCGAGTCTATTAGCCATTCAGTCAGTAATTCGCCCGTTTCGGCATCCCAGGCGCGGGCCGAGGCGGTCTGGCAAGGGATATTCTGTTCATCACAGCCGGCCGTGACCAGCAGCAAACCGTCTGGATAAAAAGCGGCCTTGTGAACTGGCCCGTCGTGGGCGTTCAAGATGAACGGTTCGGCCGGTGGCGCGGTCGAGACGTCCCATATTCGTACGACGCCGTTGGCGCCGGCCGTGGCGACCCGAGCGCCGTCGGGGCTGAAGGCGGCCGAATTGATCTGGGCATCATGGCCATCGAGATCGGCCAGGGCAGTCCCCGTATGCGCGTCCCAGATTCGGGCCAGGCCATCGTTACCAGCGGCGACGATCCTACTGCCGTCGGGGCTGAAGGCGGCGGTAGTGATGCGATCATTTCGGCTTTCCAGAACAAGATCGGCGGACAAGGTTGCAGCGCCGGGTGCCTCGACAGAAATGCGCCAGATGCGGACGCGGCCGTCGTCTCCGGCGGTGAGCAGCGAGGTTCCGTCCGGGCTGAAGTCGGCGGCGCGCACGGCCGAGATATTCACTTCGACGCTGGCCAGGTTCTGGAACGTAACTCCGTCCCAAAGTTCCATGCCGCCATCGTCGTCGGCGGTGACCAGTAGCGACCCATCGGGGCTGAAATGAGCAACTCTGACGGGGTCGGCATGACCTGACAGCTCGGCCAGGAGATCGCCGCTTTCCACGTCCCAGATGCGGGGCGTGCCGTCGTCGCCGGCCGTGGCTATACGTCTGGCGTCAGGGCTAAGGCTGGCGGCGAGTATCTGGCCCTCACGCTCGAACATGGGAGTACGAAGCTGGGTGAGAAGCTGTCGTCGAGGTTCATTTCTTGCCGGTTGGTCGACGACGTCATCGGGCGAAGCTGGCGCTTGGGCACGCTCTGTGGCATCAGCAGTTACTTGGGCATCGGACTCGGCCGTGGCCCGGGCGTCGGCAGCTTCTCGAAGATCGGCTTGCTGAACGAAGGCGAAAGCAGCGACTATCACGGCTAGAACGAATAGCAGGGCCAAGAGCAGACGCGATCGGTCGATTTTCTCAGGGTTGGGCTCGGAGCCAGGTGGATCGGATAAGTCCAAGTGTTTGTCCTGTCAGGGCAACGGTTAATGGCCTACTGTGAGTTTGATTGTAGTGGCGGCCGTGGAGGGGGGCAAATAGGTGGGGGACGTCGTGGGCGCCAAGAGAAATGCCATGGCCTCATGAGGAGTTGGGTGCTCGAGGAGAGGGTAATCATCCGGGACAAGTTCCCGGGATCTCCTACGGCGTGCCTAGTAACTTTGCCACAGCCGGTTGGTCGAAGAAGATCTCCGGCAGTCCGCCAGCGCATTTAATCCGGGAAGAGAGGCCAGAAGATCGGTAGGAATATCATCGAAACGATGAGCAGCAGGACTGTCAACAATGCACCCACGCGCGCGTAATCCGTAAATTTATAACCGCCAGGCCCAAAGACCAATACGTTCGCCTTATGGCCCACCGGCGAGAGAAAGCTTGTGGCGGCACCAATAACAACGGCCATCGTAAATGTTTTGTAATTGGCCTCGAGGCCAGCGGCCGTGTCGAGAGCGATTGGCACGACGAGCACGATAGCGGCCGCGTTGGACATTGGCTGCGTTATCAGAGCCGCCAGTAGGTAGATCCCGGCCAGGGTTGCCAGGGGACCGTAGGGTCCGAAAGTATCCAAGATAATGTCGGCTAAGAACTTCGCCGTACCTGTAAGCTCCATGGCCAGGCCCAGCGGGAGCATCCCGGCCACCAGGAAGACCGTGCGCCAATCTATGCTTTCATAAGCTTCTTCGATGGTGATCGCGCCGGACAAGATCATGATCATGGCCGCGATGACCATGGCCAGGGCTATATCCACTTGGGCAAAAATCGTCACCCCGATTGCAAACAGCAGGGCCCCGACGGCGATAGGTGCCTTCGTCAACCGAAATTGCTCCGCCTCGTCCGGTTCCAACACCACGAAATCAGCCCCCTCGTGCAGCGCTGAAACGCGGCGCTGCGAACCTTGCAGCAGTAACGCATCACCGAGTCGTAAAGGAATATCACGTAGACGTTCCGTAATCACTTCTCCTGCCCGGGCGATGGCTAGTGCGGTAAAGCCATACCGATCCCGGAAGCGCGCTTCTTGAAGACTGAGCCCGACGGCGTGCGAGTTTGGGGCCAGGGTGACCTCAACCACCTGAATGTCTCCAGGCTCGAGCAGGTCAATGTGGAGTTCGTGGTCCACCTCGATCCTCAATCCCAGGGATTGGCTGGCAGCGATTAGATCGGAGGCGGAACTCTCAACAACCAGAAGATCCTCAGACCGGATCTGTGTATTTCTATGAACGATTGGCTGGTCTCCATCTTTCCGCTGGATGGCCAGGATGGAGAGATTGTATTCCTGCCCTAGGCGTGATTCCAACAGCGTCTTCCCAATAAGAGGACTGGTAGGCAAGATGCGTACTTCGGTGACGTACCCTCTCAGTCGATAGACATCCTCTTTCCCATGGGCGCCTTCCCGTATTGGCAGCAGGCGCCGGCCGATCAAGACCATGTACACGATTCCGGTCACCAAGACCACGATGCCCATCGGCGTGAACTCGAAGAAACCAAAGGTTGGCAGTCCGCGTTCGACGAGGACGCCGGCTGCCAGAATGTTGGCTGGCGTGCCGATCAGGGTCATCTTGCCGCCCAGCAGCGAAGCAAAGGCTAAGGGGATCAGCATCTTCGAAACGGGCAACTTGGTTTGTCGCGAAATCCCCACCACGGCTGGCAGCAGCATAGCCACTGCGCCCACATTGTTCATGAAGGCTGAAATAACCCCCACGGTCAGCATGATGATGGCGATGAGCCCCGCCTCTCGGTTGCCGGCTACCTTCAGAATGGCCTTGCCCATGGCGTCCGCCACGCCGGTCTTGAACAATCCCCCGGACACCATGTAGACTGCCCAAACGGTAATGACGGCCGAGTTGGAGAAACCGAAGAAGAGATCTTTTTGCGGAACCAACCCCAGCACGCCGATAGAGATCAGCACGAGCATGGCCACCACGTCTACCCGGAGCTTCTCCGTGGCGAAGAGCGCCATGGCGACCAGGATGATGATCAAAGTGAGGGCGATGTCAGTCGTCATCGCTGCGTAGAAAAGTTGCCGCGTCTGGCGTTTTCAGTTTGTCGATCAGGAAGGTTGTCGATGAACTGTGTCAATTCGATTACTCGTCAAGTATAACAGGCCCATAGGGTACATCAAGATCCATCTGTAATACCAACCGGCCGTCTGAGAATATCCGCACGTTGCCGTCGGTTGCCGAAACAACAACAGCTGTTGCTGCTGAACGGGCCGTAGCTGCCGCGGCAGCGATGTGCCGTGTACCCAGGCCAGTAGGCAACTGCATCTCCTCATCAGCCGTTGCCAGGAATACGCCCGCCGACTGGATAAACCCATCTCCGCGAATGACAAAGGCGCCATCGAGTTTTGAGAATTCAACGAGCGCGTCATGAATATCGGGATTGGTGATTTGTCGGAGTCGATCCTCATGCCCATGGAATGGGTTGGGAATCAGTTGCCTGGAATCCTTTAGTACGTTAAGGGAGTCACCCAAGATAAAGATGGCTCCAATCCGCTCGCCGCCACGACGAATGACTCGAGCAATGCGACAGGCAACCATCAGGGTTGTCTCCATCACCCTAGGGCGGATGCCGTCAGTGAGTTTGAGTAGGTCGGTGATCACCAGGCGTTCGATACCCGGATCTACATCGGTGAGAACAATGAGATCCCCTTCTTCTGGGTAGACGTTGCTGCCTATGGCGCAAATGATGAAATCGCCAGCTGTGATCTTGCCCGATCTAACAGCAACGGAAAGAACATGCCGCACCTGACTATACTTGTCGGCTGCATACAATGGAAGGCGTATCGCTTCCAGTCCCGCTTCCGCCAAGGCGGCATATGTTTCTTCGTTTACCGTGGCGGCTACAAGCCGAGGCCGTAATGCTGTACCCGTCAATTTCTGGGGCAGTACAGCGCTGCGTGTGACACAGATGATCGCCGTAGCCGGTACTGCCTCGGCCACTTGCCTTACCATGTGGGCGAGATCTGCCTCGGATCTCGTGGCATTTCCTGATTCATCCACTTGTACAGACTCGACCTCCATCTACCTCGCAACCAACAACTGATGTTGGTAGTCCTTCAGGACGCGGGACCCGCCAGAGTTTGATTAACCCCAAGAGCTAAAAGACGCTAATGGATCTACAACTATAATCATTCTAATTGGCACAGGAGTCAAGCTAAATGGTCATTTGTCACGCTTGGTGGCGCTGGTGCGTTGGTTGGTGGTGGCAGTTGCCGACACAAGCTTACCGCAAAGGATACCAACATGCGTGCTGATGCGCCTGTCCAGAATAGCCGCTTATGGAGCCGGGGCTTTTCATTGGATAAGCAGTATCAGTCTATCAGACAGCGGTTCCAGCTCCAACCCGGCCGTAGACTACGATCTGCCAGCCGGCCGAGTTCCGGCTGGAGCGCATCTGGAAGCCGTTTCCCCGGATGAGGCCGTCGACTTCTTTGGTCGGGTAGACGAAGACGCGGAAATCGCTCCTCTGCAGGCGGCCGATCAGATTGTCAAAACCGAAGGCGGCTTTCACCAGCCAGTTGTCGCGCGGGTAGACCAGGCCGTAGAGCTTGCGTGACTTGGCCAGCGAGGACTGGACCAGGCCAGGCATGTCGTCGAAGCAGCAAATCACTTTGTCCAGCGTGACGACATCGGCCGGGGCGATCTCTTGATCCATGGTCGCAATATTGCCGTGGACGAGGCTTATCTGATCGGTCAAGCCCTGGCTCTCCGTTTCGGCGGCGGCCGCTTCCAGGTAGGCGGTCGAGGCCTCGTTGATGGTGGCCCGGCTCACGCCACGCTTGATCAATTCGATGGCCAGGGCGCCCATCCCCCCACCCACGTCTAGCAGCGTATAGCCGTCGATACCTTGTGCAACCAGGGCATCAACCAGCAACTGGCTTTCGCGCTTCAGCCCGCCCTGTTGGTAGGCGCGGCGCTTCTTCTCCGCCTTCTTGCGGTCAAAGCGTTCTTCAATCGCCTGGCACTGGCAGCAGTCCATGGGGCACCTCTTTCTTACGGCATGGTTGTCTATATGATAACATAGCGGTTAGCCGTTAGCTTTCAGCTGTCAGCTATCGCTGACGACTGGCGACGAGCTACTGGCAACGAGCGACCAACGACTCCTGGAGAAAAACATGCATATTGCCCCATTTGCGACCGAACAATACTATGCGCTTTACGAATTTACAACGCCTCATATGTTGTCCAGCTCTGATTGTGAGACGATGCCGGTTGGCGAAGTGCTAGAATTGGCCGGGATGAAGATGGAAACGTTGGGTGAGCTGCGCCTGGGGTATACGGAATCGTCGGGGCATCCGGAGTTGCGGGCGGCTGTGGCTAATGGCTACGATCAGGTTTCTCCGGAGCAGGTGGTGGTGCTGACTTCGCCGGTGGAGGGCATTTACCTGGTCATGCGGGCCTTGCTGGAGCCGGGCGACGAGGTCGTCGTTTTAAGCCCGGCCTATGATGCGCTGCGGAATATGGCCGAACATGTGGCCGGTCGGATTCAGGCCTGGGCCCTAACGCCAACTGAGGATGGCTGGCAGCTGGATTTCGAAGCCTTGGAGCAGATGGTCAGCGAGCAGACAAAACTGATGGTGGTTAACTTCCCTCACAATCCGACCGGTTATCTGCCAACGCCGGCCGAATTCCAGGCGCTGATCGACCTCTGCGCCCGGCATGGGACCTGGCTTTTTTGTGACGAGATGTATCGCGGCCTGGAGTTTGGAACCAGGGAGCGGCTACCTTCGGCGGCCGACCTGTACGAGCGGACCATCGTCCTGAGCGGCCTGTCCAAGACGCATGGCCTGCCTGGTTTGCGGGCCGGCTGGCTGCTGGTCCGCGACGAGCCGACCCAGCAGGCGCTGCTCAACTGGAAGTATTACACCACGATTTGCCCGGCCGCGCCGACGGAGTTGTTGTCCATAGCTGCGCTGGCGGCCGGCGAGCGCATCATGGAGCGTAACAGGGCCCTCATCCGAGATAATATCGCCCTGGTCGAGCCGTTTTTTGAACGCTGGTCCGACCGCTTCACCTGGCGGCGGCCGCGAGCCGGATCGGTGGCTCTGGTCGGCCTGGACGCGCCATCAGCCACCGACTATTGCCACAACCTGGCCCAGACGGCCGGCGTGCTGCTGCTGCCCGGCGCTTTCATGGGCTATGAAGATCGCTACGTGCGCTTTGGTTTCGGCCGGGCAGGGTTCCTAACGGCACTGGAGCGGTATGAGGAATACCTGGAGGGATCTGTCGGGAACTGAAGGAACTGGCAGCCGGCGACTGAAGGCTGACGGCTGTTGGCTGACAGTTAGAAACTCGCCGCTAATCGCAAAAAGGTTCAATCATGGAAGTAGATAGCTTTAAGTTCTTACCGCGACTTGTGACCCGCTATTACAAGATGAGCCAGGTGCGGACGGAGATGCCCATCCCCTGGACGCCGTTGGCCCGGCCGTTGAATAAGGCCCGCTTTAGCCTGGTGACCTCGGGCGGCCTGTACCATAGCGGGCACGAACCACCTTTTGACCTGGAGCGGGAAACGCGAGAGCCTGCCTGGGGCGATCCGACCTATCGCACCTTGCCAACAGACGTTGATCCGCAAGAGGTTGGTATCAGCCATCATCATCTCAATCCGGCCGACATCGAGGCTGATATGAACATCCTGCTGCCTATCCAGCGCTTTCAGGAGTTAGCTGACGCCGGCCAGATTGGGGGTCTGGCTGGGCAGGCCTACTCTTTCATGGGCTATCAGGGCTTCCCGGCCGATCAGCAGCCGTGGCGCGAGACTTACGGACCTGAGGTGGCTGCGAAACTGCTGGATGACCAAGTCGATTGTGTCTTGCTCACCGCCGCCTGACCTGAGTGCGCCGCCAACGTGCCCGTGCTGGCGCGAGTATTTGAAGCCGCAGGGATGTCGACCATCCTAGTCACTAATATGCCCTTCTGGGCAGAACGGGTTGGCGCGCCGCGAGCCCTGGCCGTGGAGTTCCCCTTCGGTCACATCCTGGGCCGACCGGGTGACCGGGATATGCAGATGCGGGTGATAGAGCAGGCCTTAGAGGTGCTGGAAGGAGCCGAGGCGCCAGGCACGATCGTTCACTTTCAAGAGAAGTGGCCTGAGCCGCTGGAGAAAGCGCTTCACGATTGTCATCCCGAGCAGCCGCCGCCGATCATGGGTCAGATGGGCCGCCACATCGGCAGCTTCCTGCGCGGCATGCGCCGGGGCGGTCATTAATTGTATGCCGTTCTGATCTCGTGATGGATCTCAAGCAAGAAGGGGGCAAGATCATCTTGATCAATGGCGCATCCAGCGCCGGCAAGTCGACGCTAGCCCAGGCGCTCTGGGAGAAGCTGGACGAACCATTCTTGTACTATTCATTTGACCACTTTCGCGCGGCCGAGGTCCTGCCGATGGAGCGAATACGAGATAAGGAGCTTGATTGGCTGGCGATGCGGCCGGCTTTTTTCGAGGGCTTTCACCGATCTCTGGCCGCATTCGCCTCGGCCGGGAACAACTTACTCGTCGAACATATCGTGGAAACAGAAGCGTGGATGGATCGGCTACTCGATCTACTTGCTCCATTTGAGGTGTTCTTCATTGGCGTCCATTGCCCTCTGGCTGAATTGGAGCGGCGCGAAGCGGAGCGTGGCGACAGGCGTATCGGAGAAGCCCGGGCCGACTATACAGTAGTTCACAACCACTGCCAGTACGATCTAGAGCTCGACTCGACTGAACCGGCTGACCGCCTGGCCAATCTGGCTCTGTTGGCCTGGAGGAACCGCCTGGTGCCCAGCGCATTCGAGCGGATGGCTTATCGTCGCGGAACTGCCAACGGTAACTCCTGAGACGAGGCGCTGGCGGTTGCCCGAGGCCTATTGTTTGGCGACGTCCTTAGCGAATGGCTCTGTGGGTGTGCCCTGGTGGAAGCGCATTTGCCAGCCGCGCGCTGTTCTCTGCCACACTGACGACCTGAGGCTGAAGCGGAAGAGGTTGCCGTCTTCGTCGACGGAGGCCGACCGGTAGGTGAGTAGGGCCACGTCGTCGGCCAGTTCCACCAGCTCAAAATCCTGCGACCACATCACCATTGGCGCAGGGTCGCTGGGTAAATCGTCCAATGTACTGGCCTTATCGTAGCGCTTGCCTGATCGGCCGAATTCCACAAACGACTCATGCAATAACTCGTCGAGCCGAGCCCGATCGCGGCGCACTTCCAGCCGCTGCAAGTCGAGTTCGAGATGGCGTAAGTGCTGTAACAAGTCACCACTTCCCGTCGCTTCGCTTAAGTTCCCGTCGCTTCGCTTAAGTTCC